>DAXETV010000006.1:0-138821 GCA_051155775.1 Cyclobacteriaceae bacterium | reverse complement strand
TCTTTACACTTCCGGATATGGTCCAGATACTTTTCAGGACCCATTCGGTAGTCTTCGGGTTCAGGGAAATATGTTGTCGCTTCTGCAAAACTTTCAGTACCCTCTGTGGTGAGATAATGCTTCTTATTTGCCTTTGGAGCCGGGGCTAGACCGCCATGGGTTGTGTTCCGGCAGGCTAGCCCGGCGGGTGGCTGGTGTGGTGGATCGAGGTGCCGGCTGTGGGCATTCACATGATTTACTCCTGTTGACTTTCCATAGCTTCCCTGAATTGTTGTTGAAGTTCAGCGTCCTGGCGCAAGGCCATGCTGATCTGTTGGAAGCGAGGTACTTTCATGCCATTGTCCTGGATGGTCTGCATAAGATCCTGTTGCATCTGCTGTTGCATAGGCTGCAAAGTTTGATTAACATCGTCAAACTGCTGTTTTTCCTGGTCAGAGTAGCTGCTGCTACTGGTATCACCGGATTGCAGGGATTGAACAATTTGTGAGTACCGTTCTAAGCCCAGGTCGCTGTCTTCCACCACCTTGCGCATCTCAGACTGGCTGCTTTGCTGGGCTGTCCTTATTTCCTGGGATATTTCCACGAATTTTTGCATCTCCTTTTCACTTACTTCCAGATCGGTTTGTTGACCTTGGCTTAACTGTTGTAAAAGTTCGTCATCCTGAGTGGTTTTATCTTCCATGGTTTCACTCTGATCTTGCTGCTCGTACTGGCTGGTTTCTGATTGTTCGTCGCCTTGTTCGGATTTGCTGTCGCAGGCACTTATGATGGTTACAAATAATAAGGTTATAAGTACTGCGGGGATAAATGGTTTGAATAATTTCATAATTTTTCTTTTGCTGCAAAGCAAATGCATCCAAGCTGCTTTGCCAAATTATGCCCGGAATTCAGGTCATCACCTAAAGCAGGAAACTCATTAGAATACCTGCAGCTACAGCGGAGCCAATCACGCCCGACACATTAGGAGCCATGGCATGCATAAGCAAATGGTTGTTGGGGTCGTATTTCAACCCTTCATGTTGCACCACCCTGGCGCTGTCAGGCACTGCAGAAACACCTGCTGCACCTACCAATGGGTTGATCTTGTCTCCCTCTTTCAGAAATAAGTTCATAAACTTTGCAAAGGAGATACCTCCGGCAGTAGCAATTATAAAGGACAAAGCCCCTAATACAAATATCAGTATTGACTGAGGGGTAAGAAACACATTGGCCTGGGTAGAAGCCCCGACAGTAACCCCAAGTAGTATGGTGACAATGTCTATGAGTGATTTTCGAGCGGTTTCAGCCAGCCTGTTGGTGACCATGGATTCTTTAAGCAGATTACCAAAGAACAACATACCCAATAATGGTAAAGCGCCAGGTGCAATAAAGCCGGTGAGTAAAATACCCACAATGGGGAAAAGTATTTTTTCCTTTTTAGATACTGTTCTAGGAGGCTTCATCCGGATTACGCGTTCCTTCTTTTTGGTAAGTAATCGCATGATGGGAGGTTGAATAACCGGTACTAATGCCATGTAAGAATAAGCTGCAATGGCTATGGGGCCTATGAGGTTTTGATTACCTCCGGTGCCGTTGGCTAGCTTTGAGGAAAGGAAAATAGCGGTTGGCCCGTCTGCACCACCTATGATGCCAATAGCACCGGACTCTGCCTGGTTAAAACCGATAGCAATAGCCCCCAGGAAAGTAAGGAATATGCCGATCTGTGCGGCAGCGCCTAACAACATCAGACGAGGGCTGGACATCAGGGTGGAGAAGTCGGTCATTGCCCCAATCCCCAGAAAGATCAGGGGTGGATAAATGCCCCGGATCACGCCTTGGTAAAGATAATTTATGACACTTCCTTTTTCATAGATGCCCAGTTGCAGACCCGCATCCTCTAAAAAAGGTATGTTCCCAATAAGGACACCAAAACCAATAGGTACTAAGAGCAAAGGTTCATATTCATAGTTGATGGCCAGGTAAATAAATACCAGGCCTACAACGATCATGATCAGGTGACCAACGGTGACATTAGCAAATCCTGTGTATTCAAAAAATTGGGTGAATCCTTCCATTGCGTTATTCTATTTCCATTAAGACGGTATCCTGCAACACATTATCACCCGGATTAACTTTTATGGATTTAACCTTGCCAGCCTGCTCTGCCAGGATCTTGTTTTCCATCTTCATGGCCTCCATCACGCATACACACTGTTCTTTACTTACCTGATCACCTTCTTTGACAGATATTTCTAAGACCGAGCCGGGTAGCGGTGCTTTTACCTCATTGATTTTATCTCCTGATGATAAAGGCTGGAAAGCTTCACTAGTTGGCTTAGGCGTTTTAGCCCTTACCAGTTTAGGTGTTTTGGAAACTGCCATTTCTTTTTCGAGTTCCACCTTATAAGGTGTACCATTGACTTCCAGTTCAGCCAGGTTTCCCTCAAAATTATGAATGTCAACCTGATAGATATTTCCGTTTATTCTGAATTTGAAACGCTTCATCGCAGTTGATTTCTAAATTGATTCTGATTTAATAGGCCATATATTTTTGAACTCCATGGAGAGTAACTTTTTGATATTTTTTGAATGGTCAGTTGCATATCCTGATCGTCATGAAGCTCTTCTAGATAAAGGTGAATGGCTGTGGCTATAGCTGCATTTACTTCACCGGGAATATCTTTGTTAACAGTAGCAGGCTGTTCAATGGAAGTTTTTTTTACCCTGGGGCTAAATAAGTAGTTGAGCACTTTAGGCATATTATAAAAAACTATGAACAAGGTAACCAATACCATAAAAACAGCCAGATAACCAAAAACGGCTAATACTACGCTATCATTACCAATTGCAGAGGGATTAAATTCCATGATTAAAGAGGAAGGTTTGAATGTTTCTTTGGTGGGTTCACATCCTTTTTAGTGGCCAGTGTTGTGAAGGCCCTGATCACACGGAATCTGGTATTCCTTGGCTCAATGATGTCATCTATATACCCATATTCAGCAGCTTCATAAGGGCTGGCAAATTTGGTGCGGTATTCATCTTCTTTTTCCTGAATGAATTTTGCTTTTTCCTCCGGATCTTCTATTTCTTTTAAATCCCTGAAATGAAGTACTTCTATGGCGCCTTTAGGTCCCATCACGGCTATTTCTGAGCTGGGCCATGCATAATTTACATCTCCACGCAGGTGTTTACTGCTCATCACATCATAAGCACCACCATAGGCTTTCCTGAGTATTACCGTTACTTTTGGGACGGTGGCTTCGCCATAAGCATAAAGTAACTTAGCTCCATGAATTATTATCCCCTGGTGCTCCTGACTACTGCCTGGCAAGAAACCTGGTACATCGACTAATGTGAGGATGGGTACATTGAAGGCATCACAAAAGCGTACAAACCTTGCAGCTTTTCTGGAAGCACTGATGTCCAGTACGCCGGCAAGGAAATTTGGCTGATTTGCCACAATACCCACAGACATTCCGTTGAACCGGGCAAACCCTGTAATGATGTTTCTGGCGAATTGTCTTTGAACTTCCAGGAACTCATGATCATCGGCGATGGTATAGATCACATCCTTAATATCGTAAGGATGATTCGGATTATCTGGGATTATCTCATTTAGATTATCATCCAACCGGTCGATAGGATCGGTACTTTCAAGAATTGGCGGGTCCTCCAGGTTGTTTTGAGGTAAGTAACTGATCAGTTTTCTGATAAGCATGATGCCTTCCTCCTCATTTGGGGACACAAAATGCGTTACACCAGATTTTGTGGCGTGTACATTTGGGCCGCCAAGCTGTTCTTCGCTGATATCTTCCCCGGTAACTGTTTTAGAAACCTTTGGGCCTGTTACGAACATATAGCTGGTGTTCTCGATCATGACAATAAAGTCTGTAAGGGCTGGGGAATAAACAGCCCCTCCGGCACAGGGGCCAAAAATTGCTGATATCTGAGGTACAACCCCGGAAGCCATTATGTTTTTTTGAAAAATATCTGCGTAACCTGCAAGACTTCTCACGCCTTCCTGGATACGTGCCCCGCCACTATCATTTATCCCAATGATGGGAGCCCCTACTTTCATGGCCTGGTCCATGATCTTGACTATTTTATTAGCATAGGCTTTGGAAAGCGATCCGCCAAAAACGGTAAAATCCTGGAAGTATACATAAACCACTTTGCCATCTATGGTACCATGACCGGTAATAACACCATCAGAAAGGAATTTTTTCTTTTCCATACCAAAGTGTTGGGTATGGTGGGTAACAAACATATCGTATTCTTCAAAACTTCCTTCATCCAATAACATTTCAATACGTTCGCGCGCAGTGAACTTCCCTTTGGCGTGTTGGGATTCAATTCTTTTCTGTCCACCCCCTAAGCGAGCCTGCTGACGTTTCTCGACAAGTGCTTTAATTTTTTCTGAATTTGTAGACATGATTCTATATTGAAAATGTCAGTTTTTCTTTTCACAAAGTTCTGTTAATGTACCATGGGTGGATTTTGGATGAAGAAAAGCTATATCGAGTTCCTCTGCCCCTTTTCTGGGCTTTTCATCGATTAATCGTACACCTTTTGATTGGATGTTTTCCAGGGCATCCTCTATGTTATCAACTGCAAAGGCGATGTGATGAAGGCCTTCGCCTTTTTTGTCAACAAATTTCCCAATAGGCCCTTCAGGATCAGTTGATTCCAGTAGTTCAATTTTTGTTTGTCCTACCTGAAAAAAAGCTGTTTTTACTTTTTGATCCTCAACTTCTTCGATTTTGTAGCATGAAAGTCCAAGAACATTTTCATAGTAATCGATGCTCGATTGGAGGTCTTTTACGGCGATTCCAATGTGCTCAATATGCTTAGGTATCATATCTGTTGGTTTAAGGTTATCTTTCTTAAAGGAGGCAATGTATCAGAGATAACCATAGACGCCAATGCCATTTGTCATGACACAGAATGACAGAATACCAGGCTATTTGAATTTTTTACAGATCATATTTTTATCAAAATTCAGAAATAGAGGATGATGTGATAAACACTAATATTTATATTTTATGGGCGTAGGATCTCATTTTTTGGCAATACCATCCGAAGATTTATTACCGGCCAGTTCAAATTGCACATTCTCACTTTCTGTGTCTTCGACATAGAAATCTTTATAGATGGTGTATTTCTTATTCTCCGGAACCGTTAGTACATCCTTATAGATCGTTTGGTCATTTTGACGAATTTCGACCATGTACTTTTCATTGGTGATGAGTTTCGTTTTAAACTCCCCATATTCATCAGTGGTAGCTGAGGTTGTGTTGAATAAAATATTGGAAGGGGTAAATTCAATGTTTACATTTTTGAGGTGTTGTTTATTAGATTTTTCAACAATGAAGCCAATCACAGGTACATAGTTGTTTTTCCAGAAAAAGTAGATGTCCATATTTCCATTTGAGCCCCTTCTGTCGGATGAAAAATATCCGAATCTTTCATTTGAGCTCATTTTAAAGTACATCTCGTCGTCTGTAGTGTTAAGCGGTTTGCCCAGGTTTACAGGTTGGGACCAGTCATTTGCCTGGTCGATCCATTCTGATTTATAAACATCAAAACCGCCCATGGAATTATGGCCCATTGAGGAGAAGTAAAGCGTTTTTTTGTCGGGCGATAGGTAAGGATAACCCTCATCCTGAGGAGAATTCAAGGTAAAACCCATAAACGTTGGTTTGGACCATGCCCCTGTTTGCTCATCTTTTTTGGATTGGTATAGCTCCAGGCCCCCCTCGACCGATTTATCTGAAGAAAAAATAATGATTGACCCATCCTGACTTATGAAGAAATCCGATGAAAAATCAGACCGGGATATTTTACTATCCAATTTTTCAGGGTTCAGCCATTGATCTTTTTCTCTTTTGCTATTAAGCATATGATTATTGTCTGCTATCAATAGATTATTCTCATAATTACTAATTTTCAGGTTGTTGATCCCGTTTATAGCATTTCTGAAAAGATTAGGTATTACCGGAATTTTCCATTTGTTTCCGGCATAGTTGGTTTGATAGATTTGATATTGGACTGTTGCATTATCCAAGTCATTTTTCCTGGATGAAATGAATAGCAGTTCACCTGTATTAGAAAAATAGACCGGACTAATCTCATCCGATGAACTATTGATTTCATTACCCAGGTGAACGACCATAAAGTCCGAAGGAATGTTTCCCAGGATATAATTGCATCTTTCAACAAGCATTTTTGACTCAGCTATTATCTCATCACTTTTATAAGCATCCACATCTAAAAATGCTTTAAAAGAATTTAATGCTTTGCTAAACATATTCTGCTTGTAATAAATCCTTCCCATCCAATAGTTGAAAAACTTATCTTCAGCCCCTTCATTGGCTGCATATTTTAATATTTCTTTCGGGCTCTTTCCTTCTTTTGAAGTTAGCAATTGAGTAATTTCATGATGGTACCTGGCATAGTTGTTACCGGGTTGCAGCGTTAGTAATTCTTCATAAAGTTCAGCAGCTTCAATAAAATTTTCTCCATAGAATGCCGCTTCAGCTTTGGCCTCAAGCTTCTTAAGCTTTTTAAAATCCTGGCTAAACCCATCAATGTGGATAGATAAAAACCATAAACTAGCGATTAATACGAAGTTAAATTTCATGATTCTGATAATTGATGGATACAAATATTATAACTACGAGAAAAGAATTTCTATGTAATTTCCACTAGCGTTGAATAGGCAATTGCTTAATCTAATAGTACCTGAAAACACTAATGGAATAAGGCTTTGGTTAATTGTTTTGGCCGGGATATCTTTTTTGGATGGCTCAATATCGTCCTAATGAGCTTTTAATGCCGGGAAGATTAGGGATTTGTCTAGAAACTTACTTAATAACAGTGGGATTTCCTTAAAGAGATATTACTTTAGTTGATATTTATTTTCAAGAAAATAATAACAGATGACAACAGAAAACTCAATAAATTTTAGTAGAAGGTCTTTCATACAGACCACGGCTTTAGGTACGGCCGGAATGGTGATCTTGCCCGGATTTAGAAGTTTTAAACCAAATGATACCATCAATTTAGGTTTTATTGGCGTAGGCAGGCAAGCCATGTTTTTAATGAATGGTTTTATCAACATCGATGGGGTAAAGGTGTTGGCAGCTTCTGATGTTTATGGCAGAAAAAGAAAACGATTTGAAAATAGGGTGAAAGCTCATTACAAGAGCAAGGGTACCAGTGTGGATGTGGAGACCTATGAAAACTACAAAGACTTATTGGCACGGAAAGATATCGATGCCGTGGTGATCGCTGTCCCTGATCATTGGCATGCATTGATTGCCATCGATGCCCTAAGGTCCGGTAAGGATGTTTACCTGGAAAAACCACTGACCCTGACTATCCTGGAGGGGAAAATGTTGAGGAAAGCGGTACGTAAATACAATAAAATATTAGCAGTAGGTAGCCAACAGCGCTCAGACCCTAATTTCCAATACGCGGTAAGGATGGTTCAGGAAGGTAAGCTCGGGGAGATCGAGAAAGTATTCGCTTATGTAGGTGCCCCGCCCACACCTTACAACCTTCCAAAAGAAATCCTGCCCATCGACCTGAACTGGGATATGTGGTTAGGGCCTAACCCCTACGTTCATTATAATTCTGAGTTGAACCCATCAATTTCACTGGATCCGAAGGAAGACGAAAAGATATGGGGCGGCTGGCGTTGGTATAAAGAAATGGGTGGTGGTTTCACCACAGATTGGGGTGCTCACATGTTCGACATTGCGCAATGGGGTCTGGATATGGATGATGATGGCCCAAGGGAAATCATCCCTGCCGGTTATGAAGATTATCAACACCTGACTTATAAGTACGGTAATGGGGTAATCATGACAGAGGAGCCATTTAATGAAGAGAAGACGAAAGGGGTGAAATTTCAGGGCAAAGATGGATGGATAGAAGTTTCCAGAGGTCACTACAAAGCATCCAGAAAAAATTTAAAACCAGAGCAGCAGGAACAGGAGGAAGGGCCTTACGAAACAAAAATTCCACATCAGTTGAACTTTGTTGAGGCGTTAAGGGAAAGGAAGGATCCAAGGGTGCCGGTGGAGGTAGGCCATAGAACGTGTACGGTATGTACACTGGGAAATATCTCTTACGACCTCGGCAGACCCATAAAATGGGACCCTAACACTGAAGCGTTTGTTGATGACCTACAGGCCGACCTATACATGCACCGAACCTATCGAAAAGGTTATCAATTGCCTTTGATATAGTATAGGAAAAGGTAAAAGGATTGAGTGAATAAAAATATTTCCACCTGCCCGGTAACACAACTACTGGATGGGAAGATGAAAGTGCAATGATGCAACAGCCCCCGAGATAGCCAAATACCCCGCTTCGTTTTATTAATCCGGGACGGATCTCAGGGTACCTTCCATAGAAGCCGGGCAGACGCTCCCCAGTGCATCTGTGGATGTAATCTTAATTGAATAGGCACAGCGGACGCAGCAAAGCCGACAAAATAAAGCCTGGATTGGTCTTGCATACATCCGACTTTGTCAGGCTACTTGATAGTACCGCTTAGAATTGTTACATTAGACTTAATTAATAAATACGCTAATCCATATGATCAACCTAATCGCTGAACGACTCTTTCCACTTCAGTTCCAGTTATTTGGCGTTATTCTTCTGATCGGTGGATTGATAACCATCATTGGCTTCCCTTATGTAAGTCCCTTGCTTATCTTTTTGTCATTGATGATATTTACCGGATATCGTGGTGTGCAGTTTAAGCCGGAAGAAAAACTATATCGATCTTTCAATTCTTTTTTCCTATTGAAATTTGGTAAGTGGAAAGTATACGAATCCGTTGAAAAGATTTACATCAATCCGGTGAAGACCAGCCAGAGAATTTACTCGCGGGTTACTGAAGGAATAGATGTAAAGGGTTTAGAATACCATGCTTTTATGCTTTTTAATAACAACACCAAGGAATTCCTGGCTAGCAACAAGAAGAAAAATAAGCTTATAAACAAACTGAAGCCATTATCACAAGCCGTTCAATTAAATATTATTGATAATACTGAATTGAGATAAAATCCTGAAGTTTATAAATTATGCCAGGAAAATCATTAATCTTTTCATACCTATTCATCATGCTTAACCAGGTCTATTCGCAATCCTTTCAGTTTGACTAACCACTAAACTCGCCGATAAGTAAGAACATGGTGATGCCACGGAAAAAATCAATGGATAATTTTCTGCCTGGTTGACTAGCTTTTACAGCTATGGAAACGATCGGATTAAAATTTCAAAAAATTCATAAGATAGCTGAATTAATCTGGTTTCAGAAGTAGGATGATTCATTTAGATTTAAACTCTGATACATGGATAAAAATTTAACAGAAAATAAAGTATTATGAATATCAAATCTATGAAAGCGATTCTTCTAACATTCATTTTTTTAATAGCCAGCACCTTATTATTGGCAACAGAGACAAAGTTAATCGTAAGGGCTAAAGCAAAAGATGCAAAGTTTATCGGGTCTTCAATAGGAGGCGCTTATGTCATTATTAAAAACCAAATGACTGGTGAGATATTAGCACAGGGAAGAACGGAAGGGTCTACTGGCAATACAGATTTAATTATGCGTGAACCCTGGGAACGGTATAATGATATTTCAGACGAAGAAACCGCTAAATTCCTGGCAACGCTTGATATCGAAGAGCCAGTATTTGTTGTCATTGATGTTTATTCTCCAATAAATAAGAAACAAGCCGAAGTAAATGCCAGCACCGGATTATGGTTGATACCGGGTAAGCACATTCTTGGGGATGGTATAGTGCTGGAAATACCGGGGTTTATCATTGAAGGTCTAAAACCACGAACCCATCAGGTTATTTCTTTAGAAGATATTAAGGGGGAACCATTTAAGCTTCAGGCAAATATTGTGATGATGTGCGGTTGCCCTATTAGTGAGGGCGGCTTATGGGATGCTAACAATATCGGGGTTAACGCAATGATCAAAAGAAACGGAGCGATGATTGGTGAAGTGCCGTTGACTGTATTAGGCCGTAACCTTTTTGAGGGGTCGATGAATATTGAGGAAGCCGGTCAATATGAAGTAACTATTTATGCATATCAGGAGGCAACGGGAAACACTGGTGTTGATAAGATTAATTTTATTGTGAAGGAATAGTATTTAAGTAACATTTAAGTACTTTTTATTCATCCTATGAAGTGAATCCAAAAGGCTAAAAGAATAGTTCTTTTAGCCTCAATCTACATTATCATGTAAGAAGCGGTTATCCCCCAGGATATTATTGTCATCCGTCAGGTTGAATCGAGAAATACTTCTTTCTGAAGAATGGGGCACATCTCTTAGTTTCACCTTTTTTCTTTCATAGGCCGGGACCTCAAGCTTTTCTTTGAAAGCATTTGCATCAAATTCAGGATTGTTTTTTAGCTCTTTAATTCTTCTTACCCGCTCGCGTGCCTGTTCCATCAACTGGACCTTTTTGCTCGGAGGATGTGCCATACCCTCAAGTTCTTCCAAAGGCGCATCTTCTTCTGACTCCCTTTTTGGTTCATGTACAGAAAGATTTTCATTTATGTCATCACTACCATTCTTGTTGTCATCATTAAAATCAAATGTGAATACCCGCTGCTCGTCCTTGCTTTTATCATCCTCATTAGGCTTAGGTTTTGATTCATTCTTGAATAAAGGGATCTGCTTATTTGATTCCAAATCAAAGACTTTTTTCTCATTTTTAGCCTTTTGAGGGATGTTTAACTGACCGTTTTCTTCGAAGCCGGTTGCAATAATAGTAACCCTCAGCTCGTCACCCAGGTTTGTGTCTACCCCATGACCGAAGATCACTTCGGCATCTTCACCGGCTGCATCCTGCATATAATCTGTGATCTCGGTAAGCTCATCCATTTGAAGTTCTGCTTCTTCACCAGAAATGATGCTCAACAATATTTTATCGGCCCCAAGTATATTTTGATTATTCAGTAACGGTGAATTAATTGCTTCTTCCGCAGCTTTTAATGCCCTGTTGTCGCCAGAGGTTAATGAGGAGCCCATCACTGCGGCACCTGAATTTTTCATTACAGTTTTTACATCCTCAAAGTCTACATTGACATATCCGGGAACCGTTATGATCTCAGCAATACCTTTAGCTGCGGTAGTCAAAATATTATCAGCTTTGGAGAATGCATCCCTGATGGATTGATTTCCATAAATCTCCCGCAGTTTATCGTTAAGAATCACAAGCACTGTATCACAATGCTGCTTCAACTCAGCCAGGCCTTGTTCAGCTTGCGTTCGTTTTTTTCTCCCTTCAAAACCGAAAGGTGCAGTGACGATGCCCACGGTAAGGATATCCATATCCCGTGCAATTTCCGCAATTATAGGAGCCGCGCCTGTTCCGGTACCGCCACCCATACCGGCGGTGATAAATACCATCTTGGTTCCATCATCGAGTAGCTGTTTGATCTCTTCTTTACTTTCTACCGCGGCATTCTTTCCTTTCTCAGGGTTAGCTCCCGCTCCCAGTCCACCGGTAAGGTTTATACCGATCTGAAGTTTATTTTTTACCGGACTGCTTTCCAGGGCCTGTAGGTCCGTGTTACAAACCACAAATTCAACATCTTTTATGCCCAGGCGGCACATGTGGTTCACTGCATTGCTTCCTCCTCCACCTACGCCGATTACTTTTATTATTGATTTCTGATGGGTAGGTAAATCGAATTGGTATGTATTATCAGCCATGATCTTTTGTTTATTTAGTATTCATTTTTATCATCAAGGTCATCAATTAACAGACCCTTTGTCCTTTCGATGATCTTTTTAAAGAAATTGTCACCGTGAAGGGCGCCTTTTGATTTATAAATATTCTTTTTGTCGTTTTCAACTGCCTGGTATCGGTTTTCCCTTTCGTCAATAGCCCGGAAACCGCTGAGGACCAGCCCTACACCGGTAGCAAACATTGGGCTCTTGATCTCATCGATCTTGCTTTTGCCCAGGTGTTCATTCGGATAACCTATCCTGGTATCCATGCCTGTCATGTACTCAAATAATTGCTTGGTGTACTGCAACAAAGAACCGCCTCCGGTTATTACTACGCCACCAGCCAATTTGCTTTCATATCCTGAAGTGATGATTTCGGTATGGACCATTTCGATGATCTCCTCCATACGGGCTTCGATAATATGGGCAAGGTTTTTAATAGATATTTCTTTTGGTGGCCTGTTTCGCAGGCCTGGGATGGATACGATTTCATTTTCGCTGGCTTCATCGGATATAGACCTGCCAAACCTGGTTTTCAGTAACTCCGCCTGATGCTCCATGACGAGGCAACCCTGTTTGATGTCAGAAGTGATGATGTTACCGCCAAATGGTATGACAGCCGTATGGCGGATGATGTTATCGTAAAATATTGCGAGGTCGGTAGTACCTCCTCCGATATCCACGAGACATATTCCTGCTTCTTTTTCCTCATCGCTTAGTACTGCAAGGCTGGACGCCAGCGGTTCAAGGATAAGGTTTTCAATATTCAACCCTGCCCTTCTTACGCATTTGTTGATGTTATTAATAGCGTTCGTCTGGGCTGTAATCACATGGAAGTCCGCTTCCAGTTTTACCCCGGACATGCCTACGGGGTCCCTGATGCCATCTTCATAATCCACGATGTAATCCTGGGGCATCACATGGATGATCTCGCTACCAGGTGGGATCACAATCCTGTACATGTCGTTTGTCAGCCTGTTGATATCTTCTACGGTGATTTCATCCTCCGATGATTCACGGGTAATGGAGCCATGGTGTATGGCGCTCCTTATGTGTTGACCGGCAATACCAACATTGACCACCTGTATGTTAATGCCGGATTGTTGCTCCGCTTCAAACACTGCTTTCTCAATGGCATTGACGGTTTTATCAATATTGGTGACGATACCTCTGATCACTCCATCTGATTCTGCCTTTCCCATGCCCAGTACCTCCAACTTGCCATAGTGGTTTTTGCGACCTACAATGGTACATATCTTGGTTGTGCCAATGTCTAATCCAACTATAATTTTATCTTCTTGCATATCTATGGTGATTATTCACAAACAATTTGATTTTTAAATTTTAAGCTTACTCTTTCATAGGTATTCCATCCTTTATAAGGTAATATTTTCTCATAAAAGATCTTAAGTTTTTTAAATTTCTTTTCAATATCTTCTGCAGTACCAAATGCCACTTTCTGCTTACTGATTTGAGGATAGATAATAATTTCATTGTACTTGTCCAGGTAAAGCTCAGCTATCTGGGCGCTCCAGAAGCGGTCCTCATAAATGTAATCCAGTAGGTTAAAAAGCTGTTGCCCGAATACATCATCTTTGATGTTTTTAATGGTCAATAATTTTTTATTTTCTATAAAAAGCACCGGAACTCTCGCCGTGTAATTTCCGGATATCGGTATCACCCTACCAGACTTACTGATATAACAATCTGTACCATTGCCATTATAAATTCTGGCGATAGGCTTGCTTTGAAGGATATTTACTAAAAGGTTTCCTTTGATATCATGGGATACCTGGGCATCCGACACGAAATGATGTTTTTCAATTCTTTCTTCGAGCACATCAAGATCGATGTTTTTGATGGTAGTCCCAAACACATAGTCGGTGTTGCCGGCATTCATTAAACTCTGGACTTCTTTATCATCGATGAATTGAAATTCCCCATCTTTTTGGATATTAATGATCAGGTCGTTGACCAACTTGTTGCTTTGTTTCTTTTCAACAAAGCCAATTAATAGCAATGCGACTACTACAATTAAAACAATCTGAGTTAATGAAATGATGTCTTTTCCACTTAAATTCATGATTTACCTGGGTTTAATGCTTGCGCAATCGGTCTTACTAATTGATCAATGTCTCCCGCTCCGATGGTGAGCAGTACCTCCAGTTCATTATTCATTAAGTCTTTTATTAACTGGTCTTTCTTTAACCGTTTCTTTTTAGGATTCTTTATCATTCCAAGCAGAACTTCAGATGTTATCCCCGGCAATGGTTCTTCCCTGGCCGGATAGATGTCGAGTAAAATGACTTCATCTAATGGCTCCAGGCTTTCAGCAAAGTCCTTCATGAAGTCCCTGGTACGGCTATACAAATGCGGCTGAAAGATGCCGGTAATCTTTTTATCCGGATACATAGTTTTGACACTGCTGATTAAAGCTTCAATTTCTTTGGGATGATGGGCATAATCATCAATGAATATGAAGCCATCCGATTTGATGATGTATTCAAACCTTCTTTTAACGCCTTTATAACGCTTTAATGCCTCTTTAACTTTTTTTGGGGGAACACCTAAAAGAAGTGCCGATGTGATAGCGGCTACCGCATTATTGATGTTATGCACGCCCGGAAGGGATAGACTTATGGCCTCTATATTGTGTCCGGGGCCGTAATAATCAAACATCATTGCAGCATCCTGAATTTGGATGTTGCCGCTAAAAGCTTTTCCACCATCAGAATAAGAGATAAGATTTATTGCTGGTTTCTGAATATTTACTTGCGTGTTTATAATTAGTGTTCCACCCTTTTTAGTATTCCCCACAAATTGACTAAATGTTTCAGTCATGGAAGTGTGATCACCATAAATGTCGAGGTGGTCAGGATCTAAGGAAGTAACTATGGCAATATCAGGATTTATGTGAAGGAACGACCGGTCAAACTCATCGGCTTCCACCACTACGGGATCATTAACACTTCCAATAATGAGGTTGGACTCATAATTTGTCATAATGCCACCAATAAATGCAGAACAGCCATGCTCGCTGTGATGAAGAATATGGGCAATCATAGATGAGGTAGTCGTTTTTCCATGAGTACCAGCAACAGCGATGGTAAAATGTGCCCTGGAAATTATTCCCAACACCTCAGCCCTTTTTTTTATGGAGAATCCTTTTTCTTTAAGATAATTGAATTCTTTATGGTCTTTTGGTATGGCCGGGGTGTAGATGATCAAGCTCTCACCCGGGTTATTCAAAACCTGTTCATCTATACAATTAATATCATCTGAAAAATGTATGGGAATCCCCTCATATTGTAGCTTAGTAGTAAGATCCGTAGACGTGCGGTCATAACCCGACACATTTTTGCCTGCGTGGGCAAACCATCGAGCCAAAGCGCTCATCCCGATGCCCCCTATGCCTAAAAAATATACGCTATGGATCTTATCTAATTTCAATTTATAAACTTTATTATTGACGCTGCGATTCTATTAGCAGAATCTAATTGTTGAAATTTTTTAATGTTTTCGCTCAATTCATTTCTTTTTTTATGATCATTTAAGAGTTCAATGGCTTTTGGGATCAAACTTTCTATTGCCTGGGAATCAAGGATCATAATGGCAGCATTTTTTTCTGCCAGGGCCCGGGCATTTTTGGTTTGGTGGTCTTCAGCTACATTAGGCGAAGGAACCAGAATTACAGGCTTCCCAACAATTGCTAACTCTGATATTGAAATTGCCCCGGCCCTGGATATTATGATATCAGCAGCGGCATACGCCAGATCCATTTCTGTAATGAACTCCAATAATTTTATATCTTTTGTGAGCTTCCCGTCCGTTTTTTCCTTCATATTTTCATGGTATAGTTTTCCGCAAGGCCATATCAGTTGGATATTGTTTTTGATCAATAATTCCAAACCATTTAAGGTACTTTCGTTGATGGTTCTTGCGCCAAGGCTTCCGCCCAGCATAAGAATTGTTTGCTTATCCGGCTGAAGGTCAAAATTTTTAAAAGCATCAGTTCTTTTAGCTTCAATATTAAAAATATCTTGCCTGACAGGGTTTCCGGTAAGAACGATCTTTTCTGTGGGGAAGTATTTTTCCATATTAGGGTATGCCACGAATATCTTATCAACTTTCTTAGCCAGCCACTTATTAGTGAGTCCCGCATATGAATTTTGTTCCTGAATACAGGAAGGTATTTTCTTTCTGGAGGCAGCATATAAGATGGGACCACTGGCGTAACCTCCTACACCAATTACTGCATCGGGTTTGAATGATCGAATGATTGCGAAAGACCTTATAATGCTGGTGAGTAGCTTTACCGGGAAAAGGAGGTTTTTCAAAGAAAATTTTCTCTGTATTCCTGAGATGTGTAAACCGATGATCTTATAACCCGCTTCAGGTACCTTTTGCATCTCCATTTTACCCAAAGCACCTACAAAAAGGATATTAACATTTTTGTTTATAGCGGTGAGTGCATTTGCTATAGCAATTGCTGGATATACGTGTCCACCTGTTCCTCCCCCGCTAAGAATTATCTTGTAAGTTGCACCGGTGGTCATGCTGCTTCTAGTTTTTCGTTATTGATCGTATTTTTTTGCTTATCGGACTGGTAATATTCCCTGGTTACACTCAGGATAATACCTAAAGCCAATCCAGTAAAAAGCTGGGAAGTACCGCCCATGCTTAACAAGGGAAGGGGCAATCCTGTAATAGGGCCTAAACCCACTGCTACAGCCATATTGACAATTGCCTGGATAACCAGCGCGAAACTAAGTCCTACTGCTAGCAGACCACCATATGGGTGTTTACTTTTTGCCATGGCATGCACCCCTCTCTGTAATAAGATCAGATACATACTCAGGATAATTATCCCACCGATCAATCCATATTCTTCTATAATGATGGCATAAATAAAATCTGAGTAGGGGTGGGGCAGGAAGTTTTTTTGATCACTTTGTCCCGGACCTTTGCCAATAACTCCACCGGTGGCAATAGCCACGAAAGATTGTTGAGCCTGGTAAGGAATTTCTTTTTTGATAAAAAAGTCTTCCAGTCTGCTTATGGCTGTTTTTCCACGTTGCCCGGTTGAAAAAGCTATGGCAATGGCTACTATACCTATTCCAATAAGCAATGCCAAATACTTAACCGGTACCCGACCGATAAACATTAGAAGCAGACAGGTTATGAAGAGCAACATAGCCGATGAAATATTGGTCATGGCTATTAACAGACAAATAACACCAATCCAGCCTAGCATTGGGATGAGCGATTTTTTTACGTCCTTAATGTCTTTTTGTTTCTTGGATAGCATCCTTGCGAGAGCAACGATCAAAGCAAGTTTGGCCAGATCAGATGGTTGGAAGGCATAGTTGATCACTGGTATGCTGATCCACCGTGACGCTTCATTGATATTAACGCCAAATTGCCAGGTGATCAATAATAATGGAACGGATAGAACGACTGCTATCTTGGCGACACCCGCATAATACCTGTAATCCAGCCAATGGGCGAGCCACATAATAAACAAACTTAAAAATACAAGCGTGGTATGTTTGAATAAATAATATTCAGTATCACCACCCATCTTTCTGTAGGCAAGAGAACCTGTTGCGCTATAAACAACCAGAATACTAAAGAGCGACAATGTTATGACAATAAACCATATTATAGGATCTCCTTTTAGATATTTATGTGTCCATTCCCTCATGATTCACCCTTCATTAATTGTATTGAAACCATGCTTTATTTTTTTTGCAGCCATTCGAAAAGCTTCCCCCCTTGCTTCATAGTTATCAAAAAGATCAAAACTGGCACATGCGGGGGAAAGTAATATGACATCACCGGGGGAGGCGTTTTCAGTAGCAGACTGAACTGCTTCGTCCATAGACCGGGTTGAATAAATGCTATGGATTAAGCCTTGAAAATGCTCTATTAGCTTATCATTATCTTTTCCCAAACAGATAAGCGTTTTCACTTTTTTTGCTACCAGATCATCCAGTTGGTCATAATCATTGCCTTTATCTATGCCTCCTGCTATCCATATGATATTATTATCAATTCCATCCAAGGCATAGAAAACTGAATCAACGTTGGTTGCTTTTGAATCATTTATAAACCTAATGCCACTGATTACTTCCACGACTTCCAAACGATGGGGCACTGTTTGAAATGTTCTTAGGCCTGTGATAATATCTTTTAATTTTGCACCAAGAAACAGCGCACTCATAGATGCAGCCATACTGTTGATAAGGTTATGCCTGCCGATGAGTGAAATATCAGATACCGGTATTTTGGTAACAGGTTCATGTGCATTCAATTTGAAGATGATATGATCATCAACCATATAGCTACCCCTACTCATTCGATCAGTAAGTGATATGGCAAACATTGAAGCCTCAATATTTCTTTTCTTGATTTCTTTTTTGATGCGGATATTATCCAAGACATAAATAAATGTTTGTTTGCTGGATAGATTTTGTGTGATGCGAAATTTGGATGCTATATATTTTTCCATCGAACCATATCTATCCAGGTGGTCAGGTGTGATGTTCAGGATTACTGCAATATCAGGCTTAAAGTCAGTAATGCCATCCAGCTGGAAACTACTGATTTCTAATACATAATAATTATGGGGTTCCTCAGCAACCATTCTCGCAAAACTATTGCCAACATTCCCTGCTAGTCCCACGTCATATCCCGCTTGCTTCAAAAGGTGATAAGTAAGATTTGCGGTGGTGGTTTTTCCATTAGTACCGGTGATGGCAATTATTTTACCCGATGCATACCAATAAGCAAATTGAATTTCTGAGATAACAGAAATGCCCTCATTCCTTGCCTTATTCAATAGCGGAATATTGTCGGGTATTCCCGGGCTCTTCACGATATTATTGGCAGAGAGAATTATACTTTCAGAGTGCTTATTTTTTTCGTAAGGTATTTTGTGTCGAAGCAGCTCTTCCTCGAAATCCTTCTTTATATTTCCGGAATCAGAAACAAAAACGTCATACTGCTCCATTGACGCGGCAAGAATTGCTGCACCGACTCCACTTTCACCAGCCCCAAGTATGACAATTTTCTGTTTCATAGGGTATAGGTTAAATAATGTCTTCGCTTATGTCTGTTCTGGAGCTAACAATAAAGTCTGATGCGATGGCATAGCCGGCTAATAAATCATACCCTTCCTTAACCAGTTGGTCAATTGCAGGGTTTTTGATCTTCTTGCCCATTCTTTCAAGTCTGTCAAGTTGAAACATCACTTCATCAGTTTCATCCTCTAAAGCTGTCATACAACTGTTAAATTTCATCTCATTTGTTTCTTTGGTTATAGAAGCGAATTTTTTTGAGATGTTCCTGGCGCTTTTCATTAGCTCCGAACTTATGCCCAACAATATATCATCGTTGAACAAATCCGGTAGTTGAGAAACTTGAGAAATAAACTTGTTATTTCTTTCGATTAATTCTTTGATTTCCATGGTCTTATAATTTTATTCTGTTTTATCTAAGTTTTAAGGTTGCTAAAGTGATTATTGCCAATAATATCCCAACCGTCCAGAACCTGGTCACAATTTTAGATTCCGGTATATCGAGCATTTGGTAATGGTGATGGAGTGGAGACATTTTAAATATCCTTCTTCCTTTACCATACTTCTTTTTGGTATACTTGAAATAACTTACCTGAATAATGACCGATAGATTTTCTATTAGGAAAATGCCACACAATATGGGTATTAGCAGCTCTTTTCTAACAATTAAAGCGATGGCAGCAATTATTCCTCCGAGAGAAAGACTGCCCGTGTCTCCCATAAATACCTGGGCCGGGTATGAATTGTACCACAAAAAACCAACACAGGCACCAACAAAAGCGGAGCAGAATATGGTTAATTCCCCAAGATTGGGAATAAACATGATATTCAGATAATCGGAAAATATAGCATTACCGGAGAGATAAGAAAATATGGCCAGCGTGAGTCCGATTATAGCAGAGGTGCCTGCTGCAAGCCCATCCAATCCATCGGTAATGTTGGCACCATTGGATACTGCCGTGATAATAAAAATAACCAGCAGTATGTAAATGATCCAGGTGTAGTCTTCCAGGAAGAACGGGACTAACCACCTATATTGAAATTCATTATTTTTAACAAATGGTATAGTAGTGACGATGCGCTTATGGTCCTCATATAAAATCTTATCACCCGCGGATTCCATGAACTCCCTTATGACAACATCTTCGTGAAAAATCATTACGAGCCCTACCACCAAGCCAACGGTTATTTGCCCAAAAACCTTGAATTTACCAGATAGCCCGGATTTATTCTTCTTTTTTACTTTAAGGTAATCATCAATAAAACCTATCAACCCCAGGAAAAGCGCCGTAAAAACCAGCAGAACGATATAAACATTAAAGATTCGGGCAAAGAACAATGTCGGAATGATTATTGCCGCTATGATTATGATCCCTCCCATGGTTGGTGTGCCTTGTTTTTCCATCTGACCGGCCAGTCCAAGGTCCCTGATGCTTTCACCCAGTTGGAATTTTTGCAGTTTATGGATCAGCAGTTTACCAAAATAGATGGTGATAATCAGTGATAGCATGGCGGCCATTCCTGCTCTGAAGGATATGTATTGGAATACTCCTGCTCCCAGGAAATCATACGCTTGATCTAAATACTTGAATAGGTAATAGAACATTACTTAGTTGTTATGATTTATATATTCCAATAAAATTTTATAGTCGTCACTTACATACTCGTCATTATCACGCTCATACAAGTAGCCTGGATTTTGTCCTGACAGTAGGATAATGTCAAAATCATTTGCCAATACACACGCCGTCTTTATTGCTTCTTTTTTATCCTCTATCGCAAGTACTTTATTGATCGTGTTTTGATTTAATATATCCTTGATTTTTGGAATCGATTCAGTAGATGACGTGTGAAGTTCGTTTGTTATAATGACTACTTCACTTTGTTTCACTGCCACTTCGATCATAACCACATCTGTTTGATCATTGCACTTCAAGACGGTAATTACTTTTCCGTTTGACTTATTCAATTTGTTAATTGCTTTCAATGCATAATCAATGGCGTGTGCATTATTTGCGATATCCCTGATCAGAATTTTATATTCTGATAAAAAAACAGGTTCGAACCGGTTCGGAATGGCTTTAATAGCACTTAATACTTCAAGGATATCCTCTGAACTTTCTCCAAGCTGTCTGGCTGCCGCATAGGTTGCTAATAGATTATAGGCGTGATTATTTCCAATCAGCCTGGACCATATTTGCGAACCATCGATCTCAAGTTCGAGGCCATGAAAACTGCTATCCAGAATTTTACCTTTGTAATCGCTAAAGTTTTTAAAACCGTATGTACTTTTTTTAGCATGACAGTTTTGAAGCATTATTTCTCCACGCCTATCATCTTTATTGATTATCGCAAAGGCTCCATTACTCAGGCCATCAAATAGCGATTTTTTCGAGTAGATATTATTTTGAAGGTTACCTTCACCGAAGCCTTCATTGGATGTATTGGTATGTATTACCCCGGAAAACTGTAACCCATCATTAATATTTGAGTCCAAAAATTTACTATCTATTTCCAGAAGGCAATGCGTGAACCCTTCATTTTCTACATCACTTAGCATATGATTGATGTCTGTAAGGTTATTATCAAAAGAGCGGGAAGGGTGAATGGGTAATTTCGTAGAATGTGAAATATATACTGAATTATGCCCGAGGGCTTTTAATAATTCATTTAGAAGAAATATGGAAGAAGTTTTACCCTTTGAGCCGGTTATACCGATCAACTTCATTTCTACATTTTTCGATATGGTATTTGAGCCCACCATTATCCGAGTTCAAGCTTTATTGTATAACCTGCTTTAAAATTTTGCCCGGGATAAAGTGATTGTTTAACCACTCTGCCGATACCTTTTGCTTCTACTTCCAACCCAAGGTTTTCCAGTAAGAATAAAGCATCCCTAAAGGTCATGCCACGCACATCAGGCACTTCATCATTGTCAATTTTATTGGGTTTCCATAAGATTGAGTTGCCAACAATTTTTGTTTGGACCCAATCAGCCTTACTTTCCAAATGGTTGGATATGCCTAGTTGATTACTAATGAAACTTAGGTCCTCATAATATCCTGACCGTATCACAGGGAAAACACCATCACTAATGGCCGCTACTTCCGGCACCGTGGGATCATGCAATTTGATATCCTTAGCATAAACATTATCTGCAAGTTTTTTAAAGACTGGCGCAGCAACGAGGCTACCATAAATCTTGTATCCTTTAGGGTTATCAATAACCACAATACAGCTATATTTCGGAGCTTCTGCCGGGAAATAACCTACGAACGAAGTGTAGTATTCATTGATGTATCTTCCGTTTCGGAATTTCATAGCCGTACCGGTCTTTCCTGCTATTTTATAGTTATTACTTCGGATATTTCTGGCGGTGCCATTTTCCACAACACCTTCCAGTAGAAGGCGTGCTTTGGTAAGGGTTTGTTCAGAGCAGATTTTCTTGTTCAGCACTTTAGGTTGGAATTCCTGGATTTCTTTATCCGCTTCTTTGATTCTTTTTACAAGTAAAGGCTGGATCATCTTGCCATTATTTGCCACTGCATTGAATATGGATAATGTTTGTAGTGGGGTCAGTTTCACTTCATAACCATGAGACATCCATGGTAAAGTAACACCACTCCAGGATGAATCAGAAGGTTCTTTTATGTATGGTTCACCTTCACCTACCAGTTGGAACCCTAGTGGCTTACCAATTTGGAGACTCTTTACAAAATTGACGTATTCCTCAGGTCTTGATCCAAAGTGTTTTGCAACCAGCCTGGCGGTACCAATATTTGAAGATTTTTCAAAGATTTCTTTTACAGTCAATATTCCAAAGCCATCGGGTTTATGGTCTCTCATCACCCGGTCATAGAATTCAAAACTACCGTTTCCGGTATCGATGGTATCAGTAAGTTTAACACCAGCTACCTCCATGAGGGCAAGCATGCTTACCAATTTAAATGTTGACCCGGGTTCTCGACTACCCTGGCTGCCAACAGCGTAATTATATCTTTCTGTATAAAACCCTCTTGAATTTTTACTAAGATTGGCGATTGCTTTAATCTCACCTGTTTTTACTTCCATAAGTACCAGGCTGCCATAGTCTGCATCATGTTCGGCAAGTGCCTCCAATAAAGCCTGACTGGCGATGTCCTGTAAATCAATATCCAGGGTTGTTTCCACATCATATCCCGGTTTTGGGCGTACCGTTGTTGAGCCATCATAAATAGGCTTCCATCCACCTCCAATCATTTTTTCATAAAGGGCTTTACCATTTTGACCTGCCAGAAAATGATTGAAGCTGTATTCAAGACCTACAACGCCACGGTTATTATTGTCAACGCTACCAATGGTTCGATGTCCCAGGTAGGAATATGGTTGAAACCTTTCATTAACTTTTTCGAAAATAATACCGCCTTTCATTCTTCCAAGATTAAAAACAGGCCATCGCTCTATCAATTGCTTATCGCGGTAGTCTATTTTTTTATTGCTGAGGATGATGTATCGGTTATCCCGTTTTCTGGCCTGGAGTATTAAGTCCCGGTAATATTTAGGCGGGTCTCTTCTCAAATAACCTGCAAGCAACTGAGATAAGGTATCGATATTATTTTCAAGGATTTCGCCATCTACAACTGTAGGGTCGAAGCAAAGTTTGTATATAGGAAGTGAGGTAGCTAATAGATTTCCTTTTGATGAAAAAATATTCCCCCGGACTGCGTTTATTGTTTCGTATCGGAATGTATTACTTTCACCCACATTGCTCCATTCTTCACCATCCATAAATTGTACCCTTATTAATTGGTACATAATACCAACACAAAATAGCACTACCGCCAGGTAGGCTATCTTAACGTTGAGCAATATGGATTTCTTTACTTTCAATTTTCTTTCACTACAATTTTTTCCGGAGGATTCAGTGTTTCAACCAATCCGATTTTCTTAACTCTTTTTGATATTTCTGATGGCTTACCTGCCATCATATATTCCGCTTTCAATGTGATATAATTCGCCCTTAAATCTTCAATTCTTTGTTCCAGCTTATTTGCTTCCCTTATAAGCTTTTCCATCCGGTGTCTGCTGCCGATGTATATCACACCTAACAGGCATAAAAAAAGTATCCTGGGTACCCATTCAGGGGGGATGCCATCCTTCACTTTCTTTATAAAGTTCACGCGTTCAATAACTTGAATAAGACGTTCTTTCATTATATATTTTATATTTTTTCTGCTATTCTTAGTTTAGCACTCCTGGCCCTTGGATTCTCCTTGATTTCAGCCTGGGATGCTATAATTGGTTTATTATTTACAGGTTCTAATGGCCTGATTATTTTGCCATAGAAATCCTTTTTATCTATTCCTTCGAAATTTCCTTTTCTAAAAAAATTCTTAACTAAGCGATCTTCTAAAGAATGATAGGTTAATACCACAATCCTCCCATTAACGCTTAGCAACTCCACTGATTGCTCCAGCAGTGCCTTCAAAGCACCTAATTCATCATTTACTTCAATTCTTAGTGCCTGAAATACCTTAGCTAGATTTTTATTCTCTTTCCCCCGGGGTAAGTAATGGTAGATTAGGTTTTTCAAATCCCCGGTTGAGTTAATGGCTTCATTGATTCTGGAAGAAGTGATGGCTCTGGCTATTTTTCTGGCGTTAAAGAGTTCGCCATAGGTATTGAATATTCTTATTAATTCTTTTTCTGAATATTCATTTACAACTATTCTGGCATCCAAAGCTGCTTTTATATTCATTCTCATGTCAAGAGGCCCCTCAAAGCGTGTGGAGAACCCTCTTTCGGGAATATTGATCTGAAAGGAAGAAACACCCAGATCTGCCAATATCCCATCAACTTTATCTATCCCATGTAACTTCAGGTATTTTTGACAATGTCTGTAATTACTATTTACAAAAAGAAAAGAACGCGCTGATATTTTATCTGCCTGCGCTTTTGCATCAGCATCCTGATCAAAAGCTATTAACCTTCCATTTCCAATATGTTTTAAAATTGCTCTTGAATGGCCACCACCACCAAAGGTTAAGTCCAGATAGATGCCGTCTGCCTTCAATGCTAACCCCTCTATCGACTCCTTGAGCATTACCGGCACATGATACTCCATCACTTATTCATCCAGGTATTTCTGCGCCAGGGCTGAATACTCTTCATAATCACTGATCAGGTATCCATCTTCATATACCTTTGGATTCCAAATCTCCAAATAGTTGCCCATGCCAATGATTATAACATCTTTTTCCAACTGTGCATGAGCGAGCATATGTTTAGGTATTAAAAACCTTCCTGCATTATCTAATTCAACCTGTGCGATGCTTCTAAAAAAATTTCGTTTCAATTTTCGCTGCTCGGGATGAAACTCGCTTAAGGCTGATATTTTATTGTGGATTTTCCGGTACTCCATCATTGGATATACTACAATATTAGGTTCAAATCCTTTCTGGAGAACCAATTCGGTAGCTGAAACCTCAGGTAGATTCGTCTTAATCTTTGCAGGTAAAACCAACCTACCCTTAGTATCCAGCTTACACTCAAATTCACTCGTAAGTAAAGCCATCTGAGCCATTTAGAAATATAAACCACCATAACAAAGGTAGGGAATTTTAAAACATTATCAACCACTTTCTCCCACTTTTACCCACTATTTTATAAAATACTGATAATTAAGCAGTTATTAAATCATTTTAGCAGTTGAGAACGAAAAAGATGAATGAAGCCCTAAATTTTCAGATAAAAAACCTCCATTTATGGAGACGGGTGGATAAAATTTCCAGATAATCAAATGTGATATAATTGGGGTGGTGGAAAGTGGGGGTTTTTAGTAATTGCTAAAAAATAAAGCGAATCCCAGCATGGCTGTTCTTACAGTCCAGCTGATTGTCCTAAGCCAGTTGATTTTAATAAGCCGGTAAATGCTGTCTCTGTCATACCCGGATAATAGTTGGTTATGTGTCAGTGTGGCAATTATTGTGACGACCCAGACAACACCTAAGAATAAAGAAGCCACCACTATCATCCATGGATAATCAAATTGATGCAAGTCGGCAATTAAGCTGGCAGTGCCCAGGAGTTCTAATAGCATACTCGGGCCAACAATAAATGAAATGTACCGCATATGGAAATTTTGATACTCCGTATACGCACTTTTGGGTATTCTCAAAAATCCGGGGTAATGAACAACCTGAATCAACCAGATGAGACCGGTATTAAAAGCAGATAGAATTAATGTTATAATTAATATTTCTATGATGTTGGTGTTTAAAGATTATTGAGTAAACTTTATTTTATACATATATGGCCATAATTTACCAGTTATCATAGTAGATGAATCAAAAGGATTATAAGCAATACCATTCAATACATCAGACGAAGGAAAATTTGCTTTAATGCTTTGGCTTACTGCCGAAAAATCATATTTGTTAATCACAATTCCAGTATTAGGATCTATCTTAAATATAATATCGCTAAACCAACGGTTTGCAAAGATATGATTATCAATATATTCTAATTCATTAATTCGGTCTATTAATTTTCCTTCTTCAGTAACCAGAATAGTATCCTGGATCGTTAAGGATGTCGAATCATAAAAGTAAATACGGTGACTGCCATCACTAATAATCAATTCGGTCCCGTCATGTGTAATTCCCCAACCCTCGTGTTTGTAATTGAAGTTTTTGTATTGGCTGATAGGGTCTAAATTGTAGATAAAGCCAACTTCATTTTTCCAGGTAAGTTGATATAGCTTTCCATTTAGAATAGTTATACCCTCTCCAAAGAAGTTGGGCTCAAGGATGACGAGTATTTCATGCTCACCGGTTATTTGATCAATTCTAGCTATCCATGAATCCCTACCTGTCCCCTCATACAGGTTATTTTCAAAAAAAGTTAAGCCCTGAGTGAATGCATTTATATTATGGGGGATTGTATCAAGGATTATATAGCCTAAACTATCTTTCGGGGGTGCCTCTGTCATAGAGGAATCATTGATGTTGATCACAATATCTGCTAATTCTTCAATGATCCCTTCATCGTCTGGTGATGAGCAGGTGAGCAATAAAAATGAAATAATAACTATAAAATAAGAAAGCCTGGACATGTCAAAATAAAACAGCCGCTAAGGCGGCTGAGTTTTGCTAAATAGGTATGAAGAAGTTTTACTTCTAGTGTAATATACGCATTTCTTAAAATGAAGCCCAAAAAATGAATGAAAATTCCATGAATTGTCAGAAAAAAAATTTGTGAGGCCATCTATTTAGCCTTTATTACTCATCCAAATAAATCATATTATCAAATGGTTATGTATGACAAACGTTTATTTCAGCCTGATTATTTAAGTTCGGTTTTAAGCTCAATCAGCTTATAAACAAATTCTTTTAATAGACCATGTGGAATCCTAAGGAAAGTAAAATATTTCAAAATTTCCTTTTAATCTTATCGATTTATGTGGTGGTAGAGTTGTACGTCAGCTCTATTTCAAATTATTCTGTAATAACTAAAGAGGTTGTCACCTGGGCAGACTTTATTATATGTTTATTTTTTCTTTATGATTTTTTTGCGGGTTTAAGGTTTGCAAAAAATAAGTGGTATTACCTCAAAAATAATTGGATAGATTTCGTGTCGAGTATTCCTATGGTGGGTGCCCTAAGAGCTGGCAGGATTGTTAAAATAATCAGAATACTCAGGGTTGTACGCTCAGCACGCTTTTTCTTTAGGACGTTCATCAACAGGAAAAATTCTTTTGGCACATTAAGGAACATGGTTTTATTGAGTATCATGATCATTCTATTGTTTGCCTTAAGTTTTTTCCATTTAGAATCAAATGCGAATGATCGGATCAATACATTTGAAGATTCTCTTTGGTGGACAACCATTACCACCATTACCGTAGGGTTTCTTCAGGATATCCCGCCGGTTACTGTAGAAGGCAAGATTCTGTCTATCGTATTGATCATAATAGGTATGATCATATTCAGTACACTGATTGGAACAGTTACAGATTATTTTATAGAGGATGAAGATATCCAGGATAGTATTGTCCAGCTCGATAATCGAATGAATAACCTGGAAAATAAGCTGGACAATATAAATTATAAGTTGGATGTGATTATTAACAACAATAACTCGTCAAAAGAAACATAGACCACAGGATAGACAGGACATAGAACCAGATGTACAAATGGGGCAATATGTACCTAAAATAAGGAAATTTAGATACTCACTGCTGATTGCTTCAGCCGTTTCTTAGAATAAAAAACATTCAAAATGAAAAAGTTAATTTTATTTATTCTCGTATTAGTTGGAGTTGTCTTTAGTCAAGGACTAAAGGCACAATCAGTAAAAACTGTTAAGCTGAAGCAAACCCCCGGCGCATTCAATAAAACTGAGATTGAGCTTAAAGCCGGAGTACCCTATAAGTTTGTCGTGAAAAATAAAGGAGTTGATCATGAAGTAGGTTTTGTGTTGGCACCAAAAGGTAAAACTGATGAAGCCAACCACATTAAAGAAGCTTATTTAAGTGAAATAATAGCTGATGGTGAGACGGCTACCTCACAAGAGGTAACTTTAGAGCGCGGCGAATACGTTTATTACTGTCCATTGAATCCGACACCTCAATATTCACTTGTGGTTCAATAGATCGCTTAATCCGTATTCTGAAGATATGATAGCCGCCTAAAAAGCGGCTTTTTTTATTTTTGGCCCGATATGTAATAATATTGAGATAATGTCTACTAAGTTTAAATAATTAAACACCTAAATCTTGGATTTACTTAAAATTGATTCTATTTCAAAATATTATACCAATCATAAAGCATTGGATAATGTCAGCTTATCTGTTCCTAAACAAAGCATCTATGGTTTATTAGGGCCCAATGGTGCCGGTAAGACTACATTGATCAGGATTATCACACAAATCATCAATGCGGATGAGGGGAAAGTTTTTTTGGAAGATCAAGCAATAACCCAGGAAGACATACTGAAAATCGGGTACTTACCTGAGGAACGGGGTTTGTATAAAAAAATGAAAGTTGCTGAACAGCTGCTTTATTTATCACGGTTGAAAGGTATGGATAAAGCCGATGCAAAAGCCAGAATAAAATTCTGGCTGGACCGCCTGGACCTATCAAAGTGGTGGAATAAAAATGTTGAGGATTTATCCAAGGGTATGCAGCAGAAGGTACAATTTATGGCTACAGTGCTTCATGAACCGTCGCTAATTATTTTGGATGAGCCATTCTCAGGTTTTGACCCGGTAAATACCAATATAATTACACAGGAAATTTTGAGATTGCGCGAACAGGGTACAACGGTAATCTTTTCTACGCATAGGATGGAGTCAGTAGAAGCATTATGTGATCATATTGCTCTGATAAATAAATCAAAAAAAATCCTGGAGGGAAAGAAAGTAGATATTAAAGCGTCACATAAAAATAACGCTTATACTATTTGGCATGAAGGCAGACTATCCGACTCCAATGAACATCTAGAGATATTAAAACAAGAACCGGCAAAGGACAACCAGAACTATTTTTTCTCAGAAGTTCGTTGCCAGAATGGTTATTCTTCCAATGAACTATTGAAGTTTCTTATTGAGAAGACCTCAGTGAAACATTTTGAAGAAAAGGTTCCCAGTATTAATGAAATATTCATCAACGAAGTACAAAAATCTTAAATATGAATAAGATCGGATTAATCATCGCCAGGGAGTTCATCACGAGGATAAGGAAGCGGTCATTTATTATTATCACCTTACTTGGCCCGGTATTTTTTGCGGCATTGCTAATAGTTCCCACAATACTGGCATTGAGCGGAGGCGATGAAAAGACGATTGCGGTGGTAGACGAGAGCGGCTACTTTAAGGATGCCTTTGAGAATACTGAAAACTTAAACTTTATTGTCTCAGGAAGAAACTTAGAAAAATCAAAAGAAAATATAATTCAAGACGAGAAATTTGGTTTATTACACATTCCTCCTTTTGATATCAACAATCCCGTGGGCATAAATTTTTATTCAACTTCCAATCCGGGCTTAAGCCTTTTGAAAAAGCTGGAAAGGCAGATAAATGCCAAAATCGAAAACATTCGATTGTTAAAGTCCGGGATTGATAAAGCATCGCTTGAGCAATTAAAATCCTCCATATCGATAAATACCATAAACTTATCCATCACAGGAGAGGAAGTCGAGAGTAATTCAGGAGCTTCCACCGCAGTAGGTTACATTGGATCGTTTCTGGTCTATTTCTTTATTTTTTATTATGGAGCTCAATGCATGCGAGGGGTGGTTGAAGAAAAATCCACAAGAATTGTAGAGGTTATTCTGTCATCAGTTAAGCCTTTTCAGCTGATGATGGGTAAAATCGTAGGCATTGCATTGGTTGCATTGACACAGTTTATACTCTGGATTATTTTAACGGTTTCTCTTTCAACGTTGGCAGGGAAAACACTATTCGATTTAAACAGAAATATGCCTACCGTTGAGGTTAGTGAAACACAACAACGGGAAGCTGATAACCTTCAGAATGATGGCGAAGAGATATATTCCTTTGTGTCTTCTGCTTTAGGTACACTGGACATACCAAAAGTTATATTAAGCTTCATATTTTATTTTCTGGGAGGATACTTATTGTATGGGGCTTTGTTTGCTGCCATAGGGTCAGCATCTGACAGCGATGCTGATACACAACAATTTATGTTTCCTGTTACAGTACCGTTAATTATTTCCATTGTTGTTCTAGGGGCAGTATTAAATGATCCGGAGGGTAGTTTGGCATTCTGGATGTCAGTTATCCCACTTTTTTCCCCGGTGGTTATGATGATGCGTATACCTTTTGGAGTGCCGGCGTTTGACCTGGTTCTTTCTATGGTTTTGCTCATAGCAGGATTTATATTAACTGTTTGGTTTGCCGGTAGAATATATCGAATAGGGATTCTGATCCATGGATCAAAGATCAATTATAAAACCATATTTAAGTGGTTCATGATGAGGTCTTAAAATGGATGATCATTCTGATGTTTACCTTTTTGCATATGGTACCTTATGCTCGTTCTTCACAAACCCATTTGCGCTTAGATTAAAAACGGAAGGATCGTTTATAACTAAAGGTTTTGTTCAGGGTCGTTTATTTGACCTGGGAGATTATCCGGCTGTTATTGAGTCGTCAGCATCAGATCAATCAATCGTTTGGGGAGAAATCTACAGGATCAGCAGGACTTCTTTTAGCTGGATTGATTCTTATGAAGGTATGGTCTCTCCCGGTAATCCTTTAAATGAATACAACCGCAAACAAGTGGATGCTATTGCAGATCAAGAAGTTTACAAGGTCTGGGTTTATTTTTATAATCACGGTACAGAAAATTTTTTAGAAATTTCAGGGGGTGATTATATCAGTTACCTGCTTGATTAGACTGTAGATTTGAATGCGTATGTATTGAAAAGCAATTAATTGCAAATATTATCATTATGCCTATTTTCTTCATTAAAATATGACAAAAGCTTCAAAAGAGAAATTCATTACCAGTGACCCAAAAATAAAATGGATAATTCTGATCATATCCTTATTGATTGCCGGCGGATCGATATTTTATACCTCGTTAATCGTTAATAAAATTAAGGTCAGAGAGGAGAATCAGATCGCGTTGTATGCCAGTACTTTAGAGTATTTAGCTAATAATCCAAATCCACCCAATTTTTTATTCGAAAATGTTATCATATCTAACAAAACAATCCCGGTTATCAGGACTGATGAATTAGGAATGCCTGTAGATTTCAAAAACATACCTGCTGCAGAAAGGGCTTCGAATGAGTCTGATAAACTTGCTATTTTATATAAGGAGTTATCAAAAATGGCCCGACAACATGAACCTGTGGCTATAGAGCTGAAAAATGATCAAAATAAGGTTTATGGCTATAGTTACGTCTATTATAAAGATTCATTTTTGTTAACCCAACTCTGGTTTTTCCCATATTTACAACTTACTGTGATAATTGTTTTTGCCTTCGCAGTTTATATGATCTTTAATTATTCAAGAAATGCGGAGCAAAATCGTGTCTGGGCAGGTTTGGCGAAAGAAACAGCCCATCAGTTGGGGACCCCGCTATCTTCTCTCATGGCATGGATGGAATACCTGAAATCAAGCAGCAATCTAAATGAAGAGGTTGTGGGAGAATTAGAAAAGGATGTAAAGAGATTGGAGGTCATAACATCAAGATTTTCAAATATTGGCTCAGTACCCCATTTAACCAACAAAAATGTTTTTGATACCGTTACACACGCTGTTCGGTATCTTCAAAACAGGATATCAAAAAAAGTTGTCTTCTCTTACGAGGTTTTTCCTAATGAAGCATTGTTTGCCTTAATAAATCAACCGCTTTTTGAATGGGTTATTGAGAATCTGGTTAAGAATGCAGTAGATGCGATGGAGGGTAAAGGAGACATAAAAATCAAAATAATTAAAATAAATGGTGGTAAGGTAGCCATTGATATCGGTGACACCGGGAGAGGTATTTCGAAATCTGATCAACGAAAAATCTTCGAACCAGGCTACACTTCAAAAAAGCGAGGTTGGGGTTTGGGATTGACCCTTGCCAGGCGAATAATAGAAAAATATCATTCCGGGAAAATATTTGTAAAGTCCTCAGAAGTAGGGAAAGGTACTGTTTTTAGAATACAACTAAAGAGCTCCTGATTACGCTTACTCATTGTTATTCCATCATTTGTTATAATCCCATATTCGATTAACTTCGCGGGTACATATAATAACATTTCTAAATCCTAATGGCTAATAAAGGTAAAATCACCCAAATAATCGGTCCTGTTGTAGATATAAGTTTTGGAGCCGAAGGCTCTACACTCCCAAAAATCCTCGATTCTTTACGGGTTGTTAAACCAAATGGGGAACCAGTTATTCTGGAAGTTCAACAGCACCTTGGGGAAGATACAGTCAGGGCAGTGGGTATGGACGCAACGGACGGGTTAATGAGGGGAACCGAAGTAGAAGATTTGGGAACACCTATAAGAATGCCTATCGGTGAAGAAATAAAAGGGCGATTGTTCAATGTAGTTGGTAGTGCAATCGATGGGATGGAGCAATTACCTACGGAAACGGGCTTGTCGATCCATAGAAGTGCACCGGAATTTAAGGAATTATCGACCTCATCCGAGGTGCTTTTTACCGGTATTAAGGTTATAGACTTAATTGAACCTTATTCTAAAGGTGGTAAAATCGGGTTATTTGGCGGCGCCGGCGTTGGTAAGACTGTACTCATACAGGAACTCATAAATAACATTGCAAAAGCTTATGCAGGCCTTTCTGTATTTGCCGGTGTTGGTGAGCGGACACGTGAAGGTAATGACCTGCTAAGGGAAATGATTGAAGCGGGCATCGTAAACTACGGGGACGATTTTAAAGAATCTATGGAGGCAGGAGGCTGGGACCTTTCCAAAGTCAATAAAGAAAAACTTAAAGATTCCAAGGCAACATTCGTTTTTGGTCAGATGAATGAACCTCCGGGTGCTCGTGCCAGGGTTGCTTTATCGGGATTAACATTAGCCGAATACTTCCGTGATGGAGATGGCAAAGGGCCCGGGCGTGATATTCTTTTTTTCATCGATAATATTTTTAGATTCACACAAGCTGGCTCCGAGGTATCTGCGCTCTTAGGAAGGATGCCTTCAGCAGTGGGTTACCAACCTACACTGGCTTCGGAGATGGGTAATATGCAGGAGAGGATCACTTCAACTAAGCATGGTTCCATCACGTCTGTTCAGGCGGTTTATGTTCCTGCGGATGACCTCACTGACCCGGCGCCTGCCACTACATTCAGCCACCTTGATGCGACAACAGTACTCTCCCGTAAAATTGCGGAACTCGGTATTTATCCGGCGGTAGATCCTTTAGATTCAACGTCGAGAATATTAACTCCGGAAGTTATTGGTGCAGAACATTATAAAACTGCACAGCGGGTAAAAGAAATACTTCAGCGATATAAGGAACTGCAGGACATTATCGCCATTCTGGGTATGGATGAACTATCAGAAGAAGATAAACAAACCGTTTATCGCGCAAGAAGAGTACAGCGTTTCCTTTCCCAACCGTTCCATGTAGCAGAAGCATTTACTGGTATTCCAGGTGTGCTTGTAGACATAAAAGAAACCATAAAAGGATTCAACATGATTATGGATGGTGAGCTCGATCATCTTCCTGAAGCAGCCTTTAATTTAAAGGGGTCCATAGAAGATGCCATAGAAGCAGGAGAAAAAATGATTAAAGAGTCTAAATAAAAGTAATGTTTTTAGAATTAATCACACCTGATGAAAAAGTATTTGACGGTGAGGTAGAATCGGCTATTTTACCGGGCAGTGAAGGATATTTTCAGGTATTAAACAATCATGCGCCTTTAATAAGCTCCTTGGGTAAAGGTGATTTAAAGCTAAAGCAGAAGAAAAAAGAAATTATTTATGAAGTGGAAGGTGGGACAGTGGAGGTGTTAAATAATGTTGTTACTGTTTTAGCTGAGGTAGTACATAAAGAATAATTTCTTAAGGCTTTATTCATGTTTTTCCCTTAGGATGAAAAGATGAGTTACAAGTCTCACTTCTCAAAAACCCTTCAACTGGCTTTTCCGGTTATTTTATCTCAACTTGGTCACATCCTGACTGGTACAGCAGATAGTTTGATGGTCGGTAGATTAGGGGAGGTCCCGCTAGCTGCAGCCGCCTTGGCCAATAGCTTATTTTTCTTTTTTTTGATATTTGGTATTGGTGTGTCATATGGTATCACTCCTTTAGTTTCTGCATCGCTGGGGTCAAAAAATTATCTAAGCATATCAAAATATGGTCAGCACGGGATCATACAGAATATAATTTTGGGGGTTGTTCTATTTTTATTGGTTACTGGGGGCTCTGAGTTATTGATTTATTTTGATCAGGAACCGGAAGTTGTGGAGATGGCTTCACCTTACTTAAAGGTATTGGGCATTTCGATCATACCAATAATGGTTTTTCAGTCGTTCAGACAATACCTGGAAGGCTTCTCTTTGACCAAACCCGCCATGTATTCTTCTGTGACCGGAAATATTTTAAATGTATTTCTTAACTACCTATTGATCTTTGGCAAATTTGGATTCCCGGCATTGGGTTTATTAGGAGCAGGATACGCGACTTTGATAGCAAGGATATTTATTAGTACCAGCCTAATGTGGTGGACCCTAAGCTATTCAACAGCAGGACAACATCTGAAAGGACCAGTGAAATTGGGTTGGTCAAAATTTAAAGAATTGCTGAATATAGGGATTCCTTCAGGCTTGCAACTGTTATTTGAGGTTGGTGCCTTTAGTATGTCGGCGATTATGGTCGGGTGGATAAGTGCCGAAGCATTAGCTGCCCATCAAATTGCTTTAAATTTATCAGCTATAACCTACATGGTAGCGACAGGGCTTGCTGCTGCTACCACCATCCGTGTGGGAACGGAATATGGTAAGAATGATTATAGAGCCATGAAGGAAGCCGGAAGATCTTCTTTTTTATTAGTTTCAATGGTTATGTTTGGGTTTGCGCTGATGTTTTTATTTGGTAAGAACTTTTTGCCAACCCTTTACATTAAATCTGAATTAGTCATTGATTATGCCAGCACGTTACTGGTGATTGCTGCTTTTTATCAAATTTCAGACGGGATTCAGGTTGTGGGATTAGGTAGTTTAAGAGGAATCTCGGATGTTAAATTACCAATGATATTTACATTGATAGCATATTGGGTCATTGCTATTCCTTCAGGTTATTTCTTTGCGTTCGAATTGGATATGAAGGCAATAGGTGTATGGCTTGGTTTGTTGTTGGGTTTAACCATCTCAGCGGTGCTTCAGGTTGTTAGATTTACATCATTAAGTAGAAATATTTTAGTAAAAGCAAAGTCTGAATTGGCTGTTCACTGATGGATTTATTATTCTTTTTTACCTCCCAGAAAAAATACCCTGGATACATTAAATCCGAAATGTATATCTCCATCGAAAAATTCACCGGTATTTTCTGTGATGAAGCCTCTTTCATTCATTGTTCTGGCATTTGTTAAATGTAATTGAAAGACATGGCCCCCGGTTTCTATATCAAAACCAAATGCCAATGCATTTATGATATCATCTGGCTTATCTGAGACTTGATAATAGTACTCGGCATTTAATGCCACCCTATTCGTTAATTTAAATCGACCACCAACCCCAAGACTGATAACATCATTTTCAGCATCTTCATCCTCCACAAAGTTCCTATGCACAAGGGATGGCATGATCTGGAGTGAAAATCTTTGACTAAACTTTCTTGCAAGAAGTATTTGATAGCTATATCCATAGCTATGCCTATCCTTAAATTTTAATTCTTGAGGAAAATCCAGGGTTCGTATCGTCATACTCGCAAAACCTGTCATGGTGAAAGGGAATAAATTTGATTGACGTAGGATTCTGTATTTTATAAATCCGTCATATACTTTTTGGAAAGAAGACCTTCCGAAGCCAATATTTAAATTATCAGTGAATCCATATTCCAGAGCGAATCGAATATTTGCCTGATCCAATCCAAATAGATCGTCAATTCCCTGGTTAATCCTTCCAAAACGATGACCAATAACAAATTCCAACACGCCTTTACTTCTGGTTTCTACTGTATGACCATTGATTAATCTTGTGCTTTTAAAGGTGGCTCTGGTAAAATCTTCCCCTTTATCAGTTTCACTTTCCTGGAGCATACTTAATAAATCGTCTTGCGCTTGCAGTTTGGAAACTCCGATGATTAATGTGATAATGATTATACAGCGTTTAGCCTTTTTCATATGGTTTATATTTAAAATCAACAAAGACTTGTATGGTCTCAGCTATATTGTAAAATAATGCTTTTGGGATTTTAATTTTATAGTCTTTTAATTCTACATTGAAAGACGTTTCAATATGTATCTTATCGTTTTCTTTCTTTAAGTTGGCGGGCACAGAAACCTCATGCGTTATGCCGTGAATGGTTAATGCACCAGTTGCCGTTACTTGCTCGTCATTAACATTTCCATCCCAATTTTCTATTTTTCCTTTGAATGTTGAATGGGGGTATTTATCGGATTCCAGGTAACTTTCATTAAAATGTTCTTGCATTAATGATTTTCTGAACTGGAAATCTTTAATGTTTACAAGAAAGGCAAATTCGCCAGATTCCAGATCAATTATGCTCGAACTGGTAGTGGTAGTAGCTTCAATATCCTCCACCAAAGCTTCAGAGAAAAAGCGGATATTTGAACTTTCACTGACATATCGTTGGGATTCAGAGATAAGTGGTAAACAAAAAAATAAAAAAAATAATGTTTGTTTGATCATTACGAAGAATTTTAGATTTAATTATCTGGGGCACCATCATTTACCCAACATAATATTTGATCAATTTCGTTTTGTGGTAGTGATCCTGTTGGAGGCATAACCCTGGATGGACTTTGACTGGATACTCTGTTAGCAATTTGATTTGCATTATCTACTACAACTGATGGATCGGTATATAAAGGCTGCTGACTATCCAGATGACAGCCAGAAACAGCACAATTTGTTTCTATAAGTGGGAAAATGTTACTTTCAAGTGAAATCCCCGTTAGTATGCTGATTTCTTTTTCAGATTCACACCCTCCGCCATCTTGGACCGATATGGTATAGTCTCCTGGTGAAAGATTACTAAAAGACGAATCTGTGGATTCCAATAAAAGTGTTCCTTCCTGGAAAAGCGTATATCGAAAGTTTTCATCGCCACCATCAGCAGAAGTGTTGATTGAACCATTTGATTCATTACAACCGGATGATATTGTCTCTAGTTCTATCGTTATAGCTTCATCATTGGCTTCTAAGAAGCCATTTTCACTAAATACACAACCTTTTGAATCCATAACGCTTGCTACAAGGCTACCTGCAGGTATGTCTGAAAAAGTATTTGCACTTTGAAAATCATTGTTATTTAATGAATACATATAAGGTGGTTCACCGCCACTTGGTGAGATTGTAACCTGACCTCCATTAACACATGAAGCGCTTGACACTAGCTCAATTTGAAGGCTTAAGCTGCTGGATTCACAATCTATTAGCGGTTCAAGATCTGCTATTGAATCACTAGAGCATTTAACAAAAAGCCAAACAATTAATATCAGGCTTGCATATTTTAATCCTTTTGATATTGAATATGATTTTATCATGATATTTCAACACACTATATCTTAAAATAGTTGTTTTTATATTTTAGATTAATGAAAAAATAATGTGTTCCAAATTAAAGGCGTTCAGGGTTATAATTTGTATTCAATAAAGCCAATTCAGAATACTTTATTTATAAATTTATGAGATCAAATTATAAATATGAGCAAAGAGATCAAACGTCGTAATTCAAACACCGCTTCGTTAAAAGAATCATTTGGTGATTTACTATCTAACTATAATCTTAAAACAAAGTACAATCAAACCCATTTGATGTCGTCCTGGGAGGAGATAATGGGTAAGCCAATCGCCTCACGAACGCAGAAGATGTTTATCAAAGACCGTAAGCTATTTGTATTTCTATCCAGCGCTCCTTTAAAACAAGAATTAATATACAGAAAGCAAAAAGTGATGGATTTATTAGAAGAAAGATTTGATGAGAAAGTGATTGATGATGTTGCTTTTTTGTAAATGATAATTAGTTCGATTCGTATTAACCACAAAAAGAACTTATGACATCAATTAGCAGGAGGGGTTTTATCCAAAGATCAGCTATTGGTACTACAGCCATATCCCTGGGTTTTTGTGCGCCAAAAATAAAAAACAAAAAAAAGTTAGGTGTTGCTTTACTGGGTTTGGGTAGCTACAGTACCGGACAATTGGCACCTGGATTACAAATGACAGCGCATTGTGAGCTTAGAGGAATTATAACAGGTAGTCCTCATAAAATTCCTGAATGGCAAAGAATGTATGGGATCAAAGACCAAAATGTGTATTCCTATGACAACATGAATGAGATCGCTAATAATGATGATATCGACATCGTTTATATTGTAACGCCAACCGGAACGCATGCAAGGTTTTCTATTGATGCAGCCAATACAGGTAAGCATGTATGGTGTGAAAAACCGATGGCTATGGACGAGGATGAATGCCAAAACATCATTGATGCGTGTAACAGAAACAAAGTCAAGCTTGCCATTGGTTACCGCATGCAGCATGAACCAAATACGAAGACAGTTATAAAGTTCGCAAAAACACGTCCATATGGGCTGATTCAAAATGTCAGGGCGGAAGCCTGTTATTCCGGTAGCAGTTGGCAGAAATGGCGCTTGCAAAAGCATATGGGTGGAGGTGCTCTTTATGATATGGGCGTATATACCATCAACGGTATCAGATATGCTACAGGGAAAGAGCCCGTAAAGGTTATCCAGGCATCCCAATCTACTAACAGGCCAACTATTTTTACGGAAGTAGATGAAACGACGCGCTATGAATTGGAATTTGCCGGTGGTATTAAAGCAAGTGGTCTTACCAGCGTAGGTCTGCCGAATAATAAACTCAGGGTAGAATGTGAAAAGGGTTGGTATCAATTGCAGCCGATGCAGTCCTATTCCGGGGTTAGGGGAGAAACAAGTGATGGTAAGAAACTAAACAAATCTGTGCGTGATCAGCAAGCCAGACAGATGGATGATGATGCATTGGCAATAATAAACAATCAACCCATGTTAGTGCCCGGTGAAGAAGGTCAAAAGGATATAGTTATTGTAAATGCCATAAAAAAAGCCAGTCAGACAGGTAAGGAGGTTGTCATATAATCTTCTGACCGGCTTTTTTGCTTATCAAAATTATTCTTCTGATGATGCGTATGCTTCGGGATAAAGAACAATTTGAATGTATTCATCATCTATATAATTGGAAGCTATTTTTTGCACGTCCTCACCTTTAAGATTATTTGTTAGTTCTTCCAATGAGGCTATCTCTTTTAAGTCCCAGTCGTTTATAAAATATTCCCGCATGGTTTGCTGCCAGAAGTTGTTTCTTTCTTTTTGAACTTCCAGGTTTCTGCGTTGTTGCTCTTTCAGTTTGACCAGGTCCCCTTCAGAGACACCATTTTCTTTAATGCCGTCTACCACAGCAAATACTTCTTGCACCAATTTGTCAACATTCTCCGGAGCACAGGGAAACTGGATCCTGATTGTGTAATGAGGATATGGCCTTTCGCTCAAAGAAGCACTTGCTCCGATGCCGTACACGCCACTTTGGTCTTCCCTCAAGGTTTCCACCAATTTGATATTTAATAACTCAGAAAGCGTTTGAAAATCATGATCCAGGTCTTTACTTTTTTCTTCTTTCCCATGGAAGACCATAACCACCATACTTTTAGGATCGGATCCTTTATACACCTTTTCTTGTACCATTCCATCAGGTGGCCTGACTCCATTGTCTTTCCATTTCTCATCTCTATTAATTGAAGGAAGGCTCCCCAGGTATTGATTGATGTATGGCTTTATAGAATCAGTTGAAATATTTCCGGTAATCCAGAATGTGAAATCGCTGGCATCTTTAAACCGCTCCTTATAAAATTCATATACTTCATTGTGGTCTATCTGGTTTATTTCCTTAACGGTTGGGATACCGCCACCCCTGGGATGATCCTGGGAAAGGATCTTTTGTGTACGATCATAAAAGTAATATTGCGGATTAGCTTCAATGTTTGCTAAAATACCCTTCGTCCTGGCGATGTAGGATTGGAATGCTTTCTCATCTTTTCTTGGTTGGGTGAAAGCCATATGAACCAGCTGGAACATTGTCTCAATATCTTTCGGTGAACACTGTCCACCGATGCCTTCACTAAGCTGTCCAATGTAAGGATTTACCGTTACGGTTTTTCCCGCAAGTGCTTTGCTTAGGTCAGTTGCTGAAAATTCTCCAAAACCACTGCTTCCAATGATAGCGCTGGCGTTAGAGGCAGAATAAAAAATATCATCCCCTGCGAGTGAGTATCCACCAGGGCTGTAAGCGTTGATTAATAGCTCATCATTCTTAAAGTCTGTTGGTTTTAGAAATACTTTAACCCCATTGGACAAATCAAGTTCGGTTACATCTATTGCAGCTATATAATTTTCATCCTGGATTGTCCCCGGATTTGGTAATTCTGAGATCAACTGATCACTAACTTCAATATCTTCATAGGGATCAACAGCTCGCTGGCTTACTTCATCAATGATATTCAGAACATTATCTTTTGAGGGTAAGTCAAGTCCTTCTTTTTCAGGGGCTGTGATTACAACCACCCGATTGTCTTTGGAGATAAATTTATCTATTAATTGGTTTACTTCATCCAGGGAAATACCGTCCAGTTGTTGTTTGACGAAATTGTACTCAAACGAAATACCAGGTATGGGCTCATCTTCCAGGAAGTTGTTGATATATTCATTCACATAAGCTGCTGATTCTGTTTTATCCTTTTCATTGAAAGCGCGCTCATAATTTTTTAACATTATTTTTTTATAACGCTCCAGCTCACCTGGCGTGAATCCATGCTGTTTTACCCTTTTTAATGCCTCCATGATAGCAATTAATCCCTCTTCGATACCATCTTCTTTCACCGATGCGAAAGCCTGAAAAGCTGATTTGGTCCTGGCCCAGGTACTTCCTGCATTGGTGGAAGCATAAATAAAAGGTGGATCGGCTTCCTGCCTGAGTTCATTAAGTCGTTCGTTAAGCATTCCAACAAAAATGTTTGAAAGCATGTGATCACGATAATCGTTTTGATTGCTGATCTTTTCTGGATCTTTTTTAAAGAAGATCATCAGCCTGGTAAAGGAAGCTTCTTTGTCACTGGTTATGGCAACATAGGTTTCATCGTGGTCTGGGACAGTATAATTTTTTCGTTCTTCTGGTGAATTTTTTTTGGGGATATCACTAAAGTATGCTTCAATCTTATCTTCAAATTCATCCGGGTCAATAGCTCCGACTGCAATTACGGCCATTAAATCAGGTCTATACCATTCTTCGTAGAAATCTATCAGGGTTTGGTGCTCAAAATTTTCAAGCACCTCCTTAGTGCCAATAGGTAGTCGTTCAGCATATCTGGAATCTTTAAATACAACCGGAAGATATTCATCGAGCATTCTTCTTTGAGGGCCCTGTCCAAGTCTCCACTCTTCTATTACGACACCTCTTTCTTTTTCTATTTCTTCTGGATCGAATGTGAGATTGGTTGCCCAGTCTTTCAATATTTTAAGCCCCTGGTCGACAAGTTCCGGTTTATCGGTTGGTATGGGCAGCATGTAAACAGTCTCATCAAATGATGTATAGGCATTCAGGTCAGCCCCAAATTGAACACCTATTGATTGGAGATAGCTTACCAAATCATTTTTTTCAAAGTTTTCTGTGCCATTGAAAGCCATATGCTCGGTGAAATGCGCCAGCCCCAGTTGATCATCGTTTTCCATTATCGAGCCTGTATTTACCACCAATCGAAGTTCAACCCGTTCCATAGGTTTTTCATTTTCACGGATATAATAAGTCAAGCCATTCTCCAGTTGTCCAATTTTAACCTTTGGGTCTATTGGGAGTTGACTGGATAACGTTTGTGCCGCTGCGTTGAAAAGCACAGAAAACACCAAGAAAGCTGCAATAAGTATTCTTTTAGTATTCATGTTATCGATATATTGAAGATTAGTTGTAAAGTAATATTAGATGGGTTCCTGTTTTTTCTTGAACGGATTAATTCTGCCGGCAGTATCTGCCACACTGTCCTTCATAGAGATACCAGCCTTTTTCACGGCTTCATAACTGCTCTTAACGGTATCTGCACCTGCTTTTTTAGTTGCTTTTACTATCGATGAAATTACCCGGGCTGAAGAATCAAGCACCAATTTGCCCAACTGGTTAGAAGCTTCCATAAATGCTGATCGTTTTATAGCTTTTTTATCCATCATCCCGGTGTTACCACAATATTTTTTTGCAACTATGCCAACGCGTAAGGTTAAAAAAGCATTGGTTGACCCTTCCAACATAGCATCCAGTATAATGTTTGCACTTGGCCCAAAAACTGGTATCGCCTTACCGGTTGAATTTTTGATCATTGATTTGATGATGGGTTCTATTTGTTCGCTGATGTTTAAATTTTCAATTTCTGAGGCCAGAAAGGTGGTTGCTCCTATGTTTGCATAAAGCCTGGTCATATCTTTTAGGGATGGCCTTTGATAATAAAGGTGGGCAATATCCCAAACCATTTTAGTTTGGGTAGCAAGTACTGTGAAGGCATCAAGTTTACCATTTTGTGAGATAGCCGTGGTGATAAAAACTGTACTGGCGGTTTTATTAATGATTCTGTCTGCTTCAGCATCAAGTATTTTAATTCCATTATCAAGGTCCTCATCACTTTTAATGGTGATCTGATTTGCCTTTAAATATTTATTGCTGGATACTTTTTTTAGTATTTTATTTCTATAAGCAGGCAGATCTTTTTCATCACTTGGAAACGCAATGTTTTTTGGTAGTCGGAAAAAAATAATAAAAGGTATACTAAAGAGTATTGAAAATGCAATGATTAGGCCCCAAAGGGTAATTTGTCCTGCAAAAGGACTAACCCCGGAGGCCAGGTCGTAAAGATTATGGATTTGATTGATGATGAATAGAAGAAAACCCAGTATAATCAAAACACTGACTGAGGTAATCAGAAACTTAATGTCTTTTAGCATAATATGTTGATTATACCTAAAGTTAAATTAAAAGTTTTTAATAAATCGGGTTACGAAGTCGCTTTCAACTATTCCTATGGGTCCTTGATAAATTCCTGCATCTCGTCCGATATCTTCCACCCATACTGTTATGATATTTTTACCATTATCATTTATAATCCCATCGGGTATTGGATAAACCCTTAGCTGTTGATAGGAATTGCTCTCACCAAATCCTCTGTAATCTTTAGTTTCCCCTACTAATCTTCCATTGATGTATGTTCTGTCAAAATCATCAATTTTTCCAAGGACAAGCGTCAACGCTTTATTTTTGAGACGGCCGGGTATGTAAAACGTCTTTTGGTACCATCCATATCTTGTTTTATTATTATTGAAAAAATCATTAAAGTGAAATTTCTTTTTGATTTCCTTGCTGCCATCCCAGAATCCCGGAACCATTACCACCGACCAGTCATCACTCGGCAGCTTGGCATCTGATTCTGTAAATTGTAAATTCCAAATACCTTCCAACACCAACGCATTGGCTGAAAATAAGGGAACATAAAGGCCAATATTTCCGGAGGTTATGCCACCTCCATGAATAACATCATATACCCTCACTGCTATGAGGTTTTGACCATTTTCATTGAGGTACGCTCTGGGTATGTAATAAAATCGTTCCGTAGAATATGCGGTATTAAAATTTGGAGGGAAATCTCCACGATATCCGATTAAATTACCATTTACATATACTTCATCGACATCATCGATGTATCCAAGTTTTATGTAGACATGGGATTCATTTTTAATAATTGACCCTTTAAAACTTGTTCTGTACCATGCAAATCCATCATAACCATTAAACCCCTCTTCTTCCCAGGCTGAAGGTACATAGATTTCTTCCCAGCCGCTATCATCATAATCTGGGTTTGCCCAATCAAGGTTATCTCCGATATTGAATTTCCAATTACCCCTTAAATTTTGTATTCGCCTATAGTTTCCTGCACTGGTCTCGATAGCATGTACAAAAAGATAAATAATCAATATTATTCTAATTACCAACATCTATTCGATCTATTGTTTAAACAATTTTACGTAAGGATAATATATTCAATGTCATGCCAGGATAATTGCTTGTAAAAAATTGTCACCGCCACACGGACCATCCTCCCTCTGGTTTAGTAATAAACCTTCTTTTATGTGTTGGTATTATTGGTCATCTGTAATTTTCACGAAAACACTATTAGCAAGATAGTCACTGCCTCCATCCTTAACCTGTTCCCAATCGAGGTCTTTCAGGTATTTTGCAAGGTAACGATTCATAAATCCGTGAGCCACCAAAACGACGCGTTGATTGCTTAGCGCCAGTTTTTGCAGTTTTTGTGCCCCTTCTTTGGCTCTTTCTTTTGCTTCTTTAAAGGATTCAATACCTCCATCATTAAACCCTAAAAGCCAAAAAAGCCTTGATGATCCCAGTACTAAACCAGAAGGAAGTTTTACATTTGGTAAGCCACCTACCCGGTTGTCAAATTCTGAAAAGGTGGAATCTGCCACAATATTAATGGTATCATGGATGATAAGATCAGCGGTATTTTTAGCACGATTAAGTGTGCTGGTGTAAACGTTGTTTATTTCTCCGGCTTTAAGACATATTGGATTGGAATCAATAGCATATACTTTTGAACTTTTGTAGTCATCGAGGTATTCCCTGGCCTCATCTTTATTTACCCATCCATGTATTTTTACGTTCGGTTCACCATGCCTGAAAATGATAATCTGTTTTAGTTTTTGGAACGCATCAACCAGGTTATCTTCTGGTCTTATGAACCTTACGCCATTGCAGTCAGCTATTGGATTGCTGTAGAAATCTTCAATGGCCTCATAATTAGGTTTTTGCGCTTTAAGTGGCAGATGATGATATAAACAGATAAAAATTATAAGGAATAACTTACAGGTTATTAATTTTTTAAAGATAAGCATATTGAAAATTAATCTAAGCCAGTTATCTTTGCAATCCTTTTTTACGAATGGATCATTGAATAGATGTCATAATTAAAATAAGCGAAAGTAGCTCAGCTGGTAGAGCACGACCTTGCCAAGGTCGGGGTCGCGGGTTCGAATCCCGTCTTTCGCTCTTTTTTATTGCAGATTATATCATTGCCGGGATGGTGGAATTGGTAGACACGCAAGACTTAAAATCTTGTGGCCATTGTGGCCGTGCGGGTTCAAGTCCCGCTCCTGGTACAAAACTTATTCTTTACTTTTAACCTTATTTAACTTTCCTTCACAAGTCCATTTTTGATAGATAGGTTAAGCTTTCTACATTTGCCATCCATAAATAAAAGAAGGTATGCCTACAGAACAAATGGATCTCCAAAAAGAACATCAGGAAAAGATAAAAAAAGCCATCACTGAGGTTGGTAAAGTAGTGGTAGGGCAGGATTATATGATCAATCGTTTACTGGTTGGTTTATTTACCAACGGACATGTTTTACTGGAAGGTGTCCCAGGCCTGGCAAAGACTTTGACCGTCAATACGCTTGCAGATGTACTTCATCTTGACTTTAAGCGCATCCAATTTACTCCGGACCTGCTGCCTGCTGATTTAATAGGCACCATGATCTATAACCAGCAAAAATCAGAGTTTGAGGTAAAAAAGGGTCCAATATTTTCCAACTTAATCCTTGCAGATGAGGTGAACCGGTCCCCAGCCAAGGTTCAATCCGCTTTGCTTGAAGCAATGCAGGAAAAACAAGTAACCATAGGGGAGACTACCTTTAAGCTGGACAGGCCATTTTTAGTGCTGGCCACTCAAAACCCCGTCGACCAGGAAGGTACTTATCCGTTGCCCGAAGCACAGGTAGACCGGTTTATGATGAAGGTATATGTTGACTACCCTTCGAAAACAGATGAGCTGGAGGTAATGCGAAGGATGTCTAACCTGAAATTCGATTCTCATGTTGAAACCATCCTATCAAAAGAGGATATTTTCAGTATTCGAAATGAGATAAATCAGGTAAGTATCTCCGAAACATTAGAGCAATATATTATAGAAGTCGTATTTGCGACCCGGAAACCCAAAGAATATGGCTTGACGGAAGAAGATCATTATGTGCAGTTTGGTGCATCACCCAGAGCTTCTATTAATCTGAACCTGGCCGCGAAAGCCATCGCTTATTTTGATGAACGTGAATATGTGTTACCGGAGGATATTAAAGAGATTGCACTGGACGTATTAAACCATAGAATTATTTTGAATTATGAGGCTGAGGCCGATGGAATCACTACCAGGGACATTGTTAATAAAATCCTAGGTAAGGTTAATATATCTAAATGAAATTATTTATGTTTACTGGTTACTGCGTTGCTTAACATTATCTTAATAATTTTAACACCTAGTTTAAAAACCTCATACTAGTTTAACTATTTGGTAATAGAGGCTATCCCACCAGTTAAAATTTAATATTCATTTTTGTGCTGATAATTTAAATCTTGTAATTAAAACCTAAAAAAACATGAAAAAATTACTTTCGTTATTGTTTTTCTTCGGTGCTCTTATGTTCGTCATGTCTTGTGGAGATGATGATGATGATGATAGTACCGGAACACCAAGTTTCTCTGCACCAACCGTAACAGCGCCTAGTGCTATAACATCAGTTGATAATGGTGCTGCTGGAGAGTCAGTTTCTTTTACAGTTAGTGTAGATGCTGGATTGACTGCCACATACACAGCTACAGGAAGTGGTGTAACAGTATCAAATCCTTCTGGGGATGTTTCTGGTGCATCTGTTTCTATCAATTTTGATGCTGGAACAACTGAAGGGGCTGCCTCTGTTACTTTAACAGTGACAGACTCAGAGGGTCAATCAGCAACTGCAACAGCCGTTATCAACATCCTGGGTGTGGATGATAATGCAATCTCCATATCCTCTATCCCTGAAGCCGCAACTATCGAATTCGGTGCGGATTTGGCTGCCGTACCTTATCAGGTAGATGGTGCTGATGGAATAGCTTCGTTTGAAGCTTCAGTCAATGGAGGTAGTGCCGTTGATTTTGCTGCCGTAACTGGAGATGATCTTTCTGCAAATCCTACCAGCATAAGTGGAACATTCACTTTAGGCTGGCAAACAATTCTTGACCTGGGTGGTGTTGTTGGAGCAAATACTATTGTGTTTACTGCAACTGACACAGATGGTGATGTTGATGAATTCACACACGTTCTTACAGTAAACGCTGCACCAGTTACACCTGTTGTTGAAGTTAGAGGAGATATTACCGAAAATACTACATGGACCGCTGATAACATTTATGTTCTTGAAACAAGGGTAACCGTATTAGATGGTGTTACTTTAACTATCGAAGCTGGTACGGTAATAAAAGGAGAAGAAGGCCAGGGCTCAGCTTCTACTGCTCTTTTGGTCGCTAGAGGAGGGACATTAAATGCTAACGGTACCGCAGCATTACCAATTATTTTTACTTCAATCCTGGATCCTATCGATCCTGCTGATGTTGCAGCTGGTCTTTATGCAAGTACTACATCTCCAGAGCAACCTGGTCTATGGGGTGGTGTTATAATCTTAGGTAGTGCACCAATCTCTGCGCAAAATGACAATGATGAGGACGTTACAGAAGTGCAAATCGAGGGAATACCTTCAACTGACCCTAATGGTCTTTATGGTGGAGACGATCCGGCTGACAACTCTGGTACAATCACTTACATCTCTATCAGACATGGTGGTACTAACATTGGTGCAGGTAATGAAATCAACGGATTAACACTAGGTGGTGTTGGATCAGGTACAACGATAAACTGGGTTGAGGTTGTTGCGAATGCTGATGATGGTATCGAATGGTTCGGTGGAAATGTAACCATCAACAATGCATTAATATGGAACTCTAATGATGATTCAATGGATACTGACCAGGACTGGATTGGAGAATGTAACGATTTTATCATCGTTACTCCCAGATCAGGTTCTGCTTTTGAATTAGATGGTCCTGAAGGTTCACTAAACCGAGGAACTCATCAATTTGATAATGGAGTTGTATTTGCTGGTGCTGACATCGATCACATCGTAGACTGGGATGATAATACCAATGCTGGTGTAAGCAATACATATTTCTTCGGAATCACTACTGTCGGAGATTTCGAAACTTTTGGAGGTGACGGTACTGGTGTTAATACTGGCTTAGAAACTGATGTTGCATCTGATAATGCTGCTTTCGCAGGCGTTCCTGCTGAAAATGTGACATTCGGTGTAGCCGTAGGATCTCAGACTGTTGGTCCTGCTGCCTCTGATTTTGACTGGACATGGGCTGGAAATTCTGGTGCTTTAGGCGATCTAGGTTTATAAAAAATATAACATTTTGATAAAAGCTTGTCTGTACAGACAAGCTTTTTTTTTGTCTAATTTGCCGTGTTTATTAAACATCATCCTAAAAACTAATAACTAATGAAGAAATTTTATAGATATTCTTTTATTCTTTTGATGCTATGGTTACCATTTCTGGGGCTGGCACAGAAAGGTACGATCAGAGGTACCGTTATTGACGATGGCACAGGTGAATCGCTATTTGGTGTTACTGTAATTATCCAGGGTACTACTACCGGCGCAGTTACCGATTTTGATGGCAAGTTTGATATTCGTGCTGAGCCGGGAACCTATAATTTACAAGCGTCTTTTGTGTCGTATAAAACAGTAACCATTGAAGGTATAGAAGTGGTTTCTGATGAAGTCAATGTTATAGGCAATATCAGATTGGGAGAGGCTGTTGAGGAACTAGAGGAAGTAATAGTAACTGCAGAAGCCATCAAAACCACCGAATCTGCTTTACTAACTGTGAAAAGGAAATCAGCAAATGTCATGGATGGAATCTCTTCTGAAAGTTTTCGTAAGATAGGGGATAGTGACGCTGGTGAAGCTGCCAAGCGTGTTACCGGTGTTACTGTAGAAGGTGGTAAATATGTCTATGTACGAGGACTTGGAGATAGATATACAAAAACCACACTAAATGGCGCGGATATACCGGGATTGGATCCTGACCGAAACAGTATTCAAATTGATGTATTCCCCACCAATTTGATAGACAATATGCTTATAATGAAGACCTTTACTCCTGAGCTACCGGCAGATTTCACAGGAGGTATTGTAAATATTGAAACGAAAGACTTCCCTGAAGAAAAGGTTATCAAAGTTTCCCTGGGGATTGGTTTTAACCCATCAATGCATCTTAATGATGATTATATTGATTATGAAGGGAGTGATACAGATTTCCTTGGATTTGATAATGGTATTAGGGATTTGCCCACAGGTTTTGATTTAAGTGATCCTCCAACACCTGTTGGGGTAGAAGGCGAAAACTTTGAAAGTGAGGAGGTAGAGGCATTTCTGGGAGAGTTTAGCCCGACAGTAGGCGCAGAACAGGAAACAAGTTTAATGAATTATAATTTTGGGTTCACTTTTGCAAATCAGAAAGAGCTGAAAAGTGGCAATAATATCGGTTATTTACTCACAGGAAATTATAGAAGTAGTACTGTGCTCTATGATGATGCTTTTTTTGGCCAATTTCAAAATGCACCAACCGATCCTGATCAAACTGATTTTGTGTTAGCAGAGACTATTTCAGGAACCCTTACGGAAAACAGTGTACTTTTGGGCGGTTTGGGAGGCCTTGCTTATAAAACTGACTTATCTAAATATCGATTTACAGTGATGCACCTTCAAAATGGTGAAAGTCGAAGCGCGCAATTTGCACTGGTAGATAATGATGAGGGTACCGCAGGAAAATCAGGGTTCTTTGGATCCTCTGATAACCTGGAATACAATCAACGTTCAGTCACTAACCTTTTTCTGAACGGTGAGCACCATCTTAATGAAGATAAGTGGGTCATTGACTGGAGAGGTTCTTCTACCTGGTCATCTCAAGAAGACCCTGATATCCGAAAAACAGCTTTTACAGAAGTTGGCAGCCGTCCGGATGTTCGTCTTGCATTTGTAGGTGGGGCAGCTGGAAACCCAAGTCGATTATGGAGGGAACTGGATGAAATCAACCTCGTAGGAAAAGTGGATATAACTAATAAACTTAATATTTTTTCCCGCGATGCCAAGATCAAGTTTGGAGTTAGTCATACCTACAAGGAAAGGGATTATGAAATCGTAGATTTTGATGTTGTTTTTCTAAATAACCAACAACCGGATTGGACAGGGGATGCCACCCAGGTGTGGACAGATGAAACACTATTCCCTAATGGAAATCTATTTGTAAGGTCTGGATTCACCTTACCTAACCCAAACCAATATAATGCTAACATTAATAACACGGGTATATATTTTTCCACAGAGTTCAAGCCAGCTGATAAATTAAAAGGAATTGTTGGTGTTCGTGCAGAAAACTTTGTTCAAAGGCATACAGGAAGGGACCAATTACAAACTCAAGTTCTTGATAACGATAAAGTCCTGGATGCCTTAGATTTTTTCCCATCCATTAATCTTATTTATGAAATTGTTGAAGCCCAGAATTTAAGAGTTTCCTACTCCCGAACAATCGCCAGGCCTTCATTTAAAGAATTATCTTTTGCCCAAATCCTTGATCCTGTTTCTAACAGGATTTTCAATGGAGGATTATTTGCTATTGATGATTGGGATGGTAATTTAAGAGAAACCCTTATAGACAATATAGACTTGCGTTGGGAGTTGTTTAAGGATAGAGGACAATTATATTCTGTCTCTGCCTTTTATAAATCTTTTAATGATCCCATAGAATTAGTAAGGTTACCTCAGGCGCAAACAAATGTAGAGTTTCAACCAAGAAATGTAGGGGACGGTAGATTATACGGAATAGAATTAGAGTTCCGAACAGCGCTTGATTTTATTTCGCCCAACTTTAGTGCGAATGGAAATGTTACTCTGGTAGAGTCTCAGATTGATATGTCTGATACCGAGCTCAGGAATAGACAAAATAATGCCAGATCTGGAGAGACAATAGACGAGACAAGAAATATGGAGGGTCAGGCGCCTTGGGTGCTCAATGCAGGATTGTCCTACAATAACTACGAAAATGGTTTTGACGCAGGATTATTCTATAATGTAAAAGGTGAGACATTGTTCATAGTTGGTGGAGGTATTGAACCTGATGTCTTCTCAGAACCCTTCCATAGTTTAAATTTTAATTTGAATAAATCATTTGGCGCCGATCAACAATGGGGGTTTAATTTTAGTATTTCCAATATTCTTTTGGATAAACGCGAATGGTTTTACAAACGTAAATTTTCAAGTGCTGAAGGGGATCCGAGTGCAGATTTTCAGAGTTGGAGCCCTGGAGTTACTTTTGGTGCAGGAATTAGTTACACTTTATAACACAAATTGAAAAATATGACAAATGAGGCCTTCCCAAAAGTATTCGGAGAGGCCATAATCCCATTTAAATGATTAATATAGAGTTGATTTGATTGGTAAACAGCGTCTCAGCAGAAGTCACAAAATGGTGCATCATCCAACTGAGAAATAAAAAGAGGCTGCTTTTTAGACAGTCTCTTTTTATTTTATTCATTAAAGATCACCGGACAATTATCAATGGAATCACTTTCCAGGAATATTGAAAGATCTTTTATTCTGGTCAGTATTAACTTAGAAAGTTCTCTGCACTTACATTCATTAAATTCTTTGCGGCCAAAATTTTTCCTATAAAATCTATCCCAGTCCTTTGGGTATAAGGCCCTTACCTGGCTATTCATGTAAGGAATCCAGTATGCCTGGGAAGCATTTAGCTTTTTAATAAATTCAGGATATGATTGATATTTGGTTCTAATATTATTTAGCATGTCCCTCATCTCTTGATCTAACATTTCAAATCGCTGGCACTCTGTTTCTGCGTTAGATGTCCTTTCTTCTATTAGACTTATTAACTTGCTTTCTGTTTTGTTTTGACTACATGAAAAATGCAATGTGATAATAATTAATAGAATAGATAAGCTTCTCATAGATTCAAAATACATTAGTTAAATTCTTTACAAATTTATCATTTAGCAGAGTTCTTTTAATTACCGAATGACCAGTTTTTATATTGGGCTTGGTAAAGTAATATGCTGCCTCCTTACCATCCCAAATGCGTTGGTAGTAATAACAATTCTTTGGTTTTTTATTTTAATAAAACATAATATATGTTAAGGCAAACATTTAGTTTCAGCCATTTAATTTAGTAACTTCATACTGAACATTAGTATATGAGCGAAACAATACTAATAACCGGGGCTTCAGGCCTGGTAGGATCGAGGTTAAGAACTAAGCTTAAGCAGGAAGGACATACTTTCAAAACCCTCACTACCAATCACAAAAAGGCAGATAATCAACAAAACTTCTATTGGTCACCGTCCGATGGAGTAATTGATCTGGAAGCATTCTCTTCTGTTAATACCATTGTGCACCTGGCAGGCGCTGGGGTAGCTGATAAACCATGGTCTGATAAAAGAAAGAAAGAGATACTGGATAGCCGTGTACAGTCAACTAATTTACTTTTCAATACCATTAAAGATAAAGGTCTGGCTGTCAAAACCATTGTCTCTGCCTCTGCCATCGGCTATTATGGCCTGAACACCGGTGATAGTTTTTTAGATGAACATGCGCCAAAAGGTGATGGTTTCCTTGCCGAGGTGGTTGAGGAATGGGAACAGGCCGTCGATCAATTTAACAATTTTGTTTTAAAGGTGGTCAAGTTGAGGATTGGTGTGGTGCTCAGTAGCGATGGAGGTGCACTTCCAAAAATGGTCCAACCCATAAAATTAGGATTTGGTGCGCCTTTAGGTTCAGGAAAACAATACTTGAGTTGGATACATATTAATGATCTCGTAGATATGTTTTACTATGCTATTAAAGGTGACCAGTTGATTGGCTCCTACAACGCAGTTTCGTCAGAGCCGGTAACCAATAAACAATTTACCCAAACCTGTGCAAAATTACTCAAAAGACCGTTATGGTTACCCAATGTGCCTGATTTTGCGTTAAAAAGCATGCTTGGGGAGATGGCACAAATCGCCTTGGGGGGAAACAAAGTCTCCAATAAAAAAATAAAAATGTCAGGATTCAAATTTGAATACGAGAACCTGGAAGAAGCACTAATAAACTTACTAAAAAAATAACTTAATATGGTAGTAAATGGCAATGGTAATGGCAAAGCCAATCAGGAAGAATTAATTCGCCAGGCTTTTACAGATAAAGACTGGAATGAGATAAAAATATCTGATTCCTGGGTGATTTTTAAAGTGATGTCTGAGTTTGTTGAAGGGTTTGAGAAACTGGCAAAAATAGGACCTTGTGTATCCGTTTTTGGCTCGGCACGTGCCAGGCCTGGTTCACCGGTCTATAATATGGCAGAGGAAATTGCAGCTAAGCTTGTAAGACATGGCTATGGTGTGATTACCGGCGGAGGGCCAGGGGTAATGGAAGCCGGGAATAAAGGGGCCCATAGACAGGGGGGGAAATCAGTGGGATTAAATATTGCTTTACCCCACGAACAGGATAATAATATATACATCGATAGAGATAAGCTAATCAATTTTGATTATTTTTTTGTTAGAAAGGTGATGTTCGTAAAATACTCACAGGGATTTATTGTGATGCCAGGTGGTTTCGGTACCTTGGATGAGTTATTCGAAGCCTTAACTTTGATACAAACAGAAAAGATTGGGAGGTTTCCCATCGTTTTGGTTGGTAGACGATTTTGGGGTGGTTTGTTTAACTGGATAAAAGAAATACTAGTTAAGGAAAATAACATTGATCCCGAAGACCTTGACCTCGTTAACCTGGTGGATAATGCCAGTGATGCAGTGAAAGTTATTGACGAATTCTACAGTAAATATTTACTATCACCAAACTTCTAGTCTATTATAGAAAAAGAAATAATAAAAGAGACCTGTCCGGATGATTTAGAAATATCTAAATCCGCCAAAGCCCTGGATAATGGTTATATCGAAATTTTTGGAGCCAGGGAGCACAACCTTAAAAATATCGATCTTAAGTTTAGGAGGAATCAGCTTATTGTAATCACCGGTATAAGCGGAAGTGGGAAATCCTCTCTGGCATTTGATACCATATATGCTGAGGGACAGAGAAGGTACATGGAGAGCTTTTCAGCCTATGCCAGGTCATTCATCGGAAATATGCAAAGGCCTGACGTTGATAAAATTGAAGGATTAAGCCCTGTTATATCCATCGAACAAAAAACAACGTCCAGGAATCCGAGATCAACCGTTGGCACCTTAACTGAGATATATGATTTTCTGAGGTTATTATTCGCCAGGGCAGGTCATGCTTATTCTTACTTATCCGGTGCAAGGATGATCAGGCAGACTGAAGAACAAATAAAGGCCTACATTTTAAGGGATTTTCAGGATCTAAAGCTTTCTATACTGGCACCTGTTATCAAAGGACGTAAGGGTCATTACCGGGAATTATTCCAGCAGATCAGAAAGCAGGGTTTTGCCAAGGTAAGGGTAAATGGGGAAATCAGGGACCTGGTTCCAAAGATGCAGGTAGATCGATATAAAACGCATGATATCGAGATTGTAATTGACAGAATAAAAGTTTCAAATAAGGATTTACAAAGATTATCCAGTTCTATAAGCACGGCGCTCAAACTAGGGAAAGGCATTTTAATGCTTTTAACCGAGAATGAAGCATTAAAATATTTTTCCAAAAACCTGATGGATCCGGAAACGGGGTTAGCCTATGATGATCCTGCCCCCAATTCTTTTTCGTTTAATTCGCCATATGGAGCCTGCCCAAAATGTAATGGGCTGGGGACAATTGAAGAAATTACCCGCGATTCAGTTATTCCTGACCCTAATTTAAGTATCAGCAGGGGAGGCTTTGCACCATTGGGCGATTTCCGCGATATATGGATCTTTAAGAAGATTGATTCAATCCTTAAAAGATTTGATTTAAGACTTTCTACTCCCATAAAGGATATACCGGAAGATGTCATCAGGATTCTTTTATATGGCGATAAGGTTCCGGTGGCTGTAAGATCAAAAAAATATCCGGGCACTGACTGGCATACCAGGTTCGAAGGTATCATCAATTTTCTGGAAAAACAGCAAACAACCGGTTCAGAGAAAATACAGAATTGGCTTAAGGACTTTATGGTCATCAAAGCATGTCCGGAATGTGATGGTGCCAGACTAAAAAAGCAGACATTACATTTTAAGATTGATGATAAAAATATTGCTGAACTTGCAAATATGTCCATAGACCTGTTTAGTGAGTGGTTGGTTGGACTTGAAGACAGGTTGGATGATAAGCAACAGATCATAGCGAAAGAAATATTGAAAGAAATTCGAAAACGGGTTTCTTTTTTATTGGATGTAGGGTTAGGATACCTGCATTTGAACAGGCCATTAAAAACCCTGTCCGGCGGAGAAGCACAACGTATAAGATTGGCAACACAGATTGGCACACAGTTAATCGGGGTATTGTACATACTTGATGAACCCAGCATCGGATTGCATCAAAGGGACAATGTAAAGTTGATCAATGCGCTGAAAGACCTTCGTGACCTTGGTAATACGGTGATTGTGGTTGAGCACGATAAAGAGATGATGCTGGAGTCCGACCATATCGTTGATATAGGGCCCGGGGCTGGCATTCATGGCGGAGAAATCGTAGCCGAGGGATCACCCGAGCTGTTTTTAACTAAGCCGGGTATTACCGCTGAGTACTTAAGCAATAAGCGAACAATAAAATTACCCGACAACAGAAGTGAAGGTAATGGAAAGAAATTAATACTTAAAGGGGCTGTTGGCAACAATCTTAAATCGGTCAATTTAGAAATCCCGCTTGGGTTACTGCTTTGCGTAACGGGTGTTTCTGGCAGTGGTAAGTCAAGTTTAATCCATGATACGTTATTTCCTATATTAAACAGACATTTCTACAAGTCCAAAAAGGAACCGCTAAGCTATTCCTCAGTCAAAGGTTTAGAGCATATCGATAAGGTAATAGAAGTTGACCAGTCGCCAATTGGCAGGACACCCCGGTCGAACCCGGCTACCTACACCGGGTTGTTTTCTGATATTCGATCGTTATTCGCCGAGATTCCGGAAGCTAAGATCAGGGGGTATAAACCGGGTAGGTTTTCATTCAATGTGAAAGGTGGAAGATGTGAAACCTGTCAGGGTGGAGGTATGCGACTCATAGAGATGGATTTTCTGCCGGATGTGCATGTGCCTTGTGAGACATGCAAGGGAAAGCGATATAACCGTGAAACGCTGGAGGTAAGGTTTAAAGGGAAGTCTATTGCCGATGTACTGGACATGACTGTAGAGCAGGCAGTGAGGTTTTTTGAAAACCAACCCAGGATACTAAGACGTGTAAAGACCCTCTATGACGTGGGCCTGGGATACATCAGGCTGGGACAGCATGCAACCACCTTATCAGGTGGAGAGGCACAGCGCGTCAAGCTAGCGACTGAATTGTCCAAAAAAGATACGGGAAAGACCCTTTATATTTTAGATGAACCCACTACTGGTTTGCATTTCCAGGATATTGAGCATTTATTAGAGGTGATCAACAAACTGGTGAACAAGGGCAACACGGTGTTGATCATAGAGCACAACATAGATGTAATCAAAGTGGCGGATCATATAATTGATTTAGGCCCCGAGGGCGGCGATAAAGGAGGTGAAATTTTATGCACGGGTACGCCTGAAGAGATCATAAAAAATAAGAAAAGCTACACGGCTAGGTTTTTAAGGGCTGAGTTGAAATATTGAAAATATACCTTATTATGGTCCCATGCTATTGATCACTGGGGAAAGTTGTTGTACGGCATAGGGGATAAGGAGCCGGGCCAAGACCGTGTTGGATAGAGGGCAGCAGGCTTGGCCGGCGGCAGGCCATGAGGGTAAGCTTGCGGGGAGGGTAGTGTGGATCCATGAAAATATTGGCTATAAATTCATAACTTTTTGCCCGAATGCGTATCTATAGTTCATGAGCCGGGATAGGTTATATTGGTTATGTCAGATTATGGGCTGGTCCATATACGGGTTGGCTAATATTTTTATCTACTCCATTTTCCGTGACATAGGCCTCAACCAGGTGCTGGGGCAAGTGCTGCATGCACTCTATTACCTACTGTCTACCCATATCTTCCGGTTTATCATAAAAAGGAATGGTTGGCTGAATAGTCACTGGAAAGCGCTCATACCCAGGGCTCTGATTGTCATTATCTTGCTAAGTGTGTCAAATTATGCTTACCTACTTCTGATCTCTTACTACCTCGGCATGTTGGTGCCTGAAAGTGATTTTACCACTTTGGCTATGATCGTGAACCTGATTGGACCTTTTTTTATTTATTTCATCTGGTCGATGATATACTTTATAGTCCATTATTTTGAGAAATACAATAAATCGCTGCAAATGGAAGCTGCCCTCAATGAAATTGAGCTCAATAATCTGAAGTCGCAACTTAATCCACATTTTATCTTTAATGCCCTGAACAGCATCCGTGGACTGGTAGATGAAGACCCTCATAAGTCGAAGGTGGCGATAACCCAACTCTCCCTCATCCTCAGAAACTCACTGCTGAAAAATAAAGATCGGCTGATTAGCTTTCAGGAAGAGATGAAAACGGTGATGGACTACCTCAACCTGGAGGCTATCCGCTATGAAGAAAGGCTGAATACAGAGATAGATATCGCCCAGGGATCTGAAAATTATTACATCCCCCCGATGATGATTCAAACACTGGTGGAAAACGGGATAAAGCATGGGATAGCCCAGCTTACATACGGTGGTAAAATATCGTTAAAAACGAAAGTTCGGCCGGAATGCCTGGAGATCCAGATCCGAAACTCCGGGCAGTATATAAATAGGAGCAACCAATCGACGGGTACGGGCCTAGAAAATACCATTAAGCGGCTGGGACTGATTTATGGGGAAAGCGCTAATTTTAAAATTGAAAATGAGAATGACCATACGGTCTTAACGAAAATACTGATACCGGAAAAATATGAAAACGATCATAATAGATGATGAACGACTGGCCCGTAAAGAGCTGACCAACCTGTTAGCCGACAGAGAAGAGATCGATATAACGGATGAGGCGGTTAACATGGAGGATGCTATTCTTAAAATCAATAAGCATAAGCCAGACCTTATTTTTCTGGATATACAAATGCCCGGTGGTACGGGTTTTGACCTGTTGGAGCAGCTTCTTATCGTGCCCAAGGTCATTTTTACCACCGCTTATGATGATTATGCCATCAAAGCTTTTGAATATAATGCTTTTGACTATCTATTGAAACCTATTCAACCGGAAAGACTTGGAGAAGCCATTGAAAGAATAATGAGATATGATCAGGAAGTTCATCATAGATCAAAAAAGGAAGAGCGGAAACTAAATGTAGATGACCAGGTGTTCGTGAAAGATGGGGAGAAGTGCTGGTTTGTCCGGTTATCAGAAGTTCGTTTATTTGAGTCTGATGGCAATTACATAAAGGTATATTTTAAAAACTTCAAACCCATGATCCATAAGTCATTAAATGCATTAGAGGAGCGATTAGATGAACGGGCGTTTTTCAGGGCCAGCAGGAAACATATTATAAACCTTACATGGGTAAAGGCCATTGAGACCTGGTTCAATGGCGGTCTATTGGTTGAACTAGAAGGGGGTGAAAAAGTTGAGGTCAGCCGGCGACAAGCCTCCAGGTTTAAAGAAATGATGAGCTTATGATCAGCCTACTTTATGAAGAAGTTGTTTATCAATACCCCATTCTTTGGCGAGGTTAAGCATGGCGGTGGCCTCCATTTCAGTCAGGTAGCCTTTTTTGTAATTATCGTTCCATACGGCGAGGAGGTATTCCAGTTTTTTTTCTTCCGGCAAATTACCGATTATTTTATTGAGGTATTCTCTGGAGCGTTCAAATGCGGAAAGGTAGTCTTCAGCAATAAATTTGAGGGACCATTGTAGTTCATCCTGTGCTTCCAAGCTTTCAGCAGATTCATTTAATATTTTTTCCTCATCTTCATCCAAGCCATGATAGTGTAATATCAGGGCTTTAAGTAAGATGAAAGCTTTTTTTTCTTCACGATCCATAACACAATAAAATAATGGTTGAAAAATATCCTCAAAGATATTAGGAATTAAATCCATAGCAACTCACTCAGTATATTGTCCATCAGTAATTTACCCTTTTGATTCAATTTAATTTTGCTGCCCTGTTGAGTAATTAAATTTTGCTTAATAAATTTTATTATAATGCGCTGATATTCCTGTACAGGATAGCCAAAATAAGTGTGGAGGAAATTGACATCGGTCCCTTCATTGGTTCGGAGGGATGTGAGCAAATAATCGTTAGCCCGGTCTTTTTCTGTTAGGATTTCACAATGAGCAGGCAGGATCTTCTCATTCAAATATTTAATGTATTTGATGTTATTTGAAACATTAACCTGTCTGGTTATTCCATTATAAGAATGAGCAGAGGGCCCAAGGCCAAGGTATTCTTTCCCTGACCAGTATGCAGTATTGTGCATGGAATAGTAACCCGGTTTGCTGAAGTTAGATATCTCATAATGTTCATAGCCATGCACCTGAAGCCATTGGATGATGTTTTCATATTGCTGGCTTTCTGTTTCTTCATCCATAGGTTTTAATGTCCCGTTTTTAACCCAGTGACCAAATGCCGTCTGATTTTCTATAGTCAGCCCATAAATGGAGATATGCTCGGGATTTAAAATTGTAATTTGCTCCAGGTCCGGTTGAATGTTAAAGCCTGTAAAACCATACATTAAGTCTATGCTAATATTATAAAACCCAACCTCCCTGGCTTTTTCAAAGCTCGTCAGCGCTTGTTGGCTGGTATGTGATCGGTTGGACAGGGTAAGGACTTCATTCTGGAAACTTTGTACACCAATACTCAGCCGATTAAAGCCAAGGGTTTTAAGCCCGGATAATTTCTCAAGGTCAAGGTCATCTGGATTACATTCAATGGTAAGTTCTTTGAGTTGAGATAAATCATAATCTTTATAGCATTGTGCGATGATTTCCCGTAGGGATTCGTAATTCAGTAGAGACGGTGTTCCTCCTCCAAAATATAAAGTTTGGATTTTTGTATTGCGGAGGAAATCTTTTCTAAGGGCAATTTCTTGCAAAAGACTTTCGATGAAAGATGATTTTGTTTTAAGATTTGTTGAAAAGTGAAAATCGCAGTAGTGACAAGCTTTCCTGCAATAAGGGATATGGATATAAATGCCAGACAATTCGGTTTTATTCTTTCAATTCTGATGGTAAAAATACTTTTTATTACCATCAATGATAGTTTTGCTCAGGAGGTTGAAGAAACTATTGTTGTATTGCAATATGAGGACCGGACCAGGGAGGTCTTTAAAATAAGTGATCAAAATGATATCAATGAGCGCGTTAATTCATTGATTGAACAGCTAAGAGGAAAGGGCTATATATTGGCTAATATTGACTCAGCGCTTATTTTAGGAGATACCGCCAGTTTTTTTCTTTATAAAGGGCCAAAGTATAAACTGAAAGCAGGTGATGATTATTTCTATCCTATCCATGATTCGTTGACGTTCTTTAAGGTCAGTAAAAAAATCTCTGATGCTTATGTGAATGAAGGATATCCATTCACTAAAGTTATGTTAGACTCCATGATCGTTTTGGATAATTCTATAAAAGGTAGGATGACTATAGATTCAGGCCCTGAGATCACCTTTGATAGCTTGGTTATTAATAAGGGGCTTAAGACTAAAAATTCTTTTCTGCAAAACCATCTTAGGATAAATTATGGAAAGAAATTTCAACAGAGGCCACTCGATGGAATTTCAAGGAGAATTAATAGCCTTAGTTTTCTGGAACTAAGAAAGCCCGCGGAAATTTCATTTCAAAATAATAATGCAACCCTTTACCTGGATCTGGAAGAAAAAAAAGCTAACCGGTTCGATGGTATACTTGGCTTTCTTCCAAGGGAAAATGAAGGTGATAAATTGTTAATCACCGGAGAACTTGATCTGAGACTTAGAAACCTGTTTGGGGGCGGGCAAAACGTGGATATTACCTGGCGAGGCACAAAACCACGCAGTCAGGTGTTGGATTTGAATTATATCCACCCTTATCCGTTTGGTATTCCCTTAAAGGCCGGCTTTTCATATCATTTACTTAAAGAAGACACAAATTTTGTGAATTTAAATGCTCAAATTAGTTTAAGTATCCCTGTTTCTATCAACGGGCAATTAAGCTTATTCTACAAAAATAAACGTTCAAATGTCTTGTCAGCAGAATTTTTTAGTTCGAGGGATAACTTAGATAACCGGCTCAATGGCTACGGCCTGGCATTTGATATTAACAATCAGGATAATCCATTTGTGCCCAAAAATGGCTACAGGGTCAGGTTAAGTGCTGAAGTTAGTGGTAAAAAGGTGATTAGGAATTCATTATTCCCTCAGGAGGTTTATGATTCGGTTAGGATTAACTCCAACCAATATGCATTTGAAGCAGATATCGCATTTAGCATTCCAATAAATCGCTATCTCAATTTATATTCGAACATAAGCGGGGGCTCTGTGATAAATGATGAAATATTCATTAATGATTTATATCGAATTGGGGGGATAAATTCTCTGCGGGGTTTTACAGAAAACCAATTTTTTGCATCCAATTATATTTTAGGATCTACAGAACTGAGATTATTCTTTGAGCAATATTCTTACTTATTTTTATTCATTGATCAATCTTATTTACAATTCAATTTAGAAAGTAGTAATTTTCGTGATTATCCGACAGGATTAGGCGTGGGACTAAGCTTATTCACAGAATCGGGTAGTTTTAATTTTGTATATGCGCTAGGCAGAACTGATGATCAACCCCTATCTATCAATTTATCTAAAATTCATTTTGGTTATACTGGTCAATTTTGATACACATGGCCAGGGAGATAAAAAAAATAAAGATACAGGGGTTATTATCAACCAGAAAGCTTTAGGGAATACCGGACTATTTACTAATGAGATTGAGGTGTCGGATAGCATTCATATTCAGTTACCTCCAAATTCTGTTGTTATACAGAACCGACGAGTGATTAATGTTAATTTAGGAAAAAAAGATCAACAGTTATTGATGCATGATGCTTCAGGAATTTTACAGATAATTTCAAGTGATGCACTGACAAAGCAAATAATTATTCGATCTGGGAAAGATGACCAGAAAGGATCATTACTTACTGCCAGGTATAATACTATCTACCAAAATTATTGGTTTGTGATATTGATCATATGCATAATCTTTCTTTCCGGCTTTTTGAATGCTAGGGCTATTAATCTCATTGATTTATTAGATAATATGCCGATTGTTTTATTAACTATTGTTAACATATTAATCATTGATCTTATTTTCCATTTGATGATACCAATTGATCGCAGGTTTGAGTTGTTAATGTTAGGCCATGATACCGATATAATTATATCCTTAATTAAAACCTCTGTGATTATAGGTATATTTTTCTTAGCAAAGTATCTAGTAATCAGCTTATTAACTTTACTGTTTAACCTGAGGAATTTGTTACAGGAGCAATATCAGACCTTCAATAAATATATATTTTTCATTAATACATTCTTTTTGTTGCTTCTAATAGCATTTTGGCAACTAGACATAGCCTTTGTATTTAATCTACGGTTTTTGTCTTCTTTATATTTTATTGCCGTTTTAGTATCTAGTCTGGCTGTAGTAAATATTTTCTTAAAGAAATATTCGTATAATAATATCTATTTATTTTCGTATTTTTGCACTTCAGAAATTTTCTCACTGTTTATCGTGTTTAAGTTATTTTATTTTAGCTAATAAGATTATTGGTCATGAGTGAAGGATTATTAGTTACGGACAAAGAGCGTCTTACAAAAGTTTCAAGTATTTTAGTTTCTCAACCAAAGCCGAAAAACAGCAACTCCCCGTATTTTAAATTGGCTTCTAAGTATAATTTAAAAGTTGATTTTAGACCTTTTATACAAATAGAACCGATTAATGGTAAGGAGTTTAGAAAGCAGAAGATCAATATTCTTGATCATTCAGCTATCATTCTTACCAGTAGAAATGCTGTTGATCATTTTTTCAGATTGGCTTTGGAGAATAAGATTGAAATACCTTCTGACATGAAGTATTTCTGCATCTCCGAACAAACCTCTAATTATTTACAGAAATATATAATTATAAGGAAACGAAAAATTTTCATAGGTTCTAAAACTGCTCAGGATTTAATAGAAGTATTGAAAAAGCACAAGAATGAAAAGTTTTTGTTCCCTTGTTCGAATATCAGAAAAGATGATATACCCAACTTCTTGAGTAAAAATGGTTACAACTTCACAGAAGCTGTAATTTATAAAACTGTTGCTAGTGATATATCTGATCTCGCAGATGTTAATTATGATATTATAGCTTTTTTTAGTCCGTCAGGCATCAATTCCCTGTTTGTTAATTTTCCGGATTTCAAACAAAACTCTACAAGAATTGCAGCTTTTGGACCAACCACAGCCAAAGCGGTCAGGGAAGCAAATTTAATTCTAGACATCCAAGCACCATTGCCAAACGCCCCTTCAATGACTGGAGCAATAGAATTATATATCAAAAAAGCAAACGGAATTACCTGAAATAACGTTAAGATTGCCTAACTTATTCTTGTAAGGTCAAGCATATCTATGAAGGTTAAATTTCTGTTAATCATTGTTATATGTGTTAGTTTATCTAAACTTAATGCTCAACAAGATCCCTTATTAAGTCATTATTTAGTAACTCCTGAAACGCTTAACCCTGCTTTTAATAGCACATTTGAAAATGCTTACATAAGCGCTTTACACCGAACACAATGGGCAGGTTTTTCTACTTCTTTTGATGGATCAGGTGGGGCTCCAAATACCCAGTTTTTAAATTTTAGTGTACCGATAAAAAGCTTGATAAATACTGCAGGTGTAAATATAATTAATGATAATCTGGGGCCAAGAAATACAATTTCAGTGCAGTTCAATGCGACATATCAGTTTGATTTCGTAAGATCCAGCATAATTATAGCTGTAATGCCAGGGTTAGTAACTCAAACCTTAAATGATGAATTGAGGTTTGTTGATCCGAACGATCCATTTAATACTGGTTCAAGGGAAACACAGCAACGTTTTGATGTGGGGGGCGCCTTGTTATATAAAAACTATAATAATTATTTTGTTGGTATTACTATCAATCATATGCTTGCTCCGTCTTTTGATTTTAATGTAGATAAGGCGCAAAATATTCTAGAAAGAAATTATTATGTATTGTTGGGAAAAGAGGATATCCCATTGTTTTTCAACTTTAAACTGAATCCCACATTTTTACTACGTACTGATTTAAATACTTTCTCTTTTGACATAGGTGCTGTAGGTACTTATAGTGAAAAATTATGGGGAGGTGTTTCCTATCGCCAGGATGAGGCTATTACATTATTATTTGGTTATAATTTTTTAGAAAACCAGAGACTGAAAATAGGATACTCATTTGATTACGTAACTAATCAAAGCGATGCAAAAGAGTTGACCTCCCACGAAATCTTTATCAGATACGACTTGCCTAATTTAATTTTTGGTAGTAGAAAACCAGTAAAAACGCCCAGGTATAGATTTTAGAGTGATATAATATGAATTTTTTACGAGGGTAGATGTATTTTCCTTCTAAAAATTTGTTTAATCTTGTGTGAAAACTTTATTTTAAAGATTCATTTAGTATTAAATTATAAGTTAGCTTCGTATATTTAGGGTTTAGTACAATATTGATATTTGAATTTTGTTTATAATTTAGGTGCTATATTTTAAAAAGGTGTTATGAATAGTAAATTATTAATGAATTATTACAATTTTGTTTGGATAATTTTAATAGCTCTGTTTTTTCAGGGTTGTGGATTACTTGGACTGGGAGGTGGAGGCTTTGATGATAGGGGTGAACTCGTAGGTGCTCTTGGTCGTGAAGGTTGGGAATTAACCAGACCATATGGTATGGTTCAGATTCCAGGTGGTACATTCCATATGGGTCAGGCTGATGAAAATATTGCAGCCTCACAAATCAATTTCAATAAACAAGTTACGATTGGAGGATTTTATATGGATGACACCGAAATTACAAATAATGAATACAGACAATTTACAGAGAATATTCAGGAAGGTGCCGAAGCCTCCTTACCAGAGGGATTTGTCATAGAAGACCTGATCCCAGATACCATGGTTTGGGTTGAGGATTACACCCATCACCTTGGTGATCCTTTAATGGCTTATTACTGGACCCACCCGGCCTTTGATAATTATCCAGTAGTAGGAGTAAATTGGGAGGCTGCAAAATATTTTTGTCAATGGAGAACTGAATACCTAAATAGTTACAGAGCAGATAGAGGTGAATTTTCCATGCCAAACTTCAGATTACCTTCGGAAGCTGAATGGGAATATGCTTCAAGGGGAGGTAGGGATATGGCAAAATATCCTTGGGGAAATCCTTATATTAGAAATGTTAAAGGATGTTTATTAGCCAACTTTAAACCTGGAAGAGGTAATTATTATGATGATGGCTTTGCTTATACCTCACCTGTAGCAACTTTTTTCGCAAACGATTATGGCTTATACGATATGTCAGGAAATGTTGCTGAATGGTGTGAAGATGCTTTTCATCCCGCTTCTTTTCCATTAGTATGGGATTTGAATCCAACATATTTTGATCCGGAAGAACCTAGAAAGATTATAAGAGGGGGATCTTGGAAGGATATAGCATATTTCCTAGAGACTGGAACTAGGGCTTTTGAATTTAAAGATTCAGCAAGAGCTTCTGTAGGTTTTAGATGTGCGATGACTTACTTGGGAAGATCATCAGGAAGTGAATTTTAATATAATTAGATTGAAAATTTCAAAAAAAACATTATTTTACTAACCAAAAACTAAATAAAAATGAGTAAAAAAGGTGGATTTTCAGAGCTTCTATTCAGTAGGATAATGCCAAAAGTATATGGTATTGGAGCATCTATTGTAATTATTGGAGCCATGTTTAAAATTATGCACTGGCCTGGCGCTGGAGAATTTTTAGTTGCAGGACTTACGACCGAAGCAATTATATTCTTTTTAAGTGCTTTTCAACCGCAACACAAAGAAACCGATTGGTCAAAAGTTTATCCTGAATTAGCAGATGATTATGAGGGTGCACCTCCGAAAAAAATCAGCAGGTCATCTACAAGTGAGGGTTCAATGACTAAAAAGCTTGATAATCTTCTTGAGAGTAATAAAATTGGTCCGGAGCTGGTAGAAAACCTTGGAAAGGGAATGAAAAGTCTGGCAGAAACTGCTAAGAAAATGACAGCCCTGGGTGATGCGTCAGTTGCTACCAATGAATACAATACTAACTTGAAATCCGCCTCCAAGTCAATCTCTCAGATGAATAAATCCTACTCGACTACTATAAGTGCAATGTCTGAAATGGCTACAGCATCAAAAGACGCCAAGGAATATCACGCTCAAGTGCAAAACGTCACAAAAAATTTAGGCGCTTTGAATACAGTATACGAGATGGAACTTCAAGATGCAAATAGTCACATTAAAGCGATGAATAAATTTTATTCCAATGTGACATCAGCTATGGAAAGTATGGCTCAGGCAGGAAAAGATACAGAACAATTCAAAAATGAACTTTCAAAACTCACGAGCAATATTACCTCATTGAACAAAGTTTATGGTAATATGCTTTCAGCAATGAAAGGATAATGTTTAATTGAAAATTATACCATAAACTGAAATATTATGGCAGGAGCAAATGAAACCCCACGTCAAAAAATGATTGGATTGATGTACCTGGTACTAACGGCGTTGTTGGCGCTTAATGTTAGTAGCACAGTCATCGATAAATTCATTTTTATTAACGAAAGTTTAGAAAGAGCTGTATCTCAAAGTACTGAAAGAAATAAGCAAACCATTAGCAGTATTAAAAAAACAGTTGAGGAATCTGGCAACAGGGAAAAAGATTTGAAAGTTGTTGAACAAGCGGACAAAGTACGAGAAGAGACTTCCAGGATTATTAAAGAGATGCGGGATTTAAAAAATACCTTTATCGAAATAACCGGAGGTATAGAAGGAGATGATCCCAATGATCTTTCTAAAATGAAAGGGAAAACCGATTACGAGAAGGTAGGACATTACATGATGGATGAAGCATTAGGGGGTGAAGGTCACGGTCAAGAGCTTAAATCTAAGTTAAATAACTACGCGAAATTTATTAGAGAGACTTTATCCGAAGTAGGTGTTGAGGAATCGGAACTCCAACGTTTTGATAAAATTGCGAAGGATGAAGACGAAAGTGAGTTATTTAAGAATGACCCTAATCAAAAAGGAAGGAAATTTGCTCAGCTTACTTTCGAAAATTCCCCTACACCAGCTGGTTTGGCCTCAGTAAGTGAACTTGAAACACAGGTTATGACCTATGAAACCATAGCATTGGATATCTTAAGGCGAAAAGTAGGTGCAGGTGATCTTAAATTTGATCAGATACTTCCTATGACAAGGCCTGAATCTAAAAGAGTAGCCGCCGGTACTAAATATAATGCTGAATTGTTTATTGCTGCTTCTTCATCTGGCGTCACTCCAACCATGACTGTAAATGGCAAAACAATTCCGGTAACCGATGGAATGGGAAAAGTTGAATTTACTGCTACTCCAGGAAAATATAATGAAGAGGGTGTGGCAGAAAAATCTTACAAGACCGCAATAACTGTAACACTCCCTGGAGGTAGAGACACAACATTCGTTGGTGAAGAAACCTACTATGTCGTTAAGCCTGTTATGCAAATTCAATCTGCCTCAGTACAAGCGCTTTACTTTAATTGTGGTAATGAATTAGATGTACAGGTTCCAGCTTTAGGAACTAATTACAATCCATCATTTTCTGCTTCTGGTGCAATTACTATTCCAGGTAATGAAAAAGGTGTTGTAACAGTCGTACCCAAAAAGGCTGAAGTTACCTTGAATGTTGCCAGCAACGGAAATCCTGTCGGAACGCAAAATTTTAAAGTTAGAAGAATACCAAAACCAGAAATTCAGGTTTTCTCTGGATCAAGGCCTATAGACGTCAAAAGGGGTACCAAAGGTGCTCCCAGAGCTATGACGCTCAGAGCAATACCAGATGAAAGCTTTCAACAATTTTTACCTAAAGATGCTCGTTTTAGAGTAACAAGCGCAGAAGTCGCTTTGGTAAGAGCTGGAAGAGCGGTTGTTGTGACGAGAGTATCAGGTCCCGAAGTAAATATGGGACAGATTAGAGGACAAGCGAGGCCAGGTGATAACATAGTTGTTGAAATAAAGAAAGTTCAAAGGATGAATTTTAGAGGAGAAGTTGAGGATTTTAATAATGTAAGTCCTAGAATTATAAACTTCTCAATAAATTAAGTTTATTATTGAAAACAGGTAGTTTATGAATAAGAAAATTTGTGTTAGTGTATTTGTTTTATTTTTGATTTTTTGTGGGCAATTAATCGCACAGGATAATTCTGGTTACAATCCTCATTCGGTGAATCCAGTACATGAATCTCAGAAGTTATTTAAAAAGACACTTTGGTGGCGAATGGATTTAGAAGAGAAGCAAAATAAACCCTTCTTTGCCAGAAATAGAGAGCTTTCTAGAATTATAATAGAAGCTGTGAAGATTGGTAAGTTATTTCCTTATACTAATGATTCATTAAAGGTGAGAATGTCTAAAGAAACATTTTTAGAGAACCTAAAGCTTCCTGAACAGGGTGGTGGTCTGAGCGAAGAGGAAGCTGCTGCTGGTTTCACCGATGATTTCAGTGATGATTGGGGGTCTTGGGGAGACGAAGGTGGAGAAGATGATTCTGGCGGTGAAGAAAGTAGTGGCGGTGGTATCGAATTAGCTCCCGAGGAATTTTCACCAAGAGACTTTTCTATCATAGAAATTAAAGAAGATTTATTCTTTGATAGAAATAGATCGAGGATGTATAATGATATTATGTCAATAGGATTATTTCTTCCAGCTGACAAGAATCCTGCCCTATACGAAAAACCTCTTGCCTTTTTTCGATATAAAGATTTAGTTAAGATGTTTAATGAAGATGAGAGTGCAGTATGGTATAATCCTGATAATATTGCTCAAAACAGGAATCTGGCAGATGCTTTTGATTTGAGGTTGTGGAGTGCAATTTTGACAAAGATTAATAATCCAGATGACGAAAGAATTGCAGAGACCTACGATGAATCCCAAAGAGAAGGTATAATTGCTTCTCAACAATTAGAATATGAGCTTGCTGATTTTGAAAGCGAGCTTTGGGAAAATTGATCGCATAGACATTTTAATAAAAAGGGTCTTTATTATAGAGACCCTTTTTTTATTTCCTCGAAAATTATTTTCGTTTTTTTCTCACCAATAATACCACTTAAATCTTCAAATGATAATTTTTTAATCCTGTCTATTGAGTGAAATTTTTGATATAACTTGTTTTTACTTTTTTCTCCTATTCCTTTGATTGCGTCTAACTTTGACAAGGCTTGATTTGATGACCTTTTCTTTCTATGAAAGTTGATTGCAAACCGGTGTGCTTCATTTCTAATATATTGTAATAGTTTTATGGATGTTGAATTCTTTGCTAAGTGGATCGGTATTTTATCTTCAGGGAAATAGATTTCCTCTAGCCTTTTTGCAATACCGATAATTGGTATCTTACCATAAAGATTTAAATCCTTCAAAGACTTGATTGCTGATTTGAGTTGACCTTTTCCGCCATCAATTACAATAAGATCCGGTAGTTGTAGATTTTCTTTAATTATTCTATCATACCTTCTGTAAATGACCTCAGCCATTGATTTAAAGTCATCAGGTCCATCAACTGTTTTAATGTTATAATGTCGATAATTTTGCTTAAATGGTTTGCCATTTTTAAAGATTACCATGGATGCTACCGGGTTTGAACCTTGGATGTTCGAATTATCAAAACACTCGATAATTTCAGGTAATCTAAGAAGATTCAAATCTGATTTTAGTTGAATCAATATCTGGTCATTACTTGATGTCGCTTTTTTATTATATCTCTCTTGCTTAAATAGTTTTACATTTTTGATTGACAGGTCTAAAAGCTTTTTCTTATCTCCGATCTTTGGCTTAAAAACTATTAAATGATCAATGAGGCAGTTATAATCTTCAACATTTGTTATTACTTCTCGTGCATTGCTGTCAAATTTTTTTTTAAAATGTAGAAGTGCATGATTAGCTATGTCACTATGCGATTCTTCCAGTAAGTTATTTATATAATAATTATCACTTACTTTTATAGCACCATCAATTATCATCATATAATTAATGTATATCTCATCATTATCTTCTATTAAGGATATTATATCGATATCAGATATTCTTTCATTTATAATTATTGATTTAGCTTGAAATTTTTCGACTAAGTGTAGCTTTCGTTTATATTTTTCTGCATTTTCATAATCGAGTGATTCAGCACATTTATTCATTTTTTCAATGAAAATTTTCCGAACGTCATTGAGTTTCCCCTTGACCACGAGCTTGGCGTTTTCGATTTCTTCATTGTATGACCCTTCATGTTGTAAGCCTTCACATGGTCCTAGACAATTTCCTAAATGATATTCAAGACACACTTTGAATTTATTATTATTAATATTTTCTACAGAAAGGTTATAGTTACAGGTTCTTATATGATATAATTTTCTGACTAGTTCTAGAATATTTTTCATTGCTCTGACGCTTGTGTAGGGGCCAAAAAATTCACCCTGGCTTCTATCCCTATTTCTTGTATAAAAAATTTGAGGAAATCTCTCATTTGTAATACATATGAAGGGATAGGATTTATCATCCTTAAGTAAGATATTATATTTTGGTTGGTATTGCTTTATGAAATTATTTTCTAATAATAAAGCATCGAATTCTGAATTGACCACTACATATTCAATTCTATATATCTCCTCTATTAGCTTCCTGGTCTTCCGGTTTCGTCCATTATTTCCTCTATTAAAATAACTTGCTACCCGTTTTTTTAAATTTTTAGCTTTACCAACATATATAAGCTTATCAAGAGGGTTAAAAAATTTATAGACCCCGGGATCTTCAGGGAGGTTTTTTATGTTTAGATCTTTTTCATATGATGAAACTCCATTATAAGAATCCATCGGGTTCAATATTCAAAGAGTCTTTCTGATTGTAGGATTTATAGTTTTCGCAGTCTATTTCTATACTAAGATCTCTTATTGGTTTCTCAAACTTCTTCTTTTTATATGGTAGTGATGGGTCATTGTAAACTTTTTTCATGAATTCTTCCCAGATAGGCATTGCTGTCCTGGCTCCTGAGCCCATATACCAATTCCTGAAATGAATGCTTCTCTCATCACCTCCAACCCATGCTCCAGCTACCAAATCTTGTGTTACACCCATAAACCAGCCATCAGATGCATTTTGCGTAGTACCTGTTTTAGCACCTATTTCATTATTAATCCTTAATTCCATATCAAGTCCTCGAGCTGTACCGCCAGACTCTTCGGTAGCTCCTTTCAACATATGAAGCATAATATACGCTGTTTCCTCATTTATCGCTTCTCTTGTTTCAGGAACAAACTGGTGTATCAAAGAACCATTTTTATCTTCAATACGCGTTAAATAAATAGGTTTAGTATAAACCCCCTTATTAACAAAAGTAGAGTAAACTGAAACCATTTCATAAAGAGAAACTTCCCCTGCAGACCCAAGACTTAAGGAGGGTACAGGCTCCAGGTTGCTCCTGATTCCTAGTCTTTCTGCGTATTTAACAACAGTTGCTGGCCCTAGCTTTTTCATCATAAAAGCAGTGATTGAATTCACAGATCTGGCCATCGCTTGACGAATTGTCATGATTTCTCCGGTTGGAGGCCCACAACAATTTTCGGGGGTCCATGTTGGTGGATCTTGACCAGGCATGCTAAATGTAACGGAGGCATCAGGAACGGGATAGCAAGGAGAAAATCCATGATCTATAGCTGTGGCATAAACAATGGGTTTAAAAGTAGACCCGGGTTGACGCTTACTTTGCATAACATGGTCATACTTGAAATACTTATGGTTAATTCCTCCGACCCAGGCTTTTATCTGTCCGGTTGTTGGTTCCATAGCCATAAAACCAGCTTGCAGGAATCTTTTATAGTATTTAAGGGAATCAATCATACTGAATGTAGTATCTATTTCACCATTCCAACTGAATACTGTCATTCTTTTTGGTTTATTTAGATGGAAATCCACTGAATCAGATCCTTCCCCAAATTTATTAACAAGGTATTTATAATATTCGGTTCTTTTTATAGCATTTTCAATGAACCCTTCGATTTCATTGCCTTCTTCATCAATCCATGGATTTTTATCTTGCCAATGCTCCTCAAACAATTCCTGTTGGATATCCATTTGTTTCCCGACAGATTTTTCAGCATACTTCTGTAATCTGCTGTCTATGGTTGTATAGATTTTTAAACCATCCTCAAAGAGGTCATAACCATGTTCCCTTGTCCAGTATACGAGATAATTTTTAACCACTTTTCTGAAATAGGTAGCAATTCCTTTGTTATGGTTGTCAACTTTATAGTTAAGTACGATTGGTTTATCTCTTAAAGAGTCATAGAGATTTCGATTGATGAATCCATACTTATGGGTATTATATAGTACTTCTTTTTGTTTATTTTTAGCATTTTCAGGATTAAGTATGGGGCTGTACCTAGTTGGTGCGTTGACCATTCCTACCAACAAGGCAGATTCTTCATAATTAAGCTCGGATGGCAACTTATCGAAAAATGTTTTTGAGGCCACCTTGATTCCATATGAATTACTTCCAAATTCCACGGTATTTAAATACATGGCAATAATTTCCTCCTTTGTGTATGATTGCTCCAGAATCACAGATACAATCCACTCTTTAACTTTTATTATGACCAAATTAAGGAAGGGGACATTACTGAGCTTTCCCTCATATTGTTCTGTCCTTGTTTTAAACAAATTTTTGGCTAGTTGCTGAGTTAATGTACTACCACCTCCAGCATCCTGGTTTAAAATTATTGTATAAACAAAAACTCTTACTAAGCCCCTTAAATCTATACCTGAATGTTGATTGAAACGAATATCCTCTGTGGCTAATAACGTTTTAACTAAATCCGGCGATAAATCAGCGTATGTTACAGGTGTCCTATTTTTTCGATAGTATTTTCCTAAAGAGATTCCATCAGCGGATATCAATTCTGATGATAAGTTAGGATCCGGTTTTTCCAATACTTCCAAGCTCGGTAACCCACCAAATAACCCAAAAGCATCAATGCTGACGCTGTAGATAAAGAGTCCCAGACCAACAACTATGCAGAAGAATGAAATCCAGATAAATTTTATAAGTATAGAAGAAAGCTTATTCATCGTGATTATAGTTATCCCTGTAAAATGTCATATATGTATCTAACTCTTTTGTTTCAAATAATGTGCTGAAATTACTTTTGGAAATAATAAAAATATTGGTCGATTCATCGATTTTAATTAAATCTGAACCTAATAGCATTTTATAAAAATCACTGGCTGTGTCTCTATTTTGAAATTCACTGACCATTAATAAAGAATATTTACTATCAAGGATTAGGTTTCCCAAAGTCAAATCATTAGTTGAAGTGTGATCAATTAGAAGACTGTCAATTTTATTATTTATAGGTTTTATTGATTTTTTATCCATTACTGCTATTACGAAGTAATGTGTCTCATTGATTGTTCTTTTATAATTTGCCGGTGTACTGTTTACCAGATTTATTTGATACTCTTCTGAGGCATTCACTAGTTTTTCAGCGTATGGTTTTAAATCACTCTCAGAATATTTTTCAATGAAATTATTTAGTTGGTATTGGTATGTGTAAAGGTTTTCAACTTTTCCGGTGATCATGATCTTTAGCAATTCTAAATGATCACTAAACGTTTCATTTGGATATTCTTTAAGGCCAGCATTAATCAGCGCAAGTGCATCATCATAATTCTTCAATTCATAAAGTTCAAAGGCATCTTCGTAATAGGTTTTTAGCTTTTCATTAGCATAATAACTGTCCTCCCAATAATTGGGGTTTTCTGCAAGTTTTGCATAAAGACTGGTGGGAAACTCAGTTAGCAATCTTTTTTTATAACCAACGGCTTCGGAAGAGTCTAAATCCAAACTGGCAAGATATAGCTGGTATAATACTTCAGCTTTATATTCCGTTTCCGGAAACCTGTTAATGAGGGTATTGAAGGTTGCTATAGCGTTATTTACTTCTTTTAATTCAAAGTAATAGATGTTTCCGGCGTTATAATAGGCTTCCTCAAGTTCATCTAATAAAGGTTTCTTGTCTTTTTCGTTAAAAGGAATTGTAGCCAGTAAATCTTCTTTATTTATCGTGAAGCTAATTGAATCTGATGATTCAACCGTTTCTTCTCCTGCTAATTCCGTTTCTTCCTCTTCCTCTTCCTCCTCTTCTAATGAAGATTCTTTGTTAGACCTTCTCCAATTATCTTCCAGCTTCCGCTCACCCCAAATTTTTACAAATTCGCTTCTGCCAGAACTTAACGCTGATTGGTTATAGAAATACCAATCATCACCTTGTTGATTGGACCCAATGGAAATTTCATCTTCTGTGTCAAATGGGTTGAAATTATTCGTATTTCTATTCTGCCTTTGTTTTTCTTCTTCTTGTTGCAGTGCAATTTGCTTTTGCCTTTCCTCTTGTTCCTTTTTTGCTATATAGTTATCTAGGAAGTTATTTAGTCTTTCGGTATCCATTTTGGCAAGATTCAATAAACTATCATTTCTTGTGATCGTATTGATGTGCTTGGTGAACTCCACAAGTATTTCTTGTTTCTTCCTGGTTTGTTTATATAATTCATCCGAAGTTGGCAGTACAGATACTGTACTATCATAGTATGCTTTAGATAGGTTATAATCTTTAATACTGTCGTAATAATATTTAGCCAGGTAGAGATATGAGTAGCCTTTTTGCCTTGGGTTGCTTGTACTTACTTTGATTGACCTCCTAATGTGGTCCAAGGCAAGTTCCTTGTTCCCCTTTTTCATTTCAAACTTGCCCATCTCATAGTATATTTTATCATTAAATTCCTCGTACTTTATATCATCCAATAGTTTTTCAAAGTACTTTCTGGTTCTTTTTAAGTCTCCTAATTGAGACAGTTTGGTTACTTGTGCCTGGTTTAACTTACTGTAAAGAGATATTTCAAAAGAAGGATTCTTTTTAAGTACCTTATGATAATACCTATAAGCTAGAGAGTCTTTGTTTTGATTTTGGTAAATCTGGGCAATAGTAAAATTGATACGATTAGCCTCCTCTCTATCATTTATAAGAGGAGATGCTAAAACTAAATTTTGAACTGTATTGTCCAGGTCAGATAGCAATTGAAAGAAATAGGCTCTGTTTAAATACAGGTTCTTGAGGTTATCCTTATTAAGTTTTTCTTTTTTCAGAAAATCAGAAACAGCGCGGGCATTATTTATTTCTTCATAGAATAAAAATGTATGCATTAATTCAACGAGTGCCTCATGTCTGGCATCATCATCATTACTTTTGGTATTAACGTACTTGAAAGTTTCTATTGCATCTGTGTATTCTACATTATAGAACCTTGCTTTTCCAAGTAGTATGTAGCTGTCATCTTCCCATTTGGATCCCGGATGTAATTTTATTGCCAGCGAGGTTTTCTCTAATATATCTTCTATTTGGGCATTTACAGATCTACTGAAGTTTGAGTCTAACTCAGGATATATCGGTAAGACTTTATCATAATTCCAGTCATAGTCATCGAATAATTTATCGGTGATCTCATTCACCTTCTCATTCGCAATAAAATACGCATTGAAATGAGCAGTTGTGTTATGGAATGCATTGCTTAACGGATTGTTCTTTTGAGGGGCACAGTTCAATAATAATATTGAGGAAGCAAGAACAAGAAATAACTTTCTTAACACCATGGATAAATTTAAATTCATATTTTTAACGATAGCGCGCTCGACATTCTTATTAATATTAATTTTGTCTTAAAATTTAAGTAATAAACTTGGCTTCTAGGAAAACCTTTACCAACTGGCTTACTAATAGATATTTATTAATCATTAGAAATGAAGAGAATTTTGCAGAAAAAACAACCATCATTTTTAATTATGCAAAATTAATATTAATCGTTTTAGTGCTTTTTATTTTATTTTCAGGAGCTTCACTTTATGTTGTTACTACAGTACTTGATGATATATTTGATCCAAGAAAGGCAAAGATAGAAGCTAAAAAACAAGTCGCACAACTTTCCATGATGGTCGATTCACTGATTTCTGAATCCAATAGAAAAAGTTTATATATTGAGGGAATAAGAAAGACCCTTTCAGGAGGAGATGGGGTTAATAATGATGTTGATAACACACCGGTGGAAGCCAGCCAAAACATAAATCAGAAAACCATCAAAGAAAATATGGCTATAGATTCCCTCTTTAGACAAGAATTTGAGGATGGGAGTATTGGTTCTTTGAAGGTTGAAGGATTGAACACTTACGGAGAGATTGATTACCTTTTATTTAATCCCCTTGAAGGGCTTGTTTCAGGTGAATTTGATCCTTCAATAAGCCATTATGGAGTCGATATTGTTTCTGAGGAAGACGCGCCGATAAAGACTATTGCAGATGGTGTAGTAATAATGTCATCATGGACAATTGATGCAGGTTATGTTATTGGCATTCAACACAAAGGAAATCTTATATCCATTTACAAGCATAATTCGGAAATTTTAAAAAACGTTGGTAATTTTGTTAAACAAGGGGAAATTATTGCCATAATAGGAAATACGGGCGATTTAACCACCGGCCCTCATCTTCATTTTGAACTATGGTATGATGGAAACCCTGTTAATCCGGTAGAATTTTTAACATTTGGAAACTAATCCTAAAGCATATGTTTAGCAACAAAGCAGAAAGTAAAGGCAATGAAGAAATGACCAATTCAAACAATATTATTGGAAAAGGTACAACCCTCCAGGGTGATATTGAGACTTTTGGAAACCTAAGGGTAGAAGGCAAAATAATTGGCAATATTAAAACAAAGTCCAAAGTGGCGCTTGGCCAATCATCTGATATACACGGAAATATAGTAGCACAAAATGCTGAAATCGAAGGTAGTATATCCGGTAAGATAGAGGTGAGTGAACTTTTAGTACTAAAATCCACAGCCAATGTTCATGGGGATATCATTACAAATAAATTAATAGTTGAGTCCGGATCAACAATAGATGGAAAGTGTGAAGTAGGTGTCAACAATAAGGAGGTGAAATTTGACTCAAAAGAAAAGAAAGAAAGAGTCATCCTTAAAGCGCAATCTTAATTCAACCAATACTGCTGCCAAAGTCTCTGGATTAGCCTTTGAGTTGTTTGTTATTATATTTTTAGCAGTTTGGGGAGGATATGAATTAGACGAATATCTTGGGTATTCTTTCCCGGTTTTTTTATTGGTCTTTTTGATTTTAGCCCTGATCTCTTCAGTAGTTATGATTATCAGAAACCTCCCTAAATGAGGTATTTAAAACTATTTGTTCTTCCCTATACCTTTTTCAGTATAATTCTTTATTTAATATGCCAAATTGAGTATGTAAAATCCCTGGGTTTACATACTCATTATCACACAATCATTTCCTTCTATTACATACAATCATTACTTATAGGGTTATTGTTATTTTTTGGATTAGATAGTAAATCTTCCCCAATATTTTTTTTAGCCGGAATGGTTTCAAGGCTAGTTACAGCTATATTGTTTATAGTAGCATCAAGTTTTATTTCGATAGATAACATGGTTCAGTATATAATCAATTTCACCCTTTTTTATTTGATTTACTTAGTTTTTGAATTAACTACCTTATTATCTAACTTGCGTCCAAAAATTGATACCTAGCTTTCGGAATGGTGAAGATCCGCTTAATTAATTTATTCATTTTCAGTTTCTTAGCTTTTCTTTTAAATACCAATCTCCTACTGGCTGCTGAAGATACCGGTGATGAATTTAATGCTGGTGAGATGATTAATCACCACATATTGGATTCACACGAGTGGGAATTTTGGGAAGGTGCTACGCTTTATTTACCCGTTATATTATATTCACCCGATCGGGGGATAGAGATATTTTCTTCGAGATATTTTTCAAGCCATGGGGGACACGATACCGGACACAGTTCTACGGAATACAAAGGTTACAAATATGAGCATGGTGCTATAATTCCAGTTGATGAGAATAGATCTGTAATTGATTTTTCCATCACCAAGAATGTTGCTATGTTATTCTTAAATGCACTGGTGATGATTTTAATCTTTTTTGCAGTAGCCAGGGGTTATTCTAAAAACAAAGACAGTGCACCCAAAGGAATTCAATCTTTATTTGAGCCAATCATATTATTTGTTAGGGATGAGGTGGTAAAGCCAAATATTGGGCCAAAGTATGAAAAATACCTGCCATATATGCTGACCCTTTTCTTTTTTATTTGGTTTGGAAACTTGTTGGGTCTATTTCCGGGAGCTGCTAATCTTACAGGAAATATTGCAGTCACTATCACCCTGGCATTTTTTACCTTTTTAATAACCAATTTAAGTGGAAATAAACAGTATTGGGTTCATATATTCAACACTCCTGGTGTCCCGTGGTGGTTGAAATTCCCTTTGCCAGTTATGCCTATGGTTGAATTCATCGGGATTTTCACGAAACCTTTCTCACTTCTCCTTCGACTTTTTGTTGCAATCACCGCCGGTCATATTGTGATTTTGAGTCTACTGTCACTCATATTTATTTTTCAATCATATGTTGTTGGGATAGGAAGTACTATCCTTGTTTTGTTTATTAATATTATAGAAATACTTGTTGCTACCATACAAGCCTATGTTTTCACGATGTTTTCTTCATTGTACATAGGGCTTGCTATTGAAGAGGAACATTAATTATGAAATTTGTTCAATTTAACTATATAAATCATGTTTTTATCACTTTTACTTGACATGAGTTTGGCGATTATGGGTGCTGGTATAGGTGCTGGTCTGGTTGCGATTGGCGCTGGACTTGGTATCGGTAGGATTGGTGGACAGGCTATGGAAGCTATGGCCCGTCAACCTGAAGCTGCCGGTAGAGTACAAACAGCTATGCTTATCATCGCTGCCCTCATTGAAGTTATTGCCCTATTTGGAGTGGTGGTTTGTTTCATCATATCACAAAAAGGCTAGGTTTCATCAATTAAGGACTTGTCAATGACATTAGGTCGGGACAAGTCCTTCTTTTAAAATTTAAATTATGGAATTACTAACACCTGGAATTGGATTAATATTTTGGCAGACGGTAGTCTTCTTAATTTTACTTTTTATCCTGACAAAATTTGTTTGGAAGCCTGTATCAAGTGCTTTAAGAGCACGGGAGAAGATGATAGAAGAAAACATCAAAGCTGCGGAAATTGCAAGAGATGAAGTTGAACAAATCAAATCCGATAATGAAGCACTATTAGATGAAGCCAGAAAAGAGCGTGATGAAATTTTAAAAGAGGCAACGGCTGCCGCTAATCAGATTAGGGAAAATGCTAAGGCTGAAACATCAACCATCTCAGAGAAAATGATTAAGGATGCCAGGGTAAATATTGAAAATGAAAAAAATAAAGCTTTAGAGGAGTTAAAAGATTTGGTAGCCACTTTATCCTTAGAAATTTCCGAGAAACTTCTTCGAGAAAAATTGAAAGAGGATGATGCGCAAAGAAAACTGATTGATAAATTGATGAAGGATATTAAAATTAATTAGTAATGGAAGGCTCCAGGGTTGCTTATCGTTATGCAAAATCTCTTTATGAATTAGCCGAAGAGCATAAACTCGTTGAGGAGGTGAAAAGTGATATGGAACTCATATCATCGATTGCTTCTGAAAACCGGGATTTTGTTTTAATGCTTAAGAATCCTATCATTAAACATGACAAAAAGCTTTCAATACTGAAGCAAATACTCGAAGATAAAGTCCATGAGCTCACTGTCAGTATATTTACAATACTGACCAGAAAGAACAGGGAAAATATTCTTATTTCGATCGCCTCCGAATTTATTAATATCTATTACAATAAAATGGGAATCCAGTTTGCTGAATTGACAACAGCAATTCAATTAAAAAAGAATGAACTAGGTGCTTTTAATAATTTCGTAAAAGATTTAACAAACAAAACCCCAATTATTAAAGAGAAAATATCTGATGAGTTAATTGGTGGATTCTTATTAAAAATAGGTGACCGACAAATTGATGAATCTATTTCCGGAAAGTTGAAAAAATTAAAATACGATCTTCATAAAAATATTTAATATATAAAATTATGGCAGAGATTAGGCCTGATGAGGTATCAGCTATACTACGAGAACAATTATCAAATTTTAAGACTGAATCCGAACTCGAAGAAGTCGGAACAGTGCTCCAGGTAGGAGACGGTGTAGCCAGAATTTATGGTCTTACAAGGGCTCAGGCCGGTGAAATTTTGGAATTTGAGAATGGACTTAATGCACTTGTACTCAACCTTGAAGAGGACAATGTCGGCGCGGTACTTTTAGGAGAGTCAAGTAATGTAAAAGAAGGAGATACCGTTAAAAGAACTGGCAGGATTGCTTCTGTGAACGTCGGCGAAGGTATGCTGGGACGAGTAGTAGACACGCTTGGACAACCAGTTGATGGTAAAGGCCCGCTGGAAGGTGAACTAATTGAAATGCCTCTGGAACGGAAGGCTCCCGGAGTTATTTATCGACAACCCGTTAATGAACCACTTCAAACAGGGATAAAAGCGATTGACTCCATGATTCCGATAGGCAGAGGGCAACGTGAATTGGTGATTGGAGATAGACAAACAGGTAAGACTGCGGTTGTTATTGATACAATAATTAACCAAAAAGAATTTTATGATAGAGGCGAGACCGTTTATTGTGTTTATGTTGCCGTAGGTCAAAAAGCTTCTACTGTGGCGATGATCCTTGCCACCCTAGAAAAAGCTGGCGCTCTGGATTATACGATCATAGTGAGCGCACCTGCTTCCACACCGGCACCTATGCAGTTTTTTGCGCCATTCACAGGCGCTTCCATTGGAGAATTCTTCAGAGATACCGGAAGGCCTGCATTAGTTATTTATGATGACCTTTCTAAGCAAGCAGTTTCTTACCGTGAAGTTTCATTATTGCTACGTCGGCCGCCTGGCCGGGAGGCTTTCCCCGGAGATATTTTTTATTTACATTCCAGACTATTGGAGAGGGCTGCAAAAATAATTGAAGACAATTCTGTGGCAAGCCAAATGAACGACTTGCCAGATTCCCTAAAAGATAAAGTAAAAGGCGGAGGTTCACTTACCGCTTTACCTATCATTGAAACACAAGCAGGAGATGTGTCTGCTTATATCCCTACAAACGTTATATCCATTACAGATGGGCAAATCTTTTTGGAAACCAACCTATTCAATTCAGGGATAAGGCCTGCCATCAATGTTGGTATTTCAGTTTCCAGAGTTGGTGGATCTGCTCAGATTAAATCCATGAAAAAAGTTGCTGGTACGTTAAAGTTAGATCAGGCTCAGTTTAGGGAGCTGGAAGCCTTTGCAAAGTTTGGCTCTGATTTGGATGCGGCGACTCAGAGAATAATTGACAGAGGAAGGAGAAACCAGGAAATACTTAAGCAGGATCAATATTCACCTGTTCCAGTGGAAGAGCAGATCGCAATCATTTATGCATCCACTAAAGGACATATTGACAAAGTTCCAGTACCACGTGTAAAAGATTTCCAGGAAGAGTTTCTATCAGTCATGAGAAATGAACATCGATCAACGCTGGATACTTTAAAGTCAGGTAAATTGACAGAAGAAGCAACGAAAACGTTAGGTGAAGTTGCAGATAAGATAGCAAAAAATTTCAAAGTAAAATAAAGAATATTCTTAATGCCTAGCCTTAAAGAGGTCAAAAACAGAATTACTTCTGTTAAATCAACGCAGCAAATTACCAAAGCCATGAAGATGGTTGCGGCAGCTAAGCTTAGAAGAGCTCAGGATAGAATAATGCAGATCAGGCCATATTCTGACAGGCTTAAAAGAATTATAGGCAATGTCTCCTCTGCTGAAAATGATCTGATAAATAACTATACCATAGCGCGTGAGGTTGGAAGTGTTGTTGTGGTTGTGATCACTTCCGATAGGGGTCTCTGTGGTGCATTTAATATGAATGTCAATAAATCTGCATATAGGTTTATTCAGGAAGAATTCCCACACATTCAGGATAGCATTCGGATAATGCCTATCGGTAAAAAAGCATATGATTTCTTCAAAAATAAAGATTATGTGTTGATCGATGATTTCTATGAATTGTTTCTAAATCTGGATTTTGAACATGTGAAAGAGGCAGCAGAATATGTAATGTCAGGATATGTTGAAGGGTCATATGATAGAATTGTGATCATTTATAATGAATTCAAGAATGTAGCGACACAAATTATACGGGCAGAAGATCTCCTGCCAATTACACAAGATGATACCGAAGCGACTGTTAACACCAACGAAATTGAATACATCTTTGAACCATCAAAGGAATTTGTATTTAATGAATTAATACCAAAATCCTTAAAAATTCAGTTTTATAAAGCTGTTTTGGAATCAAATGCTGCTGAACAGGGAGCCAGAATGACCGCTATGGATCAGGCAACCGACAATGCTTCAGAAATACTTAAAGAACTAAAACTTACCTATAACAGAACCAGACAAGCTGCCATCACCAAAGAGTTGAATGAAATTGTCAGTGGCGCAGACGCTCTCAAAGCTAATTAGCTTTAAAAAATGAATGCCTCATAAGATTTATACCCAGGCCAGACATTTGTCTCTTGACGTGGCGCTCGGAGGGGTTATCGGGTGTATCTTCTGGGGGAAAGTCCTGTCAGTAAACTTACCGACATCTATTTTAATCTCACTTTTTGCTTGTATCTGGATAGTTTATACATTAGATCATTTATTGGATATAATAAGAAACGAATACACTATAAGCACTCCCAGACACCTATTTCACCAAAAATATTTTAAGAGCCTGCAATTAGCTATCTGGTTTGTTGTTGCAATAGTATCACTAAATATGTACTTATTACCCAACAGAACCATTTTATACGGATTAGTTTTAATCGGCCTAATAGGCTGTTACCTCCTGGCAAATTATTCGGGCAAGTTGCATTTCAAAGAAATCTTTTCCGGTATATTTTATTCCTCAGGTGTTATGCTCGGACCACTAAGCTTATATGAATATCCGCTAACGTTATTGGAATTGTATATGATGATTCAATTCTCACTAATCGTAATCGGTAATCTTTTATTATTTTCCTGGCTGGAGTATGAAAAAGATGTAGCGCATGGGTTTTATTCTATGACCGTTCAATTTGGTGCGAAGAAAATATCCAATTTGATTAATATATTGTTATTAACAACACTTATTTCTTCTATTGCCGGATTGTTTATTCACGCTATACGACTCGAACAAATAATTTTCTTTATCATGTTATTGCCATTGCTATTGTTAAAGTTTAATGAAGCATATTTTATGTTGAACGAAAGGTATCGTGTAATTGGAGACAGCATATTTTTCATTCCCATCATTTATTTACTTAAATGAATTTTATAATTGGATAGAAATACATTCGATGGTGTAGCTCCTTATTATAATTCGTTGGCAAGGCTATTTGTCGGTAGCTATTATTTTGATGCACAATGTCAATTTTTAGATCAAATTCCTGAGAATAGTAGAATCCTAATTTTAGGAGGAGGAGACGGGTGGTTACTGGAAAGAGTTCCTGAATCACAGGTTATTCATTTTATGGATAAGTCAGAAAAAATGATGATTAAAGCAAAATCCAGAAATCATAAAACCCGATCGATTGAATTTATCCACGCAGACTACATGGAATATGATTTCAAAGACCATTATGATTGCATAATTGCAAATTATTTTTTTGATGTATTTAACGAGCATAACCTCCATTGCGCTATTAATAAAACTTTTGATTTACTTGTAGATGTCGGTAAGCTTTTGGTAAGCGACTTTCAAAATACAAAGCGAAAGGTCGATAAAGTTTTTATTGACATAATGCATTTATTTTTTATAACCTCTACCAATTTAGAAAGTAGAAAATTAAAACCTATTGACAATGAGGTTCGAAATAAGTTTGTTTTAATGCACAAAAAGAATTTTAAAAATGATTTAGTTTTTTCTGCAGTTTATCAAAAACAAGCCCCTACACTTTCCGGGTAACGATTATAATTCCTTTATTATCCAAATCCCTGGTAGCAAATATATAAATGTAACCTCCTTCTTTTATTCCGGTGACCTTCCTTATAGAGTGTACAGTCTGAGGGTAATTCCTGACCGAGATATTTGCCTGGTAAATTTTTTCTTTTTTTAACTGATTGAATGTCAATAGCTTCTCTATTTCGAACTTTCTTCCAGGGAAAGAATCAACATAGTCATGTGAAGTATATAAATGGCTGTTTGAACTGAGCTTTGGCATTTTGTAAAACTGAGAAATTTCATTGAAACATTGGGCTTTCATTACTGAAGCATTTGGTTCATATAAATATTTCAATGGAATACTAAATGCGGAAGATTGTTGCTGATTCAGTCCATTAAAAGCATAAGTGAAAACCTCTTTTTGTTTCGATAACAGATTTACACAAATAGACTGTATGTTATGATTTATGGAATTAAAATTTAATAAAAATAAAAGTTCCTTACATTCGTTGTGAAGCGATATAATCCAAATCTTTTCAACATATTCCAGATTTTTAACGGCTTCATTGATATCAAGAACAGGTGAAGTTTTGAATATCACCTTGCTTTGATATTTTTTAAAAACTGGTATTATTTCAAAGATATTGGGGCTGTAGTTCTCTGGCAGAATTGTCTTTTCTTTTGAATCAATTCTTCGGGCGGGATCCAGGTAAAAATAATCTGGCAAAGAAAAATTATAACTTTCCAAATATTGTTTTGCATCGACGTTAATAACTTCAATTTTACTGGAATTAAGCATTTTGAAATTATTTGATGCACAGGCTGCCGTTTTTTTATCAATCTCTACATAAATGACCTTATCGAAAGATTTGGAAAAGTAGTAGCTGTCTACGCCGAGTCCGCCTGTGAGATCAATAAGAAAGCTACCAGAGAATAAATTCATTTTAAATTCAGCTACTTTTTCACTGGTGGATTGCTCACAGGAGATAGGAGATGGAAATATAATATTAGCATTACTGCTCCAGGCTGGCAGTTTGCCTTTCACCTTCTGATGACAGATAATTTGTTCTACCGCTTCTTCCAGTGCTATGTCCCTGAACTTTTCTTTTTTTAACAGTAGGTTGACCGGATCAGCATTTTTATGAGTTTCGATGAAAGTCCGGAGCGAATCCTTTAGAAGGTGGTCAATCAATATACCAAACTATGTTTCATCATATATTCAGCAATTTGTATGGCATTCGTAGCAGCTCCTTTTCTCAGATTATCAGAAACAATCCATAGGTTTAATGTATTTAGCTGCGTATCATCTCTTCTGATTCTACCTACAAATACATCATCTTTTTCATGAGCATTTAACGGCATGGGATAAACAAGCTTTTCAGGATCATCTTCAACCACAACACCAGCGGTTTCATTCAGAATAGTAATCACATCTTGAAGATCATAAGCATGCTCAAACTCTATATTAACTGCTTCAGAGTGTCCACCAATAACCGGAATACGTACGCAGGTTGCCGTTACCTGCACAGAGTCGTCCCCAAGAATCTTCCTAGTTTCGTTTATCATCTTTAATTCCTCTTTTGTATGTCCGCCCTCTAAGAATAAATCTACCTGAGGTATGACATTTAAATCTATTGGATAAGGATATACTTTTTTGGCTTCCTGCCCAGTCCTTTCATTCATCATCTGTTCAACGGCATCTTTACCGGTTCCGGTAACTGATTGATAGGTACTCACAACCACCCGTTTAATTTTATATTTCTTGTGTAATGGGGCAAGTACCATCACCATTTGAATGGTTGAGCAATTAGGGTTGGCAATGATGCGATCATCAATTCTCAAAGTATTCGCATTTATTTCAGGCACAATTAATTTGTGTCTTGGGCTCATTCGCCAGGCTGACGAATTGTCAATCACAATGGTGCCAACTTCCTCAAATCGAGGGGCCCATTCAAGGGAAGTTTTTCCGCCCGCTGAAAAGATTGCCAGATCAGGTTTTAATGAAACTGCTTCATCTATTCCAATTACAGCATGCGCTTTTCCTTTGACAGTTATTTTTTTACCGATGGATTTTTCAGAGGCCACCGGAAATAAAGTATCGTATGGGAAATTTCTTTGTTCTATTAACTTTAATATTTCAGAACCTACTAATCCCGTAGCACCAACTACTGCTAACTTCATTACAAAAATATTTAGACTTGCAAAAGTAACGGTTAATTGATTTGTTGCAAGGCCGTGCTTCGGTCTATGGCCAACATCAAAAATATTATTCGATAAATGTTTCCCGGTGATTAGATTAACGCTTGTTTTATCCATTTTTATTTTATGTCAAAAATCAATTTGTCAAACGATAGATAGTCGTTTGTATGATTCTGACTCCGGTAATCCGATTGAGGGGGTAACAATAATTGGCTTACCGGATAGTGTATTTGCCATATCAGATTCTGGTGGGAAGTTTTCAATTCAAACTAGTCAAAGTTATTTGATCAGGACATTGGGCTATAATAATGTAAGATTAATGTCAATGGAATCAATAATCTATTTAACACCCACTATTGTTAATTTAAAAGGCGTTGAGGTAACTACCCAATATATTCCCTCCACTATTTGGGAATATGCTGGTGCCATAAGCAAAATTGGAAGAAAGGAAATAGGCCGGTATGACCCAACCATAATAACCCCAGCCTTGAATAGTGTACCAGGCATTTATATGCACTCCGGAGCTTTAAACACAAATAGGATCACCATTAGAGGTATTGGGGCCAGGACACCCTTCTCAACCTCTAAGATTAGAGCATATTTCGAAGATATTCCACTGACTACCGGAATAGGTGAAACAACACTGGAAGATATTGATTTGGATATTATTCAAAATATCGAAGTGATCAAAGGGCCAACATCAAGCTTGTATGGCGTAGGATTAGGGGGGAGCATTCTTCTAAATGGAACAGATAATGGCACCAGCCAAAAAATAAAGAGTGCAACCACCTTTGGGTCATTCGGATTATTTAAGCAGCGTGTGAATGCTCAAATTTCCGGAAGTAATTCAAATGTAAATGTCGGATATACACGATTAACAAGTGATGGATATCGTGATAACAATGAATTTGATAGGGATGCCCTTTTTTTTCTGGGGACATTTGGTGAAAAAAACGATCAATTGAACACCATCGTGTATTATGTAGATCAAAAAGCATTTATTCCTAGCGCATTAAATTTTGAGGATTTTAATAAAGAGCCAACAAGTGCGGCTTTTTCATGGCAACAGGCACAAGGTTTTGAAGATTATGACAAAATGTTACTGGGTATATCCTGGGAACATGATTATCATAATTCACTAAAGCAGTATACCAGTGTATTTACATCATTTCGTAATGCATTTGAGCCAAGACCATTTAACATTTTAAAAGAAAATAGTGCTGCAGCAGGTTTAAGAAGCAGGCTTATAATTGAAAATAGCATTTCAGGAATTAAAAACACCTTTATGCTGGGAGGTGAATATTTTGTCGATTGGTATAACTGGGGCACATTTGAAAACCTGCACGAGGAGTTTGCCGGAATGGGTAGTGTCCTGGGGGCACCACTTTCCGATAATCGTGAAACCAGGGAATATTTTAATATCTTTTTTGAGGATAGAATAGAGCTTTCAAAAAGAACCAGACTTAGTGTAGGGTTAAACCTAAATTCCACACAATATGACCTTCAGGATTTTTTTACACCAGATAGTATCAATCAGACCAGCGGTTTTGGTTTTGATGTGATATGGTCACCAAGGATAGCATTGAACCATGAAGTAAGTACAAGTCTTGTTATTTACAGTAATATATCACATGGATTTGCACCACCCACATTGGAGGAAACACTCACTCCGGAAGGGATTATAAATACCAACATTCAACCCGAAACGGGTTACAATTATGAAATAGGTCTTAGAGGAATATATTTTAATAAGTTGTCCTTTGACCTTTCTGTTTATCAGATGGATATAAAAGACCTTTTGGTTAGCAGAAGGACAGCGCAGGACCAATTCATTGGCATCAATGCAGGGAAGACAACACATAGAGGGTTAGAGTTGACCGTCGATTATGCAATCATTAATAACCGGTCGATCTCAATTAACTACAGAGGCGCTTTGTCACTAAATGATTTTGAGTTTAAAGACTTTATTGATGGTGAGGATGACTTTTCAGGAAACCAGCTTACTGGCGTTCCTTCATCACAATCTTACAATGAAATTAGCTTAAGCACAAATATCGGAGTATATTGGAATACAAACACTCAGTATGTGGGTGAAATTCCGATTACAGATGCGAATAGTATTTTTTCTGATAGCTATTTTATTGTAAATACAAAAGCGGGATTTAGAAAATCATTTTTGGGTAGGTTTACATTTGATATTTCCGGAGGAATTAACAATGTTTTTGATGAGCGTTACGCATCTATGCTTTTAATTAATGCGGTTGGATTTGGAGGGTCTGCACCAAGATATTACTACCCTGGACTACCTCGAAACTATTATGGTTCAATTGAACTTGGTATTCAGCTAAACTGATACAGCTTATTCACGTTTTATATTAATTATATCAGTGATTAAATCTTAAATTGCTTAATTTTAAATAAACAGATTGAAAGTGAATGCTACAGTATTATATGTGGATGATGAGGCGGTGAATCTATTTATATTCAAATCTTATTTTGGATCAAAATATAATGTAATTACCGCCGAATCCGGGGAGGAGGGTTTAGAAAAATTTGAAGAGTATGAAGATAACATTCAAATAGTTTTTAGTGATATGCGTATGCCAGGTATGGATGGAGTCGAGTTTATTAATAAAGCAAAATCCGAGTTTCCCCAGGTAGAATACTTTTTGTTAACCGCTTTCCCTTCTGATGAAACCGTACATGATGCACTTGAAAAAGGCTTAATAAAGCATACATTTTCAAAACCATTTGCTCCCAGGGAGATTGAAGAGGCTATAGCAAAGAGTGTGGAAAATCATAATTAGGACGTATTTTAAATTAATCAATACATTTATCAGTTTATCCTGTTATTTTCCATATAGAATTAATATAATTAAATATTGATTTAATATAATCTATTGGATTGAAAAATTCAGCTATCTTCTTTTTTGTAAAAGCTGTCTTATTGGGTGAGCGAAGATTTTTTTTGATATTGATCATCTCAGCTTATGTCGTATCCCTTGCTTTAGGTTTTTTTTATTTCCTAAATGGTGTCACTCTGATCGTTAATGTAGCTGCTATTGCTTTTACTTTGTTCATAGTTTATGGTGTGGCATCTTTATTTGTTGCCCGATTGGTTTGGCTATTTAGGCTAACCATCCTAACCATCCATTCAGCGTTTTTTATTCAAGCTTATTTTACAGGGGGTATTTTTTCGATGGCAGTAGCAGAACTTTTAATAACACCTATTCTAGCATTTTTCTATCGTCCATTGCTGGATCGATATATTTTTATGGTTGTAAGCTTGGTCTCAATAATTTCAATTTGGATTTTATCATTTTATGACAAGACATCCAATTTGATCGTTAATCCGGAAATATTATCAATAAATAATCTGATCATTATCTGTTTTGTATGGGCTGCTTTGATGGTTTACACCATATTTTACAGAGAAGCATTAGCGCGGAAGAATAAAAAACTGGGGGATTCCATTAGGGAGATAAAAATGACTACTCAAAAATTAATTCAATCTGAAAAAATGGCCTCTTTAGGGTTGTTATCTGCGGGAGTAGCCCATGAAATTAATAATCCATTGAATTTTATTAAAGGCGGTGTTGAAGGTCTTGTTCATAAAATGAATAGGGAAAGTGATGATAATGAAGAAATCATGCCATTTATCAATGCTATATCAGATGGTGTGGCTCGAGCCACTGCTATTGTAAATAGCCTGGGTCATTTTAGCAGGCAGTCAAAAAACATGGATGAGGATTGTAACCTCCATACTATTCTCGAAAACTGCCTGGTCATTTTAGGCTATCGATTTAAAGATCAAATTGAAGTAGTCAAGGACTATGAACCCCAGAACTTAATCATCAAAGGGAATGAAGGTAAATTGCATCAGGCTTACCTTAACATTATAAATAATGCTCTTCAGGCCATTAAAGATAAAGGGCGCTTGACCCTGCAAACCAGAAAAGATAAAGATGATTTGGTTGTAAGAATTATTGATACCGGCGAGGGCATTAGTGAGGAAAATATATCTAAAATCAGTGACCCTTTTTTTACAACGAAACCTGTTGGGGAAGGTACAGGCCTGGGTTTACCAATATCATATAAGATCATACAGGAGCATAATGGAAAAATAAATGTCGATTCAAAAGTTGGAGAAGGTACTACCTTCGAAGTTAGATTTAATAGTAATACAAATGCCTTTAGCGTATAAATAACATTTTGATTTAAATGTAAAACCTGAAAAGCTGAATAAACCATATGCATTTTTTACTTTTACTATTAAACTGTAAATATTATGCCGCAGGAAAATCAAAATCAAACCATTAGCAGAACATTAAAAAATTTAGGTATAAACGATATTAACGAAGGCACCTCTACCGGAAAGGTATGGATTAGTTCAGAGGGGCCCGAATTATCTTCTTTTTCGCCTGTGGATGGTAAACTTATTGCAAAAATAAAAGGCACTTCAGATGGCAATTACCAAAGAGTGGTTAAGTCTGCTAAGCTGGCTTTCAAGGTGTGGAGGGCAACGCCTGCTCCGAAAAGAGGAGATATAATCAGACAAGTAGGTGATGAGCTTAGAGACAAGAAAGAGGACCTGGGGCGATTAGTATCCTATGAAATGGGAAAATCATTACAGGAAGGCTGGGGGGAAGTACAGGAAATGATTGATATATGTGACTTTGCTTTAGGGCTTTCCCGTCAACTTTACGGACTAACAATGCATAGTGAGCGACCCGGTCACCGCATGTATGAGCAGTATCATCCCTTAGGTATTGTAGGTATTATCTCAGCTTTTAATTTTCCTGTAGCAGTATGGTCATGGAACACTATGGTGGCTTTGGTTTGCGGAGATGTTTGTATATGGAAACCATCAGAAAAAACACCGCTATGTGCAATAGCATGCCAGAAAATAATCAGTAATGTGCTATCAAAAAATAATGCCCCTGAAGGTGTTTCAAATTTAGTTATCGGGGACGCTGATATCGGGCAATTAATGGCTAATGATAACAGCATTCCGTTGGTTTCAGCAACTGGTTCCACGACGATGGGTAAAGCAGTAGGGGAAGCTGTTGGCAGACGGTTAGGTCGATCGATTCTTGAATTAGGTGGAAACAATGCTATTATCATCTCAAAAGATGCTGATCTGGAAATGACGTTGCGAGCGGTTGTATTTGGTGCGGTTGGCACAGCTGGTCAACGATGTACAACTACCAGGAGACTGATTATTCATCATGATGTTTATGAAGGGGTTAAGCTAAAATTGACAAACATTTACAAACAATTAAAAATAGGCGATCCCCTGGATCAGAATATCCACGTCGGGCCATTGATCGATCAAGAATCGGTGAATAACTATTTAAATGCTATAGAAAAGATCAAAGCTGAAGGTGGAAAAGCAATTGTGAAAGGAGGTTTGAAGGACGGAGAAGGCTATGAATCTGGTTGTTATGTCAAACCGGCGGTTTTTGAAGTAAAGGAGGACTCTATAATGGCTAAGCAGGAAACATTTGCACCCATATTGTACTTAATAAAATATAAAAATATTGAGGATGCTATAGCGATTCATAATAATGTTCCCCAAGGCCTTTCCTCAGCAATTATGACCAATAATATGAGAGAATCTGAGCTTTTTCTTTCCCATGCCGGTTCTGATTGTGGTATCGCTAATGTTAATATTGGCACATCAGGTGCCGAAATTGGCGGAGCTTTTGGTGGAGAAAAAGATACAGGAGGAGGAAGGGAATCAGGTTCAGATGCTTGGAAAACCTACATGAGAAGACAAACAAATACGATTAATTACAGCATAAATTTGCCTTTAGCGCAGGGTATTAAATTTGATTTTTAAGGGTCTTATTTTAAGAATTAGTTAATGCCTGATGATAACTGGGATATTTGTGGGTTTAATTGTTAAAAATGGTTAAGTTATATATCGGTTGGTTCATATACGCGTTGGAAACAAAAATTAACTATCACTAGTATACTAAATCATTAAGTTTGAATCAATGAGCAAAAAACAGTTTATATTGGGATTATTTTTTTCTTCACTATTAAGTGCTTTCTTAGCAGTAGGTGTATACACAATGGTTCAGCCCAAGCAACAATCGTCCATTGTTCTTCCTGCCGAGCAAAAGGTAAGCTTTACAAAATACGTACCCGACACGAATAATTTTGTAATTCCTGAAGGCTTAAATTTTATTTATGCTTCGCGGAAATCGACATCAGCCGTTGTTCATATTAAATCGATGTTCGGTTCTGATAACAGGTCATCATCTACGCTTGAGGAATTATTCAGGGATTATCTTGGAGATGGTAGAAGACCAAACGAAAGAAGAGGGGGAGGCACAGGTTCCGGGGTAATACTTAGTAATGATGGCTATATCGTTACTAACAATCACGTAGTAGAAGGCGCATCGAATATACAGGTTGTACTTAATGATAACAGGGAATTTGAAGCGGAAGTTATCGGAACTGACCCGACAACAGACCTTGCCTTATTGAAAATCGATGCGATTAATTTATCCACACTGGAATTCGGGAACTCAGAGAACCTACAGATAGGGGAATGGGTTCTGGCGGTAGGTAATCCTTTTGATTTCAGGTCAACTGTTACTGCAGGTATTGTAAGCGCTAAGGCACGGAATATTAATATTTTACGGGATAGAAATAATTTACAAATAGAATCTTTTATCCAAACTGACGCTGCTGTCAATCCAGGTAATAGTGGCGGGGCATTGGTAAACTTAAAAGGTGAATTAATTGGGATAAACACGGCAATTGCTACACCTACCGGAACATTCGCAGGATATTCGTTTGCAGTGCCTGTTTCTTTGGTGCAAAAAGTTGTCTACGATTTAAAAGAATTTGGAGTTGTACAAAGGGCAATATTAGGCATCCAAATAAGGGATAATAATTCAGAGTTGGCTGAAGAAGAGGATTTGAATGTGGTAAAGGGTGTTTATATTGACGAAGTCAGATCAGGGAGTGCGGCGGAAGAAATAGGTCTGGAGCGAGGTGATGTCATCGTAGGTATCGATGATAAACCGGTATCAAATGTATCCGAGTTGCAAGAACAGGTAGCATTAAATCGGCCCGGCGATCAGGTGAAAGTAATTTACATTCATGATGGCAAAAAATTAGAGGCCAATGCCACGTTAAAAAATACCCTGGGCAACACAAATATTGTTAAAGTTAACAATACCATGTCTATGGATGGCGCTTCATTTGCGGAGCTCACCCGCGATGAAAAAGAACAATATGCACTTGAAGGAGGTATTAAGATCACAGAAATCAAAACAGGGAAGTGGGAGGAGGCTGGAATAAAAGAAGGATTTATAATCACCAGAATCGATAAAAGATCAATTGAAACCCTGGAGGATTTCACTGCTGCGGTTGATAGATCCACGGGTGAAGGTATGCTAATCGAAGGAATATATCCGAATGGAGACAAAGCTTACTACGGATTGGGTTGGTAGTAGTAAATTTTCTGTGGAATAATAAAGAAGAGGGATAGAAAAGTATCCCTCTTTTAATTTGTGAAGAGGATAAATAAAGTAAAGATTAAGAATAAATATCCTCCCCACGCTACTAACAATGCTTTTAAGTCATTCACTTTGTTCATCACTGATTGAATTATTGAACTAATTTAAAGACTGATCAAATAAATTAAATCAGTGAAAATACCTAAATCTGCCTAAATAAATTACTAGTCCCTTTTGGAAAGGGTAACTGAAGTATTAATCCAGCAATCAATTTCAACCGATTGGCCAACTTCATATTCATCACTAAATATTTCTTCCATAGAAGGAAATTGTTCTTTGGCTGCGCTCATCTGGCCTGAATTTCCGGCTTTTTTATACATTTCATAAGCAGCTATAAAGATTGCTCTGTCCTCAACTTTGCTTACACCTTTCTTACAATCTTCAAAGCTTGTAAAATACATATCTCCGATCAAATTATAAGGCTCTGTATTTGAGGGATTAATTTTAACGGCCTCATAGGCCAGTGCTCTTGCTGCGGATTTCTTTCCAAGATATCTATTTGCTTTTGCTTTGTTGAGTAGGACTTTAAACTTTGAGTCGGATTTCAGATCGCCATCTAACGCCTTATCATAATATTCCAGGGCTTGTTGATAATTTTTTGAAACCAGATATTTATCACCAATGGCACGGGCTAATCCTGGTTGTGGATCATTCGCATATACCATCTCAGCTGCCGTTATGAAGTATGGCTCATTGGAGCAACCGGAAGATAGAGCGTACCGAACGATCTTTTTTGCCAGTCCTAAGTCCTCTTCAGTAAGTTTTGAAGCCAAATTTTCTTTTATGAATTCACATGATAAATCTATGGTGGAGGTAAGCAAGGCATCAACTTTGTCTATATCACTTTTTAATTTATCTATTTGCTGTCCTTTTTCTGTCAAATAATCAGCAGATGCCGAGATAACATCATATGTTTCCAGTAACTGCTCCAACGGGAATTCTTCAGGCTTAGCTTTATGGTAGTTAGCGGCTAAGCTCATTAACGGCACAAGATTATATCTTACCAGGTCTTGCTCATTGTTATTAAAGATATCTTCATATAGGCTATAGACTTTATCAAATTTTTGCGGTGTTTTGTAATAATATTTAAAAGCTGTGTATGCTTTTCTATTTAATACCTTTTTAGTGTCTCCAAAGTATTTATTTCTCTGGTCATAAGTCCAGAGCACTGTGTCCATAAACTGATTTTTTAGTTTAGGGTCGTCGGTGTTTGTGTACAAAGCCTCATACAATTGAGCACCTTTCATATAAATTGATTCGTGAAAGTCAGGAACATTTTTATATATCCACTGAAGCGGTGCCCTGGCTTTATCATATTCTTTAGCTTTCATGAACTGACGATAATAGGCCTCTTTTTTGATCGTAAGATCATTTAATTCCGGGTCTTCCGGGTAATTCTGACCAAAAGCAACAGCTGAAATAAATACAAATAATAATAATATGGTTGATTTCATGGGTTTGTGATTTTCGATACAAATTTGACAAAATATATGCCTTTAAAAGTAGACTATGATAAAGTTAGGAGATATTTAATACAGGGATAAATATTACTTAACGGACGGCTGTCATCATCGGATTTTTATGATATAACCGTTATTATTTACCGAGATAGTTATGATTTCAAAATGTCAATTAGTGATATTCTTTTAGAAAACCAATATCAATTTCAAGAATTATCCGATTTAGTTCATTTATAAAAAGTTCTTTATCATTTAAGCCAGTATTCATTAAAGAATCAATCTGTATGTACACTTCTTCTTCCAGATCTTTGCGTTTACCTTTAGCAAAATGACGGGCTGTTTTCAAATGATGTATGGCATGGTTCATAGCATAGGCCGCTTCTTCTAATTCATCGGTTTTTACATATTTTCGAGAAATCCTCAGTTGGGTGTAGGCCAGCGCATTTAATGCGTTAACAAATGTTTCATAGATTTGATCCTTGTCGATCCTGTCTTTTGCTATTTCTTTTGAAATTATCTCTAATTCAACAATAGCTTTTTCTATTACTATATCGCTCATAGAATCTGTATCTCTTTGGATCATTTTCATTGCTTTAATAGCTTTTTGAATTTGTACCACACTTGTACCATAATAATTTTTGCGAATGGTTTCGCTTGCATACTCCAAAAGTTCGTCGGGCTTAACGGCAATATCATTGATTGTGGGGTGCTTCTCGTCATTATCTACCCACACAAAAAGCCCAGTCAGACCCATAAAGAGTAAGGTTAATAATAAATATTTCATGTTTTGAATTTTTTTAATACGGTCAAGAGTTTCTTAACCTTTTATATCAAAATGACTCTATTTAAATAATTAAATAGGTTTAATATTTGTTGGAGATGTTTTATTATAAGTGCTAAAAATATCGGTTCAAAAATTAGTTAATGATACGCTTCAAGAAAACCAGTATCAATTTCCAGAATGATTCTATTTAGTTCGCTAATAAAGGCTTCACTATCTTTTATGCCGGAATTCATCAAAGAATCTATTTCCAGGTAGACCTTTTCCTCCAGGTTCTTTTCTTCGCCTTTGGCGAAGTGTCTTGCGGATTGTAAGTGGCGTATAGCATAACCCATTGCATAGCCTGCTTCCTTTTCTTTTCCAATTTTCGTGTATTCTTCAGAAATTCTTAATTCAGCAAATGCTAAAGAATTTAAGGCATTTACAAATGCCTGATAAATTTGATCTTCGTCAATATTTTTCTTTGCTATTTCTTTTTCAATGATTTCTAAATCAACGATGGCTTTTTCTATAGCAATGATGCTCATAGAATCAGCATCTTTTTCGAGCAATCTCATCATATTTATAGCCTTTTGTATATGCACCAGGCTGGTACCATAGTAATTTTTCCGAATATCTTCACTGGCATACTCTAGCAGTTCATCGGGTTTTATTGAGACGTTAGTGATGGACGGATGCTCTTTGTCAACTGTTAACCAGTATATAATTCCGATAAAGCCTATAATAACAGCAATTAATACTAAATACTTCATATTATTTACATTGAAGAAGGTTCCATAGGCACCATATATTTTTTGTTCCTCCGGAGCAAAAGTGTTAACCTAGAATGAAGTTAACGATATAAGTTATTTAGGAATAAGTAATTACAGAATTTAATTCATGGTCAATCAAATTTTTTGAAAATGGTACTGGCTACATGGCCTCCAAAACCAAACGTATTATTTAAGGTATAATTAACGGGTTTTTCAATGCCTTCATCAATAACGATTTTTAAACCTTCTGGAATTTTGGGATCAAGATCATTCGTATTGATGGTGGCGGGGATAAAGTCATGTTTAACTGATAATACGGATACAATAGCTTCCAAAGCCCCGGCGGCACCAAGCAAATGGCCGGTCATTGATTTTGTGGCGCTAATTAAAAAATTCGATTGATTCTTGAATACCTGTGCTATACCGTTTAGTTCGCTTAGGTCTCCAAGTGGTGTTGAGGTAGCATGGGTATTGATGTAATCTATTTTGTCCGGAGTTAGTTGAGCATCATGAAGTGCTGCTTTCATGCCAAACATTGCTCCTATGCCGTTCTCCGGTGTACCAGTAAGGTGGTAAGCATCTCCTGCCATTCCACTACCCAATATTTCGGCATAAATATTAGCTCCTCTGGCTTTTGCATGTTCGTATTCTTCTAAAATTAGGGAGGCTGCCCCTTCTCCAATAATGAATCCATCCCTGCTTGTATCAAATGGACGGGAAGCTGTAAGATAATTGTCGTTATTGGTGGATAGTGCTTTTGCTGCAGAAAAGCCACCTACCGCTGATTCGGTAATTGCTGCTTCAGAGCCACCAGAGATCATAATGTCTGCTTTTCCAAGCCTTATGATATCAAAAGCACTTGCTATGGCATTGTTGGAAGAAGCACAGGCAGACACCGTACAAAAGTTTGGCCCATGTAATTTGTTTCTTATGGATATTACTCCTGCTGCAATATCCAGGATCATTTTGGGGATGAAATATGGATTGAAACGTGGCGTCCCGTCTCCTTCGTAATATTCTTTTACCTGCTCCTCAAATGTTCTGATACCACCATTTCCAGATGCCCAGACAACACCAACTCGACTTAGTTGGTTAATATCATAGGTGCTAAAATCAAGTCCGGCATCTTTTATTGAATCATCGGACCCTGCTATTGCATATTGGGTGAACAGGTCATATTTTCTTAGGTCTTTTTTTCTTAGGTATTGCAGTGGATCAAAATTATCAACTTCGCATGCGAACCGCGTTTTGAACCTGGAAGCATCAAATTTGGAAATAGGTCGGGCACCACTTTTACCTGCTTTGATATTCTCCCAGAAACCTTCCACTGTATTTCCCAGGGGGGTTATTGCGCCTAATCCTGTAATTACAACTCTTTTCATATTGTTCATAATGTTATTTATTGACCTATGATAAATCCATAGATTGTATTAAATACGCTAAAATAGTTTTAAAGGTGGATTTTTAGTACGGGGTCTTAAGCATAGCCTAATACAATATTTGGTAAAAATTCAATAAGGCTCTACTTGATTAGTATTTATCGCATAGGTAATAATATAAATATTTAAATAGGTAAACTTTAATTAAACCCAATTAAGTATCTGACCTTAATATAGTGAATAATGTATCGGAGTCGGTGATTGTACTGAAATGGGAATAATCCAATCCAACAGAGATTATATAAATGGTCAGTAATTTTTTAATGGTAGAAATAAGCTCATGCTTGTTCCATGGTTTCTCAATATAATTATCCAGTCCGGCCTGGTTGATTGCTTTTATGGTGTCCTGGTGGGTGGCTAGTCCGGTCAACAGAATTTTTTTCGATTTATCAAACCGGCCATCTTTTTTTAGTTCAGATAAAAACTCCACGCCACTGGTACCAGGCATCACATGATCGGAAATAATAATCGCAGCATGATCACCCTGGGCATCAATTTCATCTAGCAAGTCCCAGGCTTCATCGGCAGATTCACACTCTTCAAGAAGAATTTGTCCTTCCAGCGGTTCGAGGTCTTCAGTTAGTGCACTTAATACCTCACGTTGATCATCAACACAAATGATATAAAGCTTATCCATAATGATTTGTTATAGGTATTGAAACAGTAAATTCAGTATTTCCTTTCTGACTTTCAAGCCGGATACTTCCGTTATGCTCATTGATTATACGCTGGGCAATAGTTAGTCCTAATCCCAGGCCAAATGATAACCCGCCAATTTTTGTGGTAAAGCTGGGTTCGAATATTTGGTTTTTTATTTTATCCGGTACACCTGGACCATTATCACCAATGGTAACGCCCAGCACGCCTTCTTCTTTTTGTGTTATTACTTTTAATACCGGGTTATCCGTTTTATTGATCAGCATGGCTTCCACAGCATTTTTAATAAGATTGATCCATACCTGAATTAATTCACCGGGACAGGCTTCAATAAGTGGTAAATCTTCATATTTGATTTCGGTGGATACTTTTTTGACTAACCCTCCAACGATCACCAAAGCCTCATGTAAGGTTTGGTTTATATCTACCTCTTTAGACCATGCCATTTCTTTCCCTCCCAATTCTTTTACCGAATGGACTACATTGCTGGAGTGCCTCGCAGCTATTTTCATGTCATAAAGTGTGCAACCGAGCTCCCAGGTATCATAAATTTTTTCTGCTGATAATTTTTTACTTTTAAGGTATAATTTTATGCTTTTAGCATCTATACCAGTTTTAGTTAGCTTCCTAATAACCGGAGAATCAATATTTAATTCTTTTTCATAAGATTTCCTTAATTGTCTTGCCTCAGCGCTGGAAATGAACTTCCCCCTTTCTTTCCCCGACTCGTAAATCTCAAAATACTCCTTGCCTATGTTTTTGATGTTTTCATCTAAATACTCTTCTAACTGATCAAGGTTGCTGACAATGACGCCTACTGAATTATTTAATTCATGAGCCAGTCCTGCCGCCATTTGACCCAGGGTGGCCATTTTCTCAGCCTGCAACAATTTCTTCAGGTCCTGATGCCTTTCCTTGGCCATATGACGGGCAAAGTTCTGCCGGGAAGACAGTTCGTTAACCACCACTGACATCAGAAAAGGCATTAACTTTTCATATTCACCTTTATCATGTTGGGCAAGTGGTCTATCGTAGTAAGCTACGGTAGAGTCTTCAGCAGCTATGACCCTGGAATAACTAACACTTTCTTCTGAGAAGTAACTATAGACACCAATAAATCGATCCTTCGCGGATTCGAAGATTGGGTATTCACTTAACATTTCATCTGGTAAATACCCTTGCAAGCGACCTTTCAATACCAAGAACAGTTTTTTGTTCTTTTGATTTTGTTCAAGTAAGATCTCTCCTTTTCTGAGTTTAATCTGTTTCTCAGGATTAGAGAAATAATTCCTTTTCAGCCATTCGAAATTTACAGGTTCGCTCATATTTTCTTAAAAGAAATTTACCGTGTTTAGTATGTACATCAATAGATAATTCAGAATCATTCCTAATGAAGCGATAACCACACCAATGCTCGCCATTTGTTTGGTTTGGAATAAACCGGTCCCAAAAGCTAATGCATTTGGAGGGGTACTTATGGGTAAAGCCATACCCATTGAGCAGGCAATCGTAACGGATAAAATCACCATCATACCTCCCCCGAGTGGTTCAAGTGTGGTTATTGATGTGCCTAGAACAGCTACTAATGGTAATAATAGGTTAGCCGTGGCTGTATTAGACATGAAATTTGCCATAACCGCAGCTACCAGTGTGATCGATACGATAATTATAACCGGAGAAAAATCCCCGAAAGGGATACTTTCGATAATTCTCTGTGCTAACCCACTTTTATCTAACGCTAAACCAAGAGCTATGCCACCTGATACCAGCCATAAAACGTCCCAACTGATATTTTTAAGATCATTTTTAGTGATGATGCTGGATGCAGAGAATACGGCAACGGGTATCATGGCTACTACATAGGAGTTCATACCATGCAAAAAATCAGTTAACCAAAGCAAGATGGTGAGGCTAAAGGTTGTATAGACGATATACGCCCGTCTGTTTCTAAGCCAGCTGCCGCGGATTTTCAGTGTGATCTCAGGAGTAGATATTGGGAAAATTACTTTTAAAAAGAACCAACCGATGATCAATAAGATTATCACGTATGGCACCGCAAATACCATCCATTCAGAAAATGAAACAACGTTTTCTCCTGTAAGATATTTAAGTGCTACAGCATTGGGAGGTGTACCTATGGGTGTGCCTATTCCTCCAATGTTAGCTGCGACCGGAACTGATAATGTAAAGGCTATTTTACCGGTATCATTGGTTTGGAAAAGAGCCAGTACAGGTGTGAGTATAGATAACATCATGGCGGTGGTGGCAGTATTGCTCATGAACATCGAAAAGATGGCAGTAATAATCATAATGCCCATCATAACCATCGTAGGTTTTTGCCCAAATGGCCTAAGTAAAACCTTTGCCAGGTTTTGGTCTAGCCGGTACTTGGTAGCAGCCATCGCCAGAAAAAAGCCCCCTAAAAATAAAATGATTATCGGGGAAGCAAATGTCCCCAGGATATCCTGGTACTTGATTAATGAGCCAAAAGATTCGCTTTCTGAGCGTACAAGAAAATTTAACCCCTTGTTGGATACCATAACCAACTCAAGTAAGATTATTAAAAGAGATGTTGCATAAATAGGTATTGGCTCAAGTATCCAGAATAAAGCGGCCATGAAGAATATGGCAATCACCCGGTGTTCCACAACCGTAATGCCCTCGAGCGGTAACAACGATGTTGGAATAATCAGAATAAGTAAGGGTATGCCAACAGATAGGATCAATTTTATAGCACTATTCATTACGATGACGTAGTTAAATCGATCCTCGAAATTAGCTTAACTTTATCAGTAAATAATGACTGATATATTATTTGATGCTGATTAATGTTAGAGAATGCTTAATTTAAAATATTTTCAATGATTGAAGCATCCAGGGGATTAACAGAGGAGGGAAAGTAACTTACAAGTTGGCCATTTTTATTAATAAGGAACTTATTAAAGTTCCAGGTAACTACGTAATCATCTTTACCATTTTTTTCTTTTTGGGTTAACCATTGATAGATCTCATGCTGGTCTTTACCCTTCACATCAATTTTAGTGGTCATAGGGAAAGACACACCAAAATTAGCTTTACAAAAAGATTGGATCACTGACTCAGAACCCGGCTCCTGACCGCCAAATTGATTGGATGGAAAACCAATAACTACTAACTGATTTTCATATTTTTTTGATAATTTTTGAAGCTCTTCATATTGTGGGGTATATCCACATTCAGAAGCTACATTAACGGCAAGAATATATTTCCCTTTGAACTCAGACATCATAAGTGTTTCATCACTATTCAATTTTTTGATTTCAAAGTCATGGAAGGAGGTTTTCTGAGCCATAATATTAAGATTTAATAAGATCAACCATGTTAAAAATAGATACTTATTTATCATGCTAAATTTTTACTCTTGTATAAGTCTTTGATCAATTAATTGTTTTTAGATATTTTACTTTTCTTTGTACATCACCTCTAAGTAAGTTTTAGCACCCGGCCTATGATTAACCGGTTTATTTTGTGTTAATTATACCAGATCAATGGAATTTAAAGATTTAGCTTCAGTTTCAGGAAAAAGTGGTTTGTTTAAAGTACTTACACCAACGCGGACAGGTGTGGTCCTTGAATCTTTGGATGAACAGAAAAAGAAAATGGTTGCGAGCATGCATACCAAAGTTTCCATCTTGTCCGAAATATCAATTTATACTACGGATGCAGAAGGTTCAAGGCCACTAAAGGACGTAATGAAAATGATACATAAAGAATTTGAAGGTGATACGGGACTTTCAGGAAGTTCAGCACCAGATGAATTGAAATCTTTTATGCGGTATATCCTGCCGGAATATGACGAAACAAGGGTTTACGTATCGGACATTAAGAAATTGATCAATTGGTACCACCATATTTCCCGGCAATTACCGGAAGTACTAACGGGCAGTTCTGATGATGCTTCAACAGAAGAGGATCAAAGTAAAAATAGTGGAGCAGATAAAAATGAAGGGGATAGTGAGGTGAAGAAAGATGAATAATGATGAATTAGCTTATCATAGCCAGGAATTGATTCAAAAGCATATGTTGCTGAATGAAAATGAACTTCAGATTCAAAAGCAGGACGTTGATGATCCTTTAAAAGAACTTGAGTTTGAATTGACACGACTGGTCCAAAACCTTTTAGACACTGATTTTAATCGGTTGATCAATGCTATGTACAGAATAGATATTAACCAGCAAGTCTTTCAAAAGATAGTGAACGAGACCTATCCGGATCATATCTCAAACGAACTAGCCAAAGTAATTATAAATCGTGAGATTGAAAAAGTTAAAACCCGGGAAAAATATAAGAAGCATTAATCTGCAATAAACGAGATTGCTTTTTCCACCATATCCCTGGAACCTATGAATAAAGGAGACCTTTGGTGTAAGTCTGAGGGTATAGTATCCAGAATACGTTGTTTACCATTCATGGCCATACCTCCGGACCTTTCTGCGATCATGGCTAAGGCATTGCATTCATACATCAGTCTTAATTTACCATTGGAAGCGGATTTAGTCCTCGGATAGATATAAATGCCACCTTTAAGTAAATTTCGATGAAAGTCTGCCACCAGTGAACCAATATATCTTGCAGAGTAATACTTTTCCTTACAAAATTCAATGTAATTAATGGTGGACTTTTCAAATCCGTGATAGGCACCTTCATTGATGGAGTATATTGTTCCGGATTCGGGACAACGCATATCAGCATGTGACAGCACATATTCTCCCAGGGAAGGCTCATAGGTAAATCCATTTACCCCGCATCCTGTGGTATAAACCAGCATTGTGGAGGATCCATATAAAATATATCCTGCGGCTACCTGGTGATCTCCTTTTTGCAGTACATCCTCCTCCTGAACCGGTGAGCCTACAGGGGATAACCTCCTGTAAATTGAGAAAATTGTTCCAATTGAAACATTTACATCAATATTAGATGAGCCATCCAACGGATCGATGGCTACCACATATTTTGCATCTTGTCTTAACCTAATAATTTCATCATCTTCCTCTGATACAATTGCGCAAACTTCCCCACCATTTTTAAATGCGCGTGTAAAACGGATATCGGCAATAACATCGAGTTTTTGTTGGTCTTCCCCCTGGATATTTTTTGAGCCATAAGCGCCTGCTATATCCAATAAACCGGATTTGTTGACCTCTCTATTAACAATTTTCCCTGCCAGCGCTATGTCACGAAGTAATTGAGACAATTCACCGGTAGCATAAGGAAAATCCTCTTGCTTTTTCATTATGAACCTGTCCAATGTGGTGCCAATAGGTAGCCCTAGTTTCTCTTCAAGATCTGCATTAATCATATGCTAAAATAGTTAATATAAAAGTAATGAAAACGTTTGCAATATACTAAATTACACAATTCAAGGGTGGGCAGCTACCCATACTTCGCCATCTTCAAAGACCTCTTTTTTCCAGATAGGAACTGTTTCTTTCAGGGTATCAATACCAAATTGACAGGCTTCAAAAGCGGCTTGTCGATGAGGTGTAGATACTGCAATAATCACAGGTATTTCTCCAATATCCAAAGAACCGACCCGGTGGTGCATGCTTACTTTAATGGCTTCCCACTTATTTTTTATTTTTCCGGCAATTTTTCCCATCTCTTTGAAAGCCATAGGCTCATAACACTCAAATTCTAACTTAACTACTTTCTTGCCTCTGGTATGATCGCGTACGGTCCCGATAAAAATGACTGTTCCGCCCGCTGATGAATCTTTGACAAAATCATTGCATTCAGCTTCAGAAAGGGGATCAGATTTTATTTTAATATCAATCATTATTAAATAGTTATCCTCCGCTTACCGGAGGAATTATTACCACTTCGTCGGTCTCATTTAACACAAAAGAATCAGCTTGATAATCTTCATTAACAGCAAATTTTAAACTTGCAAGTTTGCCAAACTCCGGATATTTTTTAATGAGTTCTGTCTTTAAGGTTTTAATGGTTTTATCGCCTTCAAGGTTTACTTTGATGTCCCTTGCATTTAAAATATCTTTCGCTATGCCAAAGGCTATTATTTTAATATCCATATTTATTTTTTTAAAGCTTCCAACATCGCCCTCCAAGCCAATTGAACGCAGTCTAATCTTGCCTTGTGTTCTTTAATCTGAACCAAAATATTTAATTCTGTTGAAGGCAACAACATATTATCTTTTTCATTAAATGCAATTAAGAATTTTTCACAAATTTCAATAATTTCTTCTTTGGTCTTATCCTTTATGTGCTCCATCAAAATAGAGGCAGATGCTTTTGACAGCGCACAGCCAAAACCATGAAAAAAGCCTTGAAAATGATGTCTTTCTTCATTTTCTATTAAGCATATCTGATACCTGTCACCACACATTGGATTGTAAGCCTTAAAGGATCTGGAGCAATTAGTCTTCTTTTCAAAATGGGAAGGATTTTTATTGTGGCTTAAAATTGCCTGGTTATATATTTTTTTTAAATCATCGCGGTTCATTTCCAAAATTTTTTCAGGTCTTTTAATGAAACAATTAGTCGATCAACGTCAGTTTTGGAATTATATATGGAAAAAGATACCCTTACAGTAGCAGGTATCTCCATGGATTCCAGTAATGGCTGGGTACAGTGCATTCCTGCCCGCACAGCGATGCTGTCATGATTTAGAAAAGATGAAACATCATGCGGATGAATTTCATCTACTGTAAAAGATAGAATACCGAAGTGTTTTTTTGGATTGCCGAGGATTTGTAAACCTTCAATTTCACCAAGCCTTTCCCTGCAGTAATCGGTCAATGCTGCTAAATGGTCAATTAGTTTGGATTTTTGGAGTTCATTGATAAAATCAATAGCTTTGGATAATCCTATCACCCCGGATATATTGGAGGTGCCGGCATCTAAATTATGAGGGTAGCTTAAAAAGGAAGTCTCAGCGGTAGTAACCGCTTCTATCATGCCGCCTCCAAAAGTGTAAGGATCTACTTTGGGGATGAATTTTTCATCAACATACAGTACACCAACGCCAAAAGGGCCAAATATCTTGTGACCTGAGAAAGCCAGGAAATCAATTCCATTAGATTCAACCTCAAGATTATGAAGTGCAGCGCTTTGTGCTGCATCGATCATAACCGGAACATCTTTTTTGTGCGCCCATCCTACAATTTCCGCTATCGGATTTATTGTGCCAAGAGTGTTAGATATGTGATTTAAGGCAACAATCTTAGTTTTATCATCGATTGATGTTATTAATTTTCCCAGGTCTATGTCTCCATTTTGATCTAATGGGACAATTCTCAGTTCAGCGCTCTTTCGTTTACATAGCATTTGCCAGGGAATAAAATTGGCGTGATGCTCCATCAATGTTATCACGATGTTTTCATCAGCTTGTAATTCCTTTTCAACAAAAGAATTTGCAATAATATTGATCGATTCAGTGGTTCCTTTAGTAAAGGCTATGGTTTGTGGTTTTTTCGATCCAACAAAGGTGGCTACATCCTGACGTGTGGACTCATAAGCTTCTGTAGCTTGTGCTGAAAGGCTGTATACACCACGATGAATGTTAGCATTTTCAGAGGTGTAGAATTTAGTTATCGCATCGATAACGCATTTTGGCCGTTGGGTAGTGGCAGCATTATCCAGATAAACCAACCCGGGATGAGCTTCAAAAATTGGAAACTGTTGTTTTATGGATAGTACATCAACCATCTACAAAGCATTGTATTTATCAATAACCAAAATATTCTTTTTGTTTATTTCAAAGAAATGTAATTCTTGGTTAAATTTTCTTGTTAACATTGATGATAACAATTATGCTTTACGATAATCATAACAGATTGATCAACTATTTAAGGTTAGCTGTAACAGATAGGTGTAACCTAAGGTGTTTTTATTGTATGCCTGAAGAAGGGATCAACTATGTGCAAAAAAATCAATTATTGAGTTTTGAGGAAATGTATCGCATCATCTATATTTTGGGCGGGTTAGGAATTTCAAAGCTTAGGATAACCGGTGGAGAGCCGTTTGTAAGACGTGGAATAATGGATTTTTTAGAAAATGTTTCCAAAGTAGATGCACTAAAAGCCATACATATCACTACAAATGGCTCTTTTACCGAAGACAAGGTAGATCAATTACAGGCACTGGGAATTAAATCAGTCAATCTTAGCCTTGACAGTCTGGATAAGGATAGGTTTCAGCAGATTACACGCAGGGATATGTTTGACCAGGTAATGCGTACTTTGGATAAGCTGTTGGCCAGTACTATGGATGTGAAAATAAATATGGTCGTGATGAATGGAAGAAACATTGAAGACATTTATTCCATGATCGAATTGACCAGGGACACAAAATTAAGTGTGCGGTTTATTGAAGAGATGCCATTTAACGGTACTCTGGGTCAAGGCAACCTTACCTGTTGGCCTATGAAAAAGATTTTTGAACATATTTCTAATGAATATGCTGAAATTATTAAGCTACCTGATCCACCCAACGCTACTTCCGTCAACTATCAGATCCCTGGATATAGAGGTTCCTTCGGAATCATTGCAGCATACACCAGGACTTTTTGCGGAACATGCAACAGGATAAGAATAACCCCGCAGGGTGACCTAAAAACCTGTCTTTATGATGATGGTGTACTCAATCTGCGGGATATAATCAGGTCCGGAGCATCAGATGTTGACGTTGCGGATTCCTTTAAAAGCGTTCTTCAAAATCGGGCCAAAGATGGTTTCGAGGCAGAGGAGCGAAGGAAATCAAAGAAGCCGGTATCAGAATCAATGGCAACCATCGGAGGATAATGAATTATGATTACTGTAGAAGAGGCACTATCCATACTTTCAGAAAGCATTGAGGATTTTGGTGTGGAAGAGGTGCCACTTAATCAATCACTTGGCAGGGTTGTTAGGGAAGATGTTTTTACAGACCGGGATTTGCCGCCATACGACCGGGTAACCATGGATGGCATTGCCATTGCTTATGAAGCATTTCGAAATGGCCAGCGGAAGTTTTGTGTGGATGGAATAGCAGCTGCCGGATCGCCACTTAAGTCGTTGAAAGATACAACCCATTGCTATGAAGTCATGACTGGATCCATACTACCGGAAAACACCGATACTGTGGTCAGGTATGAAGATATAATCATAGCGGATTCAATAGCTGAACTATTAATTCATGAAATAAAAGCGCAGCAAAATGTCCATTTTAAGGGGTTGGACAGAAAAGCGGGTAAAAAAGTAATAGCAAAAGGCAAGATAATATCTGCTGCAGAAGTTGGTTTGTGTGCTTCGCTTGGTAAATCCTGGGTGAAAGTTAGTAAGCTGCCTAAAACAATAATTATATCAACCGGTGATGAGCTGGTAGACATTGATAAAAAACCATTACCCCATCAGATACGAAGAAGTAATGTATACAGGCTTCAAACTACTTTAAGTTATTATGGAATTGAGGCAGATACTGATCATTTAGATGATGACTATGATCAAATAATAAGTAAGTTGAAAAACTTTTTACACCATTATGATTTGATCATTTTAAGTGGGGGCGTTTCTAAAGGTAAATTTGATTTTCTGCCCAAAGCCCTGGATGAACTAGGCGTGGAAAAGCTGTTTCATAAAATCCGGCAGCGGCCAGGTAAGCCTTTTTGGTTTGGCAAACAAGGAGATAAATCTGTGTTTGCATTGCCGGGCAATCCTGTTTCGTCTTTTTTGTGTACCCACCGGTATTTAAAAAGCTGGTTGGATCAATGCCTGGCCATAGGATCCAGGAACATACCAAAAGCCATCCTGGCTAAGGATATTACATTTAAGCCAGACCTCACCTATTTTTTGGTAGTGAAGCTAGGTTTTACTGATGATGGGAAAATTTTGGCTGAACCGGTTCAGGGGCATGGCTCTGGAGACCTGGCCAATCTTGTAGATGCAGATGCATTTATACAATTGCCCATAGGAAAAGACCTTTTCAAAGCAGGGGAAGTTTACTCGGTCTTTAACTATCGTTAGTCAATCTTCGATATTCTTCAGGATAGTCAATATCAACCAGGATACGATCATTTGGCATCTCTAATTGAATGACATTTACCGAATTTCTTTTGATTATAGATTTACAACCATCCATCTCCGTATGATTCAATATATCCTCTTTGTAAGCGTAAGGTAAAATTACCGGGTTACCTTTTTGACCGTAATAAAAAGGGACAAGGATGGAATGGTTATTTTCATGGTGCTTCTTTCTGAAACTTTTTATAAGTAGATTATAATCTTCTGTTTTTATTTTTGGCATATCTCCAAGGCAAATCATGTAACCATCGCCATTGGCACTAGATACCCCCATTTGGATCGATGTGGTCATGCCTTGTTTATAATCTGGATTTTCAACGATTTTAATCGGTTTTGTCAGGTTCTTTTTTAAAATTTCGTGTGATAGCTCACTGCTAATAATAATTATTTCATCAGCTATACTTTTTTCTATTTGATCAATTATATGGCTAATAATCCATTTACCCTCATAGTCAAGAAAAAGCTTGTTTTTCTTACCCATCCTTGATGATAAGCCAGCAGCAAGGACAATGGCAGACACTTTAGGCATTGATAATTTGCTGAACCTTCTTCAACTCCTCAGGGGTATTCACATTCATTAATATTTCCTGTTGCTCGATCTCCAGCTCTTTAACCGCACTATTGATGAGTACTTTCCTTGGGCAGCTATATCCCCGACTTAAGAAGTCCAATAAAACTGGGTAGGCTCGTGGTTCCCATAAAGTGATCAAAGGTTCGGGAAAATCAGTTGCTGGATTATGATAGCAGGTGGCTACTTTGGATTCATCCCGGTGATCAATTAGCTTTTTTATTGTAGTAGTATTTAGCAACGGTATATCGCAGGCCACAGCCAGCCAGGATGAATTAGGATTATGCCTAAAAGCAGAAAGCAAACCACCATAAGGGCCAAGGTCAAGGAAGGTGTCTTTTAGGTAATGGTAATTGGGTTTTTCTGGAATACCACTTTGTGTGGATATGTATACATCATCACAATCCTTTTTTAATAGATCGGCTACATATTCTTTTTGTGGTTTCCCATAGTAATTTATCTCGCCTTTATCCCTGCCCATTCTTATGCTTTTTCCTCCGGCAAATACTAATCCATTAATTCTTGACTTTCTTTCATTTACCTGGGTCTCGATGACGCGCGCTATACTCCGGATGTCTGTAATTTTTAATACTTGTATTTCCTTAAAGTCAGGCAAGGAATCTTTGATAAAAGGATAGACTTCACTGACTCCCTCATCCAGGATAATCGCTCTTACATCGGTAAGCCTGTCCAATTTTTTTCGTAGCGATTCCTCTTTTTTGAGATTGATTATAACCAGTTGCTTTTCTGCTAAAAAATGGTTGCCATTAACCAGCACAAGGTCTTCATCATTAAATAATTTCCGAAATATGTGGCTTGGATCCGACCTATGAAATTCTAATTGATGATGGCTGATCTTGTCAGTATACTTTTTAGAATACTTCAGACGCTCAGTTCCCTGGCCATGATCAGCATCGACATACCCGACATGGTATTTTTCACTTAACAAATTTATGATGTTATGACAAAGCTTTTGAATTACGCTGCAGGGAGCACCTAAAAATGCTATTTCGTTTTTGTGAAACTTACCGCCTATTGGCTTTTCTAAAATATTGTGTTTTTTATGCGGTTTTGTAATCACTTTTTCCTCCTGTTTTTTCCAGTAGTTTTATTTCTTTGATGATGATATTGTGTGAAAATCCTTTACACATGTCGTAAATGGTTAAAGCAGCGATATTTGCGCCGGTAAGGGCTTCCATTTCTACGCCTGTCCTGGCAGTAACTTTTGCGGTACATTCAATTACTACTGCTCCTTGATTATTGATATTGATGACAATATCGCATTTATCTAGTCCTAAAGGATGGCAAAGTGGAATCAGCTCGCTGGTTTTTTTGGCAGCCATAATACCGGCAATGATTGCAGTTTGAAACACAGGCCCTTTTTTGGTATGTATCTCGTCGTTTTCCAACCGGTTGATTATTGCTTCATCAAGCATTACAATGGCCTGTGCTATCGCGGTACGTTTGGAGATATTTTTAATAGAAACATCTACCATTGCCGGATCACCAGTTTTACTTAAATGGCTAAAATCGCTGTTCATGATTTTAATGCGCTTTTTATTTGATCCAAATGATGCTGGTTATGGTCAGCCGCTTTTTCACATTCCTGCTTTAAGGTCCTTACCCCAGTTTCACTATGAATAAATTCATTACTGCCTTTTGATTTATAGAATGTATCTGTAAGATAGATTATGCCATTTCTGCAAGCGCCATAAATGTCTCTGCTTATAGATAATGGAAACTTGCTGTAATTAAGGTTTGATGCCCAGGCGTCCTGGTCAAATCCCCACAGAACAGGCCTTGGTTCTGCGATTGTCCTCCTTATCCTTTCATAAAGAATGGTCTCTGCATCTGCTAAATGAATTAAAAGTGACCTTACATCCCATTTTCCTTCCCTGTAGGTTTTTCCTAGTTCCTGTTTTGGTAGATCAAAATACTCCAGGGTTTGAGCTTTTGTTTCCTTAAGTCTATTTAAGATATCCATAATAAATAAGTATCATTAATCAACGAAATTAAACATATGAGGATTTAGTAAACGTATACTGTTTATTTTTATAAGCTTTTTAAATCGATGAAGTCAGATATTTGTATAGTTGGTGCAGGTCCGGGTGGCGCATCGGCTGCCCTTTACCTCGCTAAAAATAACATACCTGTTACGCTGGTAGATAAACAAAACTTCCCAAGGGATAAAATTTGTGGCGATGCCTTAGGCCCAAAGGTTACGGGTACCCTGGCAAGAATTGATTATGGCCTGCTGGAGGATTTCAAAAAGTTCAGCGAAAAACAACTCGTAAAGGGCTTTCAATTCATTAGCCCTGACTATAGTGTGCTTACCGTGCCTTTTGTGAACGAGCAGTACACAGACAAAGGATACACCTCATCCCGCATTCAGTTTGATAACTTTTTGGTAGATGCGGTTAGGCACGAATCAAAAATAACTTTCATTGAAGGGGTTAAATTCACTGAATACAAAAGAGTTAACGGACACCTGAATCTCCATGATAAATCAGGAAAGACCAGCCTTGAGTGTAAGTTAGTAATAATAGCAGATGGTGCCCAGTCTGTTTTCGCCCGGTCCATTGGGAAGATGAAAATGGAAAGGAGGTACTATGCTGCTGGATTAAGAGCATATTATAAAAATATTTCACCTGGAAGTAGTGAGGATTTTTTAGAATTCTATTACCTCAATGAACTCCTACCCGGTTATCTCTGGATCTTTCCCCTGGGGAATGGTCGCTTCAATGTGGGTTTAGGGCTTTTTGGTTCTGCAGGCTCAAAAAAAGGGAAATCCTTGAAAGAAATATTACTTCAAAGCATCGAACAGATCCCGATCCTGAAAAAAAGATTTGAGAATGCAGAATTAATTGCGGCAATTAAAGGGTTTGGATTGCCATTGGGATCAAAAAAACGGAAAATATCAGGAGATAATTATTTGTTGGTGGGTGATGCTGGATCTCTCATTGATCCTTTTACAGGCGAAGGAATTGGCAACGCCATGATCAGCGGGCTAATTGCCGCACAGGTGGCTAAAACAGCCCTGAATAAAGATGATTTTTCATCATTTTACCTTCAGCGATATGATAGAGCAGTGTATCAAAGGCTATGGAAAGAATTAAGAACCAGTCGTCAATTACAATTACTTAGTAGTTATCCCTGGCTCTTTAATTTGGTGATCAGAAAAGCTGCAGATAACCCCGCATTGGTCCGACATATAACTGCTATGTTTTTTGATATAGAGTTTAGGGAAAATTCTGTGCGTAGGTTTTACAGAAGACTGCCTAAAAAAGCTATGGAATATGTTTCTAAGAAGATAATTGGTTAATATTATTTGAATAATTATTAACTTATCGTATTCATAGCATAATCTCAAAAGATGCAAACAAAGTCAATCATTGATATATTTTTATTCACGGTATAACATATTAGATAATGAAATTAGCAGATTTTCTTAAGCTCTTTAAAGAAGGTAAAGATTATAGCCATAGCCATATGAAGAACCTTATAGGGATGGCCTTAGCAGATGGAAATTTTGACGATTCCGAGCGTACCTTTTTGTATGACTTAGCTATTAAACACAAGGTTTCTGTTCGTTCCATTGAGGGGATTGAAAATGAACCAGAAGTGATTGTTATGGAGGTGCCCAAGGATAAAAAAGAAAAATTTCATCAGTTATATGATTTGGTGCATATGATGGTTTTGGATGGGGAAATTCATCCCGATGAGCTAAAATTTTGCAAGTTATTAGCTAAAAGATTCGGATATTCTAAAGAAAATATAGATTCGTTGATATTGTCCATTAAGAATAACATCCAGCAAAATAACAATCCTATAGAAACAATGTCTAAGGTAGAAAATTTACTTGACTAGCATACTCCTTTGATTTTATATGTGATCCGGAAATCCAGATATTTATAACAGGGTATTTTAAAATTTCTGGTTAATGGATATTGAATAGCTTAAAAATTTTCCATCACATCGCTAATAATCTTTTCTCCTTGGGTTTGTTCTGTCATTCGATATGTTTTTCCCACAGGAGCCTGAATCCTTTGCTTGTTGGGTAGCTGCTCTGGTTTCAGCTTTGGCAGCTTTTGCTGTTTCTTCTATGGCGACGGCCATTTCACACCCTTCCAGGGTAAGCGCTCTCAGTTCCCTGACTTCTTCATTCAATGCTTCCAACCATCTTTCTTTCATATAAAAATGTATTTATCATAAAATTTCTTTACTAAATACGAAAAAACATAGTCGCTATCTCCACCGAATTCTTTCGAATGTTTACTGAGACCCCAGTACACAGGAAGCACACAATTTAAATGTATGCATGGTTGCATTTTAATTGAATCATTAGATTTCATTCACCGGGTTTATAGCAGGTTTTCCTGCCAACACTTCTGTGATATTTCTAGCCGCCATTACAGCCATATTATTTCTGGTTTCAAAGGTGGCACTGGCAATATGTGGACAAGCCACCACATTCCTAAGTGTTAATAACCCATCAACTGCTTTTGGTTCAAATTCGTATACATCCAAGCCCGCTGCAGCTATTGCTCCATTTTTCAATGCATTTACCAATGCCTGCTCATCAATAACTGGCCCCCTGGCTGAATTTATCAAAACAGCTGATTCCTTCATTAGGTTCAATTCTTTTTCACTAATTAGATGCCTGGTTTCAGGAGATAAAAAAACGTGAAGGGATACAAAATCAGACTCAAGAAGTAATTCCTTCAACTCGACTTTCCTTGCACCTAACTTACTTTCCAGTTCCTCGTTTCGATTAGGGTCGCAATACAAAACCTTCATATTGAATCCTATCGACTTCAGGGCAAAGTTGGTGCCTATACGTCCTGCGCCGATAATTCCCAGCGTGCGTCCGGTGATATCCTGGCCAATGAATTGCAATGGCCCCCAACCTTCCCATTTTCCACTTCTAATATGGGCATCACTTTCTACAATCCTGCGGGCTGTGGAAAATAGTAAAGCCCAGGCCATATCCGCTGTGGCATCTGATAATACACCGGGCGTATTGGTAATAATGATGTTGCGCTTTGAAGCAGCTTCAAGGTCTAGGTTGTTATAGCCAACGGCCATATTGGCGAAAATTTTGCACTGAGCACCGGCAGCCTCATATACCTCGTCGTTGATTACATCAGTTAGCAGGCATAAGACCGCATCCCTTCCCTTAACTTTTTCTTTCAGTTCTTCAGCTGTCAATACACGGTCTTCAGGATTAATTTCAACGACCTTACAATGTTTCTTTAAGTGGTCAATCCCAGCCTGAGGGATCATACGGGTTATGAATATATTGCTCATCTAAGAATATACATTTTAATGTTCAAGATATTTTTTCAACCGATCCATTCCCTCTTCTATCTCATCCGGGTTTATTCCAGAATATGCGAAGCGTATGTACTTTTCTTTTTCTTCGGGAAGTGCCCTTCCAAAATGTAACCGGGTACAGAAAGATACCCCTGTATTTTCAAGCACTTGCTTTCTGAAGGTTTCATAGTCATCCTCTCCCCTGTTCGCCATAGCATTTGTCACATTCGGGTACAGGTAAAAAGTGGCATTTGGTTTAAAGCATTTTACACCCTCAATATTATTCAAAAGAGAGACTGCCAGATCCCTTCTTATTTTCAGGGTTTCTACGATTTTCCTGGCCCCTGACTGATCACCGGTGAGTGCTTCAATTCCTCCATATTGGATGAAATGGTTGGTGCATGATTCATGATTTACATTGATTTTAGCGATGACGTCAATGATTTCTGAAGGACCAATAGCGGCACCTAAGCGCCAACCGGTCATAGCATATTTTTTAGAAAAAGTATATAATAAGATTGTTCGCTCTTCCATATGAGGGAAAGACACAATTGATCTGGATTTTCCTGAATACCTGATATCAAAATAGGCTTCGTCTGAAAGAACATACAAATTATGTTTAACCGCTATTTCCGCCAGTTTTCGTAATTCCTCTTCTGATGACTCTGCACCGCTGGGATTTTGAAGATTGTTAATAATCAGGATTTTTGTTTTAGGTGTTATCAGTTTTTCTATCGCTTCCACATCCAGCGTGAAATTTTCTTCCCCCTCCTCAAATTTGTAGGGAACAGCAACGCCTCCGTGAAATTCAATCTGGCTTTCATAGATCGGATAACCGGGATTTGGATAAAGCACTTCGTCACCGTGGTTCATTAAGGCCAAAATAAATTTACCTATAACGGGTTTACCACCGGGTTGTACTGCTACATTCTCTGGTTTGTAGTTTGTGTCATGCGAGCTGTTGATTTCATCGGCTAGGGCCTCCCGCAGTTGTTGAAGACCAGCTGCCGGGCAGTAACCTGTTTTGCCATTTTTAATGGCTTTGAAAATTGCTTCTGTTATATTTCCAGGCGTTGGTATGTTCATATCACCTAAATGGAAGGGATAAACTTTATTACCTTTGGCGGCAAAAGACACAGCTTCTCCTGAAACTTTAAATGCTGTTTCCGTGCCAAGGTGTTGTGTTCTTTCTGAGAATTGCATGGGTTGATGTTGTTTGTGTTTTTAAATATTTACAGCAACGTCGAAATAAATTCAACGCCTTGATAAATTCTTGTAATTTTCAATTAAATCAATTCTTCACATAATGAAGATGACCTTCCTCTAATTCTAAGCTGATTAAGATCATTTTTATTCTGTTTTAATTGATCCAATTTTTTCGATCAATATTTAAATATAACAACCATGACCCAAAAAAATGTAATAATCATAGGCGCTGCCGGAAGAGATTTCCACAACTTCAATATTTACTTTCGAAACAATCCGGATTATAAGGTCGTCGCATTTACTGCCGCTCAAATTCCGGATATTGATGGTAGGATTTACCCGCCTTCACTTAGTGGTGAATTGTATCCGGAAGGTATTCCCATCCATCCAGAAGACGATTTGCCAAATTTGATAAAAGATCTCGAAGTAGATGAATGTATTTTTTCTTACAGCGATGTAAGCTATCATCATGTGATGGCCATAGGCGCAATTGTCCAGGCAGCAGGGGCTGGATACCGTATGTTAGGACCAAATGAAACCATGATAAAAAGTACCAAACCGTTGATTTCAGTTTGTGCTACCCGTACGGGCTGTGGCAAAAGCCAAACCTCAAGACGAGTCATTGAAGTATTGATGGGGGCAGGCCTGAAAGTGGTAGCTATCCGTCATCCAATGCCATATGGGAACCTGGAAGTACAAAAAGTTCAGCGATTTGCCACCATCGAAGACCTGAAGAATCATGATTGTACCATTGAAGAAATGGAAGAGTACGAACCACATATTACGCGAGGGAATGTAATCTATGCCGGCGTGGATTATGAAGCCATTTTGATGGCAGCAGAAAATGATCCTGATGGATGTGATGTGATCATCTGGGATGGTGGCAATAATGACTTTTCATTTTACCAGTCTGATATTTACATAGTGGTTACCGACCCACACAGGGTAGGTCATGAAATGAATTATTTTCCGGGAGAAATCAATCTTAGAATGGCGGATATCGCAATCATCAATAAAATGGATTCAGCTTCCGTGGAACAGATAAGTCAGTTAAAAGAAAATATCAACCGGTTAAATCCACATGCGGTTGTAATAGAAGCTGACTCAGAAGTCATGGTTGATGATCCGGCCGTAATCAAAGACAAAAGAATTTTAGTGGTTGAGGATGGACCTACATTAACCCATGGAGGAATGAAGATAGGTGCAGGAGCGGTGGCCGGTCAGCGATTTGGGGCAGAAGGTTTTGTGGATGCGCGCCCATTTGCTGTTGGTAAGATAGATAAAACCTATAAGATTTATCCGGATATTGGTACGCTGCTACCTGCCATGGGTTATGGAGAGGAGCAACTAAAAGACCTTGAAACGACCATCAATGCTTGTGATTGTGATGCTGTAGTTGTAGGTACGCCTATTGACTTATCAAGGATTATCAATATTCAGAAACCAAATACCCGTGTTTATTACAACCTGAAAGAACGGGGTGAGCCGAATATGGAATCAGCTTTGAAAGATTTTATAAATGAAAATACTGCAAAAAATGGGTAAAGTAATTGTTTGATTCTATGTTTCGATCGGAGTAAACTCCGAAAATAGTTGCTCACTTTCTGGCACCTGACCAATGGGTATAAATTCGCATACCTTGGCATATTCTTGCCACATTTCCTGCACAGCTTTATTAGTGTGGGCATATTCTATAGCTTCTTTTGATTTCCAGCCAAACACTTCAATGATTGTCCCATTACTAGACTTTGCAATAATTGATTTTCGATTGGATACTAATCCTTCCTTGTTTAGGGTATCCCAATGTGTTTTCATCAGCTCCTCTAACGCTTTTTCTTTTCCGGGTAATGGTTTATAGGCAACTATTACAATTCTTTCCATATTTTTAAATTACATTTATTTTATGACAAACTTAGTTAATGAAAGCAATTAGTTTATTTACAATCTTCATCACCCTATCACTCAACCTCAATGCACAAAATCCTTACTTCCCCAAGACCTTGAGCATGCGCGAACGGGCTGAAGCGGTTGATGGGTGGTTGGAAGAACGGATTCTAACAGTCCTGCCGGAAATTATGCGCAGGTCAGCAATCGATATGTGGGTGATTATTGCCAGGGAATATAATGAGGACCCGGTAATCAAAACATTACTTCCTGCTACCTGGAAGTCTGCCAGAAGGACCACGATGTTAATTGCCTATGATCCCGGGGAGGATAAACCTTTGGAAACCTTTGGCATGTCCCGCTACAATACCGGTGAGCTATTCAAAACCGTTTGGGACAAAGAGGAGCAACCCGACCAATGGAAGGCTTTGGCTGATATGATCATAGAAAAAGAACCAAAGAATATAGGCATCAATAAATCAGAAACCTTTGCACTGGCAGATGGGATCTCAGCAACCCATTATGAAAAGCTTATGGATGTTCTGCCAAAAAAATATCAAAACAGAATTGTGAGCGCTGAAAATGTAGCCATAGGTTGGCTGGAAGCTCGTACAGCGAGCGAAATGATGGTTTATCAGAATATCGTGCGTATGGCACACCAGATCATTGCAGAAGGATTTTCGGAAAAAGTAATCCAACCAGGTATCAGCACTACTGATGATGTGGTTTGGTGGTATAGAGACCGCATTCGGGAATTAGGTTTTACAGCCTGGTTTCATCCTACTGTATCCCTTCAAAGAAAAGATCCGGAATCATTTGAACACCTAAGAGCATTTTCGGAAAGACCGGAACAACAAACCATTTATCCCGGAGACCTGTTGCACGTCGATTTTGGTATCACCTATTTAAGGCTTAACACCGATACCCAACAACATGCGTATGTGCTGAAACAGGGTGAAAAAGAGCCGCCTTTATTTTTAAGAGAAGCGTTTAAAAAAGGAAACCGGGTACAGGATATCCTTACCTCCAATTTTGTAAAAGGTAGACCGGGCAATGAAATATTGAAAAGAACACTTGCTCAATGTAAAGCCGAACAATTGAAAGGGGTGATCTACACCCATCCCATAGGTTTTCATGGTCATGGCGCAGGCCCAACCATTGGATTGTGGGATCAACAGGGCGGTGTGCCAGGAAAGGGTGATTACCCGCTTTATGCCAATACAGCTTATTCCATAGAGTTGAATGCAGGTGTTTATATCGATGAATGGGAAAAGGAAATCCGCATTATGCTAGAGGAAGATGCTTACTTTGATGGAGAAAAAGTACTCTACATTGATGGCCGACAAACCAAAATAATGACCATACCAAGGGTATTGATTCCTAATGAGTAGTACAAACTGCTTAATAACCTATCATTGTATTGCTGATGCCTGAAAAAAAGCTTGTTGTGCCTCCGAAGATTGGATTTGATCACGAAGCACTTGAAGAATATCTTAGAGCCACCGGTGTCATGGATGAAAATCAGTACTTCCAAATGCTTAGGCGATCCATTGATGCAAGGCAAAAACAAATAAAGGTTAATCTCAATATTGGGATCAGGGATTCTCCACCTGAAGTTGAATATGTGGAATATCATAAAAAAGCATTTGATGTTTCAAAATCACCTCAGGTAATCATCGTTGGGTCTGGTCCTGCAGGAATGTTTTCGGCACTCAAAGCTATTGAAGGTGGAATAAAACCAATCATTCTTGAACGTGGTAAAGATGTCAGAGCAAGAAGGAGGGATCTTGCAGATATTAACAAAAAACATATTGTAAATCCTGATAGTAATTATTGTTTTGGTGAAGGTGGGGCAGGTACTTATTCAGATGGTAAGTTGTACACCCGTTCGACCAAAAGAGGTAGCGTTCGTCGCGTTTATGAGATTCTTGTAGCCCATGGTGCTGCTTCGCATATCCTTTTTGAAGCGCATCCCCATATTGGCACCAATAAACTACCTCAGTTAGTGACGGCCATGAGGGAAACTATTCTGCAAGCTGGCGGTGAAGTTCATTTCAATACCAAAGTGACAGATTTTATTATTGAGCAAGGGGAAATGAAAGGGGTGAAATGTGGAGCAGATGAATTCAAAGGAATTGCTGTACTTCTTGCTACGGGGCACTCTGCGCGGGATATTTTTGAACTATGCTTAACTCGCAAAGTAGCCATTGAAGCCAAGCCATTTGCTTTGGGGGTGCGGGTAGAGCATCCGCAAGCGATCATAGACGAAATTCAATACAAAAAAAGAGATAGAGGACAGTACTTACCGGCCTCGGCTTATTCATTGGTTTCCCAGACAACCATCAAAAATGTTGAACGTGGGGTATTTTCTTTTTGCATGTGCCCTGGTGGATTTATTGTGCCAGCCGCAACTGCTCCCGGCGAGGTGGTGGTTAACGGGATGAGTCCTTCACGGCGAGATGGTAAATATGCTAACTCGGGCATTGTAGCGGCTGTAGCATTGGAAGACATCCCTCAATACAATCAATTTAAAGAATTGGCAGCCCTCCGGTTCCAGGAAGATGTCGAAAAAGAAGCATGGAAATTAGGTGGTAAAGCGCAGGTAGCTCCTGCACAGCGGCTGGTGGATTTTGTGGAAGGGAAAGTATCCGCCAGGGTGGTGGGAACTTCCTACCAGCCAGGACTGACTTCCGTAAATATCATGGATGTGCTCCCACAATTTATTGGCAAACGATTAAGGCAGGGATTCCAACACTTTGGCAGAAAGATGAAAGGCTTTTTAACCAATGAAGCTCAGATCGTAGGCGTTGAAAGCCGAACCTCTTCTCCGGTAAGAATACCAAGAGATAAACAAACTTATGAACATGCAGTGATCAAGCGGCTATTTCCATGTGGAGAGGGGGCAGGCTACGCTGGAGGAATAGTTAGTGCCGCCATGGACGGAGAGCGGTGTATGGACCGGATTATTGAGATGTATGGTTAATTGTGAAAAGACATTTGAGGTATTATCTACTCTGCTTGATTGGCATAAGCAGCGTCTTTATCAATGATTCCTGAAAATTTTGCTAATTTAATATCCGGGATAAAAAGTATGTCCCAGAATTCTTCTTTTTTAGCGGGTTGAAGCCTGCCATTTTGCAAAACCAGGGCCTGGTAATTATGCCTTTTGAAGAAATTAATCGTATCTATTCTGTTTTGTCTTCGGGTTTCGATCAGTAATAAGGGATTAAATTTTTTAATTAATCCCTCCAGTTCTGTTACTACCACCGATTCATAACCTTCAACATCAATCTTTATAAAATCCAATCGGTCAAGATCACTAAAAAGTTCACTGCCCTTTTTCATTTCCGCCTCAAATTCATCATCATCATCATTTAGGTGGTTATGGTCAACGGAGAAAGAGCCACTGGCAATAAATCCTTTTTGTTTTTTAGTGTTATTGACAAGTTTTATTGATTTATTTTCTGAGCCTAAAGCAAATGGGTATATCTCAACATTCCTGAGATTTTTTGCATTTGATTTTAAAACGGCAAGTACTGGTTTGACTGGCTCTACTGCATGAACTTTTCCGCTTTTGCCCACAAGCCTGGATAAGATAACAGTAATATACCCAAGATTCGCACCGATGTCTATACAAACATCCCCTTTGCTGATGATATGCTTTAAAAAGTATGGATATTCATATAGTCTATTGTTTCTTAACAAGCCCAAATCAAAGGAAACAAGGTATAATTTGCTCAGGACTTTTAAGTAAGATTCGAATGGTAGAAGTTGAAAAAGTACCCGCCTAATCAAGTTTCCTTTTCTTCTCATTTTTAAATTTCTTCTAATAATTGAATAATTTATTCAAGGCGCAATTTGTACATTTTTTTGATATTATTTAATTCAAGCGCAAAGCCCTGTATACCGAATTGATGCAAAAGTCCTTCAATTCCTAAACGGTAGTAGAAATTACATGAACCTTGGCGAGATTGTAAGAAATAAGTTTCCATTTTTTTTCGGCCATATCTGCATGGTAGATATTTCCATTTATGGTGCCAAAAATCAAATCATTACCTGCTTTAATAAATGCCTGTCTTAGCGCGATATCAAAAGTGTTAGATTGGGGTAAACCAGTTCCAAATACCTCCCAGGTTTTCCCAAAATCTGGGGTGTGATAAACATTTAACTTCAAATCCGGTGCTACACGCTTATCGTCACTTTCCACCGGCATAACCCATGCGTTATTTGGATTATCATCATCAATAGCCATTGCAAATCCATAATACGGTATACCCTTATGATTAGAGACATCAATCCATGACTCTGCAGAATCCTTTGAATAATATACTCCACAGTGATTTTGTTGCCATAAAATATTAGTATTAGTCCTGGACATTAATAAAATATGCGGATCATGGCCTACTTCAACATTTGGATTGGGTAAGTAAGCTGCAATCAGGCCATTATTTTTAGCGCTCCAGTTTTTTCCTCCATCAATTGTTTTGAAAATCCCGGCACAACTGACAGCTATGTAAATAATATTATTATCTGATGGATCAACCACGATAGAATGGATAAAAGGGTAATCGCTTCCAGCTCCAAACCATTGCCCTTCAATCATTTTGGTGGGGTGGTTCCACAATGATTCAACCAAAGAAAAATTTCCCCCATTATCTTCACTGATAAATAGCGCTCCAGGATCGGTGCCTAACCATAATCTATCTGGTTTATCGGTCCCTCCGTGAGCCATGCACCATAATTGCCTGACCTTACCAGGTTGACCAGTAGGCATGCCGTAGCCTTTCAGGGTGGGGATTTTTGCATTGCTCCAACTTTTGCCCTCATCATCAGAGTAATGCAATTTTTGCCCCCAGTGTTTATGGGATACACCAACCCACCATCTGTCATTTCTGTGATCAACATAAACCAGGGTAACAGGGAATCCTAGGAAGTAACTGTTAGTAATTTTCCAATCCTTAAAAATTTTGGTTAGAACGATGAGTCCTTTTGCTGTTCCAACCAAAACATGCCTGCCACTATTCAAAGCTCCCACAAGAATCCATCATTGATCATTTCTTACGAAAAATATTACATTAACTTTTTATATTCAATTAAAGTTTAATCAAAAAATGAGGGAATTCCAAGAGACAATCAACGAATGGGTTAAAAATGATCATTCCATCGCCTGTACGCGGGTAATCAAAACCTGGGGTTCGTCACCGCGTCCTGTAGGTTCAATGTTATTAGTCAATGAAGCAGGGGAAATGGCAGGCTCAGTTAGTGGTGGATGTGTTGAAGGGCGTGTGGTAAAAGAATCGTTGAATGTGATTGTTAATGGAACTCCTAAAAAATTACACTATGGTGTATCTGACGAGGAGGCATGGTCGGTGGGGCTGAGTTGTGGAGGGCAGATAAGTTTACTTACCCAGCCCTTTAAGTTGGATTACCATGGTAAGGATTTGTTTGAAATATGGAAGAAATTAGACCAACAATTGTCTGACAATAAAGGCAGTATTTTAATCTCTGCGTTTATGAATGATCAAAACATTCACAATAGTTTGGTTTTGGATGATTATACGGTCATTGGTGATCCAGTTTCGGATACACTTAAAATAGAAGCATTGCAAGCCTATGATCAGCGTCAAAATAAAATAGTAGATGTAGAGGGTGTTCCCTACTTTTTGCAGGTGTTCCCTCGCAAAAGCCAATTGATAATCATTGGAGCTGCACACATCACGGTGGACCTGGTGGCGTTGGCAAATCAGTTTGATTTCGAAACTATTGTAATCGATCCGCGAGGAGCCTTTGCCAAGAAGACGGTATTCTATTCCCAACCTGCTAAAGTCATAGAATCTTATCCATCGGAAGCACTGGAAGATATACCATTAGATGCTTATACTTTCTGCGCTATCCTGTCTCATGATCCAAAAATCGATGATAATGCCCTGGAAGTACTATTACCAGCCCAGGTGGCTTATATTGGGGCATTAGGTGGCCGAAAGACCCATGCAAACAGGATAAAAAGGTTAAAAGAGAATGGATGGGATGATGAAATCTTAGGAAAAATTCATGCCCCAATAGGTGTGGATATTAATGCTAAATCAGCTAAAGAGATTGCTTTGAGCGTTATCAGTGAAATAATTGGTACAAAAAATAAGTACCTCTAAGGTGATGAAGCAAACACCTCATTCAGGCTTAATTCAAATCTTCCAAAACGATGCACGCTCAATGACAACATTCGGGTGAAAGTTAAGGTCATTTTTGATAATGAAAAAACACTAGTTGACTATTGAATTTTTCTATTTTTAAACTAATATTTTGTTATTATCATCTGAAAATAAAACAATTACTTTTATTATTCATTCTATAAAAAATATATTTTGGGATGCCGCATAACTCCTTATCTTACGCCTCTCCGGACGATCATTGGACAAAGAAAGCATTAATAGGCTCCATCGAGTACCTTACCGGTAAACCAAGACTTCAGAGAATGTACAAGGAGGTTTTGTCATCAGAACCATTTACCCATCACATATGGGAGACATTACTTCAAAAATTAGGCATTAAGTCAGAAATGAATGAGGCGAGACTACAATCAATTCCTTCAAAGGGGCCGGTAATTTTCATCGCAAACCATCCATTTGGTGTGGTGGATGGATTAATGTTGGGAAATATTATATCTATGGTCAGGAATGATTTTAAGCTGATTGTCAATGAAGTGCTTTGCCGGGAGCCACTGCTAAATCCATATCTTTTACCCATAAGTTTTGAGGATACTAAAGCCGCCCTTCAAACAAACATCAAGACCAGAAAAACAGCAATGAGTTTTCTAAGAGAAGGTCAATCTATTGGCATTTTTCCTGCCGGCGGGGTATCAACGGCCAGTAAATTCTGGAAGCCCGCAGATGACCTTGAATGGAAAAGGTTCCTCGTTAAGCTGATCAAAAACACAAAAGCTACTGTGATACCAATTTATTTTTATGGACAGAATAGTAAACTTTTTCAACTGGCCAGTCAAATAAATATGAACATCCGATATGGCCTTCTGTTGAATGAAGTTAGGAATAAAATTGGAAAATCGTTTAAAATAGAAATTGGCTTTCCGATCCGATACAAAGATTTAGATTCAATCAGCCATCCGGATATGATGCTGGATTTCCTAAGGTCGCAAGTATATGGGTTAAAGAATGCTGCTTAATAAGCAGGAACCTGCATAACCGCATTTTGCATCATCCTTGATGGCCCTCTCCAGAAACCTCTATATTGGGTATTATCTACCAGTAATACAATGTTACCTTCTCCCATTGGTACTACACCTGCAAAGGTCATCCCTGCCAGGTGGCTTAGATTTTCCTGGGATGCATAACCGGCCACTAATAGTTTTGCTGCATCCTTATGATAATAACCAACCGTTTGAATGCTATCAGAGGGCAGGATGGCGTCAGTACCAAACTTTAAACTATAAACTTCATCTTTCATACCAAAAGCCAGTGGATGGGTTGTGTCGATTATGCCATTAAGCGCTGCTCCGGGAATACGTTTTTTGCCAAAGTAATCTTCCCGTTGGTCATAAGGCAGATACTTTATTGATTCTGAAGAATCTTCAGGAACTTTTTTCAGTTCTGCGTTGGTGAAACCACTTTTACTTTTCCTCTTTAGAAAGAACTTTGCGGAGCTCTCTGTAGCAACCAGGGTCCCGCCATCTTTTACCCAATCCTTAAGGTTAGATAATGTCTTATCTTGAAATAATTGTTTCAATCCATTGCCACTTCCGGGAAGGACCATTACATCATAGTCTTTTAAATCTGCCTTGCCATATCTTACCCTGAAACTTGGCGAGGATGTTTGTTCAAGAATAGAAGTTCTGATTCGTTCGATCGGAAGTTCTGTAACCCAATCAAACAAAAAGTATAGCTGTCCTGATGTGTAGGTGCTAAATGGCGGCTCCACCATCAAAGCTATCCTGGGCATTTCCAGGGGTCGGTTTCTGGTATTTGCCAGGTCCATCCCCATGGTCATTCTACCGGAGTTAAAGCCGATGATTTCCACTTTGGCCTCGCGGGCTGTTTCTTTAATGTCGCTATCTATTGAAGGTAGTTTGTCCTGGTTTCTTCCTTTTAGAATGATCAAACTTCCTGCAGGAAAATTGTATTCATCATTACCAAAAGGTTTATAAGCTGACCTGACTTTATAATCCATCCTCCATAGCATGGACAGCGCTTTGGGAGCATTTACCTGGTTCCAATTGATGACATAGGCATATTGAGCGCTTTCATTGACAACATTATCAGAATATTTAGGATAATCGGTTATTTCCTCCATTTCAATGTTATAGTTGCCTTTGGTACTGTATGCCTCCAGGTTGTAAGCAATAGGTGCAGACCAGGTAGCCATATCGTACATCACGGAATCCTCAATCTTCATATTTCGCTCCATTATTGTGGTGATGAATAAGCTTCTGGGCTGATCTGTTGGTATCACGAAGGTACCTTTAGGCAGATTTTTTCTAATCGTTCGCCCGGTTCTGTAATCATAAGCCTGACTAAGTGAAAAATCATTTTCAGCCTTATAGATTTTCACATTATTCCGCAACATCACTTCCAGGAAGTTTTTGGAGTACACATCATCGGCAATAACCAGGTATGCTTTAGTATCAATTTTACTGTTGGATGGCTTCCATGCCTGATAACTGTATCGCAACAATTCTTCCCTGTTTTCAGCAGATGCTTTGATGGTAGCAATAGAGGTAGTGTAGTGGTCAAACACCCGTTGTCGAAGGGTAAGCTTGTAATCATCTTCATTTTCAACAACTATTCCTGCAGCTATTCCCCCCTGTTCGGTCAGCATGCCAATTGCTCCCATTACACTGGGATAACTGGAACCATAGCCAGGATAAAAGAAATCAAATCTATCCCTGGTAAAATAACTGAGTTGGTTTTTATCAAATGCCTTAACGTTAGCCATCCCAAAAACATTGGACCAGGATTCATAGGAATCCGGTAGTTGTTTGTTTCTGGGTGTGGTTCCAGGCATGGTGAAGTAATTGGCGTTATAACCTTGTTCATGATAATCAACATGTACCTGAGGCATCCACTTTTGATACTCAGTGGTGTGCCCCCTGGATTCAGGATGTACACCCCACACCCAATCCCTGTTCAGGTCGAACCAATAGTGGTTGGTCCTGCCATTAGGCCATGGCGCATAATGTTCCAGGTCACGGGGTTGATATCCGGGCTGGGACTTTCTCATAGACGTGTACCAGTAAACATATCTGTCCCTTCCATCCGGATTGATGCAGATATACATGATGATCACTGAATTATCCAGTACTTTATTTGTTTCTTCATCCTGTGCTGCGGCCATCCGGTATGCTACCTGCATGGCCGCCTCTGTAGAACTGGCCTCATTACCGTGGATATTATAGCTAAATGAAGTAAAAACCGGCTCATTAGCAATAATTTCATCAGCTTTTGCGTCATCCGCTGTCATTAATTCCATATGATTTTGCTGAAGCTGATCAATGTTTTGGATATTCTCTTCGGAAGAAATTACAAGGTTGATCAAGGGCCGGCCTTCGTAGGTTTCTCCATATCGGTTGATCAATACTCGTTCTGAGGAGGCGGCAAGTTTTTCAAAGTAATCAACTACATGTGCATATAACGTAAAATTAGCACCTAATTCATAGCCCAGATGGGATTTTGGAGTGGGTATGGACTCATTATAGCCTAATCGAGGCTCAAAAGGAAAGCGTTCAGTATCAACTAAAGTAATTTGTCCATTTACATTGAAGTACAGGAGAAATATTAGTGCCGTAAGTAAGTACTTGTTCATAATTATATCTTGCTTTATGATTTTAGGCGGATAATTTATTACTTAAATCTTCCTAAACAAAAAATGTTATGGGGATATGAAAATAGAATGGTTAATTTATCATTTTGAATTCATACCAGTTATCACATGGTATGTTATCGAATCCGGTCAGCATCCCTAACCAGTTTTTCATCTTTTCTGATGAACCGGTTAGCCACCGAATTAAATATCAAAGCGACAGGGAATAGATAAAATGCCAGAAGAAAGTTTCTGGTCCCGTTCCTGACCTCATCACTAATCTGAAAAAGTAAGTACAATGTTAACCCCAGTGCTGCACCAATCAGCAGGCTGTTTAGTGCTCCCAGCATTATTTGCTTCATACGGTTTTTGTATTGAAAGATGGAATAAAATATCACAATGATTGCCACAATTATTATTCCGGCTACGTAAATGATCTGCTCTTCTTTAACTACCTCCTCATTTCCTGAAGCATTAATTTTTAAGTGGGTTAGATTGAATGCAGATACAGTTATTTTTTCAGTTTGAGCAACAACTTCTGCCAGCGGAAAAAACAACGTGAGGGTCAGGCAAATAGCGGCTAGCAGTAGAAAAACACTTTGAATACGTTGGATCATACTTTTCTTTTAGGCAAAAAAAGCATAATCACATCTTATTTCCATTTTTCATGGATAATAATTCTCTGACAATCAGTTATTATAATGAACCTTAATAGTGAAAATTGAATTTACTTTAACATGGAAAAATACTTAATGGCTTTCTGGGAAGCTTTTAGTGGAACTATGAATTGGGTTTGGAATTCAATACTTTGGAAGGTGCCATGGAATGAAAATTATTTTTATGGCCTGATTATCATATCATTAGCTGTCTGGGTTTTGGAAATATTATTTCCCTGGCGTAAAGACCAAAAGGTCATTCGCAAAGATTTCTGGTTGGATGGATTTTATATGTTTTTTAACTTTTTTATCTTTTCTATTGTCATTAGCGGGTTTTACAAAGTGATTGGATTGTTGTTTACGGAAGTGGGGTTAACCAATCAATCGGTGGTTATCTTTGACCTCACCAGGTTACCGCTTTGGTTAGGACTTTTAGTATTTTTCATTGTATTGGACTTCTTTCAATGGTCTACCCACATTGCTTTGCATCGCTTTCCACTCCTATGGAAGTTCCATAAAGTACATCATTCGGTTAAAGAAATGGGTTTTGCCGCACACCTCAGATACCACTGGATGGAAAATGTGCTTTATAAACCGCTAAAAACCTTTGGGGTCATGATATTGGGTGGTTTTGAACCTCAACATGCCTATATTGTACATTTCATGGCTATGGCTATCGGGCATTTAAATCATGCCAATATAAAATTATCTTACGGCCCTCTGAAATATGTCTTCAACAACCCTGTGATGCATTTATGGCATCATTCGAAAGCACTACCCGATAACCGCCTTCAAGGGGTAAACTTTGGGATCAGTTTAAGTTTGTGGGATTATCTATTCAGGACTAATTACATTCCGGAGGATAGCGGAACGATTGACCTGGGATTTGAAAAAATAGAAGACTTCCCGAATAGCTTTTGGGGACAATTGACCTATGGTTTCAAGAAAGATAAACAGCTTAATGCTCAATAAATTTTAACCATTCGTTAGTCTGCATACATTTCTCTAAAGCAAGGATTAATTCATAGTCATTGCTGTTGCTAGCTGTGATTACCGAAAAATTACATATCCTAAGCAATTCAGGGTATCTATCTTCTTTGATTTTGAGGTTGAGTATTTTTAATGCACTACCCAGATTAGCATATGCCAGGCTATCAATTTGTTCCATCCGGGCTTCGCGCTTAAGTACATCCAGGTATTGCTTTTCTTCTCTATACCGTTTGCTGGTAAGTCTGAATATACCCTCAATAGGGTGGAAGGCGGAACCAAGAACACCTAGAGGCTTATAGTTATTCTCCCTTTCGTTAAGCGATAGTTTCTCTGTTGGCCTTAAGTGCAATGGCAGATCATAAACCTTTCTTTTTAATATTGTTTCATGGGTGTATTCAGGTATTATGATTATCGAATCCAGTTGAAAGGTTCTGTTTTCTAAAGCAATGATTACTTCAGATTCTTCAGGTAAATCAATGATTGCTATTCTTTTGGTATCGTAATTTACCCGGCTAAATACAAGCGTGTCCTGCAGCTCTACTTCTATTTCGAAGTACCCTTTTTGGCTGGTAACTTCACCTTTGTTGTAAGCGGTGAAAACATGCACCAGGCTTAATCCCTGATAGGTTTCATTGTCCACCACAAACCCTTTGATCAGTTTGGATTGGCCGATAAGGACGGTACTGGCTGATAACAATATAAGGGATAACAAATATCTCAAATAATCACTGAAGGTTTCTTTATTAATGCAAAAATAAGACCGGGATGTTGCTCATTCCGTTTTATTTATCCGACATTTTTCGCTGCAGTATTTCACATTATCCCAATCCTTTCGCCACTTTTTGCGCCATGAGAAAGGGCGCCCGCAGGTTATACAAACTTTTTGGGGTAAGTCACCTTTTTTAGTCACGCTTACTGATTTTATTACGGGATATCATCCGCTGCCTCGAGCATTTAAACCGGTTTACATTTCTACTGGCCTTCATATTGTGCTTGGCAGTACGTCCCTGAACGCGCTTTCGCCACATCCTGAAGCTCGAAGGCTTCATTTCCTTGCGCATAATCTTAATGACCTCAGGCTCAGTTATCCCAAATTGAAATTCTATGGCATCAAATGGCGTGCGGTCTTCCCAGGCCATTTCTACAATCCTATCTATTTCTTGAGGGGTTAGATCTTTCATATCTCATAAAACATCTGAAGTGCTATTAGGTTATCAGGCTATGAGGAAGAGCAAGAAAACTCTATTTATCGTTTTGTTTTATCTCCTGTCTACGCTTACTTTTTTTTATCTGGGCTATAAGATCGGTATGGTGCAGGGGAAGGCCGATTACATGGAAGAGCTTCAAAGGATACATAAGCAATGGTCCGTGCCTGAGCCCAGGGAGCAGGAAAACAATATTTGATTCCGAACCTACTAAGTGCCGCTTTAATTTAATTTATAGAGGCACCACACCATCTTCACACTTTTCTCCCCCTCGAGTGCCTGCCGCCGGCCAAGTCAGCATGCCCGCTGATCCGTTGCGGTCTTGGCCTGGCTCCTATGGCCGACAGTTTAATTTGCATCATGACCTTTACATATTATAAATCGCTGGTCTTGTGCTGCCAGGAACATTCTTACGCAAGGCAAAAGTTTTGGCAATATAAATTATAAATATTTTCTATATTCAAGCGCCAATCACTTTACCTTTATATTTATGTACAAACTAATCTTCTTCACTGTACTTGCAGTAATTATTTCAATAAAATCCTTTACACAACCAACAATCCAGGATTTTAAAAAGCCATTCACATCCATGGATGTGTTTCAATTGGAGTGGGCTTCGGAGCCGAAAATTGCACCGGATGGTGAAAAAATCCTTTATCTCAGGAATGGTATGGACATCATGAAGGACAGGAGACAGCGGCGAATTTGGATTATGAATACAGATGGTACTGGTCATCAAAAACTCACCCCAAATGATAAAAACGAATCATCTCCTCGGTGGTCTCCCGATGGTAAAAGAATTGCTTTCAGTACTTCTACTGAACATGGTTCAGAAATATTCATTTATTGGTTGGCAACAGGTCAGCAGGCCAGGTTAACCCAACTTGAACGATCACCCAGTGGCCTAAGTTGGTCGCCCGATGGCAAATGGATTGCATGCTCAATGCTGGTTCCTGAGAAACCTCCTTTTCTGACACGGACACCGGAAAAACCCAAAGGCGCGAAATGGGCAGACCCACCTAAAGTGACAACACGCGTACGCCATGAAGCTGATGGCAGGGGTTTCATTGAACCAGGATATTCGCATTTTTTTGTTATACCATCTGATGGGGGCACACCAAGGCAAATTACTTCCGGAAACTTTCAGCATAATGGGCAGCCTCAATGGTCAAAAGATGGCACTAAATTATATTTCTCGGCAAATAGAAGCGAAGAATGGGAGTATGACTATCGGAATTCAGAAATTTATGCATTGAATGTGATAAATGGATCCGTCACAGCTTTAACCGACCGAAAAGGGCCGGATTATAATCCTGTCATATCACCGAAGGGAGATATGATCGCTTATTTAGGATATGAGGATAAGGTTCAAACCTATCAGTTGGCAGAAATTAACCTGATGAATATTGATGGATCCAACAAAAAGAAAATAGACCTGAATATTGATCGATATCCAGCATCGCTTCGATGGGATGAAAAAGGGAAGGGTCTATATTTTATGTATGACTCTGAAGGTAATACCAGGCTTGGTTATGTGACGCTGGAAGGTGAGTTTGAGAAGGTGGCAGATAATGTTGGTGGTACCGCAGTGGGCAGACCATATGGGGGAGGCTCTTATTCTATTTCTGAGGACGAACTGATTACTTACAATATTACCAATCCTTACTATCCTGCCGAAATTGCCGTCATTGAAAAAGGAGGGCAACCAAAAAAAATATCTAATCTGAATAGCGATTTATTGGACTACAGGGATTTAGGAATGACCGAAGAGATTTGGTATCAATCTTCTTATGATGATCGACGGATACACGGCTGGATTGTAAAACCACCTAATTTTGATTCATCCAAAAAGTATCCCCTGATTGTTGAAAACCATGGTGGGCCAGTATCTAACTATGGCGACAGGTTTTCCCCTGAGATGCAATTATATGCTTCGGCTGGTTACGTAGTTTTTTATCCTAACCCCAGGGGTAGCACCAGCTATGGTGAAGAATTTGGCAACCTGCTGTATCATAATTATCCCAGCCAGGATTATGATGATGTCATGTCAGGCGTGGACGTACTATTAGAAAAAGGCTATATCGATGAAGATAGTTTATATGTTACAGGTGGAAGTGCCGGTGGGATAATGACGGCATGGATTATCGGTAAAACAAATCGATTTCGGGCCGCTGCAGTAATAAAACCCGTTATGAACTGGTACAGCAAGACGCTGGTGGCAGATAATTGGTTTGGATACTATGATTATCGCTACCCGGGCTATCCCTGGGATAATATGGAAATATACATGAAGTTCTCACCTATATCGTTGGTTGGCAATGTAGAAACACCCACGTTAGTGATGGTTGGCACCAAAGATCTCAGGACACCACTATCAGAAGCCAAACAACTCTATCATGCATTGAAAATAAGGAGAATAGAAACCGCACTGGTGGAAGTGCCTGGTGCTTATCATTTTATTTCGAACCGGCCAAGTCAGTTGATCACAAAGATTGATCATATCATTGCCTGGTTCAGGAAATATTGATTTTAATTATATGTAAAATATGAACTATTACAATTAAAAAAATTGGCCATCATCAAGGCAGAATCCTAATGGATATAGGATTCATTTATTAAGCCTACATAATCTAAAATTTCTTCTTTGCCCGTTTTTTTTATTGAAGAGGTTTCAAACATTTTGGGTAAATATTCCCAAAAATCGCCCAGTGTTCTTTTGTAGTTAGAGACGTTTTTTTGTATTTGATTGCGAGAAAGTTTATCAGTTTTGGTAAAAACTATGCTGAATGGTATACCATTTTGTCCAAGCCAATTAATGAAATCCAGGTCAATGCGCTGGGTCTCCAATCTGCTATCTACTAGCACAAATATGTTTGCCAGGTTTTCCCTTTTGATCAGGTATTCCTCCATCATTTTACCCCATTGATACCGATTGCTTTTACTCACTTTAGCGTAGCCATAACCCGGTAGGTCAACCAAATACCATAAGTCATTGATAAGGAAATGGTTAATGAGTTGGGTTTTCCCTGGTGTCGAGGAGGTTTTCGCAAGCTTACGATTATCCACCAGCATGTTTATGAGGGAAGATTTCCCCACGTTTGACCTGCCTGTGAATGCATATTCAGGTTTGTTGGTATTCGGACACTGGCTTATATTGCTACTGCTGCAAACAAAATTTGATGATTTTACTAACATTATGCTTTTACGTTCTATTCACTCTTAATCAAATCAGTTTTGTAATATTGCAGAATTCTTATGACCGTACTCCCTTACAAACATAAAAATCTTAGTAAAAAAGAGCAGGTAGCCGAGATGTTTGACAACATTAGTAAGCGCTATGACTTTCTCAATCACTTTTTAAGTGCCGGAGTAGACTTTTATTGGCGTAAAAAAGCCATCCAACAACTAAAAAATCTTAATCCAAAAAAAATCCTTGATGTAGCTACTGGAACGGGAGATTTTGCTATCCAGGCCCTGGATGTAAATCCGGATGAAGTAATCGGGGTCGATATTTCTGAAGGGATGCTGGATATTGGCAGGGTTAAATTAAAGAGGAAAAAGCTTGACAACAGGATTAAGCTGCTTTCCGGTGATTCTGAGAAACTAAATTTTGAAGATAATATGTTCGACGCGGCTATCGTTGCTTTTGGTGTGAGGAATTTTGAAGATTTAGAAAAAGGACTCGGAGATATGAGGCGTGTATTACGGGATAACGGAATGATGGTCGTTTTGGAGTTCTCAAAGCCCACGGTCTTTCCGCTAAAGCAAATATTTAACTTATATTTCAGGGCTATCCTCCCAACAATTGGAAAATTAATCTCGAAAGATGGCTCAGCATATAATTATTTACCAGAGTCAGTGAATGAATTCCCTTATGGCGATAATTTTTTATCAATTCTTAATAAACTTGGATTTAAAAATACCCGATGCATACCTCTTACATTCGGAATAAGTACCATTTACACAGGTACAAAATAGTACTTTTTCTATGCATGAGTTTCTCAATAATGCACTCAATGAATGGCCAGCACACCAAAACGGAGAACCTTATTGAGTATGACGAACGGTTCATTCACTACGGCTTTGTTATAGGAGGACATGTTTCGAGGTTCAGGATTAAATATTCTGATGACTTTATTGACCCGAGCTTAAATCCTGATTTTTTCAGAAGAATTGATAGCCTGCACTCCATAACCCCGGAGAATCTGGGAGGATTCAAATTAGGATTCCTTATAAACTTGCATTTACTCCAATATCTTGATTTCAGGTTTCAACCGACTGTTGGTTTTTATGAGAACAACCTGATATACAGATTTTTAAATGGTCAGCAAGAAGTTCAACTAAGGGATGCTACGCAAGTGGAATTTCCATTATTATTCAAATATAAATCCCAACGAAGGGGCAATACTGCCATGTACTTCATTGGAGGGGTAAACCCTCAAATACAGGTTTCGTCAAAAGCTGATGAAGATGATGCTGTAGAGCGACTGGAGTCAAAGGGTTTCAACCTGGCCTTTGAGATGGGTGTGGGTATGGATATTTATTTCCCATTGTTTAAGTTTTCACCGGAAATGAGGTATTCGTTTGGATTAAGCAATCTTTTGCAGGACGATATCAACCGCTTTAATGCCGGTCTGGAACGATTGACCATGCACAATTTCACCTTCTACGTCACATTTGAAGGAGGGCCGCAATAGCATCAGGATAGCTATATAATTTCCAGTAGTTTAAAAATTGCAAACAGTGTAGTTGTGCCAATAATAGTTAATAGCGAAAGCACGATGAATTGCAGTTTCTTCGATGTAATTAATCTTTCTTCAGATTTTAAGCATCTTTTCTTTAAAATTTAAATATTTTTTAAATAATTCGTTGCCCTGGATAACCTTTGAAAGAAGACTTTCTATTTGATTTTCTTCTATACTTTTATCTATGGAATACTTGAGAATTCAATTATTGTAAATAAATTTTCTTCGGTTCCTTTTATAAAATTCCAGATTAATCATATCATTGACCTTTCAACTTATAGTAGGTCATATGAAAAAAATCGCCCTCATCACTGGAGCCAGCTCAGGCATAGGATTAAGCACCGCCAGAAAACTAGCTGATGATTATTCCTTAATAATTTGCGGCAGAAGAAAAGAAAGAATCCTGGACCTTCAATCAGAACTGAGCAAAAAGACAGATGCCCATCCGTTATTATTTGATGTAAGGTTCAGGAAGCAGGTAAAAGATGCAATCCAAAGTTTACCAGAGGATTGGAAGAAAATTTCAGTTTTGATTAACAATGCTGGAAATGCACATGGTCTGGCACCAGTTGACCGTGGGAATGTTGATGACTGGGATGCTATGATCGATGGCAATGTAAAGGGATTGCTCTATGTAAGTAGGTCAATTATTCCTGGCATGGTGGAAAGAAAAGAAGGGCACATCATCAACATCGGTTCGCTGGCCGGTAAGGAAGTTTATCCCAACGGTAACGTTTACTGCGCTTCTAAACACGCTGTCGATGCTTTAAGCCAGGGCATGCGAATTGATCTTAATCCATATGGAATAAAAGTTTCTGCCATCAACCCCGGTCTGGTAGAAACTGAATTTTCAAGGGTGAGGTTCAAAGGCAACGAAGATAAAGCTTCCCAGGTTTATGCCGGGTATCAACCACTGACAGCCGACGACGTAGCTGATGTGATTCATTTTGTACTTACCCGGCCTTACCATGTAAATATTGCGGATCTTTTATTACTTCCCTCTGATCAGGCTACCTCAACCATAGTGAATAAAAAACCTTAAAATGAAGCTTATACTGATTCTAGGTGCAGGCAGGTCGTCCAATTCTCTGATAAATTACCTGGAGCAACAGGCATCTGATAACGAATGGATTGTTAGGGTAGGGGATAGGGCTGTTGAGGAGGTTCGAAAGAAGTTTGATCCAATTGAGAAAACACAGTTTTTTAAAATCGATATCGACGATGAAGAAGCCCTGGATCATGAAATAAGCCAGGCTCATGTGGTCATATCCATGTTACCGGCCGATTTTCACTACAAAGTTGCGGTCAGGTGTCTTAAATATGGCAAGCACTTGCTTACAGCTTCCTATGTCACTGATGAGATTAAAGAGTTAAACACAGCTTTTGCTGAAAAAGGTTGTATGTTAATCATGGAAGCCGGTCTTGATCCAGGCATTGACCACATGTCCGGCATGAAAGTATTGGACAGGATTCGAAATAATGGGTTTGAACTTACTAGTTTTGAAACTTTCACCGGAGGTTTGGTAGCACCTTCAAAAGAAAACAATCCCTGGCAATACAAGTTCACCTGGAATCCAGAAAAAGTTGTGCTGGCCGGACAGGGTACCGTGAAATTTATCCAGGAAGGCCGCTTCAAGTACATCCCTTACCATAGGTTGTTTAGAAGGTCTGAATTAATCCATATACCTAATCACGGTTATTTTGAGGGATATGCAAACAGGGATTCACTCAAATATCTGGATTCTTACGATCTGTATGGCATCCGTACACTTTTTCGGGGCACGCTTCGGAGGCCTGGTTTTTGTAAATCCTGGAATGTTTTTGTTCAACTAGGAGCTACGGATAACACCTACGCTATGGAAAATGTTCAAAACCTTACCCATCGGCAATTCATCAACTCATTCCTGTATTATAACCCCTATGACTCGGTAGAGCTGAAGCTTGCCCACTACATGAACCTGGACATGGAATCTGAAGAAATGTACAGGCTAAGATGGTTGGGTATTTTTGATGATGAGCCTGTAGGCCTGGAGCGAGGCACCCCAGCTCAGATCCTGGAGTATATTTTAAAGAAGAAGTGGGTACTGAAGCCCGATGAAAAAGACATGATTGTGATGTGGCATAAATTTGATTATCTGGATGGAGACCAACCACATCAAATACAATCGAGTATGGTTGTTTTTGGTGAGGATAAAATTCATACCGGTATGTCTAAGGCGGTCGGCTTACCACTGGCGATCATCTGCAAGTTAATTTTACATGAACAATTAGCTTTAAGCGGTTTGCACATCCCCACCAAGACTGAGATTTATATGCCAGTACTAGCAGAATTGGAAAGCTATGGCTTTGAATTCGAAGATCATGAAGTAGGTATTTAAACACACCATCCACCCAAATATCCTCCCACCAGGACTTGCCGCCGACCAAGCCCGCCAACACTGAAATCCCAACCGGTTTTGGTCCGGCTCCTAAGGCCAGAGATTTATACATGATACATCTTCATGGTATAAATAACCTGCTTTTAGCAGTTCATCATCATAAGGTAGAGGAATGTTTCGTCACCCGTGTTACAAGCCAAGGCAAGCGGCCGTTACGTTCTTCTGAGCCAGCCAATCATCAATAATTTATTTGTTTCACTAAAAAAACTGAATGGGCGAATACGACCGGATAATCAAAGAGAATATTGAGGCCATTCTTATCACGCTGGGAAAGAAGCTCTTTGGCTTTGAGATAAAGAATCCCAGGCCTCTTA
>DAXETV010000005.1:0-99530 GCA_051155775.1 Cyclobacteriaceae bacterium | reverse complement strand
ATGGAGTTTAATTTAGGTTGTGATGAGAATACTTACGTTTATCAACTTACAAAAATGCAGGATCAATGAAATCGTTTTTTATAAATCATATGAATAAAACACCATGGCAAACATTATTGTCTTTTGTGGTTCTGGTAGCACTGGCAATTGTTTTGACCATGTGTTTCAATATTACCGGTGTTGATCAACCATCTACAGCCAGTGCCGGCGAACGCATATCCATAACTTTGGATGTAGAAGTGTTGGATGATCCATTTAATGATAATCCAGGCGTTGGTGGAAGTATATTTATTTTCGGTTTTTTAGTGCCTAAGTCCTGGGATGCTGCGGAAAATACAGCGGTATCAATTTCCAGCACGCCTTTTAGTACTACTTTAAATGTATTGGATCCTGATGCCATAGAAGCTGCTTTTACTAATTCCCCATGGGTAGAATTACTTGAAACAAAGGGGGGAATCGGAGAAAACTACGGTGAAGTTGAATGGGTAGTGTTTAAAGCAGATGAAGCATACAATCCGCCTGCTGATGTTTTGCCTTTATCAGGGATTGTAAACATCGAGACCACTGTTGGTGCTGAAAATATGATCACACAGTTGGGCTACTTCATTGGTGATGCAGAGTTTGGCCCAAGGGATATTAATATGAATTTCGATTTCTTCTTTACCCCTTGTATGGAAGTCGTTAATGGTGAAGGCGAAACCATAAATCTTTGTGGAGAACCACCTGCCCCTGCTACTGTGACAGTTAACCCGGGGACTTTTGTTTTAAATGATATACTGAATCTGACTTTTGATGCATCCAAAGGTGAAGGTGATGACCCAACAGTCCTTTTTGGTGCGAGTAGCGTATTTTTATGTGCCACTGCACATTATGAAGGCGGTTCGATGGAAGTTTGTGATAACAGGCCTGCCACTGAGTTTGAATTTAAAGGTGATGAAATCTGGGAACTTACCATATGGCCACCATCTTTATTTGATATTCCTAATGATAAAGAGATTATTGAAATAACCTATAACCTCAAAAATTCCAACGGTACAAGGATAGTAAAAAACTTAACTACCAATGAAGATTTTAGAATGGAGGCTAATTGTAATTGATGACCAGTTCAAAAATTTTACTTTGTTTATGCTTATTCCTGATACCTTTTTCAGTTTGGGCACAGCCATCAACATTTATTAATCCCATACTGCCCGGCGCTTATCCTGATCCATCGATTTGTAGGGTTGGGGAGGAATATTATATTGTCAATTCATCTTTTGAATATTTTCCCGGTTTACCGATCCATAAAAGCGATGATCTGGTCAATTGGGAACTGATCGGTTACGGATTACACAGGGCAGGGCAATGCACCGGTATCAATAACTTAGTAGACGTACAAAGCAATGGTGGTATACATGCACCAACCATCCGTTATAACGATGGCACTTTTTACATTATCACTACAAACATCTATACACCTCCGGAAGATGGAAGGGAGACTCAATTTATAAATTTTATCATTAAAGCTAAAAAGCCTGAGGGGCCCTGGTCTGATCCACATATCATTCAAGATGCACCCGGGATAGATCCAGACCTGTTTTTTGATGATGATGGTAAAGTTTATTTTGTGGGTACACATCAGGCCGGAGATAAAAATGCCAATGGTATTGGGGAAATCTGGGTGCAGGAACTGAACCTCGATAATTGGTCACTAGTGGGTGAAAGAACAACGATATGGGGTGGCGCCTGTGGCGGATGTTGTGTAGAAGGCCCCCATATGTATAAGAAAGAAGGTATATACTACATCATGGTAGCGGAAGGTGGTACATCTTTCAATCATGCAGTTATGATTGCGGCAAGTGATAATATCACCGGCCCATTTGAATCGTCTCCTCGTAATCCTATCTTAACATCCCGTCATTTATCAAAAGATTATTGGGTGCATAGTACCGGCCATGCGGATTTGGTTGAGCTGGCTGATGGGCGGTGGTATATGGTTGCACTAGGTATCAGGGGTGATGAAGAGCGTGGGTCAAATATGGGCCGGGAAACACATTTAATTCCTGTAACCTGGGAGGGATCTACTGTGCGATGGGAGGAAGTAAGTGAAGATGAGTGGGCGCCGGTTGAGTTTATGTATCCTGTAGGAGCCCCGGAGACGGGTAAAGTAGAAAGAATAAATCCACTCCCCTTTAAAAGGAAACCCCAATATAGCAATGATGCCTTTGCTGATAATTTTGATGGGGAATCTTTAGGCCTGCAATGGAACTTTAGGAGGGTACCCCTACCCAGTACATATTCCCTTACTGATAAAAGTGGATCTTTAAGACTGTTTCATCATCCAAATGTTATCATGAACAGGGAAAGGGCCAGCCTGATCGGGTTCAGGCAACGGGAGAGTGATTTTCAATACGAGGCCTCCATGAGCTACCAACCTAAAAGAGCAAATGAGGAAGCAGGCATCAGTATGTTTCAGAAAGATGATAATTTCATTAATTATACTATATCGAAGAACGAACGAGGCCTTTATTTAAAACTCACCATCTCTGAGAAAACCAAGGCTCCATACGTTGTAAAAAGTATATCAATACCTCAATTTAGGGGAGATATAATATTTAAAGTGACATCCATGGATGATCAGTATGTTTATGAGTATTCATTAAACAATGGAAATTCATTTAATAAATTTGCGACAACAGCATCCACCATTATTTCGAACAATGGCTATACAGGCGCATTTCTTGGCGTATATGCCACCAGTAATGGTAATAAGACCAAAGCCTATGCTGATTTTGACTGGGTGAAATACAAAGGTTATCCTCGATAAATTTGGGAAGGCGCCACACAAAAAGCTTGGTTTTAGCATTAGTGCTGGTTTTAACCCTGGGATTAGCGCCATACAATCCCGAGCCTCACATTTGGGGTAAGTTAAAATGGATTACCGGAGGTGGGGCTGGTATGCAGTCCATGGATTACTTTGACCTGCTTTTGCATGGAGTACCCTGGTTATATTTAATAGTTGTTGTGGTTAGGATGATAAGGTGAACTTTTCTCTGAAAATATCCCGCATTGGTTGATCATTCGTACCAATAATTAATTCAACATGGCCTTGCGTAATCCATATTGCCCAAAGAGTTTGTAGACAATTTTTAAAGAAGATTTCCAACTAATTATTTTTTTTCATCGGTATTTTAAGATGAACGGTAATATGAGGTACAACACAAAAAAGACAAGAAGCGAGCGTCCCCTCATACTGGTAATAGCGTCCAATACAATCCTGATAAATTTAAGCATCCGGTCAATTCAACCAATTTATAAACCCTTCGTTCCCGCCATGGTTAGCCCGGTTTGGTGTGATGGCTTAGATCTGTTACTATCATGCTAATGCGAGGATCTACATATTTTTCAAATTGCATTGACAGGTGCAAGTTAGGGATAGGATCATCCATTCAAACTTCCTTTAATGACCGATTGATAAAATCAACCATCGGTTTGATGGAGCGATAAGACTTGATGGTCTCTTCAACGAAAGTATCGCTTAGAACGTCCTCCCTATCTAACATTTTTTGGGTGTAGTACCCTTTGTACTTAATCCATTGGATGGCCGGGTTATCCTTATCATATCCTTTAGGGGGCCGGGTAAGTATGCCTGATGGCTTCACTTCGTAATAGTGGCTTTTTAGGTTATCATCATTTACCACACCTAGCCATTCATTAAAATTATAATCTATCTCTTGCCTGATTTTTGATAGGACAGGATTCTCTGGTAAATAAATTCCACCACCATGGAATGATCCCCCCGGATCGATACTGAGGTAATAGCCGGCAAACGGACTTTTCCTGCCTGCTTTGTTGATGAAGCAGAAAAAGTTGGTTTTGTAGGGTGTTTTATCCTTGGAAAACCTGATGTCCCGGTTGATACGCATAATACAATTCCTGGGTTTGAGGTTGGAATGGGCAATATCCTCATCGAAAGCTGATATGCCTTCGATAAGCCGGTCGGTAACATCAATAAAGTTACTTCTGGCCTGCTCATAAATTTTTCTATTGGCTTCGAACCACTCTTTATGATTGTTTTGCCTGAGCAATTGCAAAAAGGCGAATATATTTTTTTCTATCATTTTTTACAGTTTAAATATGATCGGTTTCTCCGATTGCACGGCGGGTACACTGCATAATTATGTCCTGCATATCGGCACCTTCTGACCTCAAGGGATCAATTTTTGAAACCAATTTAGCCCTTAGGTTATATAATTCATCTTGTCTTTCGGTTTTGGCTTTTTCAACCATGTCTATTTGCATCAGCGCTTCCTGCCTTGCCTGCTTGGGATTATAAATTCCTGCCAACTCCGTACATTGATGACAGGCACCATTTTTATTGATCAACGCGCATCGATGGTTAAAGATGTCCATCATAATCTTCCTGGCATCATGAAGTAAATGCTTTACCACGCCCTCTGATTTATCAATAATCTGGCAAATATCTTTTCTGGAAAAGTCATATATATCTTTAAGGATCAATGCTACTTGTTGCTCGATGGTTAGGGTTTTCGAGATACAGGTAAAACAAAAGTCTATATGCTCAGTAACATCATACCTTCCACACGGTGAGCTATGGTGAACTTTCCAAAAGTTATTTGCAATTTCCGGTGTGGATAATGCCAGGGCTTTTGCTTTATCCTGGGCATCCGGTGCCCAACGTTTGCGGCGCTTCAAGAAGTCATAGGCAAGATGGGTAGCAATCTGAAAAACCCATGTTTTTAAGGACGAATTTCCTTTAAATGTGTCAATCTTATCGAAAGCCTTTACAAAAGTATCCTGGGCGAGGTCTTCGACATCACTCCTGTCAGTTAATAATCGATATAAGTATGATTTTAACTGTGGACGAATTTCCAGAAAAAGCTCCTGGAAAGATATAATATTACCATTAACTGCCTTTTCTATAAGTTGATCTTTCATGATTTTATTAAAAGTAAGCGCTTTATACAGCTACTACTTTACAGCTTTAAGTTATTAAATTACATTTCTGGTACCAAAGTCTGCATCAACTATATGGCTATTTAACAGTGCCCCGACATCGGTTGCCAGAAACGCAGCAAATTTTCCAATATCCTTTGTAGAAGGACTCTTTCCCATGAGATAGGCATTGTCCATATTTTCTTTTAACTTTTTAGGGGATATGTCCATAGTTTTGGCATTTAATGCATTAGTTTCTTGTATAGTCCTGGTTTCTGCCAGAGCAGTAGGGTTTAAGCAGATCACTTTAATCCCATGCTGGCCAAACTCAGCAGCCAGTACGCGGGTCAGGCCTTCCACACCGGAGCAGGCCGCAGTTACCCCAGCCATAAGCGGCACCTTGATTCTGGACAAGCTTGCCGAAAGCGTGATGATTGTACCCCTGGACTGCATGTGCATCATATATCTGGCTGCCGTTCGGGCTGTGAGAAATTGGGAACCCAGGTGAACCAAAAGTACTTCCATAAATTTCTCAAAGGGTAAGTGTGTGCTGGGCGTGCCATATTGAAGGTCTCCGGCACGAAGGCCGATACCGTTGAAAATGATGTCCAACTGTCCTTTTTGATCAGTGATCTGCTTAATGAAGTTTTCAATCCCGGATTCATCGGTGGCATCCACCTGGTAGGCATATGCTTTACCACCACTTTCATTGATCTCACCGGCTAAAGACTGCACAGATTTCAGCTTGCGTCCGGAGAGATATACTTCAGCACCATTTGCTGATAATGAGCGGGCCACATCACTGGATATAGCGCCATAGGCCGCAAATATTGCAGCCACTTTGTTTTCTAATGAATACATGATCGTCAAATTTTTTTATTATGCTATTTTGACGATTCAGAAAGGTAAAACGGTCGATGGGTTTTTACTTTATGATTTTTGTTTATAGAGATGGTCCTGTTTTGTATTTATTCATTATTTAAATCAATTAAAATAACCAGGAAAATACCGTGTCAAAACATCATATTTTTGATTGAATCCATCATCAAATCAGACCGTAAATTTGGTTTACCAGGGATTGGGTTGTTGCCAGTGTCGTTAAATAATTTATTAAAAGGTAAAACCAAAATAAAACCGAATAACCCGGTGAAAGGTTCGGTCGTCAGCTACAACTCCAGGTACTTCCACAGCTGGTACGGTATTGATAAAACCCATACTGTAGTTTAAAACATAGGACATTTTATTCTGTTGTAGTCCTAAGCTGAAATTCAAACCTCCGTCTATTTTCTTAATAAAAGCACTCACCCGTGGGTTGGTAAACTGTGCTTCAGTAACAGTATTAGTGAAAACAAGATCCGCGCTGGTGGAAATATTAGGCCTTTTCAACCTGAAACCACCATTGATACCTACACCCAGATAGCCCCCTGCCGCTAAAAATAAATTTCCCAGGAACTCAGGGTGATAATGGAAAAGCAGCGGTACCTCCAGGTAGTTGGCGTTTACCACCTGCTTCTCATCACGAGCCTCATCTATTCTTTTAAATCCTTTACTTGAGAAAAACACCTGAAGTTCCAGGTTAACATTATTGACCACTGAATCCTGTAAAAAAATCCCAAAGGCCGGCCCGAAAGCAGGTGTGGTATCTACATCATTACCGGAAGCCACAATGACCCTCATATTGGCATAGTTTACACCAGCCATAAACCCCATCGATAGCTGACCAAAACCAGGTAACGACTGGAAAATGAACAGAAAGAAGAATATGAATCCGGAAGCGGTTAAAATGGGAAATGAAGAATTATAAAGCGGTTGTGTTAAAAGCATTAAAAAGCGTTTTACTGAACTTGCAATGAATTCAGCAGCATGACATTAATCATTCACTTTTTACACAACCGCTAGAAATGATCAATGTCTAGTCTACAAGCGGTCTCAAATAAAAATCTGCCCATTTCAGATCAGACGGATTATCATCTGTTTTCACAGCAAATCCACCACCACCAACAGCGAATACTTTATCGTTGTTGGTATCATACAACTTGATGGTCAAATAAGGACGAGTATTCAAGATCCTGTAAGTGAATCCAGTGGCATCATCCATAGAACTGGCACTAGCCATCATCTCGTTATCAGATACAGAGACATATTTACCAGTCATGGATTTTAAGTAGGCCCTTTTGTTATTTTCTACGATCTCAAAAATGGTATTATCTTGTTCCTGCTTAAAGTTGGCTTTTACCTTACCATCCTTTGCTCCGAGGAAATAGCCATTTAAGGTTTGAAACTGAAATTTATCAAGCTTGAGTAGTGTAAACTGCTCATGGTCACCAATTCGGTCCCTGTCGGCCTGTATTTTCCCTCCTCCATTATCAATGGCTCGGAGGTATTTCCCATTATGCGCTTTTATGGCATGCAGCGGGCCATCCAATTGTATTTTTTCATAAGTTTCTTTTACGTTTCTTACCTCTCTGGAAGCTACCAATGGGGTCTTATCATCTTTACAATAAACATACATGTTATTGATTAAGGCCTTCATTCCAAACTGTGTGTCGCTCAATTCTTCCATTAAGAAAATTTCTAAGAACCCCACACCATCCCTGGTTGCCTCTATATCTTCTTTTCCATCATTCCGTGCACTCCAATACTTGCCATTGGCTGCTTTGATTGCATAAAAATTAAGATTGTCCAATGAATTAGATTGCGCCATTGCCACATCGAAGGACAATAAGAAACAACCAAGGACGAAGAGTGATTTAATTGTTTTCATTGTTAAAAATTTGTGAGGTTTCATGGTTTTTAATTTTAAATATCCTCAAATATAGGATTACAATTGGTAATAAATCTCATCACTTACCCTTGACCATCTATTGATGTTATCCTTAAAACGATAGTAACTATCATGAACTTTCTTACTGATTACATCCCCCTGGATAAGCTCATCCAGCACTTCACTGGTTTTTACCTTAAAATTTGCCAATACTTCATTAGGAAATTTTCGCAGCTTAACCTTTTCTTCATTGATCAATTTATTCAAATAGATTCCGTTTTTATTATCAAACTCCGCACCCATCCAGTCGTTTAGCCTTAAGGCACCAACTCTTATAATCTCCTGTAGGTCTGTTGGTAGAGATTGAAACTTAGTTTTGTTTACAATCAATTCCAGGTTTGCCCCGGGCTCGTGCCAACCGGGATAATAGTAATATTCTGCTACCTGATGAAAACCCATTTTATAATCATGATATGGACCTATCCACTCGGTGGCATCAATCACGCCGCGTTCTAAGTTTGTATAAACTTCCCCGCCTGCTACTGTTACTGCTGTACCACCTGCGCGGTTAAATACTTTTCCTCCAAAGCCGGGGATACGCATTTTCAAGCCCTGTATATCTTCTATGGTATTAATTTCCTTGTTAAACCATCCACCCATTTGAATACCTGTATTTCCGCAGGTGATAGGCAGCAAGTCAAATGGCCGGTAAAGCTCCTCCCAAAGTTTTCCTCCCTCACCGGAAAGTATCCATGAATTGCTTTGGTGGGCGTTCATCCCGAAAGGTACCGCCGCAAAAAATTGAGCTGCAGGTATCTTCCCAGCCCAGTAGTAAGCTGCACCATGGCCCATTTCCACAGCACCATTGCTAACCGCATCAAAGCTTTCAAAAGAAGGGATTAATTCCCCGCCACCATAAACGGTTATCTCCAATCTTGCCCCCGACATCTTTTTGATCCAATCGGCCAATAAATTGCAACCTTCACCAACCACCGGAAAGTTTGGTGGCCAGGTAGTAACCATCTTCCATTGATAAGTATTGTTGAAATTGATATACGGCCCTTTTTCTTGCTTTGATTCCTTAGCGCCAAAGCAAGATGTTAGTCCGGCAGCGGGCACTGCAAGTGTCGCATTTTTGATGAACTTTCTTCGAATCATAAGTTAATTACTATTATGTATTAAATACAGTCAATTTGGCATGAAATCTAGTAATTTTATTACAGAATATGCCATTATTACATAACAAACTCCATGGATTGAAATTTGAGTATTAAGAAAATAAAAAGGCTATGAATTTTGATAAATACACTATAAAATCACAGGAGGCCATTAACAAGGCGGCCCAAATTGCTTTAGGAGCAGGCCATCAGGCCGTGGAGACTGGGCACTTACTAAAAGCACTATTAGAAGGAGAGGAAAACGTAATATCCTTCTTGCTTAAAAAACTGGCCATCAACAAATCACAGGTAAAAACAGAAGTAGAAGGCATCATCAATACATACCCTAAGGTCAGTGGGCAACAACCTTATCTTAGTAATGATACTGCCGCGACATTGCAACGCGCTGAAAAATATTTAAAAGATTTTGGCGATGAATTCATTGCTATTGAGCATATTCTGCTTGGGCTCATAAAAGGTAACGATAAGGTAGCCCAAACTTTAAAAGAACTTGGTTTTAATGAAAAAGAGCTAAAAACAGCGATAAAGGCGCTCCGCGGAGGAAACAAGGTGACTGATCAGAACGCAGAATCAAAATACAAATCACTTGAGCGATACTCTAAAAATTTAAATGAACTGGCTAAGCAGGGAAAAATCGATCCCGTAATAGGTAGGGATGAAGAAATAAGGAGGGTACTGCAAATACTATCCAGAAGGACAAAAAATAACCCCATGCTTATTGGGGAGCCGGGCGTTGGCAAAACAGCCATTGTGGAAGGGATGGCCCAAAGAATAGTTGATGGCGATGTGCCCGGGAATCTAAAAAATAAAACCCTCATCGCATTGGATATGGGATTATTAGTTGCCGGCGCAAAATATAAAGGCGAGTTTGAAGAAAGGTTAAAATCTGTAATAAAAGAAGTGACTGACTCTGAAGGAGAGATTATTTTATTCATTGATGAGATTCACACCCTGGTCGGAGCTGGTTCAGGAGGGGAAAGTGCCATGGATGCAGCCAACTTGTTAAAACCTGCTTTAGCAAGAGGCGAATTGCACGCTATAGGAGCTACGACACTTAAGGAATATCAAAAACATATAGAAAAAGACAAGGCGCTGGAGCGTCGTTTCCAAACCGTGATTGTGAATGAACCGAATGTGCAGGACTCGGTATCCATATTGAGGGGAATAAAAGATAGATATGAGGTCCATCACGGTGTGAGGATAAAAGATGATGCGGTAATCGCTTCCGTTGAATTGTCTGATCGCTACATTTCGGATCGGTTCCTTCCTGATAAAGCCATAGACTTAATGGATGAGGCTGCCTCCAAGCTTAGGATCGAAATCGATTCCCTGCCCGAGGAACTTGATGAGCTAAATAGAAAAATCATGCAACTGGAAATTGAGCGGGAAGCAATCCGGCGTGAAAAAAATATTGACAGGGAAAGGGAAATCTCACGGGAGATATCTGAGCTATCAGATACCCGTAACAACCTCAAAGCGAAATGGCAAAGCGAAAAAACAATAATTGATGGTCTGCAACAAGAAAAAGAAAACATAGAAAATTTCAAACGAGAAGCTGAAATAGCAGAAAGAGAAGGTAATCTTGGGCGAGTGGCAGAATTAAGGTATGGAAAGATCATCGAAAGTGAATCCAGGGTTGAGGAATATAAAAAGAAACTGGCAGAAATGCAGGGAGATAAATCCCTGATCAAAGAGGAGGTAGAATCTGAGGACATTGCGGAAGTGGTGGCCCGTTGGACAGGTATTCCCGTTTCAAAAATGCTGCAGAGCGAGCGCGAAAAGCTTCTCTACCTGGAGGATGAGCTCGGAAAACGTATTGCGGGGCAGTATGAGGCCATACAAGCCATCTCTGATGCGGTGAGGAGAAGCAGGGCTGGACTGCAGGACCCTAAGCGTCCGATTGGGTCATTTATCTTTATGGGAACTACCGGTGTTGGTAAGACAGAACTGGCAAAAGCTTTGGCAGAATATCTCTTTGACGACGAGAATAATATGGTTCGGATTGATATGTCAGAATACCAGGAAAGACATGCAGTGAGCAGGTTAATTGGAGCACCTCCTGGTTATGTTGGTTATGATGAAGGAGGTCAGCTAACCGAGGCGGTAAGGCGAAAACCTTACGCTGTAATACTACTGGATGAGATAGAAAAAGCACACCCGGACGCATTCAACATATTACTCCAGGTATTAGATGACGGCCGTTTGACAGATAACAAAGGAAGAGTTGCCGATTTCAAAAATACCATTGTGATAATGACTACCAATATCGGATCTGGGATTATACAGGAAAATTTTGAACAAATGAATGAATATAACCAGGAAGAAATATTGGAAAATACAAGGAACCAGGTGTTTGAAGTATTAAAGAAATCGGTACGACCTGAGTTTCTGAATAGGATAGATGAGATCATTATGTTCAAACCACTATCGCAGCAAGATTTAGCCAAAATTGTCAGGATACAGTTTGGAATTATACAGAAACGACTGGCTAATTCAGGCATCAAGCTTGAGGCATCTTCCGAGGTCATTGATTTCCTCGGCGCAGCCGGTTATGATCCTCAATATGGGGCAAGGCCACTTAAAAGGATTTTACAGCGAGAGGTGCTCAATAAGTTGTCAAAAGAAATCCTATCCGGAAGAATTCATAAAGATTCTATTATTGGAATGAACCTTAAGGATGACCGGTCAGGAATTGAATTCATAAATTTGGATGAGATTAAAATTTAAAAAGGGGCTCGAAAAGCTCCTTTTTTTATTTGGAGGGCATCACAATCCACAAGATAATGTACACTAATGTGCCAGGGAAAGCTGCACTAAAAATAGATACAACCAGATAGATTATTCTGAATAAGGCTATGTCTATATCAAAATACTCTGCCAATCCAGCACATACGCCTGCTATCACACGATGATCAGAACGATATAATTTATTTTCCGGCATTCTTTTAATTACTGGGCTCTTTAAACTTATTTATTAATGCAGCACCAATCAAATAGTTCAAAAAATAGGAAGCCTTTTTCTGAATTTTTGATTGACTTTCCTGTTCGAACAACTCCTGCTTTTCAGCGTTGATGGAGCTAACTGTCAATAAATGTTGATTAAAACCAATTAGGAGTGCAACAATGATCCCAATAATTAAAAGGATCGTTTTCATTAAGTTGGTAAATCTGGTACTAGTATTCTTCATGGCAATATAATTTTAACAATTACTGTGCCAGTAGGTATAATCTTCTGATATTCAGGTATTTTTAAAATTCAATAAAAAAATATTGATCGTTTTCGGACACTTCACAAGTGATAACTGATCGGTAATAAAAAAATATCTAGAATTCATCAGCCACAAGCTTTGCGGATGACAGACTGAGAGGAATTCCACCACCCGGATGGACACTACCCCCACAAAAATAAAGGTTACGAATACGGCGTGTCGCATTTGGATGTCGAAGAAAGGCAGCCATTTTATTATTGGAGCTATTACCATACAAAGCACCATTCATGGAACTTGTTCTTTTGTGGATCTTTGCCGGATCAAGGATGTCTTCTGCTTCTATCAATTGGTTAAGATCAACTTTCAGGATGCGGTTTAACTTTAATATAATGTTAGCTTTTGCCTTTGAAATCAATGATTGCCAATCTTGTTCCTGGTCATTAGGCGCATTAATCATTACAAACCAATTTTCTTTTCCTTTGGGAGCGTCTCTATGATTTAGTTTGGAGGATATGTTTATATATACCGTCGGGTCGTTGGTGATCGTATTATTATTAAAAATTGCGTTAAATTCCTCTTTGTAATCTTTTGCGAAAAATATATTGTGCAATTCTAATTCCGGGAAAGTTGTGTTAATCCCCCAATAAAATATTAAAGCGGAACTCGATTTTGGCTGATTGGTCAACTTTTTAGGCGTAAAACGTTTTGGAAGTAACTTCTTGTATACCAGGTTCATATCCATATTGGTCACTACTGAATCATAAAAAACTTTTAGTCCTGATAATTCCAACCCACTGGCAGCTTTACCATCCAGTAAAATACTGGTAACCGGTCGATTAAAATAAAACTTCACTCCAAGGTCCCTGGCGAGGTTGTAAAGTGATTTTGTGATTGAATACATGCCATCAATTGGAAAGTAAGCCCCAAAGGCATATTCCAAATGCGGAATAATATTCATTGTAGCCGGTGTCCGGTAAGGATCAGAGCCATTATAGGTTGCATACCGATTGAATAACTGCGTAACTTTAGGATCCTTTAATAAAGCTTGATTTGCCCCATTCAAAGTATCAAAAAATCCCAACCCTGGTATTCTAAGATAGGCTTTGAAGGCGCTTTTATTCAGATATGTACCCCATTTATTCAAAGATGAGTCGATGAATAATGTTGCCAGGGAATCGTATAGAAATGCGCTTTTATCTAATAATTTTATTAAATCACCTTCTTTAACTGATGTTTTTTGAAGTAATTCAGCCACGAACCGGTCTCGGTCGGAATAAGCATTTATGATTGTGCCATCCTCGTAAAAATATTTGCAGATAATTGATAGCCGTTCATAACTGAAGTAGTCTCTTGGATTCTTACCAGAAAGTTTAAATAACTCATCGACTTTTTGGGGCATTGTAAATAAAGAAGGACCGGCATCAAACCGGTAACCATCCAGGTTGATTTCGGAAAGCTTTCCACCAGGATATGGATTAGATTCAAATACTTCTAAGTTATGCCCTTTATTGGCAAGTCGTATGGCTGCTGCTATACCCCCAATACCGGCACCGATAACCCCTATCTTCATATTATATTGATTTTGTAAAAATCCGATAAATATTTAGATATTTTTGATCAAATTGATAAATCTATTTTCACTAATTTTAAGAAACTAATATCCTAACTTAATTATGGAGAGCTCGCATGTACAACTCCTTTATCAAGAATACATTAAGACCAGAAATGTATCACTTACACACGAGCAATTTCTTTATTTCGTAAATCTCTATCCGGCATTAATTGTTTGTATGTCTGATGGTAAATTAGATGATAATGAGTGGGAGAGTGTACTTAGTCTTGTTAACACCTTAGCAGATGAATTTTCCATGGGTGATAATGAAGAAGAGTTAAGGAGAATATTCAGGACAGAATTCAGGTACCTGCTAGATAATGTTGACAAATGGCGCAAGAAATTCCTCAATGCTTTAAAAGATCAGTTATCCAAAAATGGTATTGATAAAGAGTTTGTGTTGGAGTCAATGTACCTGTTTGCTAACTCAGCCGATGGCATATCTGAAATAGAACAAAATACCATAAACGAACTGTCTAAGCGTCTTGTGCTTGAGCATTAAGCCTGGCTATTATTTCATCCTTATCTAGTGTTTCTACGGGTTTATCCATTCCCCCTTCGTGTAACACGGAATTCATGATAGCATCCTGCATCTTACCAACAGCTAATGCCTGGGAATAAGGTATGTCTGAAAATGTGACCATTGAATAAAGTGGTACCCATTGATCTGGCTTATGTTTATGCAGCGCAGACTCCACTTTTTTCTGCCATATAAATTTATCATCCATTACTTTACTACTCATTTCGTGGAAATTTTGAAGCGCTAACTCACTGATTGCATCTGCATCGGGTTTTCTTGATTTTTGAAAGCTGTCCAAGGTGTCATCCCAGTTAAAATTATGTGCTTTCAAAACATCAGTAAACACGCTGCAATCTTCAAACCCTGCATTCATGCCTTGGCCATAAAAAGGAACGATCGCATGGGCTGCATCCCCGATTAATATCGATTTATTATTAACCCATGGGTAACACCTTATAGTAACCAATGCAGAGGTAGGATTTTGGAAAAAGTCTTTTGTCAAGTTAGGCAGGAAAGCTAAAGAATCCGGAAAATGCTCTTCGAAAAACCTTGTGACGTCGTGTCCATCTTCTAATACACTAAAAGCGTTCTCCTCACCTTCAAAAGGTAGAAATAGCGTACAGGTGAAACTTTTATCTTTATTTGGTAAGGCAATCATCATAAAATTGCCTCTTGGCCAAATATGCAAAGCGCCGGGCTCCATTTGATAATCCCCATTATTGGATGCAGGAATAGTAAGCTCTTTGTAGCCATGACCGAGAAAATATTGGGAATAATTAAACCTTGGGAGATTAAAATATTGTTTTCGAACTACTGAAAATGCACCATCTGCTCCAATTATTTGCTTTGCTTCCAGTTTTTTATCTTTCAGGATGATCTCACCGGTTTGAAGATTCACATCATGACATTTTTCATCAAAAAACAATTGAACCCCTAAACTTTCGGCTTTATCCAGCAGTAATTCATTCAACTTTTTCCTGGAGACTGAATTTATGAATTGACCTTTTTCACCATAGGGCTGAAACGAAAGTTGACCGGATTTATCATGCATCATGCGCCCATGCATAGGCGTACATAATTTTTCAACCTCATCCTTTATCCCAACTTTGTTCAATGATTTTAGCCCCCGATAGCTTAAGGCCAAATTGATGCTCCTGCCCCCGGAAATATTAACATTTCGTGGATCCGGCCTTTTTTCAACTACATATATTTTAAATCCTTCCCTGGCCATAAATATAGACAGTAATGCCCCTACCAAACCACCGCCTATGATTATGATTTCATCCTTTGTCGTACTCATTTATTAACTCCTCAAAATATTTACAGAATTTAAAAATATCAGTGTATGTATTGTAAAAAGGTGCCGGAGCAACACGGATTACATCTGGTTCTCGCCAGTCCAGTACTACACCCCGCTTAATTAATCCTTCGAAAACCCACCTTCCTTTATCGGGTATAAGAATTGATAATTGTGCCCCTCTTCTTTGTTCATTCCTTGGTGTTAAAATTTCAAACTGTTTATTTGAATTTATATCATCAAGGCAATATTCCAGAAACCTGGTCAGTGCTATGCTCTTTTGCCTTAATGCTTCAAAGCCGACCTCCTGAAAAAGTTCAAGCGATGCCAGATGTGCTGCCATGGAAAGGATAGATGGGTTACTTAGCTGCCAACCATCAGCCGTTGGGACAGGCTTGAATCCCCTCTCCATTTTAAAACGTTCATGCTCATCATTGCCCCACCATCCTCCAAATCTTATCAAATCTGTTTTTTTTGCATGCTTTTCATTGATGTATACCCCGGAGACAGATCCCGGGCCGGCATTTAAATATTTATAACTACACCAGGTTGCAAAATCTACATTCCAATTATGCAGGGATAGTGGAACATTACCTATGGCATGTGCTAAATCAAAGCCCGCAATAACCCCATTTTCATGAGCCGCTCTGGTTATTGACTCAATATCAAAATACTGACCACTGTAATATTGAACGCCGCTAAATAGAATCAGTGCCAGGTCTGTTGCATGTTGATTGATAGCTCCTATTATATCTTCATTTCTTAGCGTGTGCTCACCCGCCCTTGGAAATAATTCGATTATTGAATCATCAGGATCGTATCCATGAAATTTCAACTGGGTTTCTACGGTATACTGGTCAGATGGAAAGGCATGTCCTTCCATCATAATCTTATATTTGTTTCTCTCAGGTCTGTAGAAAGAGACCATTAATAAATGTAAATTAACAGTCAGGTTATTCATTACCACAATCTCAGAATCCTTAGCTCCCAGCAAATCGCCGAGAGGCTTTCTAAAGAATTTATGGTAAGTAGTCCATGGTTTTTCTCCCGAGAAATGTCCTTCAACACCTGAATCACGCCAAACTTTCAATTCTGATTCGATATAGCCCTGGACATTCTTTGGCTGCAATCCAAGTGAATTACCACAAAAATAGATTGTTTCCTCCTCCCCATTTTTGGGTATGAAAAACATATTTCTGTAATCTTTCAGTGGATCTTCACGATCCTGCTTCAAAGCATATTCCAGTGAGCATTCCATATTTAAGTTCAAATATCACTTTTTGGGTATTTCCATTACAGCAGAGCACTTATCACAAGTCCTTAGGGCCAGTGAATTATTAAACTTTTCCATAATTGGCGGAAGTTGTTTTACAATATCGCTAATGTGTTCATAATGTTCATGCAATCTGTTCCCACAGTTTTCACAAAACCATATAAATCCATCCTTTTGGCTTGTATCCCTGTATCGCTCCATTACCAAACCTATAGAGCCGGCAGTTCTTTGGGGGGAGTGCGGAACTTTTGGAGGTAGTAAGAAAATCTCCCCTTCTTTAATCGGTACATCGACCATTTTCCCTTCTTCCACAATTTTTAAAACGATATTTCCCTGAAGCTGATAAAAAAACTCTTCCGTCTCATTGTAGTGATAATCTTTCCTTGAATTTGGCCCCCCAACAACCATAACAATAAAGTCTTTATTATTTTTATAGACTTGTTGGTTTCCAACAGGTGGTTTTAATAAGTCTCTGTGTTCATTGATCCAATTTTTAAAGTCAAATGGTCTTTGAATGGGCATATCTATGTTTTTTCCTGTATTTTAAGTGATTAATTTATAAAGTAACAGTGATTATAATGGTTAAGTTATGGATTATTTCTTCACATAAATCAATAAACCCATGGTAATAGATCTTTGCAATAAGCATGCGCTGGTGTGTGGAAGCACACAAGGTATAGGTAAGGCAATAGCATTTGAATTGGCCTCTTCCAATGCTAAGGTGACACTCTTTGCCAGAAATAAAGAGTCATTGAAAAAGGCTTTGAATGAAATTAATCAAGTCTCTGACGGGAATGATTATCTGGTAGCTGATTTTGAAAAACCTGAGGAAGTAAAAAGCGTGATTGAGCATCAATTAAGGAGGAAATCATATGACATTTTAATAAACAACACAGGAGGCCCATCTGCCGGCGCAATAACAGAGGCAACTACCGATGACTTTCAGAAGGGATTAAATGCACATCTGATGTGTAATCATATCCTTGCCCGGCATCTAATACCTCATATGAAGGAAGCGGGTTATGGAAGAATAATTAACGTAGTCTCTACTTCGGTAAAAATCCCGATTCCAGGATTAGGTGTATCAAATACTGTACGAGGAGCAATTGCTAACTGGTCGAAAACGCTTTCATTAGAACTAGCACAGTATGGCATAACGGTAAATAATATTTTACCAGGCTTGACAAATACCAAACGCCTTGAAACATTATTCCAACGAATGGCTGAAGACTCCGGCAAAACCACCAGCTGGCTGGAGGAAAAGATGAAAGAAAGTGTTCCTGCGAAAAGGTTTGGTGAGCCCTCTGAAATAGCTTATTTAGCAGCTTTCCTTGCCTCCCCATATGCCAATTATATTAATGGCACCAATATCCCTGTAGATGGAGGCAGAACCGGAAGTTTGTAAATGATGAATTAAAGACACGAATAATTAATTTGTTGAAGATGCTAAGGATTCCTCTTCTTTTAAACCTGTACCAATGCCATTTATTGCTTTCTGATCGTCTTCTTTTTTTATTCGGGGTATCAGATTTTCAGCTTTTCCATACTGAATGATTTCATGAGCAAACAGATTATGTGATCCTGAGAAGTCTTTTTTGATTAGCACTACTTTATCTAGCTCATTAGCTTTATAATAATGGTACAGTGCTCCAAAAATAGTATCGTGGTCATTAGTAATCACATAGCCATGCTTAAAATGGGCTATGTGTTGAGATTTTATGATAAATGGGGCAATTAATATAGCAAAACATAATCCGATTTTATGTTTTCTCATTTTAGGTGATTTAAAATTTATACCCTAAAGCTATCTATGTAATGCCAATAAGATGATTAGGAAAAATCTTAATTCTTCTAAGCAAAAATTATTGATCGCTTAAGAGCAATGTTTCATGCATTCTGAACTCTTTTTCTTTACTACTTGCATTTTCCTGACTTAAATACATTTGATATTCAGCATGATTCTCGTGTTTGAATACTACCTGTCCAAAAGCAAAAATATCAGCGGCAAGATACTCCACCAACTCCTCTGTGTCTCCTTTGAATAAGACTGCTCTGCATAATTCTTTACCATAGTAATCATGATAAAGCTCGCCTTTTATGGTGTCCTTATCGAAAGTAACTATAAACCCTTGCTGGAAATATGGTATATCCTGAGATTTTACATTTTGGGAAAGAAAAAACAACCCAAAAAGCAGAAGAACAAGTGGTGGTTTCATTTCTAATTAAGCTTCGATGTATATTTTTAGATAACTATTTGAACAAAATTATTGTATAAGCAAATTTAAGGTAATTGGTATTATCCCTTAATTATCATTTTTGAACCATTGAAAATACACATCTTTATTGGATAATTGAAATTATTTTTATGATTAGTCTGGCAGTTTATTGCGGATCAAAAAGAGGGAATAAACAATCATATGCTGAAAATGCTAAAAAAGTTGGTCAATTATTAGCAAAAAAAGGCATTGAGCTGATTTATGGAGGCGGAAACATCGGGCTTATGGGAGATCTTGCTGATTCCGTGCTGGACCATGGTGGTAAGGTAACCGGCGTGATACCAGATTTTTTATTCGAAAAAGAAGTAGCCCATCATGGAATCCAAAAGCTAATAAGGGTCCAATCTATGCATGAAAGAAAACTGAAGATGCACGAATTATCAGAGGGCATTATAACACTGCCGGGAGGGTTTGGGACTATGGAGGAGCTATTCGAAATGATTACCTGGAACCATTTAAAACTTCACAACAAACCCATAGGTCTATTAAATATTGACGGATACTACAACCATCTAATTAAGTTTATTGAATTCATGAAATCTGAAGATTTTATCTATGAAAACACAGATTTTCTAATCATTGATGATGATGCTGATCAACTTATTGAAAGGCTTATTGATTACTATAAAATCAACAAACCACCATTTTTTGACCAGCGAAAGACCTGATTAATAACCGGCTGCCTGGCCATCTTTTCGGGATTCAGAAGCACCGTAATAAACCTCATTTTCACTGTCATACATTATTGCCTGATATCCGCCATAACTTCCATAATCGAAACCAACCTCATGCCCCATACGCATAAGCTTTCTGATGGTCTCATAATCATAGCCCTCCTCAAGTGTGATCATCCCTCGGTCCTCCGCAACGTAACCTGTCGGTGAGGAAGAACCTCGGTGCTGAATCCTTGGAGCATCTCCTGCTGCCTGAAGGTTCATGCCGAAGTCTATCATGTTCATGATAATTTGCACATGGCCTTGCGGTTGAAAATCACCACCCATTACCCCAAAACTTAAAAAAGGCTGACCATCCCTGGTTACAAAGGCAGGGATGATGGTATGAAAAGGCCTTTTATCTGGTTCAAAAGTATTGGCCTGTCTTTCCTTCAAGCTAAAGAGTTCGCCTCTGTCCTGCAACATAAACCCAAGACCGGGAGGAACCATTCCTGACCCCATGCCACGATAATTGCTTTGAATTAAGGACACCATGTTCCCATCTTTGTCTGCCGTGGTAAGATAAATGGTTTCTCCGGCACTTATTTCCCCTGCATTATATTTACCTGCCCTATCCGGGTCGATTAATTGAGCCCTTTCCATTCCATATTTTTTAGAAACTAATCGCTCAACCGGCACATCATAGAAGTCCATGTCTGCATAATACTTCGCACGGTCTTCAAAAGCTAACTTTTTGGCTTCTGTGAAATAATGTATATGATCAGAGCTTCCATATTCGATATCACTGAAATCTATAGTTTCCAGTATGTTGAGCATTTGAAGCGCTGCTATACCCTGTCCATTTGGTGGCAGCTCCCATACATCATAACCTCTGTAATTTGTTGAGACGGGTTCTACCCATTCTGATGTATGATTTTTGAAATCTTTATAGGATAAAAACCCACCTTGTTCTTTTAAAAAACCGGCTATGGCCTTTGCAATTTTTCCTTTGTAAAATATGTCCCTCCCTTTATCCGCCAACATCTCATAGGTGTTTGCTAAATCTGGATTTTTAAAAATATCGCCTTTAGCAGGGGCATTGCCATTGATGGTATATGTTTCTTTTACATTAGGGAACCCTTGAGAAATGTAATAAGGAACTGAGCGACCCATGTAGTATGCAATCAACTCTGTTACAGGAAATCCTTCCCTGGCATAACTTATAGCTGGCTTTAGTATTTCAGAAATTGGAAGCTTTCCGAATTTCTCGTGCAAGGTAAACCAACCATCTACACATCCGGGTACTGTAACAGGAAGGGGCCCCAAAGCTGGAATTTTTTCATACCCATTGTCTAGAAAATATTTTAATGTAAGGTCAGAAGCTGATCTTCCACTGGCATTTAGGCCATAAAGCTTCTTTTCATTATTATCCCAAATTATAGCAAAAAGATCGCCACCAATACCACAACCGGTAGGTTCCACTAAACCCAAAGTGGAATTGCAGGCAATGGCTGCATCTACTGCGGATCCTCCATTTTTTAGTATTTCTATTCCTACCTGTGTTGCCAATGGATGACTGGTAGCAACCATACCATTTTTAGCAATTACTTCTGATCTTGTTGAAAATAAAGGGCCATTTATTCTATCCTGGGATTTTAATATTGCGATATGAAAGATCAGGCTAAGAAGAATGAAGGTAAAACGCATGATAATTAATTAAATATTTCGAATATTTTAAAATTATGAAATTTTGTTGAATTATTAATCTTCAGGATCTATTACAATTCATCACGTTTTTTCTCCAGAGACAGCATCTCATCCCTTAAGCGGGCAGCATCCATAAAATCAAGTTCTTTTGCGGCTTTCTCCATTTTCCGCCGGGTTTCTTTAATTAATTTCTCTATCTGTGCCTTATCCATGTAGTTAACTACAGGATCTGCGGCTATGCTTGGCTCTTCCTCAACATAGTATTTTTTCCTGGCTGATCTTTTTGAATCAGCAACCTTGGTCTGTTCCAGAATAGATTCCCTGGATTTCTTAACAGTCATAGGTTTTATTCCGTGTTTTTCATTGTAATCCTGCTGAATTCTCCTTCTTCTATTGGTCTCATCAATCGCTACTTGCATAGAATCAGTAATTGTATCCGCATACATAATAACTTTCCCATTTACATTTCGGGCTGCCCGGCCAATCGTTTGTACCAACGATCTTTGATTTCGTAAAAAACCTTCTTTATCCGCGTCAAGTATCGCAACCAATGATACCTCAGGCAAATCAAGTCCTTCTCGCAATAAGTTAACACCGACTAAAACATCAAAATCACCCATTCTAAGCTGCCTTAGGATCTCAACACGGTCCAATGAATCAACCTCTGAGTGTATATACCTGCTTTTAACCCCATAATTGACTAAATATTTATTTAATTCCTCTGCCATTCTTTTGGTAAGTGTTGTTACAAGCACCCTTTCATCTTTTTCAACCCGTTGAACAATTTCTTCCATTAGATCATCAATCTGATGTAAGCTAGGCCTTACACTAATCTCAGGGTCCAGCAAACCGGTAGGTCTTATGAGTTGTTCAACGATCACACCTTCAGATTTTCTTAATTCATATTCAGCGGGCGTGGCACTTACAAAAATCACCTGATTAATCATCGATTCGAACTCATTAAAGGTCAATGGACGATTATCAAGAGCGGCCGGCAATCTGAAACCAAAATCTACCAGGTTTACTTTTCTTGAACGGTCACCACCCCACATTCCCCTCACTTGAGGCAAGGTTACATGACTCTCATCGATCATCATCAGGTAATCTTGCGGGAAATAATCCAGTAAACAGAATGGTCGCATACCTGGCTTTCTTCGGTCAAAATAGCGACTATAGTTTTCAACACCAGAACAATAACCCAATTCCCTGATCATCTCCATATCAAATTCTGTTCTTTCCTTAAGTCTTTTTGCTTCCAGGAACCTTCTTTCATCTTCGAATAAATGAATTTGGGAGACCAGATCATCCTGAATTTCTCTAATAGCAGTTTGAATAATTTCTTTGCCCGTTACAAAAAGATTAGCTGGAAATATTGCGATAATATTTTCATCTGAAATTTTTTTACCGGTTATGGGATCTATTTTTTGTATAGATTCTATTTCATCGCCCCAGAATACTATTCGATAAGCATAATCATCATAGGCAACGAATACATCCACAGTATCTCCTTTTACTCTGAAATTTCCTCTTCTAAAATCCGCCGTGGTTCTAGCGTAGAGTATGTCTACCAGAGAAAAAAGAAACTGGTTCCTGGAAATAATGTCCCCGACCTGCAGCCTGATCACGTTACGTCCAAATTCCTCGGGATTTCCAATACCATAAATACATGATACCGAAGCCACAACCAAAACGTCACGCCTACCGGTTAGAAGGGAAGAAGTTGCACTTAATCTTAACTTTTCGATTTCCTCATTGATGCTAAGGTCTTTTTCGATATAAATATTTGAAGATGGGATATATGCTTCCGGCTGGTAATAATCATAATATGATATAAAATATTCGACTGCATTCTCCGGGAAGAATTGCTTAAATTCTCCATATAGCTGGGCTGCTAGTGTTTTGTTATGGCTTAGAACTAATGTGGGTTTATTGACCTCTTTAATAACATTGGCCATGGTGAAAGTCTTTCCGGACCCTGTCACACCTAATAAAGTTTGTGCCGGTTCATTGTTAAATATTCCTTCTGTTAATTGAGCTATGGCTTGGGGCTGGTCTCCTGTGGGCTCATACTCACTAATTAGTTTGAATTCCATATCTCCCAGGATTTTTCGGCTTGCAAAATCAACATCTCTAATCCGTTTTTTACATTAGCATTATACTTTAATCCTTTATTCATAAATTCAGTGGTCTGCGGATTATAAACCAGATCATACAAAAAATGATTAGATGTAAGTTGATTGTATGGAATATCCGGGGCCTCACTGGTGTTAGGATAAGTACCTAAAGGTGTTGTATTAATAATTAATTGATGTTCTGTTATTATCTTTTTATTTAGATCACCATAAGCCAGTATACCGTTTGATTTCCTTCTGCTCACATAATCATAGTTTATGTTTAACTGGTATAAAGCATATTCTACTGCATGGGAAGCCCCACCTGTTCCAAGGATTAGCGCCTTATTTATTTTTATTGATCCTAACCAGTTCACAAGAGAGTCCCTGAAACCTAAATAATCTGTGTTGTAACCAATTAGATCCGGGCCGGTATTTTTTATCACATTTACTGCACCTATTGCCTTTGCAGTATGATCTATTTTAGACAAATAGGGAACCACCTCTTCTTTGTAAGGTATCGTCACATTTAATCCTTCAGGATGATGGGTCTCTATTATTTTAGCAAAATCTTCAATTGTTGGGATTTCGTAGAGCAGATATTGATGTGTGCTATCAATCCCCAGGTCTTTAAATTTTTCTGAAAAATATTTCTTTGAAAATGAATGGGTAAGCTTTTTACCGATTAGTCCATACTTCTTCATGCTTTTTATTGGAATATTTTACAATGGCAGATGCGATCTTTTCTATGATCACTACAATCATAATTCCTAATGCACCAAATAACAAAGCAGAAATTAATTGTGGGTCTTTATTTAATTGTGAGAGGTATTGATTAGGAAGGATATTTTCTACCACTAAAGGCGTCTGTTCCCCATCTGAATTTACGTAGTATTCTTTCACAACTTTCCATGGCCAGATCTTATTCAGTGATCCTAACATAAAGCCTGCCAACATAGCCACAGTATAATCCCGGAAGGAATTTATCAAATAAGATAGCAACCTGACAAACAATAAAATACCAATTACGCACCCACCACCAAATACCAGTATGGTTACAAGCTCAAAGTCTTTTATGGCATTTATAATGTCCTGATATTTTCCTAATATCAACAAAATAAAGCTGCCGGATATTCCAGGTAGAATCATGGCACATATAGCAACAGAACCGGAAATAAAAGTAAAAAACAGCGTATCAGGTGTGGATGAAGGAACCAATGTAGTTATAAAAAATGCTAAAACAGTCCCAAAAATTAATAGTAATACCGCCCATACATTCCATTTTTTAATGTCCTTAATAATTGAAATGGAAGAAATTATTATCAAGCCAAAAAAAAACGACCAGAGCTGAATTGGGTAATTGTCAAGTAAGAAAGATATTACCCTCGATAAGGTAAGAATACTCACAAGGATGCCCATTAAAAGGGTAACTAAAAAATCACCATTTATTCTGATCCAAATATCCTTGAGTCTCCATTTTAAAAGTAAAGGGATAAGTGAGCCATCAATGCTCCTTATGCTATTTAGCAGCTGATCATAGATACCGGTAATAAAAGCAATGGTACCGCCAGACACACCCGGCACAACGTCAGCACTACCCATTCCTACTCCTTTTAGAAATAGCAAGAGCCGCCTCCTGATATTCATTCTTTAATGTTTAAAAAATGTGAGAAAGTATCTCCTCTAAGCCCCAAACGAATGGTTTCAAGAGGGATAACTTCATTAGGAGCAATATTTCCTAAATTTACGTTGGCGCCAATTAATTTTATAAACCATACCTGTTGGGCTTTCTTTGGAGCTTCCCATACTATCCTTTCTTCCGGTATTTTTGTTAAGATTTCCTGAACCAGGCCTGATCTTACTTCACCCGTTGACCTGAACAAACCGACGTTTCCGGCTTCACGAGCTTCACCAATTACTTTCCATGAGCCCGCTTGAATTTCAGCGTTCATAAGTTCAATCCATTGATATGGCGGGAATATTTTTTCTTCGTCCTTGGATCCCACTTCTGAGAGAACCGTCACCTGACCGGATAAGGTATTAATTAACTCGCATTTTTTTTGATGTGAAATCTCAATGGAGCCATCGCTTACCTCAGCATACTCTAACCCGAAATCATCGAGTACTTTTCTGTATTCATCAAATTGATTCCTTATGTAAAATGCCTCGAACAGCGTACCGCCCAAATAGGAAGGTATTCCTGCATCTTTATAGAGTTGGATCTTCTCCTTTAATTTAGGTGTTACAAAAGAGGTAGACCAACCAAATTTAACGATATCAATGTAATTTCCACTGGTCTCCAATAAGTCTTCTATCTCTCGAAGGCTTAATCCTTTATCCATAACCATGGTAAGCCCATGATCTCTCGGTTTCACTGTTCGATCAGGTAAATTGTTTAAATTGTAATTCATTAAAAAAATAAAATAGGTACAAAAAGATTAGAATCAGCCTTTTTGGTATTGCTCAATTATTCTGAACAGCGCTTTTTGTGTTTCTAACCGGGGAAAGTAATCAAACAATACCTTATGACCTTCAAAATTCAATATTAAAGCAAATTCAAGAATATTGAATGCTTTTTTATAATATCCACTCATCAATAGATAGATAACAAGCCTGTAATGAAGAGAATCCTCCTCAGGATTTTCTTCGAGGGCATCTTCCAATATCCTAATTGCTTTTTCGGTATCTCCTTCTTCAAAATATATAGTAGACCATTGTAGCCATAGATCAGGATCCTGACTATTAATCTCCACTGCCTGCTCATAGTATTTAGTGGCAGATAATTTATTCCCTAAATTTAATTCTGTATCCGCTAATATTTTAAAGTACTGGTAACTTTCATTGTTTAGGTTTACAGCTTTATTCAGAAAGTAGAGTGCCTCATGCCATTTCTCCTGTCGATAAAGATTATAGCCGATTCCAAACCAGGCTTCATGATAAGTAGAATCAAGTTTTATTGCTTTTCGGAAAAACTTAATGGAAGTATTAAATTCTTTTGACTTTTCGTAAGTTTTGGCCAGACAGCATAGAACTTCAGCGCTTTCACCCTCATGTTTTATGGTTAGATTATAGTTCTTAATTGCTTCTTTATACTTTTCGATTGCTACAAAAGCATTGGCCATATTAAAATAGGCAGAGCTGAAAGACTCTTCAATAATTGTAGCATAATCATAAGCATTGATAGCCTCATCATATTTACCCAATTTATCATACACTATGCCAAGATTATACCACGCATATTCAGCATAGGGGTCTTTATCAATAAATTTTTTATAGTAACCAATGCTGTTTTCAAGTTCCCCTTTCTGATCTAAACAATACGCAAGCTCATATAAGGCATCTTCATTGTTTAAATTATTCTCCAATGCTTTTTTGTAATTTTTTATAGCGTTGGTAAGATCATTCTTGTTTTGATAGGCAAAGCCTATGTTGTAATAAATTTCATCTTTTTCATCAATATCACCTACTGCCGACTCATAAGAGGTGATGGACCTGTCATACTCCCCTAACTTAAGATATGCTTCACCTTCGACTACATAGATTTCAGGATCAGATGGATGGACGACCTTAACCTCAGAGAGTATGTCGAGTGCGTCCTCGTGATTACCTTTTTTGGTCAAAACCTTGGCTTTTTCTAATTTGAATTCAAAAGAATAAGGGTATTGCCGACAAGCAAGGTCGCAGGCAGATAGAGCCAGGTTGTAATTTTCATTATTTAGAAAATGTTCAATTATCAGCTCAAAGCTTTCCGTGTCAAAGAAAATCTTATTGTTTTCAGCTAATGAATTCTTAAATCTTTTGATTATGTCTTTTCTGTAATTTCTGTCATCCATTTCCACCAATTGTTAGTTTGATCCGAGTGAAAAACTTGAGCAGATCGTTATATTTATGTTTTTTTAGTAAGATAGAAAATTGAAAGAAGATAATGATGCAGCAAAAGTATTTTTTATTTTTCATTAAATACTATCTGAAGCTATACATTCTATTTTTTTAAATAGTAATAACTTTGCAGGCTTATAAAAATTGCCCATGAAATTATCAGAATTTAAATTCGATTTACCCCCTAACTTAGTAGCCCTTTATCCCACCCAGAACAGAGATGAATCAAGATTAATGGTTATCGACAAAAAAAGCGGTAAAATTGAACATAAGATTTTCAAAGATGTGATCAACTATTTCGATGATGGAGATACCTTCGTTATTAATGACACCAAAGTTTTCCCGGCCAGACTTTACGGAAACAAAGAAAAAACAGGCGCTAAGATCGAGGTATTCCTTCTTAGAGAACTGAATAGAGACATGAGGCTTTGGGATGTGCTGGTAGATCCGGCACGAAAAATAAGGGTTGGAAATAAATTGTTTTTTGGTGATGGAGAGTTAGTAGCTGAAGTTATTGATAACACGACCAGTAGGGGCCGAACCATCAGGTTCCTTTTTGATGGAGATGAAGAAGCCTTTAATAAAACAATTGATGCCCTGGGTGAGACACCACTTCCAAAATATATCGAAAGAAATGCCGAACCGGAAGATCGAGATAGGTATCAAACCATTTATGCTAAACATAAAGGAGCCGTTGCAGCACCTACCGCTGGTTTACATTTTACACTCCAATTGATGAAAAGGCTGGAGATCCTGGGGGTTAACGTTACACCAATCACACTTCATATTGGGTTAGGTACATTCAGACCTGTAGACGTTGAAGACCTCACCAAGCATAAAATGGACTCAGAGAATTATATTGTGACATCAGATACGGAACTGATTGTCAATAAAACCTTAGAAAAAAAGAAAAAAGTGGTTGCAGTAGGCACAACTGTTATGAGAACGCTTGAATCATCGGTGTCTGCAAACGGTAGATTAAAGGAGAATGAAGGATGGACCGATAAGTTTATTTTCCCGCCATTCGATTTTAAAATATGTAGTGGATTGATAACCAATTTTCACATGCCGGAATCCACTTTGCTGATGATGGCTTGCGCCTTTGGTGGTTATGAATTGGTGATGAAAGCGTATCAGGAAGCTATAAAAGAAAAATACCGTTTCTTCAGTTATGGAGACGCTATGCTAATCATATAACTTTTGGCCCGTCACGTTGTAATTGTTGCCGGTGGTTCAGGCTCGAGAATGAAACACCATAAACCGAAGCAATTTATTGAGCTGAATGGCAAACCCATTTTGCAATGGACCATAGAAAGGTTTTTTGAATTCGACGCCTCAATTAACCTCATACTGGTTCTCCCAGCTAAAGAAATCGACTATTGGCAGGATCTGAGGATGGCCTTTAACAATGATTACAACTACAAAACTACTCCAGGGGGTAAGTCAAGGGTGGAGTCTGTAAGAAACGGGCTTGCTTTGATTGAAGATGAGTCGGATGGTTTGGTGGCTATACATGATGGTGTAAGGCCATTTACAACAATTGAGGTGATTAAAAATACCTTCGACTCCGCGGAAAACTACGGTAGTGGCGTTGCAGCGGTATCCCTAAAAGATTCAATTAGAATGATATCCGATGACAATATTAATGAGGCGGTCAAGAGGGATTATTTTAAAATAGTTCAAACACCTCAAACATTTAAACTACCCTTAATCAAGGATGCATACAGAAATCTTACTAATACAGATTTTACAGATGATGCGAGTGTCGCTGAAAAGAATGGAGAAAGAATAATGCTGGTGGAAGGAAATTATAAAAATATCAAAATCACAACGCCTGAGGATCTATTGATTGCTCAGGCATTTGCGAAGGATTTTTAAATATTACGTTTAGTATTCATCCTCGTTGAAGAAGAAGTCTTCTTTAGTGGGATAGTCAGGCCAAATCTCTTCTATACTTTCATATGGCTGACCATCGTCTTCAAGTTCCTGAAGGTTCTCAACAACTTCAAGGGGAGCACCTGATCTTACAGAATAATCAATTAATTCATCCTTAGTAGCTGGCCAAGGGGCATCTTCTAGGTAAGAAGCCAATTCTAATGTCCAATACATATCAACTCCTATTATAAATGGTATGGTAAATAATCGTGCAAAAATAGTTTTTAATCAAAAAGAAAAAATTTTTTATGAGTATTACTGCAAAATTTAAATATTGTTAGGTTTTTAATAATTTTTAAAATCCCTGGTTGAGCGATGATTTAAGATCCCTCATTATCTGCCGTTTGACAATAACTTTCCTTTTTTGAAGATTCAGTTTCTGCCGCAACATCTTATCAAAGTCACCACTGGACACATTAAAATTCTCAGAATTCTCCCGATAAGATTGTAATTCTTTTTCATCCCGGTTAAGTAATTCTTTAATTACATTCAGTTTTATTCTTATTTTTTCACGGTTGTTTTTTTCATCGTAGTTCTTATCCCTTGCTCTTACCGTTTTTTCAAGGTAGTTTTTTTCGTAAAGCTTTGTGGTTAATAGAAAGAACTTATCGTTAATATCCTTATAATTTTCTTTTGGGATCCTTCCAACCGCTTTCCATTTATTTTGCAACTCTTTTATATCCCGCTCATCCACCCGATCGTTATTTTTCTCAATATTTTCAACCTCCTCAATCAATTTATATTTCAACTCTAAATTTTTGTGCGGATCTTCTGAGTTATAGGACCCGCTTTGTCTTTTATAGTTTCTGAAATATTGAGTGGTTTGATACTTAAACTGTTGCAGAAGCGGCCTCAATTTCATGTTAGGGATTTGCCCAAGTTGATTCCATTCCTCCTGAAGCTTTTTTACCTCATTGTAATGCGAAAACAGATTTCTTGAGCGGTTTATTTCCTTGAGCTTATTAATAATCCCGTAGTATTCTTTGACTCGATTATTAATTAATCTTTTTTTATCCTCAACGAAGGATCTCTTTCTATCAAAAAAGCTGGTCAATAATTCATTAAACTTATATTCTAATTGTTCTTGATGTTCTTTCTCAGCATTCCCGGTTTTAATCCACCTTCCTTTTACATCCAGAACCTTTTCTGTTGCTTCATTCCAATTAATAACCGTTTTGGCAATTTCTTCCAGTTCAGCCAATAAGCTCTGTTTTATTTCAGTGTTTCTTATCCTGTTCTTAGAGATAATATCTTCAAGATAATCCTGCAGATCCTCCAGTCTAATAAATAATGGCTCATAATCGCCAAGCGCCTCGTAGGTGTAAAGTGAATTTTTTAAGTGAAGAAGCTTCATTAAAAATGACCCTTTATTTTCAGTATTATTAATTAATTCTTCAAGATCATTTATCTTATCAGATAGTTTTTTGAATCGATTAATAAAATATTCTACAGAAGCTTGTGTGTTCTCATCTTTTACTTCTCCAATTAACCGTGCTTGAAAACGTTGGGTAGCAGATAAATAGATTTGACCGTCTTTTATATATCCGTATGGTATTTTTTCTGGTTCCAATTAGTGTGTTAAATAGGTATAATAATAGAATTACATACTTATAATTACATATATAGTTACTTCACAAATCTATAAAGACTCGTGTTTTCGACCTTCATAAACCTTTTTCTCTTTCTTATCCCTTAATTCTTCAACTTCTTTTTCCGATAGATTTCTTATTAAGCTGTTCAAATCAGGCTGGCCGCCATCTACCCAACAAGTGTACCAGAAATCAGCAATCATTTTAATTGCCGCACGCATCCTTCTTTCCACTTGTCCATCTAGTTTATTGTGATAAGCAGTCGAATAATCCCTTGAATAAACCCTTACGTTGGTTTGGCCCCTTTGTTCATAGCTATATTTTTTATCCTCACTAAAATCATTTGACAACTCCTTTTCAAATAACAATACTGAATCAAGTGCAGAATGTGCGTTTATCACGGCCTCCCAGGCTTTTTTCTGGGGTTTTTCAATGTAGTCAGCTTCAGGCAGGAAAAAATCATATTCATCAGAAAATAACTCTGGGAGCCTTGATTCCCAAAATCCATGAATCCCATACTGCCCGGTCAGTTGACCGTTGTAATTTTCAGTAGTATGCAGGGGGACATTTGCATCCCCAATGTAATGCCCAATGTCTGCCGAAAGCCTTAAAATGTTTTTTAAATCCTTATTGAAAAATGCCTTGGTTAGATAGTGCTTCATCTTAAAAATATGCCATGGTACGATTCCATAAGCATTTAAAGTATCTTCAGTATACTTTTCAACCGCATCATTCCAGTATCTGGGTAATTTATACACTGCGCTGTCTCCATAAATATCAGCATCCAGATAATGCCTCGGTGCTTCACCTTTTACTGAATAGCGTCTACGGTCCGGATTTACTGCATTTTCAGTAATATATTGTATGTTGTATTTGTAAAACGGCACCATTTCTGACGGCAAAGCAAACACTGCCATTCGATTGATCAATCGATGTGCAAAAAATCCCCAGGAAAAGGATTGATGAGTAAAAATAAATATTATGACCAGCGATATTGTTATTCTTTTTGCCATCTCTCTAAATTATCTAATTCTAAAGAATTCAACTTTAAATAATTGTTAAAATTAAAATGACAACATTTGTACTTTTGCGTCAGGAAAACTAAGTTTGCGCACATTTTAAACAAAAGAAGCTGCTGAATGGCAAACCACAAATCTGCTTTAAAAAGAATAAGGTCTAACGAAAAAAAGAAGTTGTTGAACAGATATCAGTTTAAGACAACCAGGACCTTTATAAAAAAATTAAAATCATCCACTGAAAAGGAAGAAGCCCAGGAGCTATATAAAAAAGTATCAAGCATGCTGGATAAGCTTGCCAAAAAAAATATTATCCACAAGAATAAAGCTGCCAATCAAAAATCCAAGCTATCCAAGTTCGTTTCCCAATTAGGATAAGATCACGATTTCTTTATTATTGAGTCTCCTTACTCAGTAGCTTTTTGTATTTTTCAGTCGTGTCTGAGAACAACAATGATTTCTTATCAATAAAAAATTGGGCTGTCGAAGACAGGCCCAGGGAAAAACTGCTTTCAAAAGGAAGAAATGCCTTATCCAATGCAGAACTGCTTGCGATCCTTTTAGGGAGCGGTACAGGGAAATTAAGCGCACTGGATTTGGCAAAGCAAATCCTGAATAGCACACAAAACAATTTAAATCAACTGGCGAAGTTAGGTGTTGGTGATCTGAAAAAATTCAAAGGCATAGGGGAAGCAAAAGCAATCAACATTGTTAGCGCCTTGGAACTAGGCAGGAGAAGAAAGTCTGAAGAATTCGACAAAAAAATCAAAATAACAAGCTCCCGGGATGTGTATGAATACATCAAAGGTGATTTGATGGACCTTGAAGTGGAACAGTTTTGGGTCATTTATTTAAACCGTGCGAACATAATTCAAAGAAAAGATATCCTAAGCTCCGGAGGTGTATCAGGTACAGTGGTAGATACCAAGATAATCTTTAAAAAAGCATTGGAACAGTTATGCAGCGGCTTAATTTTAGTACATAATCACCCATCAGGGAATAAAAACCCAAGTCAGCACGACATTAACATTACAAAGAAAATCAGTCGGGCTGGGGATTATTTAGAAATTAAACTATTAGATCATTTGATATTTGCAGGGGAGGAGTATTTTAGTTTTGCAGATGAAAACATGATGTAAATATGAATAAATCAATCATTATCGCAATAATAGTCGTTAGTGCAATTTCCATTTATTTTTTAAACAGCGGTGGCGATAGTGAAGCATACTTACAAGAAATTTTAGATGAAAGAAAGGAGAAAGACCAAGACTTTCGAAATAGTGAAGATTCGCCAATAATGGATAAGACTTCATTTAATGGGCTGAATTATTTCCCTGTGGACCCAACATTTAGAGTAACCGCAGTAATTGAGAAAATCGAGAAGAAGCCACTAAAAATATTGAAGACAAGCGACGGAAAAACCCAACAATACAAACAGTTCGCTTATGCTAAATTCAAACTTGGTGGTCAAAGATATAAGTTGTTATTATTAAAACCGGCCGGCTTTGGGAACATGGATGTTATCTTCACGGCCTTTGCAGATAATACCAGTGGTGAAGAAACCTATGGCGGAGGAAGATACCTGGATTTAGATTTCAAAAATGCCCGACAAATCAAACTAGACTTCAATAAAGCTTATAATCCATATTGTGAATACAACAGCCAATATAGCTGTCCACTGCCACCACCGGAAAATATTTTACCCATTAGTATTAAAGCAGGGGAAAAAAAGTATTCTTCGGAATAGGGTAGCTTTACTGTTTTTCTAATTTTGATAAAGATTCTGTGTTCTGAAATTTTAACTAATGAGAATATCTTATAATTGGCTGAAAGAGTTTATCGATTTCGATGTATCGGTAGGGGAATTGGGTGATTTATTAACGAGTGTTGGACTGGAAGTTGAAAAAGTTGAAAAATTTCAATCCATAGAAGGGGGATTGGAAGGCATTGTAATAGGAGAAGTAAAAAGTTGCGAAAAGCACCCAAACGCAGATAAACTTAGCGTGACATCAGTAGATGTGGGGGAAGATGAAACAAAACAGATCATTTGCGGAGCATCAAATGTGAAATTTGGCCAAAAAGTAGTGGTTGCCAAAGTTGGCAGTACTTTATACCCTAAAAATGGAGAGCCTTTCAAGATTAAAAAAGCTAAGCTAAGAGGTGAAACTTCAGAAGGAATGATTTGTGCAGAAGATGAAATAGGTCTGGGAAATAATCATGACGGAATTATTGAATTAAAAACTGACCTGCCAAATGGCACACCTGCTGCTGACTATTTTGAAATTTACAATGATAGTATTTATGAGATAGGTTTAACGCCAAATCGCGGTGATGCAGCCTCCCATTTGGGTGTTGCCAGGGATATCAAAGCAATATTCAATAATTCAATCAAAATACCTGATAATGAGGAATTTGTGGTGGATAACCAAGCATTAAAAATAGATGTTGAAGTATGTAATCCCGAAGGCTGCCCCAGATATGCCGGATTAACCATTGCAGATATAGAGGTAAAAGAATCCCCAAAATGGCTAAAAAATAAATTGCTGGGTGTAGGTCTAAACCCAATAAACAATATCGTTGATATAACAAACTATATTCTTTTTGCCTATGGTCAACCGCTGCACGCATTTGATGCCAATAAAATTTCGGGTAATAAAATAATTGTTGACACATGCAATAAAGGCACAAAATTCACCACCCTTGATGAAAAAGAGCATGAATTGGAATCTTATGATTTAATGATCTGCAATACCGAGGAGCCCATGTGCATGGCTGGTATATTTGGAGGATTAAATTCAGGCGTCACCAGGGACACTAAAAGTATTTTTTTAGAGAGCGCATATTTTTCACCGGATTATATCCGTAAAAGCTCCATTAAACATTCATTGAAAACTGATTCTTCTTTTAGGTTTGAAAGAGGCACTGATCCGGAGGGGTGTGTAAAATACCTCAAGATTGCTGCCCTAATGATTAAAAATATCTCAGGAGGTAAAATCACATCTGATGTAGTAGATATCATAACCAACCCGATCAAGCCGCAGGAATTTAGTGTTTCATACAAGAACATAAACCGGCTTATCGGCAAAAACATACCAATAGATTTTGTATTTAATACATTGAAAAACCTTGATATCGAGATTGATGATGTGGATGATAAGGGTTTTAAAGCAAGGGTGCCAAAATACAGGTCTGACGTAACCAGGGAAGCAGATCTTATAGAAGATATTTTAAGGTTTTACGGCTTTAATAATGTTGAGACCAGCGATATATTAGGAAGTGACTACATCGCACCGGTAAATCAGGTTGATAATACCTCGTATCAACAAAAAATTTCAAATCTTCTATACGGTAGAGGATTTCATGAGGTCATGACAAATTCTTTGACCAAAGCGAGCTATTACGTGAATCATAGTGAATTCAGCGAGGATCATAACGTGGAAATAATAAACCGATTGAGTGATGACCTCGGGATTATGAGGAAATCAATGATTTACAGTGGGTTAGAGGTTATTGATTACAACATTAAAAGACGCTATAAAAATTTAAAATTATTCGAGTTTGGAAGAGTCTATTCATTAGAAGAGCAATATAAAGAGCACAATATTTTATCAATTTTTCTAACCGGATTACAAAACGACGAATCCTGGAGAGCAAAAAACATAAATGCCGATTTTTATGACCTTGCCTTAATCACTCATCAGATATTTGATACGCTGAATATACAAAAGATGAACAGTACAGAATTAGATGAGGAAAAATTTGATTATGGCTTACAGTTTGAAAGTAATGGAATATTGGCCAAACTGGGCAAATTATCCGCATCCCTGCAAAATCAGCTGTACATAGAACAAGATGTTTTTTACGCTGAAGTTTACTGGGATACGGTGCTTAAAAATGTCGAACATGACCTTACTTTTAAGGACATAATAAAATATCCTGAAGTTAGAAGAGACTTATCATTAGTTGTTGATAATTCAATTACCTTTAAAGACATCAATGAAATAACCCTAAGGGTAGATAAGAAATTGATCAAGTCAATTAATGTCTTTAGTATCTACGAAGGAGAAAATCTTGGAGAAAACAAAAAGTCTTATGCCATAAGCTTTATTTTACAGGATGAAATGCAAACGCTTACCGATAAGGTTATTGATAAAACTATGAACAAATTGATAGCAGCATTTGAAAACGAAATATCAGCCATAATTAGGAAGTAATCACGTCTTTTATGGAAAGAAAACTAAGAGAAGAGCTAATAAGCCTTGAAAGAAAAGCATTATTGCTTGTGAGGGAGCACAAGTATTTGAAGGAAGAATTAGAAAAAACCAAAAAAGAAAACTTGCAACTTAAATCAAAGCTTCAATACCAGGAGCAGAATTTGGCTGATTTCCAAAATAAAATAAAATTACGTAACATTGTAGACAGTCTGGAGATAAGCGGGGATGGAGAAGCAGACTTAAAAGAAGTTATCAATAAATACATAGTCGAAATTGATAAATGTATAAATCATTTGAGTGAAGTAAATTAGTTTCTACATGGATGATTTATCAATTAAACTTAAAATAGGCAACAGGGAGTACCCAATGAGAGTGAAGAGTGAAGATGAAGAAATGATCAGAAACGCAGGAAAGTCAATCAACAGTAAAATGAAATCTTACAAAGACCAATTTGGACTTGATGACTTTCAGGATTTGTTAGCGATGGTAGCCATTGACAGTATGGTGGAGAATATGAAATCAGACGATATCAAAAGCAGTACTGAAGAGGTAGCTATCGACCATGTTTCCAGAATAAAACACATACTCTCACAAGCCATTTAACAATTTCTTTTTAGTCTTTCCCAGCATCCTTATTTCCGGTTAATTAATCATAATTTAACAAAAATGGATGCTATTATTTTTTCAGTTATCGGATTATTGATAGGTGCAGGTTTAGGCTTTGGTATCGACAGGGTACTATTCAGGAAAAATTTAGAAAAAAAGAAAGAAGAAGCTCAGGAACAATCCAAATTGTTAATTAAGGAAGCTGAGCTAAATGCAGAAAGCATTAAGAAAGACAAGATTCTTGAAGCAAAAGAAAAATTCCTGAAATTAAAGAGCGACTTTGAAGAAGAAACTTCGAAAAAGAAAAACCTTTTAATCACCAATGAAAACAAGCTAAAACAACGGGAATCAAACCTTTCTAAACAAATAGAACAAGCTAAGCGGATAGAGGCAGAGGCAGAGTCCATGAAAGAAAACCTTGAAGCTCAAATGGAAATAGTAAAGAAAAGAAGAGAAGAGCTTGAGAAAGTGACACATCAACAAGTCACTAAATTAGAAAAGATCGCTTCACTCACTGCCGAAGAAGCACGCCAACAGCTAGTTGAAACACTGAAAGATGAAGCCAGAACAGAAGCCTCATCGCACATAAAGGACATCATTGAAGAAGCTAAACTTACAGCCACTAAAGAAGCTAAAAAATTAGTTATTGAAACCATACAAAGGACAGCCACAGAGCACGCAATAGAAAACTGTGTATCGGTATTTAATATAGAAAGTGATGATATAAAAGGTAAAATTATCGGAAGAGAAGGCAGAAATATTCGTGCGCTGGAAGCAGCAACGGGCATAGAAATCATTGTAGATGATACACCTGAAGCTATCATCATATCCGGATTTGACCCGGTAAGAAGGGAAATAGCAAGGTTAAGCCTGCATCGATTGGTAACCGATGGACGCATACACCCTGCCCGTATAGAGGAAGTTGTAGCTAAAACAACAAAAAATATTGAAGAAGAAATCGTGGAAACCGGAGAAAAAACCATAATCGATTTGGGTATTCATGGCCTGCATCCTGAGTTGATCAAGCTGGTGGGTAGGATGAGGTTTCGGTCTTCTTATGGTCAGAATCTTCTTCAGCACTCAAAAGAGGTCGCCAGATTATGCGCAACTTTAGCCTCAGAGCTTGGCCTTAATCCCAAACAGGCTAAAAGAGCTGGATTACTACACGATATAGGCAAAGTATGGCCGGAAGAACCGGAAACCCCACACGCCATTCTTGGTATGGAGCTGGCGAAGAAATACAAGGAAAATAAAGATGTTTGCAATGCCATCGGTGCGCACCATGATGAGATTGAAATGACAAACTTAATCAGCCCAATCGTTCAGGCGTGCGATGCCATTTCCGGCTCCAGACCCGGCGCAAGAAGAGAAATTATGGAATCCTACCTGAAGCGGCTCAAAGATTTAGAAGCACTTGCCCTAAACTTTGATGGTGTTAATAAATGCTATGCCATACAAGCGGGGAGAGAACTCCGTGTTATGGTTGATGCCAATAATGTTGATGACAAAACTGCTGGTGATATTTCATTCAAAATTTCTCAAAAGGTAGAGAAAGATATGCAATACCCCGGTCAGATAAAAGTAACTGTTATTAGGGAGACCAGGGCTATTAGCTATGCTAAATAGTTTTTTAAAATTTTGGATGCTTTACCCCCGGGAACTCTTTTTCAAAGAAAGCTCCATATTCTGAAATAGTCTTACGCATATCTTTGTGTAACATTAAGATACCAAAGAGATTGGGTATGGTCATCAAAGCGATGGTTATCCCTGAAAGTGTCCAGATTATGGTCGTATCAACAAAGGATGCCATGAAGAATCCTATCACATAAACTATGCGGTAATACAAAATTGATTTAGTCCCAAATAGAAATGTCATAGCTCTATCCCCGTAATATGACCATGAAATCGCTGTACTAAATGCAAAAAGTAATAAACCAATTGAAACAATATATTGTCCATAATCCCCAGCAAAGCTTTTTGTAAATGCGATGGTAGTCAAAGGCGCACTGTGCACCAGTGACTTGCCCTCGAATGTGTACGCTCCGTAAAAATCCTGAATAGATCCAGCCTCAACGGGTAGTGTTCCTGAATACATCTCGCCGTTGTTTTTGACGATGACGTCCTCAGCCAATGACCTCGCATGTATTAAAGATACATCATCTTTTATTTTTCCATTTTCAATGATCAAATCCCCTGAAAAGAGACCAATGTCTTTTTTCCCAGCAAGAAACCGAAAAACGGATGCTCTATCATCTTCATTATTTTGGCTGTAAACCTTATCTAAGACCACAATATCAGTCAGCTGAAAAGTATTCTGATGTTTATCGTCCCAAACCCCGCTGGATAGCAAAACCAAACCTGTTATAGAACATATTATAATGGTATCAATAAATGGTTCCAAAATTGCGACCATACCTTCAGAAAGAGGCTCATTAGCTTTAGCAGAAGCGTGAGCTATTGGCGCAGACCCCTGGCCTGCCTCATTAGAGAAAAGTCCACGGTTCACCCCTCTATTAAATGCAAATGAAAGTGTGGCTCCCAGGAAACCTCCGGTAGCTGCTGATCCTGTGAAAATATCTGAAAATATACTTATAAATGAGGGGATGATATTTTCAAAATTGTAAAAAATGACCCCCAAAGCACCCAGAAAATAAATGATGGCCATGGTTGGTACCAGCTTTTCAGTAACAGCAGCAATCCTTTTAATCCCTCCAATAATAACCAAAGACAATAAAAAAGCCAGTATTGCTCCGGTAATTATATTATTAACTCCAAATGTTGCATATATGGAATTTGCTATGCTATTTATTTGAGGTAAGTTACCGGTTCCAAAAGAAGATAGTACCGTAGCAACAGCAAATAAGGCGGCCATCCATCTCAAGTCTATTTTTTTACCAAATAACCTGAAATCTGCATTTTTCATATAATACATCGGCCCGCCTGCCATGGTTCCATCCTCTGTTTTCTCCCGGTATTTATGGGAGAGGGATACCTCTACAAATTTTGTGCACATACCTAAGGCAGCAGTAACCAACATCCAAAATAATGCTGCCGGCCCTCCCAAATGAATTGCAAAGGCCACGCCCGCGATGTTTCCGGTGCCTACCGTGCCGGAAAGTGCAGTTGTCAGGGCCTGAAAATGGCTGGTATCTCCAGGTAAACCAGATCTATCAAACTTCCCGGTAACTACTCTTACGGCATGGTGAAAAAACCTTATTTGAGGGAATTTTAAATACAGGGTAAAAAATAGCCCCGTACCTAAAAGTAAGTAAACAAACCAATCCGAACCGCCAATATATCCATCTATTATTGATAAAAAATCATTTAATTCTTGCATGAATGTCTTATTCTAATTTTCGCTAAAAGAAACAAAAATATGAATTCAATTCAGTTAATAACTTTATTTATAAAATAATCCCATGCATGTAATGATTTACCAGAAACATTCTGGATTATTTTAATTATTGATTTTAGGAATTTTTACTATTTTACTTCATAAATTATTAGTCTATGTCAGAAAGAGTTAGTGTCTCCTCGGGTGCGGAATGGGAAGAGGTTGTTGGTTATTCCAGGGCAGTTAGAATTGGCAATATTATAGAGGTGTCAGGTACAGTTGCCATTGAAAGAGATGAAGTCATAGGAAGGGATGATCCTTATGATCAGACAAAATGCATACTCAAGAAAATCCATAAAGCAATAACAGAAGTGGGTGGTAAACTATCCGATGTTATCAGAACAAGAATTTATGTGACAGATATAAATATGTGGAATGAAGTTGGCAGGGCCCATGGCGAATATTTTCATGATATTAAGCCTGCTACCAGCATGATTGCAGTAAAATCATTGGTGAGCCCGGAGTTTCTGGTTGAAATTGAAGCTACCGCAGTAGTTAGCTAACCTTTGAATTAATATCCATATTTATCGCTCCAAATTTTTTTCAGGTACTTTCTCATTTCCTGTTCCCTTGGATTATCGGCAGGTTCATACAATTTAGTGCCCGCCAGGTCCTCTGGAAGAAATTCCGTAGCAACAAATCCCCCTTTATAATTATGAGCATATTTATAGCCTTTACCATAATCTAAACCTTTCATCATACTGGTTGGGGCATTTCGAATAGATAGTGGGATGGGTAGATTTCCAGAATCGCGTACTAATTTATTGGCTGCTTTTATGGCTTTATATGAAGCGTTGCTCTTCTGGGAACACGCCAGGTAGATTGTACACTGAGAAAGAATTATTTCAGACTCAGGGTGCCCAATCACATTAACAGCCTGAAAAGTATTGGTCGCCATGACCAATGCGGTTGGATTGGCATTGCCGATATCTTCAGAGGCAAGAATAAGTAGTCTTCTTGCAATAAACTTCAAATCCTCTCCTCCCTGTATCATTCTGGCGAGATAATAAACTGCGGCATTTGGATCACTGCCTCTTACCGACTTTATAAAAGCGGAAATAATGTCGTAATGCATTTCCCCTTTTTTATCGTAATTAGCCACTTTCTGCTGGGCAACATCAAATATCGTCTTTGCATCAATTTTGATACGATCAGAATTTCCAAACTTATCAACTGCCATTTCCAGTATGTTTAAAAGCTTTCTCCCATCACCGTCAGCGATGGCAAATAGTGCTTCTTTATCCATAATTTCAATATTCATTTTATTCAGCACTGTATCTTTCTTTAATGAATTGTTCAATATCTTATCAAGATCCTCATTCTTAAGTTTTTTGAGTGTGTAAACCTGACATCTTGAAAGAAGTGCTGAATTAATCTCAAAACCTGGATTTTCGGTAGTCGCTCCAATCAATGTAATTTTACCTTTTTCTACAGCCCCTAATAATGCATCCTGTTGGCCCTTGTTAAACCTATGGATTTCATCAATGAATAAAATTTGATTTGAATAGGTGCCAATCTTATTTATCACCGCCCGCACCTCTTTTACGCCTGCATCTATTGCACTTAATTGATTAAAGCTTGCCTTAGATTCCTGTGCTATAATATTAGCAACGGTAGTTTTGCCAATTCCTGGAGGTCCCCATAGTATCATGGATGGAACATTTCCAGATGCTATGGCCTTGTTTAAAGGACATTTTTCACAGAATAGGTGCTCTTGTCCAACCAAATCAGCCAGTGTTTTGGGCCTCATTCGCTCGGCAAGAGGGATTTTATGATTAAACATACCCTAATTTAATAACTTCCATCTGTCTGTAAGCCTGCTTTTCACCCCTTCAAAGATGACAATGGCAGATATGGTAATAATTATGTCAGATTTGTCATTAAGAGGATGCGTTAGTTTGTATTAAATATTTTTTGTTATGAACCACCTAATTTGGTACAATGCTTCACTTAAAGAATACGCAATGGGAAGCATACAGGATTTTAAGACAGAGAAAGAAAAAACAGGTCATAGTTATACCATTTTGTACAAGTTCGATCAACCCAACTACTCGGTTGCCCAAAAAATTATCAATCAATTAAATACTGCTCATAAAGAAAAGTTCTTTACCGCTGCATAAGTTCAATAGGAAAAATACAGGATAATCTGTATGAAAAACCCGATAATTGAGGTCAGTGCCAGGGTAAGTTTTGCATCACTGCTGGATATAAAAAAGTAAATTGAAAGAATTATTATCATAACAACGGAAAAAAACTTATTGATGGTGTAGAAATTAGATATTGGTCTTATCTCCCTTTCTTGTAGATTGATCGATATAATTTTATTCCATATGGCTGTTCTTGAAACAGATATTTTTTTAGTCAGGTGATCATAGTCTATTAATCCAGCATCAAATCGTAAGGTAACATTCGAAAATCCAATGTCATCGAAAGTATGATATTTTATACCCCCAACATTTTCATAAACCTTATCAACAGATACTATATTAATGTTTTCTTGTTGCTTTGGTAGCGTGAAATCTATTATAAAAAGAATGTTTGTTAATATGATCAAAAATGAGCTGTAAGTGTAGTACCTCAATAATTTTTCCATCAGCTGTATTTGCCTCTTTTGTTCAGCCTGATATTTTCTCCATGCATATGCTCTGGCTTTATTTATATTTTCTTCTTCTAAATTATCCCCAATAATCCACTCTTTTTCTTTTGTTGGCGATTCAACGAGATAATGGTAGGCCTCATTTACTTCGAGAAATTTCTCTTTGGCATCTGAAGATTTATTTATGTCTGGATGATATTTTTTTGATAAACTCCGATAAGCTTTTTTAATATCTCTGTCTGTTGCTTGTGAAGACAACCCCAGGACTTTTAAATACTTTTCTACAGACAAATTATAATTCTTTAAAACCTAATTTTTTTTAGTCGTTTTCGAAACTCAATTATCATATCATCATCAATGCCTAAATAGGTAACAAACCTGAAATGATCTTTACCAAATGGTACCCCCAATACCCCCTGATCGATCAACCCCTGTAAAAAGTTGTGGCTTATCTTATGATCGACCCTTATGATTACGATGTTCGTATCAACGGGGAGCAATTCTTCTACAAAATTTAATGTGCTAAATATTTCACTGATATTTTTTGCCCGTTTGTGATCTTCTGTCAATCGATTTACATGGTTGTCCAAGGCATAAGTACATGCCGCTGCCAAATAGCCTGCCTGACGCATGCCTCCACCCAAAACTTTACGGATTCGTTTTGCTTTTTTAATGATAGAATCATCACCAATTAACACTGATCCAACAGGAGCCCCTAATCCTTTGGAAAAACAAACAGATATGGTATCAAAGTAACTTCCCCATTCATAAGGCTTTTCATTGGTTTCTACTAATGCATTAAATAACCGTGCCCCATCCAAATGAAGTTTTAGATCATTTGCCCTACAGAATTTGCTGATTTCGCTTACATCTTTAAGTGTATAGTATGAACCTCCCCCTTTGTTAACAGTATTTTCAATCGACACCAATGACGTTTTTGGAAAATGAATGTTGTCTGCATTTATATTTTCTTCAATTTGATCAACGTTGATTCTTCCCCTGTCCCCATCCACTAACCGGACAGAAACAAGGGAATTGTAAGCCAACCCACCTCCTTCATAATTATAAATATGTGATTTTTTATCGCATATCACTTCATCCTGAGGTTCAGTTAAAGCACGAATGGCCATTTGATTGGTCATTGTTCCTGAAGGGCAGAATAATGCTGCGTCTTTTCCAAATAGTCTCGCAACTTTTTCCTGAAGTGTATTTACCGTAGGGTCATCATCAAATACATCATCACCAACCGCTGCTGAAAACATTGCCTCCAACATTTCTGGTGTGGGTTTCGTAAGAGTATCGCTTCTTAAATCAATAGTCATAATTTAAATATAATGCTGTTAAGGAATTTAGAAGGAACGAAGCTTTCAAATTAAGACAAGTATTTAGGCACATTCAATGACAATTTCGGTTTAAACTTTATACTTCAATAAATTGAAATATATTTGTTAGCAATCCTGAGATTGTACTGAACCTTAAATGAAAATATCCGCTTCCATCTATTCGAGTAAAAACAGGTCTTTGAAAGAGCTGGTTCGGGAATTAGATGAATGCCACATCGATTATTTCCATATAGATTGCAACGATGAACCTGACGTATTTGAAGATATCAAAGCCATTAGGGGACACAGTAAGACACCGATAGACATTCATTTAATTACTTCCAAACCAGAACAATTTTTCGAAGCCATCAACAAACACAAAATCGAAAAGGTTACTTTTCAGTACGAAAACTTAGAATATGGCTATGAATTACCCGGCAATCTGGAAGGAGAGGTCGGTTTAGCCATCGTATCTGATACCCCGGTGGAAGTATTTGCCAAATACCAGGACGTCTGCGATTTTATCCTTATTATGACAACAACTCCGGGGCAAAGTGGTGGTAAATTCCAAAAAGAGAATTTTAAAAAGATAAGGAAATTCAGAAGCTTGTTTCCGGATAAAAAAATCCATGTAGACGGTGGCGTAAATGATGAAGTGGGCTTTCTCTTAAGATTGTTAGGGGTGAATACTGTGGTTTCCGGATCTTATCTGGTAAATCACCATTCCATCGGAATGGCCCTCTTACATTTGAAATCCTCAATTATTGACTCCAAGTACATGATCAAAGACTTTATGATAGACCTGGAGGATTCACCCATAACTGATGAGCGAAATATAAATGTAAAAAAAGTGATACGTCAGGTTGAGGATTATAGGTTAGGCTTTACCGTAATTGTTGATAAAGACAAAAAACTAAAAGGAATATCCAGCTCTGCTGATATAAGAAAAGGCCTATTAAAAAATCTAAATGATTTTAATAAAATGTCTTTAACGGATATAACTAATTACAATCCGATTTCTATTAATGAAGAAGCTACCATCTCAGAAATGCTGGCCCTTATAAAGTCTAAAAGTTTTCCAATAAATTATTTTCCTGTGGTGGATAATGAAAATTATTTAAAAGGATCACTATCCTTCTGGAATCTTATAAGAAGTGAATCATGATCATTACCCTAAAAAATATAGACCATAAGACAGCCCATGACCTTTCGATAAAAAATCAAGGCATACTTAAGTCTTCTGGTAATCGCTTCCTGCTCATTTTGAGTTCCAAAATCAAGTCATTACCTACAGAACTGGAAGCCTATGCAGATAGCTTTAAAGTACTGGAATCGGATATCCAACTGGCCAGCAAAGGTTTCCAACCTGAAAAGAGGGAAGTCAGGATCAATAGACAAATCATCGGAGGCAAAACCAATAATACTATGGTCATCACTGGTCCATGTTCCATAGAATCGTGGGAACAAATAACCCAAAGTGCTGAATTATTAAAAGCATTAGGCATAAGTACATTAAGGGCTGGATGTTATAAACCCCGAACCTCACCTTATACCTTCCAGGGCCTTGGATTGGAAGGCTTAAGGATGCTGGACAAAATCAGGTCCCAATATGGGTTTAATATTATAACTGAGGTTAGGGATGCCTCCCATGTGGATGAGGTAATAAATTACGCTGACATTGTCCAGATTGGCGCAAAAGCTATGTACGACCATGGTATCCTGAAGAAATGCGGACAAACAGATAAACCAATATTACTAAAGAGGGGCTTTGGCAGTACGCTACAAGAGTTTGTACAGGCAGCAGAATTTATTTTATCCGGAGGCAATGATAATGTGATATTATGCGAACGCGGCATCAGGACTTTTGAAACCAAAACCCGATTTACTTTAGATTTATGCGGTGTAGCATATTTAAAAGATAAGACCAACCTACCAATATTTATCGATCCTAGCCATGCCATGGGCTACAGGTATGGAGTTGCAGACTTAAGCAGGGCTGCAACAGCGATGGATGTTGATGGCTTAATCATTGAGACTCACCCTAATCCTGCCGTAGCCAAATCAGATGCGGCCCAACAGCTTGATCATGATCAATTCAAGGAATTATTTTTTTCCTTAAAACCCATTACTGAAGCTATCGGAAACAAGATCATTTAAATGGAAACGGCATTAAAAAAGATAAGAATGGTGATAGCGGATGTGGATGGAACCTTAACTGATGGGGGTGTATACATTGGAGAAGATGGTCAACAATTCAAGAAATTTAATACCAAAGATGGCATGGGAGCGAAATTGCTGATTAAAAATGGATACCACTTCGGGATGATTAGTCATAGCTATTCTGCTGAGATGGTTAAAACAAGGGCTAAGATGTTAGGAATAAGGCATTGCTATGTCGGAATGCAGCCTAAAAACGAAATATTGGATCAATGGATCAAGGAATTAAGATTATCATTAGATCAAATTGCCTACCTTGGGGACGATGTAAATGATTTAGTGGTTATGGAAAGTGTTGGCATATCCGTATGCCCCTATGATTCAGTAAAAAAAGTTAAAAAATCTGCTGACATCGTTTTAAAATCAAGTGGAGGCCATGCCTGCCTTAGGGAATTCGTTGATGAATATATTTTAATAGATTAACTTGCTAAGCAAATAATGATCAAAAATAAACAATGAGTGTACTAGTCAATAAAAACTCCAAAGTAATTGTTCAAGGTTTCACAGGTTCTGAAGGCACTTTCCATGCAACCCAAATGATAGAATATGGTACCAATGTCGTTGGGGGAGTTACTCCAGGTAAAGGTGGCCAGCATCACCTGGACAAGCCTGTTTTTAATACCGTTAAAGAAGCAGTAGAAATAACCGGTGCAGATGTATCCATTATTTTCGTTCCTCCGGCGTTTGCTTCTGATGCCATCATAGAAGCTGCTGACTCAGGGATAAAAGTTATTATTACAATAACTGAAGGGATCCCAACCAAGGATATGATTATTGCAAAAAAATATGTCAAGGAAAGAGGCGTGGTTTTAGTTGGCCCTAATTGTCCGGGAGTTATTACTCCTGAGGAAGCTAAAGTGGGTATAATGCCGGGGTTTGTTTTCAAAAAAGGCAAAGTGGGGTTAGTTTCTAAATCAGGAACACTCACCTACGAAGCTGCTGATCAGATTGCCAAAGCAGGTCTAGGCATCTCAACTGCGATTGGTATTGGCGGAGACCCTATAATTGGCACTTCCACAAAGGAGGCTGTTGAGTTATTGATGAATGATGAAGAAACAGATGGTATCATTCTGATTGGTGAGATAGGTGGTCAATATGAAGCTGATGCCGCTAAATGGATACATGAAGGTGGAAATAAAAAACCAGTAGTTGGTTTTATTGCCGGCCAAACAGCACCTCCTGGTCGAAGAATGGGACATGCAGGAGCTATAATCGGTGGATCGGACGATACGGCAGAAGCTAAAATGAAGATAATGGATGAATGTGGACTGCTGGTAGTCCATTCCCCTGCTGAAATAGGCGAAACTATGGCTGGAGCGCTAAACGACAATTAGCAATACAATCTACCCAATAGTTCAAATTAAAGATGAATCACCTCATCATAAGCTGCGGCGGCTGCTTCCATAACAGCCTCGGACATGGTGGGATGCGGATGAACAGATTTAATAATTTCATGGCCTGTGGTTTCCAGCTTCCTGGCTGAAACTACTTCTGCGATCATCTCTGTAACATTATATCCTATCATATGGCAACCCAGCCATTCGCCATACTTAGCATCAAATATAACTTTTACAAACCCTTCTTTTGCGCCAGCAGCACTGGCCTTACCTGATGCAGAAAATGGAAATTTTCCCACTTTTATATCATACCCTGCCTCCCTGGCTGATTTCTCAGTATATCCAACAGAAGCAACCTCTGGCTGGCAATAAGTGCATCCCGGTAAGTTATTATAGTCTAATGGTTCCGGAGTCATTCCGGCAATCTTTTCAACACATATGATTCCTTCAGCAGAAGCCACATGAGCTAATGCAGGGCCTTTCACAATATCACCAATTGCATAGACATTCGGTATGTTCGTTTTATAAAAATCATCGATCACTACCTTCCCTTTTTCAGTTTTAATACCCAATTTATCCAGCCCGAGATCCTCAAGATTGGTAGCTATTCCTACGGCTGATAATACCACATCACATTCTACTTTCTCTTCACCTTTTTTTGTTTTTATGGTCACATTACAGGATTCACCCGTAGCATCCACAGCAGTCACCTCAGAATTTACCATCACATTAATTCCAGACTTTTTGAAACTTCTTTCCAACTGTTTACTAACCTCATCATCCTCTACAGGAACAATCTTCGGCATGAATTCAACGAGCGTTACTTCAGTTCCTATGGAATTGTAGAAGTAAGCAAATTCAGAGCCTATGGCCCCGGAACCAATTATCACCATGGATTTGGGTTGCTTCTCCATTACCATGGCTTTCCGATAACCAATAATCTTCTTATTATCTATTTTAATGTGAGGTAATTCCCTGGATCTACCTCCTGTAGCAATAATAATATGGTTTGCTTCATAAACTTTCCATTCGCCTTTCTGGTCCGAAACTTCAACTTTATTATTCCCAACAAGCTTGCCATGGCCCCTTAAGGTTTCGATTTTATTTTTTTTAAATAAAAACTGAACCCCCTTACTCATTCCACCTGCTACATCCCTGCTTCTTTTTACCATGCCGTCAAAATCAACCTGCGAATCACCAACTTTTATACCATAATCAGCTGCATGATTGATATAGTCATAAACCTGTGCACTTTTTAGTAATGCTTTGGTGGGGATACAACCCCAGTTAAGGCAAATCCCCCCGAGTTCTTCCTTCTCAACTACGGCTACTTTCATACCCAACTGTGAGGCCCTTATTGCAGCCACATAACCTCCCGGGCCACTTCCTATAACGATTAGATCAAATTTTGAAGACATAACTTGGATGCTTTTTACTTAAACCGAACAAAAATAATGAAGCCTGATGATTATCTTCTATAATTACAATAAATGTGTTATGGTTTGGATGCCGAGAACATATTTATTTTAATAGTTAATATAGTATGTTAATTTCGAATGTTTTTTGGAATATAATTATAACAATATGGGCATACTGGACGGAAAAGTTACATTAGTCACCGGGGCATCAAAAGGAATAGGTAAATCAATAGCAACAAAACTGGCAGAAGAAGGCTCTGCTTTAGCTTTTACCTACCTTAGCAGCCCTGAGAATGCTAAAAACCTTGAAAATGAACTATCTAACTTTAATTCCAGGGTGAAAGCCTACCAGTCTGATGCATCCGATTACTCACAAGCAGAACAACTGATCAACCAGGTAATCAATGATTTTGGTAAAATAGATATCCTAATAAATAATGCAGGTATAACAAAAGATAATCTATTGCTCAGGCTTAATGAAGAAATGTGGGACAAGGTCATTGATGTTAACCTGAAATCCTGTTTCAATACAGTTAGGGCCTCAACTAAAAATTTTATGAAATTGAAAAGAGGTTCAATAATTAACATAACCTCTATTGTAGGAATCAAAGGCAATGCCGGTCAGTCCAATTATGCCGCATCAAAAGCAGGAATAATCGGATTTACTAAATCCGTAGCCCTTGAACTTGGATCCAGAAATGTTCGGTGTAATGCGGTGGCACCGGGATTTATAGAAACAGAAATGACTGAGCAGCTGGATGAAAAGACATTGAAAAACTGGACTGACAGTATACCATTAAAAAAGGCTGGTACACCAGAAGATGTAGCAAATTGCTGTATCTTTCTGGCTTCTGACGATTCGAAGTATATCACGGGACAGGTTATCCAGGTAGACGGTGGTTTACTTACATAAATAAAAACAATCCTAATCCTTACTTTGTCGTTTTTATAATGTCAACGACTAATTAATGCATACAAACCAGATTCTGTTAGAAGTATCCCCATGGCTTATCCTTTTATGCCTGCTGATAGCTTTTGTATATGCATACCTGCTTTACTCAATTAAACGGGACTGGCCATTGTGGCTTAACAGATTATTATTTAGCCTACGATTTTTAACTGTTGGTATTATCTGTTTCTTATTACTAAACCCAATTATAAATAACATCTTCTCAACTGTCGAAAAGCCTAAATTAATCCTGGCAGTGGATGATTCAGAGTCTATTAATTTGGCAATAGACTCCATAGCAATCAAATCCATAAAGTCTGACCTCAAAAATCTGGAAGAAACATTATCTTCTGATTATGAGCTCATTATACAAGGCCTCAAAAGAAATTATAATAAAATTGATGAAGTGCGTTTTGATGAAAAAGAAAGTGATCTCTACAGTTTGTTATCAAGTGTAGATGAATCCTTCGAATCAAAGTCTATTTCAGCGATCGTGCTGCTATCCGATGGGATCTACAACAAAGGACTTTCTCCAATCTATACGCCATTAATCAATAAATTATATACGGTTGGCCTAGGTGACACCATTCAAAAAAAGGACCTTTCCATTAATAATGTATTTTATAATAAGATTGTATTTGAAAAAGATAAGTATCCTTTGAATGTTGAATTGTTAAATGAAGGAGCGTTTACCAAAGATGTCTCTATTACGGTCCTTGATGCTAATGGGAAAGAATTGGCCTCCAGGTCAGTAAAACCAAACAAATCAGGATACCAACAAGTGGATTTTCTTTTGGATGCTAAAGAGAGTGGGCTAAAGCATTATACGGTAGAAATAGCAAGTGACGAAAAAGAGTTCACAACTTTAAATAACAAAAAAGATATTTTCTTTGAGATCCTCGAAGGGTCGGTTAAGGTTCTTATTGCCACGAACTCACCCCATCCGGACATAAAAGCCATAAAAAGCTCATTGGAGAAGAACAAAAACTATTTGATAGATCAATATATACCTGAAATATCTGATCATAGTGATAGTGATTATGATGTTGCCATTATTTATCAAAAGCATCCTCAACCTGCAGAGTTTGGTAACCTTATTCAATCTTTAAAAAAGAAAAATACTTCCTTTTTATTTTTAATTGATTCTGATCAGGCCCATAACTCTGATGTTGCAGATACCGACTTGTTCACTTTCAAAGCGATAAGAAGACAGAAAGACCAGGTAATTCCAAGCTATAATCCTTCTTTCAAAAGATTTAAAGTGAGTGAAACCAGCCAGTCAACTTTTGAAAAATACCCGCCTATGACAGTGCCTTATGGAAATTTTACATTGAACAATTTAGGAGAAATATTACTCTATCAAAAAAAGGGCAGTATCACCACACAAAAACCTTTATTAATTGTCAGTAAGAATGAAAAACCAAAAGAAGCATATCTTATGGGTACGGGCTTATGGCGTTGGAAACATCAGGAATATGCAGAAAATGAAAATACTGAGGCTTTCGATGAGTTGGTTAGTAAGCTTATTCAGTATTTGAGCCTAAAAGAAGATGCCAGGAGATTTAAATTCTACCCAACGAAAAGCGAATATAAGCAAGGAGAGCAGATTATTTTTAATGTTGAATTGTACAATGATATTTATGAAAATATTTATGGAAATGAAGTGGAAATAGTAATAGAAGGAGAAAACGGTATTCCCAATAATTACTCATTCGTTCCAACAGCGTTTGAAAACCAGTTTAAATTCAGGATACAGAAAAAAGGTGTCTACAAATTTTCTGCTAAAACATCATTTGAAAACAATCAATACACAGCACAGGGGAATTTTAGTGTGGCAGAGCTACAACTGGAACCATTAGAACTTACTGCCAGGCATAGCGCACTAAAAAGACTGGCTCAGAAATCTGGTGGTAGCTTTTATAACTCAGAAAACATAACCCAACTAATAGAGGACTTGGGTGAATTGGATTCGAAATCAGTAATTAAATCAAACGAAGCGTATAATCCATTGATATATTATAAGTGGATGTTCTTTTTGATCTTATTGTTAATCACTACTGAATGGGTGATCAGAAGATATCAGGGCAGTTATTAATAAAAAAGCCCACTCTATTAAAGATTGGGCTTTTTATGATTACACTATAGGTTTTTTATTCCTGTTCTAATTCTTTTTTCTTCTTAACAGTAATGGTAAGACCATCTTCATTCTCCTGATGGTCAGCCATAATAACATCACCCTCCCGGACATCATCTTTAAGTATCTCTTCAGCTATTGCATCTTCTAAGTATTTTTGTATTGCTCTGTTTAACGGACGGGCGCCAAACTGCGGATCATAACCCTTATCTGATAAGAAATCTTTCGCTTTATCGGTTAACTCCACGTTATAGCCCATCTCATTGATTCTTTTAAATAATTTCACAAGACTCAAATCGATAATACTATGGATATGATCCCTTTCGAGTGAGTTAAAAATTATAACATCATCAAGTCTGTTTAAAAATTCAGGGCTAAACGCTTTCTTAAGCGCATTTTGTATAGTCGATTTCATGATGTCGTCCTGATTATCTGATTTTGATTTAGGTGAAAATCCAATACCTGCACCGAAATCTTTCAGATCTCTTACGCCAATATTTGAAGTCATGATCAGAATGGTATTTCTAAAATCCACCCTTCTACCCAAACCATCTGTTAGTATACCGTCATCCAAAACTTGCAGGAGTATGTTAAACACATCCGGGTGGGCCTTTTCAATCTCATCCAATAGAACAACCGAATATGGCTTTCTTCGTACTTTTTCAGTTAACTGGCCTCCTTCTTCATAACCCACATAGCCAGGAGGTGCACCAACAAGTCGAGACACTGAAAATTTTTCCATATACTCACTCATATCGATTCTTATGAGTGAATCCTCCTTATCAAACAAATAAGTCGATAATACTTTGGCCATTTCTGTTTTTCCAACACCTGTGGGCCCTAAAAATATGAATGTGCCTATAGGTTTTTTAGGATCCTTTAATCCTACCCTTGTCCTTTGTATAGCTTTTACCAGCTTGCTTATTGCTTCTTCTTGTCCGATTACCTTCTTCATCAACTCATCATTCATATTAAGCAATTTTTTGCTTTCACTTTGGGCTATTCGTTTGGTCGGAATACCTGTCATCATGGCAATAACCTCTGCCACGTTCTCTTCTTCAACAGTGTATCTTTTCGTTTTAGTCTCTTCTTCCCATTTAGCTTTGGCCTGCTCCAACTTCTCTAAAAGTTTCTTTTCTTTATCCCTTAATTGAGCAGCCTCTTCATATTTTTGACTCTTAACAACTCTGTTCTTTTCTTTCTTAATTTCTTCGATTTTTTCTTCAAATTTTACGATCTCATCAGGTACATTAATATTATTTATATGAACACGGGCGCCAGCTTCGTCCATAACATCGATTGCTTTATCAGGTAGGTAGCGGTCACTAACATATCTGTCTGATAAGCCCACACATGCCTCGAGCGCATCTTCAGTGTAGTTGACGTGATGATGATTTTCGTATTTATCTTTTATATTTCTTAATATTTCGCCTGTTTCTTCAGGTGTGGTGGCATCCACCATTACCATTTGAAACCGCCGGGCAAGTGCTCCATCCTTTTCGATGTATTGTCTGTATTCATCTAAAGTGGTAGCACCAATACACTGGATTTCTCCTCTTGCTAAAGCTGGCTTAAACATATTGGACGCATCTAAGGATCCTGATGCACCACCTGCTCCAACAATTGTATGTAACTCATCGATGAATAATATTACTTCAGGTGATTTTTCAATTTCATTCATCACCGCCTTCATCCTTTCTTCAAACTGTCCTCTATATTTGGTTCCTGCCACGAGGCTTGCCAGATCAAGGGTTACGACCCGCTTACCAAACAAAACCCTTGAGACTTTTTTCTGAATTATTCTCAGAGCCAAACCTTCTGCTATGGCCGTTTTACCGACGCCTGGTTCTCCAATAAGGATGGGATTGTTTTTCTTTCTTCTACTTAGTATTTGTGCAACCCGTTCAATTTCTTTCTCACGACCTACAATCGGGTCTAATTTATCATCTTCGGCAAGCCTTGTCAAATCCCTTCCGAAGTTATCTAAAACCGGTGTTCTGGATTTTTCAGTACTTTTTGATGAACCGGATTCCCTTCCTGAGGAGGAACCTCCAAATATTCTTGAAGAATCCTCATCAGCATCGTCAGTATCAGATGTGGCCAGTGGATTTTCTTTCTGATATTCAAGTAGCTCTTTAACCACATCATACGACACATCAAATTTGTCTAAAATTTGTGTTGCCAAATTGTCCTCGTCTCTCAAAATTGATAATAATAAATGTTCTGTTCCAATCAATTGACTCTTAAATATTTTTGCTTCAAGGTAGGTGATCTTTAGTACCTTTTCTGATTGCCTGGTTAAGGGAATATTAGCTAGATTTTTTACATTACTTGTGGCCGTTCCTTTCGTTGCTTGCTCAACTGCCCTCCTCAATTCATCCATCGAGACACCTAACTTCTTTAACAACCCAACAGCAACCCCCTCTCCCTCTCTGATAATGCCCAGTAGTAAATGTTCTGTACCAATATAATCATGTCCCAGCCTTAACGCCTCTTCGCGACTGAGTGATATTACTTCTTTAACTCTATTTGAAAATTTTGCTTCCATGTGGAATTTTTCTAACCTAAGTAAAAATAATTTTAATATACTGTAAATGCTATAAAGAACAAGTTAATATTTAAAAACAAACGGAGTAAGTTTTTGATTTGTTTTCATCATCGTCTATTTGATTGCTTTATAATGTTCAGGGAATTCGGACCTTCGCAGAATAATAAATCAATAATACTCAAATTAGTCACAAATTCACTGCCAAAAATCTGTGGATATTTGATTTGTTTAACCCCAGTATTCTTTTCAATATCAGTTTGAGGTCTAATAATGTCGGTAGAATCATGTACATGACTTTTTATATCAGTTTGGCTTGCAAATTTTATTTTTTTATTTGATCCAAGCGAAATAAGACATATTGACAGCAGTCGTACAAGATAATCAACTAATAACTCACCATCATCAAAGATGGCTTGTTTTAATTGATCGGAATAATAGTAAAAATACGGAGATTTTCCATAACAAGACTGAATCGCCCCCCAATGATCTTTCCGCCACTTATGAGAATTATCAATTTTAATATCTTTTAGCATACTATTATTATCCTTTCTAACGGGTATGCTAATTCTTAATATCCCATTAGCACTCAATATCTCGGCCCTGTTTCTATAGGTTTGTTTTAAAAAACAGCCTGTATCATTAATAATTATCTCGTCATACTTAATCAAAAGTGCCATATAGGCCTGGCTTGGGAGATAATGTGGTTCGATAAGAAGGGGATTCAATGCCTACTTTAAAAAATCGATATTTCCTTTGCCTTGCCTGATCACTTCAATCTGTTCCTTACTGAAGTCCAGAACCGTACTGGGAATGTTACCCCCCGGACCTCCATCAACAACTAAATCAACGAGCTTCTTATATTCATCATAGATGATTTCAGGATCTGTAGGGTACTCTAGTACATCATCTTCAAGTTTTAATGAAGTCGTAATTATAGGATTACCCAATTGATTGACAACTTCTCTTGGGATAGGATTATCAGGAATCCTGATACCGATGGTTTTCTTCTTGGCCTGCATTAATTTGGGTATCTGATTATTGGCTTTAAAGATAAATGTGTAGGGGCCAGGAAGGATTTGTTTCATCAACTTAAATATGGGATTTTCCAGTTTCACAAACTGAGAAACATGTTTCAAATCATAGCATATAAAGGAAAGACTGAGGTCTTTTTCTTTAATATTCTTGATGATTTGAATCTTTTCTATTGCCTTTTGGTCGTAAATATTGCATCCCAACCCATAAATTGTGTCAGTTGGATATATTATCAATCCGCCTTTTTCAAGAATTTCTACAATCTTTCTGATTTTACTGATTTGAGGATTATCTGGGTGGATTTTTATGAATTCAGCAGTCATTAGATATTAATATTAATGATGTTCAAATTGTTATTTTTGCGCTTCTATGTCTAGAAAAAGTTTCTTTGCACTATTTATTGTGGTATTTACTACCGTTTTATCCTCATTTGCATTTTACTTCTACCAGGTTATCTACACGCCTAATATTCTTGTAGATCAGGATGATAGGCTTGTGGCCATTCCTTCGGGTTCCAGTTTTAAGGATGTACAAAATATCTTAGAAAAAAATGAATATGTCAATGACTTGATATCATTTAGTTTTTTGGCTAAGCTCATGAGTTATGATGAGCAAATTAAACCGGGAATGTATCTATTAAAATCGGAAATGACCAACAAAGAAGCGATAACACTCCTGAGATCAGGTAGTCAAACACCTGTTAGCATTACATTTAACAATATAAGAACGCTGGAGGAGCTAGCGCCTAGAATAACATCAAATATTGAATTGAAACCGGCTGAACTAAGTCAATTAATGAATGATGAAGAAACATACAAAAAATATGGCTTTGACGCGAATAATTTCATAAGCATGTTTATTCCAAACACTTACAAAGTCTATTGGACAATTACGGCTAAGGAATTACTTGATAGAATGAAATGGGAATATGATCGGTTTTGGGATGATGAAAGGAAATCTAAAGCCGAACGGATTAATTTAAGTCTGCAAGAAGTATCCACCTTGGCTTCAATAGTAAAAGCAGAGAGTCAAAAGAAAAATGAAAGACCCACCATAGCTGGTTTATATATCAACCGGCTGGAAGGAAATATCCCCTTGCAAGCAGATCCCACGCTGGTTTATGCAACGGGTGATTTCAATATAAGAAGGGTCTTGAACAAGCATAAAAAAATAGACTCTCCCTACAATACCTATAAAAATAAGGGGTTACCACCTGGCCCAATCAACATGCCTGATATAAACGCTATTGATGCAGTTCTGAACTATGAGGATCATAATTATCTCTACATGTGTGCAAAACCTGACTTTTCAGGCTATCATGTATTTTCTTCCACCCTCAAAGAGCACAACATACATGCCCGCCGGTTCCAACAGGCTTTAAATAAGGCTAAAGTCTACCAATAATGTATAAAACAGAAATTAAAATTAGAGTGAGATACGCTGAGACGGATCAAATGGGTTACGTATACTACGGGAACTATGCTACCTATTATGAAGTAGCAAGGGTAGAGGCCTTAAGAAAATTAGGTTTTCACTATAAAAAGCTCGAAGAACAGGGGATTATGCTGCCTGTCATATCCCTGGAATGTAACTTTATTAAACCTGCTAAGTATGACGAACTACTTTCAATACAGATCAGCTTGGTTGAGATGCCATCAGTGAAGATGAAATTTGAGTATGAAATCAGAAATGAAAATGATGTGCTTTTAAATACAGGGAAAACTACTTTGGTCTTCATAAATCAAACCGCAAACCGGCCTACACGAATACCCCGTGAGATGTATAACGGGTTGATTGAATATTTTCAATAAAAAAGCCTTTGATGATCCAAAGGCTTTGTGCAGAGGGTGAGGGATTCGAACCCCCGGTACCTCTCAGTACAACGGTTTTCAAGACCGCCGCGTTCGACCACTCCGCCAACCCTCTTTCGGTAAAGGTGTGCAAAATTATGGCTTACAGACATTAAATCAAAATTAATTTGATTTTCATCAGTATTCCATAAATCAATTACTTTCGTATACTTATTATGGACATCAGGCAATTAAAATCCATAGGTACGCTGCTTGCCATACTTGCAGTGATTTTAGCATCAGGCCGTTTTTACATTTCACTTGTAAATGAAGGCCCCATAAACTGGTATTATCTTTTTATGGCCAGCGGAATGATCCTGGTGCTCTTCTATACATTTTTCAGAAAAAAGGACTAAGAGTCACCGTAGACTTTAAATATGTTTTCCCGCAAATCAATTCCTGCATCACTACATATAAAATAAATAACCTCAGCTATTGATTCCGGAGAAACCCATTTTCTAAAATCCGCATCAGGCATGGCACTGCGATTAGGCGGAGTATCAATAATGCTGGGCGCAATGATAGAACAGGTTATTCCATATTCTTTACCCTCCTGATTTATGATTTCAGATAAATTTACCAATAATGATTTGGATAATGTGTATGACACTAAAAAGGAGGAGGCTGACGAATCAAAAACCGGTTTTGCGCTTATCATTACAATCCTGCCCCCCGAACCCTGGTGTTTCATTCCTAAGAAAACATTTCTCGCTACGTTATATGCTGTGTAGAAATTTATCTCTAACATAGATTCTATGTCAGACAGGCTGGTCTCCTCAAGATTCCCCATGGCAAATCCTCCCGCCAATAATACTGCTGCGTCGATTGGATCACCACTCAAAAATATCTCATTGATCTCTTCTTTAACCGAAATCTCGTTTTTTAAATCTATCTCCACTTTCTTTGCATTTTCCAGCTGCGGGATGTTATGACCCTTTCCAGGCTCAACAGTTGAGATGACATGGTAATCATTATCAATAAATTTATTTACAACCGCCGTGCCCAGGTTTCCTGCTCCGCCGGTTATCAAAACATTTTTTTTCATAATTATTTGAATTAGATATCATAAATATACTGTTGATATAAGATGATTAACAAAAAAAGTTTTTTTGAAGAAGTATACGAAGTTGTAAAACTGATACCCAGAGGAAAGGTCACTAGCTATGGTGCCATCGCTTCTTATCTCGGCACCAAAGGAAGCGCCAGAATGGTGGGCTGGGCAATGAATAGTGCACATAGTTATCCAGACGTCCCAGCTCATCGGGTGGTAAACAGAATTGGTGTATTAACAGGCAAACATCATTTTGGAAGCCCTAATAGAATGGAAGAGCTTCTCAAAGCTGAATCAATCAATGTAAAAAATGACCAGGTCCAACGTTTTAAAGACGTATTCTGGGATCCGAATATTGAATTAAGGCTTTGAGTTCCTTATAATAAATAACCCTATAAAGGTGATCAAACCGTTCAATATCAACACTTCAAATCCAAACTGATAGCCAAAAAATAATTTTTCTGAATAGACATTAATCAGAAAACTGAGCAAAGGTGACAGTAAACAAACCAAAGGAACAAACCTATCTTTAACAGAATAATTAGTGAATAAGCCAAACGAGAATATTCCGAGAAGTGGCCCATATGTATAGCCAGCGGCTATAAATATTGAATTGATTACACTCTGATTGTTGATGGCATTGAACCCTAAAATCACCAGGAAAATTATTCCGGTAAACATTAGGTGTATTTTAATTCGATCGTTCTTTTTAGTGCTCCATTCCTGTTGTTTATATCCAAGTATATCGATATAAAATGAGGTAGTTAGTGCTGTCAATGCCGAGTCTGCCGAAGAATATGCGGCAGCCGTTATGCCAAGCAAAAAGAAAATACCTCCTGCCAGACTGAAATGATTGATTGCCAGGAGTGGGAAAATATTATCCGTCATATCAGGTAAGGAAATGTCCAACTTATCTGCATACATGATCAATAGTGTGCCAAGGGAAAGGAATAAGATATTAATAATCACTAGTATTATACAGAACCAAAACATATTCTTTTGAGCATCGGACAGATTCTTACAGGTAAGGTTTTTCTGCATCATGTCCTGGTCCAGACCGGTCATGACAATAGCGATAAAAGCACCAGAGAGGAATTGCTTGAAGAAATTCCGGCCATCCTGCCAGTCCCATATAAAGATCTTTGCATAATCACTGTCTCCTATATGTTTTATGGTGTTTTGAAAACTGAAATCAAGTTCATTAGCTATAAAAATTATACTAATAGCCGCCGATACAAGCATGAATGATGTTTGAAGTACATCCGTAAAAACTATCGTTTTGATTCCACCCCTGAAAGTATATAGCCAGATTAACAAAACTGTTGACATCACAGAAACCCAAAAAGGAATTCCAAAGGCATTAAAAAAAGTAACCTGTAGTACGCCGGCAACAAGAAATAGCCTGAATGATGCTCCGATTATTCTTGATAATAAAAAACATACCGCGCCGGTTTTATAACTCCAAAATCCGAACCTGCCTTCCAGATAAGTATAAATTGAAACCAAGTTGAGCCGGTAATACAACGGAAGTAAAATGGTACCTATCACCAAATAGCCCAGCAAGTAACCAAGGACCACCTGAAAATAAGCCCAATTACTATTGTAGACCTCCCCGGGCACACTAATGAATGTAACCCCTGAGAGGGACGCTCCCGCCATACCAAATGCTACTAAAAACCATGGGGATTTCCGATTAGCAGTAAAAAATGTCGCAGGGTCCGATTTCCGGGATGTGAAATAGGAAAATATGATTAAAAGAGAAAAATAGCTCGCAATGATCCCGAAAACGAAAAGTGGATTCATACTTGTAAAATGCTAATATTTAAATTTGAAATCAGGTAAAGTGCTAAAATTATTAATTTTACACTAATGATTTATTTTGGGACTCAAATAGAGACATTAGAGGAAGTTGTAGAAGGCATTGGCTCAGATGAGGTGAGAGACCTGATGGTTTATAATGACGATTTTAATACTTTCGAACATGTCATAGACACACTGATAAAAGTTTGTAAGCATGATCCGAAACAGGCTGAACAATGCACATATATAATTCATTATAAAGGTAAATGCTCAGTGAAAAAAGGCATGTATAGCGAGCTAAAACCCATGAAAGAGGGTATAACAGATGCCGGGATTAAGGCGGCAATTGTGTAGTTATGGAATATCCATCAGGGTTAGTTGAAAATGCAGTTGAGGAAATCGCAAAACTTCCGGGAATTGGCAGGAAAACAGCTTTAAGATTAGTCTTATATCTATTAAAACAAAATGAAATAGAGACAAGCAACCTCACGGACGCCTTAAAAAAGGTAAGGCTGGAAACTAAATATTGTAAAATTTGCCATGTGATATCTGATACCACAGAATGTAGCTGTATTCGGGTAAACACAGATACATCGACAATATGTGTGGTTGAAGATACCCCCGACGTTATAGCCATTAAAAATACCGGCCAGTATAATGGCATGTTCCATGTCTTAGGTGGTATTATCTCCCCTATGGACGGAATAGGCCCCGACGACCTCAACATAAACGCTCTTTTGTCCCGGGTTGAGGAAAATAAAACTGAAATAAAAGAAATAATCCTCGCGCTGAGCCCAACCATGGAAGGCGATACCACCGCTTACTATATAACCAAAAAACTTAAACCATATAATCTAAAAATCACCTCAATCGCCAGGGGTATACCCATAGGAGGCGAATTAGAATATGCAGATGAAGTAACACTTGGCAGAAGTATAATCACAAGAGTTAATTACGAAACTTAATGGCTTGAGATTATATATTAAATCCAGCCATAAAAAGTTAGGAATATAAGCTGAATAATCTTGTGTAAGTATTTCCTCCCTCCTATTCCCCCGTATAATTTCATATAAAACTGAATATAAAATTAATAATGGCGTAACCTGAAAAAAGCTGTTTTTCATTAACTATAAGAAAAAAACCATTAGAATTATGAAAAACCTATTTACCCTCTTAATATTCCTATTAATTCTAAGCTGCTCTTCAAAAAATGATGGAGAAAATGAAATCTGGAAACCCGGTACCCCTCAAAACCCAATCACCTTTTATTTCTATCCTTCTGTAAATCCTGAGCCTTTACGACCGTTAGCGGATGAATTTGCAAGTCTATTAAGTGAAAAAACAGGCCTAAATATTGTTGCTCGTATTCCTATTTCTAAAACCTCTTTAAGAAAAGACCTTGATTCCGGGTTGGTGGACCTAGCTTTAATGAGTTCTAACGGTTACTTGCAGGCAGCCCTGCAGTTTGATGTATACGCAAGATTAATTTCGATAAGATCTGGAAAAGAAACCTACAGAGGCCAAATAATAACACACGTTAATAGTGGTATTGATTCTCTAAAAGCTATTAATGGCAGGTCTTTTGCTTTCACAGATGCAGCTTCATCTTCAGGTTATATTTTCCCCTATCAAATGCTAAATGATGCCAACGTAAAACCATCGGATATTGAGTTTCTACTTCGTCATGATAATGTGGTGGAAGCGGTTTATCTTCAAAACATTGATGCTGGTGCCACTTATTATACTGAACCGCAGGATGGAGAAATATTAGATGCAAGGGCCCGGTTAATCAAACAATATCCCGATGTGGTGGAAAAAGTGAAAATCATAGCCCTGACCGAACCTATCCCAAATGATCCGGTAGCTTTTAACAATACTTTACCCCGAGCTATTGAAGAAAAAATCATCGAAGCCTTAAAAGAAGTGGCAACCCAGCCTGCCGGTAAAAATTTATTAATGGAGCTTTACTCAATAGAAGGATTTACTGATGCCACCGATTTGGATTACGATCCACTAAGGCAATCGGTAAATTAAAATTTGTCCTCATCAAGATAAATAGTCAAACTATTCGTGGTTTTTATATTTTTGCCACTTTTATATCAAATTATGGCAAATTTATTATCAACCCGTATCAGCAATTTAGAAGAATCGGCCACCATCGCGATGGCTGCAAAAGCCAGGGAGTTCAAAGAAAAAGGCATAGATGTTATAAGTCTGAGCCTTGGCGAACCAGATTTTAAAACACCAAAGCACATACAGAAAGCTGCCATTGACGCCATTAAAGAAGAAAAATACTTCTCATACCCTCCTGTGAATGGATATATGGACCTGAGAAAAGCAATCTGCGATAAATTTGAAAGGGAAAATAATATTAGCTATCATCCAAATCAAATCGTTGTCAGTAACGGCGCGAAACAATCCATAGCCAATGTTATGTTTGCTATTATTGATCCCGGCGACGAAGTGATCGTCTATTCACCTTTCTGGGTAAGCTATACTGCACTAATCCAACTGGCTGAGGGTAAGCCGGTCTTCATAAAAGGTGAGCTGGAAAATGATTTTAAAGCTTCAAAGGAACAATTAAGGCAAGCCATAACCCCAAAAACCAAAGCGATTATTTATTCATCTCCATGCAATCCAACAGGTTCCGTCTTTTTGAAAGATGAACTTGAGGAAATAGCTGAGGTTGTGCTGGAGCACGAAAACTTATTTGTTATCTCAGATGAAATCTATGAACACATCCATTACGAAGGTAATCATCATAGTATTGGTGCCTTTGAGGGAATGAAAGATAGAACGATCACTGTCAATGGTATGGCAAAAGGATTTGCCATGACTGGATGGAGAGTTGGATATATAGGAGCACCGGAATGGATAGCGAAAGGCGCTTTGAAGATGCAAGGCCAAACAACCTCCGCTAACGCCTCAATATCTCAACGTGCTGCTTACGCTGCCCTTACCCAGGACCTGGGCCCAACCATAACTATGAGGGATGAATACTTGAAAAGAAGAGACCTCGTGCATCACCTTTTAAATGATATCCCTGGTTTTAAAAGTAATATTCCCAAGGGTGCTTTTTACTTTTTCCCGGATGTCAGCAGTTACTTTGGGAAATCTTATGGAGATATAACCATTAACGATGCAAGCGACCTTTGCATGTACCTTTTAGAGTACGCACATGTTTCACTGGTTACTGGTCAGGCCTTTGGTGCCCCAGAATATTTACGGTTATCATATGCTGCATCTGAAGAGCATTTAAAAACAGCCATTGAAAGAATAAAAACAGCCCTTGCAAAGCTTTCTTAATGGGTTTTAAAAATATAAAGGATGTTTTTGAGGCTTTTCAAAACCTGAAGGTCTTGGTCATTGGGGATGTGATGGTTGATGCTTACATCTATGGCTCTGTAAAACGTATTTCGCCTGAAGCACCAGTACCTGTTGTAAATGTTAAAAAAAGGGAAAACAGGCTTGGAGGCGCCGCCAATGTGGCCCTCAATATAGCTTCTTTAGGGGCCGAACCCATACTATGCTCACTAATTGGAAACGACCCGGAAGCTGAAGTTTTCAGTGCCCTCTTAAAAGAAAGCAAACTGCCCACGGAAGGCATCATAAAAAGTGACCATAGAATCACCACAGTGAAGAATCGGATATTGGCAGGATCCCAACAGATGTTGCGAATAGACAGTGAAACAGATGTAAAACAATCGGACCTTGAATGCAAATCACTGCTTAGTCACATAAAAAAGCTTGCTCGCTTATGCCATTTGATCATTTTTGAGGACTACGATAAAGGATGTATAGATGAAAATATCATTGAAGGCACTATTAGCTTTGCAAAAGAGCATAACATTCCTACGGCGGTTGATCCTAAAAAAAGAAATTTTCTGTCATACAAAGATTGTACATTATTCAAGCCAAACCTCAAAGAACTGGCTGAAGGCATAAAACTGGATATCGATCCCGCCAGACACGAGACGGTAAAGCAAGCGTTAATAGCGCTTCAAAATATTATGCCTCATGAAAACTCCCTTGTAACACTTTCTGAGCATGGTATTCAATTTCAAAACAGTAAAGACAGTTTTAACCTTCCGGCACATATAAGAAATGTCTCTGATGTATCAGGTGCTGGTGATACAGTCGTAAGTATCGCCGGACTATGTCTTGCCCTTGGATTACCACCCAAATTCTTTTCAGCGTTAAGTAACCTTGGTGGTGGTATTGTATGCGAAGACCTGGGTGTTGTTCCTATAGATAAGCATAAGTTGATAAAAGAAGCAATAGAAAATGATGTTGAAAGCTATTTATAGATTGGAAGAATATTCTTTTACCGTTTCTACAAATACTTTTACTTTATTAAAATCAATATCCGGGTAAACCCCATGTCCCAGGTTGGCTATGTATCGGTCTTTTCCAAATTGATCAACCATCTTTTTGGTTTCCTGGATTATCAGGTCATGGGAAGCATATAAAACACATGGGTCTAGGTTTCCCTGTAAGGTTTTAGTGCCACCGATTAGTTCTCTGGATTCCTGAGGTTTCATAGCCCAATCCAGTCCAACAACATCACAAGAAACACTATTCATAGCTGGCCTCGCATTGTAGGCGTCTTTTGCAAACACAATTTTAGGCACTTCATCAATTTTATTGCAAATCTTACGAATGTAGGCCAACCCAAATTCCTCGTATTGACCAGCTGGCAAAATACCCGCCCATGAATCAAATATCTGCACAATATCAGCTCCCGCAGCTATCTGAAACTTTAAATAATTTACCGTACTTGATGCTATCTTATCTAACAAATTATGAGATTCATTTGGAAATTGATATAAAAATCTACGTGCCTTTGAAAAAGTCTTACTGCCTCCCCCTTCGATCATGTAAGCAAAAATTGTCCATGGCGCACCCGCGAAACCAATTAGCGGCACCCTGTTATGCAGTTCCTTTTTGGCTATCTGTATTGATTCACCAACGTAAAACAGATCTTCTTCTGCATTCACAATCCGCATTTGCTCAATATCTTTTGGTATTTCTATTTTCCTCGGAAAATACGGGCCTCTGCCTTCTTCCATTTCATATGTCAGCCCCATAGCTTCCGGGATTACCAAGATATCTGAAAATATGATGGCAGCATCCACATCGAGAATATCTACCGGTTGGATAGTAACTTCAGCCACTAAGTCAGGCGTAGTTACCAGCTCTTTAAATCCTGATAAATTATTTCTGATAGCCCGATAATCCGGTAATATCCTTCCCGCCTGACGCATCAGCCAGACAGGTACTCTTTCTACCGGTTTTCCCTCCGCCGCTTTTAATAATAAGTCATTTTTAATTGTCAACGTGAATGAATTTTTGAGGTGAAAAATAATCCAATAACAGGGCCAATACCTAGGAAAACAAAACTATTGATGCCCATAAATTCAAGATAGTCCAGCAATTTGATACTTATAATGGTAATACCAAAACCAATTGAATTAACCAATGTTAGTGCAGACCCTTTGTATTCTGTTGGGGCGGAATTAGCAACTAAAGTAGAAAATTGAGGGGAGTCCATAATTACAAAAAACCCCCATACCATCAGCACAAGTAAAAAAAGCATGACCGGAAAATAGGCCAGCAAAAAGGATGATAAGCATATAACACCACTAATGGCTAGTGATAGGAATGCAACAAACTTACTGCCAAATTTATTTGATGTAATCCCTCCAAAGGCACAACCAATCGATCCAACAGCAATGATTATAAAGGACCATCCTGGCACATCTATCGCTGTCTGATTATAGGTGTTGTAATATTTTATGAGCAGGGGTAGAAAAGCCCAAAAGGCATATAATTCCCACATGTGGCCAAAGTAGCCTAATGCTGCACCTCTGAAATTGGGTAATTGAAAAGCTTTGTAAAGTGCTTTTAATTTGAAAGTTGAGGCTTTTAATCTATTCGGGCCATCACCCAACCCTAAATACATCAACAGCCCTCCGAAAAAACTAAGAACTGAGGTGGCAATAATAACCGTTTGCCAGGGGAGTCCGAAACTCAAATATTTGATCGCATAAGGAAAAGCTTTCCCAAGCACCAGTGCACCAACTAAAAACCCAAGCGCATTTCCCAAAGAGCTTTTATACCAATCCGTTGCTATCTTCATCCCTACCGGATAGATCCCCGCCAGAAAAAACCCGGTAAAAAACCTGGCAGTCATCAATAAATTTATATCAGATATCCATAAAATAGATCCATTAAACAATCCTGATAATATAGATGACAGCATGAAAACCAAAACCGGTGAGAACTTATCTGCAATCATAAATACTGCATAGAGCATAGTCCCGCCGATGAATCCAAATTGTATGACTGCTGTGAGATCAGAAATAGCACTTGCGTTAAGTGAAAGCCCGGGCAGGTCAGCTAGAATGACGTTAACCGCAAACCATACGGAAGTCCCGGAAAATTGCGAAAAAACAATGATTGGCAATACGTGTGATGGTACCTTCAAACTAAAAGTGTTAATCAATTAAAACTTTCGATAGTTACTACGATATCAGGTATTTTATCAAATAAATATGTAACCCTATCCATTTAAATAAGTCATACCATAAAAACATAAAAATGAGATTTTTTTTCTTTCTAATCCTGCTTAACCCGGTTTTTTGTTTGAGCCAATCTTCCATTGAGAGAACCATAAAACCATTCACCAGGCTAAATGTAAGCGAGGGCATACAAGTTGAGATGAAAAAAGGATCTTCTAACCTCATTATTATCCAAACGGATAACATTGACCCCGAAGATGTGATCACCAGAAACTCCGGCAGAACACTTGAGATTAAAATAGATGATTCATGGTTTAGCAGCTTTAAAAGGAAAGAAGTTAAAATTTCTCTGGAATTTGAAGAAATTGATAAGCTGGAAGTTAGTTCTGCGGGATCAATTATATCGAATTCTGTCATAGAAGGAGACTATCTTGAGATCGATGGTAGCAGTGCAGGGCAAATATTTGCCAGGGTTAATGTCAAAAATCTGGATATAGACCTTTCCAGTTCAGCAAGTGTGGAGTTGGCGGGTAGCGTCAGCTATCAAGAAGTGGAGGTTAGCAGCGCAGCCAGCCTCAATGGTTTCAAATTAAAGTCACAAGAAACAGTTATAAGAGCAAACAGCGCCGGAACAGCAAAAATATCTGTAACCGATGTATTGGAAGCCGTGGCCAACAGCGCTGGTAGCATCAGATATACCGGCAACCCTGATAAAATTTACACAGATACCAATAGCGGCGGCTCTATTATTAGAAGGTAGCTATAGTGTCCTGAAGTATTCCAAGATGGCCCTGGCCTCATCTTTACTCAATCCCTGATTTGACATCGGGGTGCCGTTGTATTCCATAAAAAGATCTTTGGCCAGTGGATCTTCCTTCAGCATTACCTCCGGGTTCAGGATCATATTCATTACCCACTCCGGAGATCTTCGCTTTAGCACACCGTCAGGTGCCGGACCAATAAATTTTTCCCCTATTTTGTGGCAAATAGTACATTTTTCTTCATATAAGGCCTTTCCCTCATCAACCAATGCCCGGTCCACATGTTGATCAAATGATACAGATTTAACCGGACCAATACCTTTGTTCTTCAGGTCAACGCTCTTTGATGCTTTTATCTTTTGCTTACTTTTTATAGTCTTTTCTGACTTTTTATTAAAACGAAAACCATCAGAAGGATCCTTTTTTTTTCCACAATCAATGAGAATAAAGAGAGAACAAAATAGCAATAATTTGAAAATAGAATTAGCCATAAATAAGATTGATTTCACTAAATTATTGATCATCACTGGTATATTTAACTACTTTAGGGGAATTAATAATTCTCAAACATGAAGATAAATTTTTTAAGTTTTTTACTGTTAGGTTTTATACTCTTAAACTGCAAGTCTGAAGATGATGGATGGGTACAACTATTTGATGGAGAAACCATGGAGGGTTGGCATGTGTATGGAAAAGGAGATAAATACAATGGTTGGTACGTGGAAAATGGTGTTATGGCTTATGACCCGGAGTTACGAAGTGAGCCTTCTAATGCCAGTCTGGTAACCGATAAAAAATTTACCAATTTTGAGTTGTCAATTGAGTGGATGATTGCAAAGCATGGCAATTCAGGGATTTTTTGGGGTGTTATTGAGAATGAAAAATATGAATACCCTTACGAAACAGGGCCTGAAATACAAATTTTAGATGATAACTGGGAAGCGTATATTAATCAACGGGGTGATATAAATCGTGCCGGATCGTTATATGGCCTTATGGCCCCTAAAAAAGTGGTGAGCAAACCTGCCGGCGAGTGGAATCATTTTTTAATTCATATTGATCACAAAGTGAACCTGGGGTATGTCATTTTCAATGGTGAGGAGGTGGTCCGCTTTCCTGTCCATGGGCCGGAGTGGGAAAAAATGATAGCTAATTCCGGTTTCTCCGACTGGCCTGAGTTTGGCACCGCAAAAACAGGAAAAATAAGCATACAGGAATATGGTGGAGAAGTTGCCTTTCGAAATATTAAAATCAGGGAGTTACCATAAGACATTACTTAGCCCTTTCATAATGTATCCTCCAGCTTAACTTCCAGGTTTTTCCTCCATCGTTGGAATATTCCCAATCCCACGCTAGTTTGTTTTTCCCGACATCATAGAAGACCATGCGTTGGATGAATTCTTTACCATCGTCCATTTCGAATATCTCTGTCAGAAATATTCGCTTATCTCCATCCACTTCACCTTTAAAATTATAGTAACCACCATTACTATCTGCCCAGGCCTGATGCCAGGTGCTTTTCCGTGGATTGAATACACTAATGCTGGTTCCTTTGAAACCTTTACTTTTTCCATTAATTATCCTGAAATTTTCATGAATTACTTTCCCGTCAAGCGTCTTTGTAATTTCATTGATACCAGACCCCTTCTTACCCTCCCCTTCATCCCAGGACAGATCCCATTTACCAATCCAGAAATCAAACCATTGCGTAGTATCCGAAGGTAATTGTGCATAAATACACTGGCTCATAAAAATGAGGCCCATTAAAAATTTGAACATATCTTTATTTTTATAAATATTTTATGATTTAGCCTTTAAACAATCCAAAAAACCCATTCCCATATGAACAAAGAGCAATTATTTATGGAACTGAGATCCATCGATAATTTCGGAACCTTGCCGGAGGAGGTATTAAAATGGTTCGTAGAGCAATCCCGGTTATTATCCTTCTCAAAAAATGAACTTTTTTTTAAAAAAGGAGACCCTATTGAGCATATGTTCATATTACTGCATGGTAAAATGCAAATAGTAGCCGACAGAGGAGGCGGATCGATACCCATAGCCACAGTAAATAAAGGTGAGGTATCCGGGGTGCTTCCTTATTCAAGATTGAAAGAAGCCGCCGGGAATGGTATTTTCCTTTTGGATTCCTATCTGCTAAGCTTTCCAAAATCCAGGTTTGGAGAATTGGAAAGAAAAAGCCCTGAATTTATACAAGTGCTGGTGAACATGATGTCTGATAGGGTAAGGAGTTTCACCCGATTAAATGAACAACATGAAAAAATGGCCAGCCTTGGAAAATTATCTGCTGGTCTGGCTCATGAAATTAATAATCCGGCTTCCGCAATTAACAGAACCTCTCAAACTTTAAGATCAAAAATTCAGCAATTGCCATTGATTGCAAGTAAAATGTTAGATACCGGATTGAATAGTGATCAGTTAAAAACAGTGACAGAACTGATTACCGCAAAATGTGAACTGGGACAGCCTAGAAAATTAACCATGGTCGAAAAAAGTGAAAAAGAGGATGAATTGGTTGATTGGCTGGAAGCGCGTGGGGTGGAAGAAAGTTTTGAGCTCGCGGAGATCCTGGTTAATGGCGGCGTATCCCTGGATGATCTCGCCATGCTAGACAGAAAGATACCCCCAGGTGCCATTCCAAATGTTATGGCGTGGGTGAATAATGCCGTGGTAGCGGAAAAACTTGCAATCGAAATCTATGACGCATCGGATAGGATCTCAAGACTCGTAGATTCTATCAAAACATATTCCCATATGGATAAAGCGCCTGATATGGAGCCGATTAACGTGCATGAGGGCATTGACAGCACGCTAATCATCCTAGCACACAAGCTCAAAGGCACCAATATTAAGGTTGAAAGATATTATAAGGAACCAATAGCCAAGATTAATGCTTATGCCGCAGAACTTAACCAACTATGGACAAACCTTATTGATAACGCCATTGATGCACTTGATAATGATGGCCTTATTAAAATTGTCACCAAAGAAGAAGGAGGCTTTGTTAAGGTTTATCTTAACGATAATGGCCCCGGAATTCCTGATGAAATTCAGGCAAAAATATTTGATCCCTTTTTTACGACTAAAGGCGTTGGAAAAGGCTCCGGTCTTGGTCTTGACATCGTTCAAAGGATTGTTGATAATCATAATGGCAAAATCAGTGTCAATTCAAAACCAGGGGAAACAAGTTTTGAGGTTTGTTTTCCTGTTTATCAGCCCTAATGGTTAAAATAGGTTAAATAAATTATTTTTCTCCTGGCTTATCGTAAATTGGCATTGATGGGATGAATAAGTGAAAGATAATCCAACCTTACTTATTTTCGTTATAGTCCAATAGTCAAATAACAATGAAAAGAAAACGGTTAAGCCTTGTAATCTTATTAATGGGTCTGGCCTTGAGTGGACTCATCATCTTTCAGTTTTATTGGATTAACAGTGCTACCAAAGCCAATGAAGAAAGATTTAGGAAAGATGTTCTTTTTGCACTCAACAGGGTCGCTGAAAAGTTGGAAAAAAGGGAAGCCCTTCATGCAGCTTATGACAATTTCAATTCCAATTTTAAATGGCATGGGATATCAAAAAAAGGAAAAAACTCACTGGAAGTTTATGAAAGCTCTTTCAAGAAAAAAATCATAAGTCTGTCTGATATTGATTCTACCCTTCAACTACCGTATGATATCAGCTTCTACTTTGAATCCAGTGCCAAAAATAATCTTGACCTGATAAGCGAGACTGAAAATGGAAGTTACGATAAGGCAGTGTTTAAGCTGGAAAAAAATCTGGATGAGCTAGCTAACTCTAAATTTATTGAGGAAAAGATAAGAAATGCTGCCAAAAAATCTGCAATGGTTCAGGTGGTAATTCACGAATTACTAAATGGGAAAGGTAAGATCGCCGATCGGATAAATGCCAAAGAATTAGATTCCCTGCTGGAATTTGAACTTAGCAATAAGGGTATTGACCTGGATTATATTTACGGTGTGGTAGATCCTAGCGTGAACGAAATGGTTTTCCATTCTAAAAATACAGATCAAACCGAACTTAAAACCAGCGAGTTGAAGACCAGCCTTTTTCCAAATAATATCATCGGTGACCAAAGTCAGCTGATGGTTCATTTTCCGGATAAGAGTAGCTATTTGTTGCAAAAAATCTGGCTTCCATTAACATCCTCAGTGATTTTGGTTCTGATCATACTATTTTGTTTTGCTTATTCAATTCAAACCATACTCAGGCAAAAAAAACTCAGCGATATAAAAAATGACTTTATTAATAACATGACCCATGAGCTTAAAACACCAATATCAACCATCTCTTTAGCAACGGAAGCCCTGCAAGACCCTGACCTGTCCATTAATGCAGATATAAATAAAAGATATATCAGCATGATCAGAGAGGAAAATACCCGATTATCAAGACAAGTAGAAAAGGTACTTGAGATAGCCGTAGTTGAACGAAATGACTTTAAACTGAAAAATGACCAGGTTGATCTTCATAAAATCATAGAAATGGCATTAAAGAATATAAAAATCCAACTCGACCAAAGAAGCGGGAAAATAGAGAAAAAACTAAATGCTAAAGTATCTGAACTATCAGGTGATGAAATGCACCTGACCAACATTATTTACAACCTTCTTGATAACGCGAATAAATACAGTCCTGATAAACCGCGGATTATCGTAGAAACACAAAATGTTTCTGATGGAATAGAGATTGCCATTAAGGATAAGGGCATAGGTATGACCTATGACACGCAAAGCAAAATCTTTGATAAGTTTTACCGCGTACCAACCGGCAACCTTCATGACGTTAAAGGATTTGGGTTAGGATTGGCCTATGTTAAAAATATGGTTGAGGCTCATCAGGGGCAAATAAAGGTTAAAAGCGAAATAAACAAAGGCAGTACATTTAAAATATATTTCCCTCTATGAGTGAACACAATCTATTAATTGTAGAGGATGATGACAACCTTGGAAAAATATTAACCGAGTATCTTCAACTTAAAGGATACGGAACCACCCTTTGCAAAAATGGTGAAGAGGGGTTGGAAAAATTCAAAACGGAAAAATTTGATTTCTGTATCCTCGACATTATGATGCCTAAGAAAGATGGCTTCACCCTGGCCAGGGAAATAAGAGCGATGGATCAAAATATCCCACTGCTATTTTTAACGGCCAAATCTATGAAATCCGACACGGTTGAGGGCCTGAAAATAGGTGCCGATGACTACATTACCAAGCCATTCAGTATGGAGGAGTTACTCTTGAGGGTAAAAGCTATCTTAAAAAGGACAGAAAGTGCGCATTACAGCAAGAAGGAATATAATTTTGGCCAATTTTATTACCAGTACGATAACCGAACCATAACTACACCCTCGAAAACGGTTAAGCTAACATCAAAAGAAAATGAGCTGTTATACCTCCTCTGTCAAAACTTTAATAAAACTGTGGACAGAAGTCTTGCTTTAAAAAAAATATGGCTGGATGATAGCTATTTCAATGCCCGCAGTATGGATGTATATATTGCAAAGCTCCGAAAAATTTTAAAAGAGGATGATAATATACAGATCCTGACAATCCATGGTCATGGTTTTAAACTTGTGAAAGTTTCCTAATATTAGTATTTTCACAGTTGGATTACATAGAAAAACAGAAATTTTCACCACTATCCTATAGCTTTACTACCTGAAGTTTTAAAAAGAATTTAAGTGTATCTTGTCCCATCCATAGCAATTATTAAGGGCAGAACCACGCGGTTGACCCAGGGTGATTACGCCTCAGAGAAAATCTATGATGTTAGTCCGCTTGATGTAGCTAAAAGTTTTGAAGACCATGGAATAAAGAGGATCCATCTGGTTGATTTGGAAGGTGCAAAAACGGGTCATGCAGTTAATCAGGACACCATGCAACTAATCAGCGGCTACACAGATTTAAAAATAAATTTTGCCGGTGGTGTTCATACCGATGGGGATGTGACCAAAGCTTTCGAATCCGGTGCTGAAAGTGTTACCTCCGCCACCATGTCTGTATATAATCGTGACCTATTCGTACAATGGTTAATGTCATACGGCCGGGAAAAAATCGCGCTTGGGGCTGATTCCCTTAATGGACTTATTCGGGTTGGTGGTTGGCAAAAAGACACTAAAATTGACCTCTTCGAACATATAGAATATTTCTATGAAAGAGGGTTAAAGTATGCCAAAACTACCGATATTGCCAGAGATGGAACACTGGAAGGGCCGGCGCTTGATTTATACACCAATGTCGTTAAAAGATTCCCGGACCTATGCCTCTTCGCAAGTGGGGGAATCAGAAATATAGATGACATCTATCGACTGGCCGATACGGGCGTATATGGCGTCATTTTTGGCAAAGCTTTTTATGAAGGCCGCATTAAAATAGAAGAAATAGAAGAATTTATTGTCAAGACCAACAGTTCTGTTTAATCCAATATGTTTGTTGGTGTTATAGGTCCAAATGCCTCTAATTGCACCGGGAAACAGTATGATTTTGGGCTGGAGCTGGGAAAGGTGATTGTGAATCTCGGTAATTATATTGTTTGTGGTGGCAAGCGTGGCTTAATGGAGGCTGTATGTCGTGGTGCCCACCTTTCTGCCAGTTATTTTCAGGGTTGCACTATTGGCATTTTACCCGACGACCAAAAAAATGAGGCCAATCAATTTGTAGATATAGTCATCCCCAGTGGTATTGGCCTGGCAAGGAATTTAATTATCATAAACACCGCTGATATATTAATAGCTGTGGGTGGTGGTTATGGTACACTTTCTGAAATGGCTTTCGCTATGCAGAAAAAGAAAAAGTTATTATGTGTGACTGGTCTGGGAGGCTGGTCTAACGATCTGGTAAAATCTATTGATAACGAAAATTTAATTGAAGTAAAGGATATTAAAAGCATTGATTATATGCTTAGGATATAAGGGCTTTCTTTTCACTTTCTATGCTTATTAATGGTTACATAACCAACCAAATTTATTTTTTTGCACCACTTTCCTGTTCAATTTGTTTATTAATTGCATCCTCGATGCGCTTTTTCAACTTATCATTTTGCCCAATCTGAGCTTTTACACTTTCACGTTCCTCGTCATCCTCCAGATCTTTTAACTGCTGTTTTAAGGCTTCTTGTTTTATATCAATCTCTTTTAGATAGTCTCTTTTAATTTCAATTTTTTCTGACTTAAAAGCTTCATCAAATATTAACTCTTCCGGGGATTTTTCATTGGCAGGCTCTTTTTTCTTTAGGATTTGCTTTGGAATGAATTCCTTCTCATCAACTCGGCGTTGGTTCATAAAAGATGGCGATACGATTTCTATTTCCTCCTCATGAAGTTTTTCCATGACTTTAGAATTGAGCAAAGAACTGGTACTAAAATATTTGCTGCTATCCTCTAAAAACCCATGAATTTTGTAAACTACTGAGAAATCACCCAGGCTCATGATATACACATAAGGATCAGTCAGCCCTACTGCGCGTGCTGCATCAATCAGCGCTTTTTCAATTTTACTTTGAGATACATCATATCCTAATGAAACTGTTGTATATATTACGGTATTTGATTTACGTGTCAGTTTGACAGGATTATTTGCAATATAAAGATTCGGAATAGTGATAAAGTTGCTGTCTTCCAATTGAATTTCCGTATGAAAAATACTTTTTTTATTCACCCTGCCATGATAGTCACCAATTTTTATAAGATCACCGTTTCTGAAGCGGTTCATGGAATTATTCATAATACCTGCTATTAAATTACCTAAAACAGTCGTAGAACTTAAAGCTATGCCTGCACTAATAATTATGCCCATGAAGCCTAGTATTTGCCCTTTTAAGGATTTATCTATGGGCAAGACCAGGATAAATACCAGTGTACCAATCAGTACTATAAAAAATGATATAGCCCCTTTTGTAATATTTTCATGAGCTGTCGTGGATTTGTATTTCTTAAAAAACCATGCGTTTAAAATAAGTAGGATCGTCAATGCAATTAATACTACAGTCGGTTGAATTAACGATTGGATAAGCTCAAGAAAATACTCCATTTTAACTTTTATTAATAATCACATAATGCCTGTCAACAAAATGTTTGCCTATCAGATTCAGGTCTTCGGGCTGTAATGTCGCTTCAGCCACATGCTTAAGCCATCCAAGCCCGGAAACAAAACGCGTTCTGTAATATTGGCCTGGTCCAGTTTATCCCTGATCTCCCATTTCAGTTCTGCCGGAATAATGATTTTTTTGTATAACCCCGGATGCTTTTCCAGATAATCGTTCATCAAATATTCAGGGTCAGAGATCAGCGAGAACAAAGCAAACTGATTGACAATTCGTTCATCCAAAGATGGGGGTTCGAGGAATATTATAAATGGTTGACTGTCTATCTCATCAAACGCTTTTAACGAATTAATTACACTATCCAGCATATCTGCGGTAAAAACATTTGAGCCCTCGTCACTCAATACTACCTTCAGTTTATTAGGCAATAATTTGGCTAGCTCCACATAATCAACGCACCAGACTGCCCCATCAACATTAAAATGATCCAGATTAATGGTTGCATAGTGTAATGCAATGTAGGGTGAATAAGTCCAATCCATCATCCTGGTTGGTAGTCCATGGTGTTGTGCGATTGCTAACCAATCCCAAATGGAATCACTGGTTTTCCGTTTATAGGCATATTTTTTAAAGTTTCTGATCAAATGCTTTTCCAATCTTGCATAAGGTCCACCAAGTCTCATCAGACTGGTTTCAAGGAGATAGGTAGCGTGGGACAAGCCTCGATAAACATAAGGCCCCCTGTATCTATTTATTTCTTCATTCCAGGTCCCTTCAAAAATTTTTTCCTGCAAATCCGACCAGGATTTTATTACCAACTCATTATCCAAGACTTTTTTGTTTTTTTAGATCCAAAATCTAGATTTTTTCAAACAATTTACATTTTATGCGTTTTATTTTTCGTATTTGTCGAAGCATTAATCACAAGATTTAGACATAGTGAGGAAGTTTTTTAAAAAAAGATATATAGCATTATTAATTGTAATTGGTTTTCTGGTATTCGCTTATGATTTCCTTGAACTGAGGTATGATGATAAGCAGTTTATTGAATACCTTGAAGAAAATAATTTTGACTACAAACCCCAAGTCGGATATATAAACCGTGATAAGAGAAGAATCAGATATGTGGAGATAGGTAATGATTCCCTGCCCTTATTAGTTTTCATTCATGGGGCACCCAGCTCATCTGCTTTCTGGAGGTCCTATCTTAAAGACAGTACGTTGCTGAGTAATGCTAAATTGTTGGCTGTTGACAGGCCTGGGTATGGATATTCAAATTTTGGCAAATCTTTAACGTCAGTTAAAAAACAAGCCGAGCTATTATCTGAGGTTATTGAATTAAAGAGCAAAGCCCATGATAAAATTATTTTATTGGGTTCCTCTTATGGTGGGACAGTTGCTGCCAGGATTGGTATGGACTTCCCTGACCTGGTGGATGGTATCATCTTCCAATCTTCATCCTTAGCTCCGGGGGAAGAAACCACATACTGGGTTACCTACCCTACCAGTAGATGGCCTCTAAAATGGCTGATACCTACCACTTTCAAAGTAGCCAATGAAGAAAAATTATCACATCGAAATGAGTTAGAGAAAATGGAACCTCTCTGGAGTAGGATTGATGCAAAATGTGTAATACTGCATGGCGATCAGGATGAACTGGTATACCCTTCCAATGCAATCTATGCAAAATCCAATCTCATTAATGCATCAATAATCAATTTGAAATTAATTACCGGACGTGGCCATGACCTGACCTGGACAGAAAGAAACCTGATAATTGATTCGATCTTATCCCTTTTAGATGCCATAAAAAAGGGTGACGACAATAACTATATTACTAGGTCTCAGCAAGATACTCGTGCACAAACTTTATTGCCATAGCTCCTTCACCAACAGCTGAGGCAACCCTGTTCATAGCTGTAGCCCTAACGTCACCTGCTGCAAATATCCCTGGTTCACTACTTTCAAGCAGGAAAGGCTCCCGTATTAGTTTCCACTTTCTTTTATAGAGTTCGTATTTTTTCATATTAGGCCCTGTCTCAATAAAGCCTCTCTCATTTTTTATCACCGCGCCAATCCACTCCGTATGCGGTTTAGCACCAATAAAAACGAATAAAACATTTGTGTACCTATCCTCTTCCTCTCCCGTTTGAGAATGCCTTAAGATAATTCCCTCCAGATATTCTTCACCATAGGCTTTAATCAATTGACGGTTTGGTAACACTTCAATATTGCTTGTATGATTGATCTGATCGATCAGATAGTAGGACATACTGCCTGACAAATCCGGTTTTCTAATGATGATGAATACCTTCTTTGCAAATGTAGAAAGGTACATGGCAGCCTGACCCGCAGAATTACCACCCCCTATGATGTATACGTCTCTATCTTTGCAAGCCTGGGCTTCAGTCATGGCAGCCCCATAATAAACACCGGCACCCGTAAATGCACCCAGTCCTCCATTATCCAGCTTTCTATAGTCCACACCAGTTGTTATGACAATAGCCCTTGTGTTAATTTTACTGCCATCTTCAAGGTGTAAGGTCTTATAATTTCCGTTGATTTCAATTTTATTGGCTGTCTGAGGATTTAATAACTCTACCCCAAACCTTGTGGCCTGGCTGATCGCTCTGTGTGATAGTTCAGCACCGCTTAATCCCTTTGGAAAACCTAAATAATTTTCAATCCGTGAAGAAGTTCCCGCCTGGCCTCCCGGCGCTCTTTTTTCTATAAGCAATGTTCTTAAGCCCTCAGAACCTCCATATACTGCTGCTGCCAGTCCAGCCGGTCCTGCACCTACGATCACTACATCATATAGTTTCTCAGTGGCTCTCGACTTCAGGCCAATCTTGTTTCCAATTTCATTTAATGAAGGATCCTTCAGGTAACTGCCATCCGGGAAAAATACTGTAGGTAGGTCCTTTGGCGCCAAATCAAATAAATTCACCATCTCTTCGGATTTGGGATCCTTTTGCATATCCAGCCACTGATACGGGATAAGATTACCTGCCAGAAAATCTTTTACTACATGGGATTTTGAAGAGTACTGGTAACCTATAACTTTTATGCCCTGAAATTCGGGTATGTGGGTCATTTCCCAAAAACCCAGTTGATCAGTTATCACAGGGTAAAGTTTTTCTTCAGGGGGATTCCATGGTTTTAACAGATAATAATCTAACTGGACATCGTTAATGGCTTTTATGGAAGCATCGGTATCAGAATAAGCGGTAAGGAGAACCCGCTTTGCTTCAGGGTAGAACGTTTTGGCCTTTTCCAGAAACTCAACACCAAGCATCTCAGGCATGCGTTGGTCAGAAAGGAATAAGGCCACATCTTCAGCCTTTGATTTTAAATCCTTCAACGTTTCTAAAGCTTCAATTGCAGAGGTCGTACTTAAAATTCTGTACGATTTCCTATACTCCTTCCTAAGATCCCGCTCAATAGCCCTTAAGACTTGATCATCATCATCCACAGTAAGAATAAAAGGTAACTTCATAAGTGTTATTTCAACCCCCATTAAGATAATATGTTTAGGTTTATTAGAATGTGTAAATCATTATTTGTGAGGAAATTTTTCTTTATTAATAGATTAATAATCATATATTTATCTGCTTACAATTTCATTATCCCTTAAGCCTTTGGAAATTATCATAAAATACCTGGATAAAGAATTTTTTATACTCCTCGGGGGATTTATTGTAATTTCTTTTGCTGCCAAGCAGATTTCACAGAAATTCCAAAAAATAAAATTACCGCTAATAACGGGGTTGATATTTACAGGTATAATAACTGGGCCATACATTTTTGGACTTATACCATTATCTGCAAAAACAAATCTGAATTTCATAAATGAAACAGCACTTGCATTTATAGCTTTTGCTGCAGGAACTGAATTATATCTAAGGGAATTAAGAAATCGTTTGAATTCCATTAAATGGAACACCTTTGGCCAATTAGTGGTCACTTTTGTTCTTGGTTCGCTGGGGGTCTATTTTAGTGCCTCGTATATCCCATATATGAGTGGTTTGTCTAGTTCAGCTCAAATCGCAATCTCCATGATTACTGCCGCAATTTTTGTAGCTAGGTCCCCTGCCTCGGCTATTGCAGTGATTAATGAGCTTCGAGCAAAAGGGCCTTTTGTGCAGACGGTCATGGGGGTTACTGTATTAAAAGATTTCCTTGTTATTATATTATTTTCAATATGTTTATCCCTGTCACAAGTTATGATCAGTGGACAGAGTTTCAACTTTCTTGAAGTTCTTATTCTGATCATGGAGCTTGGATTTTCATTTGTCTTAGGCTATTTCTTTTATGGCTTTCTTCTAAAGTATGTACTTAAACTAAGAATAAGAAAGCTGGTTAAGACTTTGTTAATCTTATTAATAGGCTATTCTGCGTATGCCTTCTCATCGAAAGTTAGCAGCTTTACCGAAGCCCAATTTCATCATAAAATATTTTTGGAGCCTTTGCTCATGTGTATTCTGGCTAGTTTCCATGTAACCAATTTCAGCAAATCCCGACCTGAATTTTTAAAAATCCTTGAAGATATAAGTTTGCCGATCTACGTGGCTTTCTTTACTTTGACAGGTGCTACTTTATCAATCAATGTAATTGGTGAGGTGATTGGTGTAGCATTAATTCTTTTTTTCATACGTATTTTTACGATGGTCATTGGAGCCTACACTGGGGGAATGCTTGCTAAAGATCCAATGAAATTTAATCATCTGGGTTGGATGCCATATATTACTCAGGCAGGTGTAGCGCTTGGTTTAGCAACAGTTGTATCTAATGAATTTCCTGAGTGGGGAGACCAATTTGCAACTGTTATTATAGCCCTAATTGTGATCAATCAGTTTATCGGTCCCCCATTATTCAAATATGCCATTTTTAAGTTGGGAGAGGATAGAATAAGAGCCAGTTCTGAGTATGATAATATCCCTGATGCTATAATTTTTGGACTTGAGAGTCAATCCGTGGCACTGGCAAGAACATTGATGAACAAAGGATGGACCGTAAGAATTGTAACTAAGAAAAGAAAAGGATCCTTCCAGGAACCGGATGAGTTAAACCTGATCTATACTAAAGATATCAAAGTTGAACTTTTCCATGAACTGAATGCTGAAAAAACAGAAGCGATCGTCACTATGCTTTCAGATGATGAAAACTACGAAATATGTGAAATTGCCTATCAAAACTTTGGCACCAGAGATCTCATCGTTAGATTGAATGACAGGATCAATTATAATAAATTCTTGAAATTAGGTGCTCGAATTGTAGACCCGAGCACCGCTATTGTTAGTCTTATGGATCATTTTGTTCGTTCACCCCAGGCAACCTCTATCTTGCTGGGCATGGAAGAAAACCAGGACACAAGGGACCTGGAGGTTTTAAATCCAAACTTGCATGGTATACCACTCAGGGATTTGAGACTTCCTGCGGATGTAATAATCCTATCGGTTGTGCGTGGCGGCCAATTGATAATCTCGCACGGATATACCCGGTTACGACTGAGGGATATTGTCACTGTGGTTGGTTCAAATGAAAGTCTGGACCAATTGACACTGAAGTTTGATAAGTGATATTTTAGATTCTTGAGGAAGGTTGATTTCTTATATTTGCCGCTATGTCAAAAGAAGAGCCAAACAAGCTAAAACAAATCATCTCCCATGCTAAAGAATATGGGTATATCTTCCCTTCGAGTGAAATTTATGATGGATTGAGTGCCACCTATGATTACGGTCAGTATGGGGTGGAATTAAAGAATAATCTTAAAGTGTATTGGTGGAAAGCTATGGTCCAACTCCATGATAATATTGTGGGGATTGATGCTGCAATTTTTATGCATCCCACAACATGGAAGGCTTCAGGCCATGTGGATGCATTTAACGACCCTTTGATTGACAATAAAGATTCCAAAAAGAGATACAGGGCAGACAACCTCATTGAGGACTATATCGGAAAACTTGAAAATAAAATAGACAAAGAGGTACAAAAGGCAGCAAAAAAATTTGGAGAATCTTTTGATAAAGAAAAGTTCCTGGATACTAATCCAAGGGTATTAAATAACAAAGAGAAGATCGATGCGATATCACAGCGATTAAAAAATGCCCTTGAAAACTCAGAATTAAACGATATCAAAGCTTTAATCGAGGAACTAGAAATAGCAGACCCCATGACCGGGTCAAAAAACTGGACGGATGTGCGTCAATTCAACCTGATGTTCAGCACCGAACTGGGTTCTGTCGCCGGTGAATCCAATAAAATCTACCTGCGCCCTGAAACCGCTCAAGGCATATTTGTGAATTACCTGAATGTTCAAAAAACCGGAAGGATGAAAATCCCTTTTGGAATAGCTCAAATAGGGAAAGCTTTCCGTAATGAGATCATAGCCCGCCAGTTCATCTTCCGGATGCGGGAGTTCGAACAGATGGAAATGCAATTTTTTGTGAAGCCCGGCGAGGAGATGCAATGGTATCAACATTGGAAGCAAAAAAGGATGCATTGGCATAAAAACCTGGGGCTGGGGGATGATAATTATCGGTTTCATGACCATTTGAACCTGGCACATTATGCCAATGCTGCTTGTGATATTGAATTTAATTTCCCCATGGGGTTCAAAGAAATTGAGGGGATACACTCCAGGACTGACTTCGATTTAAAAGCCCATGAAGAATATTCCGGTAAAAAGCTGCAGTTTTATGATAACCAGGAAAACAACGCTTATACACCTTTCGTTGTGGAAACATCCATTGGTTTAGACAGGCTATTTTTAGCAGTGCTAACTAGCGCCTATCAGGAAGAAAACCTGAAGGATGGATCTGAAAGAGTTGTCTTAAAAATTCCATCTTTTCTGGCACCAGTAAAAATTGCAGTCCTACCCTTAGTAAATAAAGACGGTCTGCCTGAAATTTCTTTAAGAATCTTAAATGATCTAAAGATGGACTTCAACACCCAGTATGATGCCAAGGATGCCATAGGCAGAAGATACAGAAGGCAAGATGCCATTGGGACACCATTTTGCATTACAACAGACCATCAAACGCTGGAAGATGAAACAGTAACCATTCGTGAAAGGGATTCTATGAATCAAAAAAGAGAAAAAATATCCGCTTTGAGGGATATAATGTCACAGGAGCTATCGCTCATTACATCACTAAAGAAATTATAACATTAGGTGCTGGAGGTTTTTATCCTGACAATCGCCTCTGTTGCTATCCTCTTTGGATTATCATTCATCAATAAAATTAATATCGGCATAAAGAACCCATGGGTTGATGCCCCCTTGAATAAGCGGTACAAAAAGATATTAAAGAGTCATTTGGGATATTATCACTCGATGAGTGAAAAGGATAAGAAAATATTTGAAAGAAATGTCCAGAAAGTAATTAGAAATCACACCTTTATTATTGCGTTTCCAAAAACATGGTGGGACACGATAAAAGCATTAGTTGCCGGGATAATGGTACAGTATAATTTACATGATTCAGGTTTCAAAAAAATCATCATAAGCACAAATGACCATGTATATAAAAAAGATGCCAGGGCATTGATCATCAATGCTGGCAGACTTGATGAGATAAACTACCATAAATTGATCAATACGATTTCTAAAACTTTAAAAAAACAACCATAACATGATGCAGTGGAATGCCTTAATCAACGGCGAAAGATCAGGAGAAAGAAAATCCGCTCAACGTCCCCTGAGAAGCTCTTTTGAAGTTGATTACGACCGAATCATATTTTCTTATCCATTCCGAAGGATGCAGGATAAAACGCAAGTATTTCCACTGCCTGTTGAGGATTTTGTCCATTCAAGACTAACGCATAGCCTTGAAGTTTCCAGCGTTGGAAGGTCATTAGGAAAGCGTGTAGGAGAAAATGTGCTGAAAATCAACCCAAAACTAAAAGAGGAGGGGATTACAGTTAACGACTTTGGTTCTATTATCTCAGTAGCCAGCCTTGCCCATGATTTGGGCAATCCGCCATTTGGTCACTCGGGAGAAGATGCAATCTCTTCTGCTCTTGAGAAAAATATACCGCAAGAACTTAAAGAACAACTGACCGGGAAAGAATATAAGGATATTATCACCTTTGAGGGTAATGCCCAGGGATTCAGGATTCTAAATTCATTGTATCCGGGGTTAAAACTGACTTATACGTCTTTAGCGGCCTTCATAAAATATCCCCGTGAAAGCATTATTTCCAATCCCAATAAAAAAAGAAAAAGTCATTCTAAATACGGTTTCTTTCAAACCGAGAAGGATGTTGTAAAAGATGTTTTTCAAAAACTGGAAATTCCTTCATTATCGAATACTGATATCGTATACTTACGTCATCCCCTGAATTTCCTGGTCGAAGCTGCTGACGATATTTGCTACAACATTATTGACCTGGAAGACGGTTGCCGACTCGGCTTAATAAATTACCACGATACAAAGGCATTGTTTAAGAATATTTTAAAAGATAAGCTTAAAGAAGATAGACTTAGTAAAATTGCCTCCATCAATGAAAGAATAAGCCTGATGCGGTCCATGGCTATTGGCCAGCTGATTGAAGAAGTGGTTGAGGTTTACCTTGATAATGAACAAAATATCATGAACGGCACTTTTGACTACCCATTGATAGCTCTGGTAAATAGTAAAAATACCCTTGAGCACATTAATAAAGTTTCCATTGAAAAAATTTACAGGGCTCAACAAGTGATTGAAAGAGAGATCGCGGGCTTTGCAACCATCGAAGGCCTGGTAGATGAATTAATTCACCTGATCAATAAAGAACAGCATCAATATCGTAAAAAAAGAAATAAGGTTTTGTTTAGATTTCTTCCCATGGAATATAAAAATAACCTCGAGCATTCAAATTCGGTTTATGAAGCACTAAGGGTAATCATTGATTTCATTTCCGGACTAACTGATTCTCATGCAGTTGCCCTCTATAAAAATCTTAAAGGTTATCAACTGGGAAAATAGTTAAATTAATTTATACCACAGAGATTTTATTTAGCTTTGGCCTCTATTTCTCATGTGGACTTTTCTTGCTCGTAACATACTTAAGTTTAGGCTTCCATTACTTATCCTGTTGTTGATCATTACAGGATACATGGGTTACCAGGCACAGTTTGTTGAATACTCGTTTGATTTGGCAAATATTGTTCCTGAAGATGACCCGGAAATGGTTTATTTCAAACATTTTAAGGAAACATTCGGAGAAGACGGCAACATAATGGCCATCGGCTTGCGCGATAGCAGCCTTTACGAATATGAAAATTTCAGAAAGTTCAAATATCTAACCGACGAAATACAAAGACTTAAAGGCATCAATGAAGTATTAGCTTTATCGAACATTAAATCCTTAAAAAAGAACACGGAAGAGCAAAGGTTTGAAATCGAAGAGGTTTTTAAAGATGTCCCATCCGATCAGGAAGCATTAGATAGTTTACTGGCATTCAGCAATAACCTGAAGTTCTACAGTGGCCAACTAATAAATAGCACCAATGGAGCGACACTTATTTTGATCACCATCAACAAAGAAGTTGTAAATTCTGAACAAAGAAATACACTGGTTCAGGATATATTATTCGCCGGGAATGCATTTGAGGAGGTTACAGGCATTGACCTTCGCTACGCCGGCTTACCGTATGTAAGGACTATCACCACCACCAGAGTAAAGTCAGAAATGAATTTTTTCCTGGCAGCTTCCGTAGTTGTTACCGGAATCATACTATTTCTCTTTTTCAGATCTTTCAAGGCGGTTTTTTTTCCACTATTAATTATAGGAGCAATCATTCTATGGTGCCTGGGCTTGCTTTCATTATTTGATTTTAAAATTACCATTCTCACGGGATTAATACCACCAATTATTGTGGTAATAGGTATACCAAATTCAGTCTACATGCTGAATAAATATCATCAGGAATATGACCGGCATGGTGATAAAATTAAAGCCCTTAGCAGGATTATAAGAAAAATAGGGGTTGTTACACTTATCACTAATTGCACTACTGCCGTAGGCTTTCTGGTACTTACGTTGACTGACATTATAATTTTAAAAGAATTTGGCCTGATCGCTGGTATAAATATATTGGCGACCTTCGTGGTCAGTATTATTTTTATACCCTCAGTTTACTCTTTTCTTCCACCTCCCGAAACCAGACATCTTAAACATCTAAGGTTCACAATCCTGAATAAGGTACTCAATGGACTGGATTTGTTGGTTCACCGACATAAATCTCCAATATTTATACTAGCAGGCGTAGTTATTATAATTTCCATCTTTGGTATATCCAAGATTGAGGCAGTCTCCTTCATGGTAGACGATTTACCTGAAAAAGGGGATGTAAAACAAGACCTGGCCTTCTTTGAAGAGAACTTTGCCGGGATCATGCCCCTGGAAGTAATCGTAGACACTAAAAACAAGAAAGGCGTTCAGCGGCTAGGAAATATCAAAAAACTGGAGGAACTGGAAGCTTTCCTGGATTCATCTGAATACATTTCTCAGCCCGTTTCTGTGGTAAGCTTTATTAAAGCGGCCAAGCAAGCTTTTTATAATCAGAACCCAGCCTATTACGAGCTACCCACCAACAGGGAACGGGCATTTATCTTCAGGTACTTAAAAGAAGATTCTGATAAAACAGGCATATCAAAATCTTTTGTGGACTCAACAGGTCAACGGATTAGAGTATCCTTGAAAATTGCAGATATAGGGTCAAAAAAAATGGATTCTTTGGTTAGTACAGTCATCAAACCCAAAATCAACGACTTATTTGCGGATTCCAAAATGGATGTAAAGCTTACCGGGACTACTTTGATGTTTATAAAAGGAAATAAATTCCTGATTGAAAACCTCATCCAGAGTATGGTCATCGCATTTGTGATCATCGCCATAATCATGGCTTTACTTTTCCGCAATTTCAGAATGATCATCATCTCACTGATCCCAAACATTATCCCTTTGATGATAACTGCCGGCCTTATGGGATATTTTAGTATTCCTTTAAAACCAAGTACTGCGCTTATTTTCAGCATTGTGTTTGGAATATCAGTTGACGATTCCATCCATTTCCTGGCCAAATACCGTCAGGAATTGTTTACACACAACTTTTTTGTGCCTAAAGCAGTAAGCATAAGCTTAAAAGAAACCGGTGCCAGCATGATTTATACTTCCATTATTCTGTTTTTTGGATTTGTGATTTTTACCGCATCGGAATTCCTGGGAACGGTGGCGCTGGGAATGCTTACCTCCATAACATTATTATTGGCCATGATAACAAACCTCGTGGTGCTGCCGGCATTGCTTTTAAGATTCGATAGCGGTAAAAGAGATCAAACATTACATCCCCTGATCGAAAGGTATCCGGAGTTTTATCATGAAGATGAGGACGAGGAAATAGACATTAACCTGATTGAAGTCAAAAAAAGTAGTTAAGTCATTAATAAAAAATGAAATATAAAGAATACAAAAATCCATCATACAGTGAAATAGCTGAAGAAGTATTGAAGTACTGGAAGGAAAACAGGATTTTTGAACGATCAGTCGACGAAAGACAAGGCAAACCAACTTTTACTTTTTATGAAGGTCCGCCGTCAGCCAACGGTACACCAGGCATTCATCATGTGATCAGCCGGACCGTTAAGGATATATTTTGCCGTTTCAAAACCATGAAAGGTTATCAGGTCAGCAGAAAAGGAGGATGGGATACACACGGTCTACCTGTCGAACTACAAGTTGAAAAGGAATTAGGCATCACTAAGGAAGATATTGGAAAATCTATCAGTATTGAGGATTATAACCAAAGATGTCGTGAGGCGGTTATGAAATTTAAAGATCAGTGGGATGACCTTACCATAAAAATGGGTTACTGGGTTGATCTGGATGATCCTTACATCACTTTTGATACCAAATACATTGAATCTGTCTGGCAGTTACTAAAAAAGTTATTTGATAAAGGGCTTTTGTACAAAGGTTACACCATCCAGCCATACTCCCCTGCAGCAGGCTCCGGTTTAAGTTCACATGAACTTAACCAGCCCGGCACCTACAAAAACCTAAAAGACACCTCGGTGGTCGCTCAATTCAAAGTGATAAACAACAAAAAGGGCTCGCACCTTTTCAAAAATGTGATCAGCGATCTGTACATCTTAGCCTGGACTACCACACCATGGACGCTACCGGCTAATAGCGCATTAGCTGTTGGGAAAAATATTGCCTATTTAAAAGTTAAAACATTTAATGCCTACACCTTCCAGCCTATTACAGTAATACTTGCTAAAGATAGATTTGAAAGTTATTTCAATGAAAAGGCTAAAAATATTGCTTTAGATGAGTACAAAGCGGGTGATAAGTTAATCCCATATGAAATTATTGATGAACTGACCGGGAAAGAGCTCTCAGGGATAGATTATGAACAATTAATGGATTATGTGCCATTACCGAAGCCGGCTTTCACAGTAGTGATTGGTGATTTTGTAACAACAGAGGAAGGAACAGGAGTAGTACATATATCAAAAACTTTTGGCGCAGATGACTATAGAACTTGTGTCCAATATGGTATCCCTGGTGTACTGGTAAAAGATGAGGATGGAAATGAAGTCCCTATTGTGGATAAGCAGGGAAGATATGTAAAAGAGATATCAGATTTCGCTGGTATGTTCGTGAAGAATGAATATTACCCAAGAGGAGAAGAGCCTGAAAAGTCGCTGGATGTGCTGATAGCCATAAAGCTGAAGGAAGAAAATAAAGCTTTTAAAGTTGAAAAATATGACCACTCATACCCACACTGTTGGCGAACTGATAAACCGGTACTTTACTATCCGCTGGACTCCTGGTTCATCAAAACCACCGCCTTAAAAGATCGGTTAGTAGCCTTGAACAAAACCATTAACTGGAAACCGGCCGCTACCGGAGAAGGAAGGTTTGGAAATTGGTTAGAAAACCTTGTAGATTGGAACCTAAGCAGGTCAAGGTTTTGGGGTACACCCTTGCCAATTTGGATGAGTGAAGATAAATCAGAAAGTAAGTGTATAGGATCCATAGAAGCTCTTAGGGAAGAAGTAAAAGCATCCGTTGAGGCCGGAATAATGCCAGGTGAATTACCAGAAGAAATCGATCTGCACAGGCCATATGTTGATGATATTGTGCTGGTTAGTGATAGCGGGAAGAAAATGTATAGAGAAAAAGACCTGATTGATGTTTGGTTTGACTCAGGGGCCATGCCATACGCCCAATGGCATTACCCATTTGAAAATGAAGAGGTATTTAAAAATAATTATCCGGCAGATTTCATCGCTGAAGGCGTAGATCAGACCAGGGGGTGGTTTTTTACACTGCATGCTATCGCAGGTATTTTGTTCGATAGTGTTGCCTTTAAAAACGTAATTGCCAACGGATTGGTACTGGACAAATCAGGCAACAAGATGTCCAAACGATTAGGCAATGCAATTAATCCTTTTGAAACACTGGCTAAATATGGCCCTGATGCCACAAGATGGTACATGATCAGCAATGCCAACCCGTGGGATAATCTGAAATTCGATCTGGATGGTATCACCGAAGTACAAAGACGCTTTTTCGGAACACTACAAAACACCTATGCTTTCTTTGCCCTCTATGCCAACCTGGATCAATTCAACCATGACGGGCATGAAATACCCCATAAAAACCGAAGGGAAAGTGACCGATGGATATTAAGTAAGCTAAACAGCCTAATAACCAATGTAAATGAAGCGTACGAAGACTATGAGCCCACCAGGGCTGCACGATCTATCCAGGATTTCACTATTGATGATTTAAGTAACTGGTATGTACGCCTGAATAGAAAAAGGTTTTGGATGGGGGATTATAATGAAGATAAAAAATCTGCTTACGAAACGCTTTTTACCTGCCTCAATACCATAGCTAAGCTGGCCGCTCCTATAGCTCCTTTTTATATGGATCGATTATGGCAGGATTTAAATACCCGCCAGAATTATGGGTCCTCTGTCCATTTAGCTGACTTCCCATCAGTAAATGAAGATCATCAGGATTTTAATTTGGAGGAGAAAATGTCCCTGGCACAAAACATCACTTCCCTGGTCCATTCGCTGCGTAAAAAAGAGAAGATCAAAGTACGCCAACCATTGTCTAAAATACTTATTCCTATTTTAGATGAAAAAGTCAAACACCATATTGATGAAGTCAGCGAATTAATTAAATCTGAAATCAACATCAAAACCATAGAATATATTGGTGATGACTCAGATATTGTTGTGAAGCAGATAAAACCCAATTTCCGCGTACTCGGTCAGAAGTTTGGCCCTAAGATGAAAGCGGTTACCAAAGCAATCAATCAAATGGGCAAAGAGGAAATAGCCAGGATAGAAAAAGAAAGGGAATATAAGCTTCAACTGGGTGAGGAAGAAGTTGTAATAACACTGGATGAGGTAGAGATCGTCTCACAGGATATACCCGGGTGGTTGGTGACCTCACAAAATGGATTGACCGTTGCCCTGGATATCACCATAACTGATAGCCTTAGAAAAGAAGGACTGGCCAGGGATTTTGTTAATCGTATTCAAAACCTTCGCAAAGATGAGGGGTTAGATGTTCAGGATAAGATAAATATTGAGGTGAGTTGTGATGATGAATTGATTAAAGAAGCGTTAAATACACATATGGATTATATATGCAGGGAAACTCAGGCTGGCAGCATTGAATATCATGATCTTGCGGAGAATGCTACCGCATTAGAGATAGATGATTATAAATTAATGGTAAGAATTGACGTTTGTAATGTAGCTGCGGGTTGAACATAATAAAACTTCTTAAGGTAAAATCGCCAGGTTGCGGCGCTTAATTGTTTATTAAATGAAATACTTAAAATATTTTCTTATTACAGCAGGCATAATTGCGCTGGATCAGGCTGTGAAACTAATCGTTCATTACAACATGGAGATGGGTGCCAGTGGGCAGATTAAACTTGTGGGCGAACTTTTTAAATTACACTATCTAACCAATCCTGGTATGGCATTTGGTATGCAGCTTGGGTTTGAAAATGATAAATTAATACTCACAGTATTCCGACTTCTTGCCATGACCGCTATTGGTTATTATGTATACCGATTGATAGAAAAAAATGCACATACAGGTTTGATAGTTTGTATGGCAATGATTCTGGGTGGTGCCATCGGAAATGTGATAGATAGTACTTTCTATGGTGTCTTTTTAGATAATGCACCTTACAATGCACCGACGCCCTGGTTTCATGGCCAGGTTGTGGACATGTTTTATATTGATATCTGGGAAGGTCGCCTTCCGGGATGGATACCGCTGCTTGGCGGTGACTATATGGCACTTTGGCCGGTCTTTAATATAGCTGATGCCTCCATTTTTATCGGCGTGACTATAATCCTGATCTGGCAAAAGCGGTTCTTCAAAGAAGATAAAGTTGAAAATACCGGGGAAATTACTGATCAGACGCTTTCCAAATCCCCTGATATCGAAGATAACATAGAATCGAAGGTAGAACGAAGCTAAATCGAGGCAGAACAGGAAATGGTGTAACGTCGGCTCGATCCAGCCTGGTCCCGGGTTGTTTATTGCTTCCTTAGCTTATATTGTAGTTTAAATTTTCCAGTTTTATCTTCAAGTACCATAAAATAAGTACCATCTGCCATACTTTCAATATTAAAGGTATGCCGTCTGTTGCCCGGCCGGTTATCAATCATTTCGGATAGATGCCGGACACCTTTTATATCATAAATATTCAAAATAATATCATCCACCAATCTGTTCACGCGATAATCCAGTGTTACAGGGCCTCTGCTTGGATTGGGATACAGGTTTACATTTCTTATGTAAGGTCTGGGTACGCCTGTCTCTGAAACTTTTTCAACCACAATACCATCTTCCGTGACCAATCCGGCCACCTCTATCTCATTTTCATCTAATTCACCACCCACCTCAAAGCGAACAAAAGAGTTGGTATCTATCGGTACGCCGGGAACTTCGATATTTAAAAAGTAGGTGCCGTCCGGTACATTTCTGAATCTGAATTCCCCATTATCATCTGTTTCTGTGTATGCAACTAGCTCAAAGTCAAAAACACTCTCCCCCTGGGCAAGCCTGCCTACCGTCACACGACGTCTTAGCGCTATCCCAACCCTGCGAGCCCTTCTTCTGGCCTGAATCCTGGATTCTTCATCAATTATGCTGTCCGGGTCGATATCAATCTCAACAAGACCGCCAATAGCGCCAGCCAATGAATCTTCCGGAAACTCACCTAATCTTAAAACTGTAATGTCTATGTCTTCATCCCGCTGTCTGTGAAATAATGTATCGGCCCTTATAAACAGGTCGGTACTTTTAAAATAAGTATTGGGATCTCCCGGATCATTTTGGTCTACAATAAGCAAGTAATCATCCAGCACAATATCACGGAATTCATAAAGACCATCTATATTCATAAACGTGGTCCTGATTGTGTCAAACGGTCCTTCATCAGTAATTCTTAAGAGTGTTATATCTCCGTCGTTAAAAGGGATACCCGTGGAATCGGCAACCTGTCCACTAATATTTTCTGATGCAAATAAATTCTGGTTTCTGTTTCTAATGAAAAAATCCTGTGGTAAAACTGGACTGGTCACCTCCACATGATAGGTTCCTTGCGTTTCAAAATTTATGCTATCCAGAAAGAAAAACCTTCTATTAGCCCCTTCTATTTCCTGTCCATCGAAATACCACTGGTAAACATTGTTTTCCCCATTAATTTCAATCGCCAACCTTGCTGTGGAACCTAATATCAGGGTATCGTTAAGCGTCACTCCAAATCGCCGCTGTGGATCGAATTCAAAGTTCACCCCATTAGCCGCTAAACCAATGAAATTTGGCTCCAGGTCGGCGAATCCCAACCTGTTACGTACCACATTTACACTCACCAGGTCTTCCAAACTACTAAGATTTGGCAAGGCACGTAATTCATTGTCAATTATTGGGTTAAATAATGGATTGGAATTGCCCAGGTCGATAACTTCAAGATTGCCAATATCCTTTAAATCTATTGGCATATCCCCTTTCAAACCGTTATCTGGTAGCTCAAGACGGGTAACACGATTATTTTCTACATCAACCCCAAACCAGTTGTCCAGATTCGGATCAGTAAGCCAACCTTCAGTATCTACCCATGAGTCATCTCCCCCTGTTGCATTGTAGATATTTACCAGTGCAATACTATCTCTAAGCAATGAAGATAGCTTCAAAATTAGTGGCCTGGTATTGAGGGTAAGGTCATTTACCAAAGTATTGGTAATCCTTAGATTGTAAATACCTTCATCAATAAAATCCGGATCAGTGATGGTCAAAGTTTGTACTGTTTGATCATTTAGTTCATCTCCATCCTTAAACCACTGGTAAACATTATTATTCCCACCTACATCTGGTGTTAGCTGAAAAGTAACGCCTACATCATGAAGAGTGTCTATGGTAAAGCCTAGACTATCCTGAGGAACGTACGCTATGTTGCTTATGGTGAAGTTTGGCTCAATGTCTCCAAAATCCAATTGATTATTGCGCACATCCAGGGATGTGATGGCTGTATTGGTGAAGTCAGGGATGGAGGAAAACATGTTGTTGGATAAGTCGACGATGTTTAAATTATTAAACTGCGCAAATTCCGGGGGTACATCCCCAAACAACATATTATCTTGTAAGCTCAGAACCACCAGGTTTTCCAGGCTCACAAACATATCGATACGGCTATCCAGATTATTGCCTGATAAATTTAAGCGCCCTAGATTAACCAGATTACCTAGCTCCTGTGGTAGCGTAAATTCCAGATTATTGTCACTTAAATTTAGGTCCTCCAAGGCATCAAGTCCACCAATGTTTGATGGAATAGGGCCTTCCAATATATTATCTGATAAATTAAGGACTTTTACTGCCGTTAAACTACCAATAGATTCACTTATGAAATCTCTTAAGTTATTATCAGGAAGGCGTAGTTCAATAATCCTGTTCCCATCAGCTATTACACCAAACCATGTCTCTACTTTATCTTCCAGCCAACCAGAGTTATTTGTCCAGTTTCTTCCACCATTATCCAGATATAGGTCTACTAGTGCCAGGGAATCGGATTGCAGTACTCTGAAAAAATTGAATCCCAGGCTATCCGTGTTGGTATTGGTGTTTCCTGCATTATCCTGAAATGTTGCTTCAGGTGCCTCAATACTTACCACGCCTCTATCACTTATAGACAGATTTATGGTGAATGAAGTACTATCCTCAGTATTCACCTCCGTGATGGAAGCATTATTGATGTCCAAACCACCGGCCTGAAAATTGGAAATTGCTTCGGTGAATTCAACATTCACAGCAACTGACCCATCATAGGTAAAGGCACCAATGGAAGTGCTTAACATTACACCAGGTGATAAATTATCAAATGTTACCACCAGATCCTGTGCGGCAAAGTTAGGATTACCAAGGGTGTCCTGGGTTATATTAGCAATCAAACGTACAAACACATCTCCGTTATTATTTGGAGTAATCGGTACCAGAAATTCTGTTTCACTTAATGGGGTTTCTGTTCCTGGTGATCCATTGGTAACAGAAAGGTCAGAACCTGTAAATCCTGTTACCGGCTCATCGAACTGCACCAACACCTCAAAAGGGTCTTGGTTGGTGATGCTTCCAACCTGACTAGTGAGCGAAACCATTGGCCCTGTGCCGTCAAAGATTATAGCGAATCCATCGCCACCGCTTAGTCCGTTTCCTGCGAGGTCGGTGGCACTATCCGCCGGTAGGGTTAGTGAGAGCAAGCCATTTTGGGTAGGGTCAATGGTTAGGTTAAAAATAGTATTGGTCTCATCAAGTGCCGTTATGGACTCAACGATCACATTTTCCAGGATAAATGCGTCTGCTGTCGGCGGGATCATTGGTTCACTAAAGGTAAAGACCACATCAATGGGCATAACGTTGGTGGAACCCTGCGCATCGCTGGTCACACTCACAATGGTTGGAGCCGTGGCATCAAATATGATCTCAAAATTATTTGAAGCAGTGTTACCATTACCGGCATTATCAAGCAGGGCATCTTCTGCCACTGACACCGTAGTCAGGCCATCTGATTGTGGGGTTAATGTAGCAGTAAAGGTTACCGTATCCACCTGGCTGAAATCAGTCAGGATACCATTGGTAACCGCCGGGATATCAACGTCAAATCCATTAACCTCCTTGCTGAAGATGATCTCAATCGGCACATTGGGTTGATTGGTGATTTCTGTGATTGTACTCCTTATCAACACTGAAGGCCGGGTATTATCAAAAGTAGTGAAGAATTCTTCTACAGGAGCGGTGGTAAGGTTTCCGGCCAGGTCAGCAGCGGCATTTTCAGGGATATCCACTTCCAGGAACCCATTGGACTGCGGAATGATGTCCACAAAAAAGTTTATGCTGTCTTCTGTGGTTAAGTTGGAAGCATCAGCGTTAGTCAGTATAAGATCAGTGATATCAAAACCCGTAACAGCCCGGCTGAATTCTATCTCCAGTACTATCGGGTTCTGGTTGGTTTGCTCTCCTGACTCTGTAGATATAAATCGTACCGAGGGTCGGGTGCCCAGAAAATTTCTTTGGAGGACGTCTGACTGTGGGTTCTCATCACCTGCAGCATCTGTGACCGCACCCTCAACAAGGAAAACATTGACCAGTCCTGACTCAATGGTCGGCGTTATATCAATGGCGTAGGCAATCCCGGATAATTGTTGCAAATTGGACGCTGTGGCATTGAACAGATTAAAATCACTAACCGCCAAACCAACAACCGGTTCAGTGAACAAAACATCCACTCTAAAAGGTGTACTGTTGGTAGGGTCCGGCTCGGGTGTGGTGAGCACTGCCAGAGGAGGTGAATCGTCCAGCTGGGCTATAGCAAAAAACTGGTTGGTAGCTACAGAATCCAGATTCTCAACGGGGAGTGTGATGGTACCTTCAGTCAATGTACCCTGACGTTCGCCGGCAAATAAGGAGGTGTAAGGCCCTTCAACTGAGTTTGCGGCGCCTATTACACTGCGGGAAAAATTATTAAGTTCATTCTCGTTTATTACCGGTAGCACCAATTGTCCCCCTTCGAAAGTGGATGAAATGGCATCAACAGGGGATCCCAACCGCTGGAATACCCGCCGGGAGGAAACGATCCCAAGGGAAAGATCGGTTGTCGCTTCAGGAACTCCGTTAATAACCTGAAAGCCTGTGACAGGATCATTTCCGGAAATACCCAACAATTGTACCGGTGTGTAAACACCACCTGACCCGATGGGAAAGGTCCTGTTACCGGTGCCCACATGGAATAAAGGCCCTTCAATATAAGCATCCTCACCAAAACCCGAAATGTTTGCGTTCTCCCCGATGAGCAAGCTAGCGCTTGCATCAGAGATCACCACTACCCCATCCAATATCAAGGCTGTGATGACCACCACCCCGGTATTGACAAACTTATTCGCAGTGCCGGCAAACTGAAGGGTATTGATGGTGTCCAGCCCATGGTCGAATGTTTGTGCTGCCCCGCTCAAGAGTATGCTGCCTGAACCGGAATAATCGCTTTGATTGGTCCAGTTCCCGGAAAGCAGTTCGATGGTACCATCATTAACGATGATGCCGCGGTTACTCCAATTGGAAGGCACATCATCCGTACTGGTGGTGGTCGAGACCTGGGTACCATTGCTGATGGTCACCTCTACATTTTCTTCGATAACTACCTGGGCTTTTAAGGCGAAACAGCCTACCACCAGGGAGGCTGCTAGCAAATATCTGGTCAGGGCTTTTAAATGCTTCATGGTTCCTGATGTTTTATTTGCTCGCAATTATTTGTTACCTGCCTGACCACTGATACCCAACATGTCTTTGATCAGCTGCATATCACTTTCCAGCTTGCCCAGTTGATCTTCCTTGGATTTATTTTCTGTTGAGAGCTTGTCGATTTCTTGTTGTTGGGCGTTGATTATTTCCAATAGCTCCTGAATAGCTTTTATCGCGACTGGTGCTAAACCTGAATAGTCAACGGTATAGATATCCTGGTCGTCAGTATACTGAACGAGACTAGGAAATATTTCCTTCAATTCCTGGGCAATAACACCGATATTCTTCTGATCTGTATCATCCTGCGTTTTAAAATGATACTTATGAACTTTAGTCTTTAATACTTTATTGAGCACAGGCTCTAATGTGTCAATATTTTTCTTCAATCTTGCATCAGATTGTTCTGTATAAGCTCCTGTTACAAAGTTAAAAAGTCCTTTTAATGTGGGCGTAGATCCTCCAGTATATAATAAAAGTGCAGGGGTGAGACCAGGATTAGAGAATAATGTCCACTTTTCTGAGCTGCCATTATTCTGTATTTCAAGACCTCCAACAGCAGGATCATCGGCATGTGAAATATGTAAAGTTCTTTCCGGGACATCCAACCCAATCCCCACATCAAAATTTGAGTTGGTTCCATCACCCAGTATAATGGTGTTGTCTGAAGTAGCATTGGTATTGGCACCTATAGCCACCGCATTACTGGCACTTACGAAGGTGCCACTACCCAGACCAATAGAGCCTGGTGCATCTATAATCGAATTAAAACCAATCCCAATTCCCCTAAAACCTGTAACTCCAGCATTACTACCCAATGCAACCGCGCTATCAATGGCAAATGAACCTGTCCCCACAACGGTTGCTTCATCAGTATTAACCTGAACATCCGCGCTGCTACCTATGATCACGTTACCTTGTCCATCTTGTAGGGTAGTTCCAGAATTTGTTCCAATAATTGTATTATTTGTAGCGGCGGTTAGTGATTGACTTGATTGGCTACCTAGAACAGTGTTACCTGAAGCTCCCATTGCCGAAAAACCTGCCTGATAACCTATAAAAATATTTGAAGAACCATTGACTTCCATCTCACCCGACTGGTTACCAATAAATATATTCTGAGCCCCATCATCCAAAGCAGCCCCTGCATCTGAACCAAATATTAAGTTTTGATTTCCGCCTCCTAATGATAATCCGGCATTGAGGCCACCAAATATATTATCATTAGCATCTTCAGTGAAAAAGCCTACAAAGTCTGTCCATCCCCCTGAACCTCCGCCTATATTTCCTTCAAAAGTTGTGCCCGTATAGCGAATTGCACCTCCAACATCAGCATTTAAAAGATTGCCGATGACAATACCTCTGTTGGCCTCTATGGCGGGGTAAGATCCAAAACCCTGATCATCAATAATAATGGATGGCAAGGCATTATCACTTGATTTTTTGAATATGGCCACACCACCATTTTGTGAGCTTTCTACGTACATAGTTACAGTATCTGTCCCGGAACTTCGTACAAATGAAGCCGTAACGCCGTCGCCATCGCTGAAAATATCAAATGCACTTGTTGGATCATTGGATGATCCTGAAAATGGCAAAGTAAGCCCGCCTACATTGGTCAGAAATGAACCGTCTCCAACAAAGAAATTAGCTATAACACTATCCGCGGCTATATCGCCAGCAACTTCCAGTTTCTCGGTAGGGTTTTGCAAACCTATACCCACATCAAAATTTGAGTTGGTGCCGTCACCCAGGATGATGGTGTTGTTATTGTTGGATATGGTATTCGTTCCAATCGCTATCGAATTATTCGCTGTTGCTGCAGAACCTATACCTATAGCTACACCGTCGTTTGCTGTTACCTGGGCATTGGCACCAATGGCCGTACCCAGAGAAAAAGCATTGGCATTAGCGCCAATTGCTGTGGCATTTGCACCGCCAATTAATCCAACATCCGCGCCGGAACCAACCAATGTATTCCCTGTACCGGTCTGATCGGTAATACCTGCTGCGTTACCAATATAAACATTATCCTGGCTGTCGCTGTTGAGCCCGGCACTATCTCCTAAAAATACGTTTCTACTGGCTGCGGTCATATTAAGTCCGGCTTCATTACCCAATACGATATTTTCGTTACCATCAAACAGGGATGGTGCCGTAAATGCCCCCATCACTACATTCCGGTTACCATTCTGTATGCCTGACCCTGCCTGTATACCAAACAAAGCATTTTCCTGACCTGTACCAAAACTCAGGTTACCTCCTGTACCTTGTCCTACAAAAATGTTGTTATTGCCATCCTGGCCTCCCGGAAGGTTTAAGACTTCACTCCTTAAGGCCAAGGTATCGTCTACTCCACCCAGATCAGGTACCACCAATGAATTAGAACCTGTCTGGATGTCAGATTTTATGGCAAGATCTCCGCCACCGTTAAATAGTAACACACTATCGGTGATAACTGTAATGGCATCTAAAGTATCGGTGATAACGGTAAAGGCATCCACGGTAGAGGCAATTACTGAGTCAGTTGATGTGATATTCCCAAAAACATCAATAATCGTTGCGTCTAAAGAGTCTACACTTCTGATGCTTTGGAAAGCCGCGTCATTGCCGTTAGAAAGCACGTTAGATAGATCAGTGGAACCTCCAACACCTGTAAGAAAAGATCCGTCCCCTACAAAAGCGGTGGCAAATACGGTATCGGTAAGATTTACATTCCTTCCAAAGAAGTCTCCCTCATCCGTTACCCTGGCAACCAATATCCCCTGGTCAAGGAATTGTACCACATCCTCACCCGGAGCAGCATTACTCTGGTCAAAGGTGGCGGCAGGGTTCTGCAAGGAAGCTGCGGTAATTGCTGTTGAAGTACCACTATTAAAGTTGCCGGCATCAGCAAACAGGGTATCTACCCCGGTGATATT
>DAXETV010000004.1:0-22832 GCA_051155775.1 Cyclobacteriaceae bacterium | reverse complement strand
ACCAAAGGGCAAGACAGACAACCCTTAACCTCAAAAGAATGTAAGTTCTGCCATATTGAGACCTTAAAGCCCGAATGGGAATCTGAAATAAAACAAAAAGGTTATTTCATAATTGAAATGGAAAACTGCTGATAAAAGAGACGACACATTTACTATTCTCTTACGGAACTTTACAATTAGAGAAAGTACAGCTTGAAAATTATGGTCGGGTTTTGAAAGGGGATCAAGACAAATTGCTTGGGTATAATATTGAAAAAATGCAAATATCAGATGCAACAGTTTTTGCTAAAAGTCAGCTTGAATATCATCCTATTGCTGTGAAATCAGAATTTGAAAATGATTTTGTTGAAGGAGTGATATTTGAAATTACAGGCACTGAACTTGCCGAAACCGATAAATACGAAGTAAGTCAATACCTTAGAATCCTTGAAACTTTTCATTCAGGAAAGAAGGCTTGGATTTATGCAGCTAAAAACAAGACAATATGAAATATTCTTCATTCAATTTAGAGGAACAAAATCAAAAAATCGAAAGCCGAATTGTGGTTGCTTTGGAGCGAATCTCGGAGGCGTTCAGAGTGTTGCTATGGAATGAAAGTAAAGAAAACGCTTTAAGTCCCATCCAAATTCAAATCTTAATTTTCATACAATATCACGCCCAGGAAAAATGCAAAGTGGGTTATTTGGCAGACGAGTTCAATATGACCAAAGCCACCATTAGTGATAGCGTTCGGGTGTTATTTGCCAAAGAATTAATTACCAAAGAAACCGACCCTTTGGACACAAGAAGTTACACACTTTCGCTCACACCAAAAGGAAAACAAATAGCAGAAAAAGCATCTTTCTTTGCATCTTCAATGGAACAACCCATTGAAAAATTGACCCAAGAACAGAAAACAGTAATGCTTAACGGACTGCTGAAATTGATTTATGACTTAAACAAGGCAGGTGTCATAACTATTCAACGAATGTGTTTTACTTGTTCAAATTATCAGGTTGACAAGGGTATTCATTACTGCAATCTTTTAAAAAGCCGACTTGCAGAAAGTGAATTGAGAGTTGATTGCCCTGAACACGAAATAATTGCATAAAATAGAATAAAGGCCAGCTTACAATCTAGTGGAAAGTCGTGAGCGATAATGCCCACAGTGGGTTGTCCATACCACCCGGCGTACGAGTTTTGTATTGGAGATTCGTAAAGCATACGCCAACCGCTCTTGAAACCAATCGAAGTTTTGTCGTAGTTATGATACAGCGATGGATTCAGATTGGAAAACACCCAATGATGTTATATCCTGGCCATAACTATTTTTTGATGGGAAATAAGATCCCTGGATTTGCTATATTGAACAATGAATTATCTGAAACAATATAATCCGTTCAATATTTTATCTGATTGGATTTTCAATATTAATTATACCTAAATAAACACTTCAATTATGTACCTAATCTTCGACACGGAAACCACTGGCTTGCCACACAACTACTCGGCCCCGGTCACTGACCTGGACAACTGGCCGCGTCTGGTACAGATAGCCTGGCAACTTCATGGCCCTGATGGCAAACTGCTAAACCACAAAAATTATATTGTCAGGCCTGATGGGTTCACCATTCCTTTCTTCTCGCAGAAAGTACATGGCATCTCCACTAAAAGAGCTACAGATGAAGGGTATGACGTCAATGAAGTGTTAAATATATTCCTCACTGATGTAGACAAAACCGAGCTTATAGTCGGTCATAACATATCGTTTGATACACGGATCATTGGGGCCGAACTGATCCGTACAAACATCGAAAGTAAGCTGCTGGACATAAAAACCCTGGATACCTCGGAGGTGTCTGTTGATTTCTGTCAATTAGCCGGAGGGCTGGGTGGTAAGCTTAAAAAACCTAAGCTGGTGGAGTTGCATGAAAAATTGTTTGGAGAACCTTTCGAGGATGCCCACGATGCCGCCTACGATGTTGAAGCAACCAGCAAGTGCTTCTTTGGCCTCCTGAAAGAAAGAGTCATCAGCCCATTTGATGATACTGTAATTGATGAAATAAACTATGAAGCGCCGCAGCTGGAAGCTGCTAATTTTGTTCATAAGCAAAGAAAGAGCAGCGGCACACCAGGCAGAAAAGTCGATGTAAAGGATATCCAGGGTCCTTTTTGCCACCTGCATCTGCACAGTCAGTTTTCTATTCTCCAGGCTACTCCTAACATTAAAGGCATAATCGAAAAAACAAATGCGTATGGGATGCCTGCCGTTGCCCTCACCGACCTTGGAAATATGTTTGGTGCCTTTCAATTTGTCAGGGAAGCATTGAAAAATAAAATAAAACCCATTGTTGGTTGTGAGTTTTTTATTTCACAGGAACGCAAGAAGACAAGATTTACCAAAGACAATCCCGACAAAAGATATAACCAGGTGTTACTTGCCAAGAACAGAACAGGATATAACAATCTTGCCCGGCTAAGTTCACTGGGTTATGTAGAAGGTCTCTATGGTTTATTCCCAAGGATTGACAAAGATCTGATTGTACAGCATAAAGAAGGGCTGATTGCTTTATCCGGGAATATGTCCAGCGAGATTCCACATTTGATCCTGAATGTTGGGGAGCATCAGGCAGAAGAGGCCCTGCAGTGGTGGCTGGAGATATTTGAAGATGATTTTTACATTGAAGTTTCCCGTCACCATCTGGAAGCTGAGAACCACCTGAACGAAATCTTATTATCCTTCGCTGAAAAATACCAGGTAAAAGTAATAGCCGCTAACGATGTTTATTATCTGGATGAAAAAGACGCTGAAGCCCATGATGTATTGCTTTGTATAAAAGAAAATGAAAAGAAAAGCACGGAAATAGGCCGGGGACGTGGTTATCGCTTTGGGTTTCCGAACCATCATTATTATTTCAAATCGCAAGATGAGATGAAGGAGCTGTACCCCGACATACCCGAGGCCATCGAAAACATTAAAGAGGTGGTGGACAAAGTAGAGCTATATGAGTTGGAACGTCCGGTATTGCTACCAAAATATAATATTCCACAAGAATTTCAGGATAAAAAAGACCTGGATGATGATGGAAACCGTGGCGAAAACAATTATTTACGCCATTTGAGTTATGAGGGGGCAAAAAAGCGGTATGGAACCATTACAGATGAAATAAGAGAACGGCTAGACTTTGAGTTGGCAACCATAGAGAATACCGGGTATCCTGGATACTTTCTCATCGTGCAGGATTTTACATCCAAAGCCCGGGAAATGAACGTGGCAGTCGGGCCCGGCAGAGGTTCGGCGGCAGGTTCAGCCGTAGCCTATTGCATAGGCATCACCAATGTTGATCCCATCGAATATGATCTGCTGTTCGAGCGGTTCCTCAACCCGGACAGGATCTCACTACCAGATATCGACATCGACTTCGATGATGAGGGCAGGGATAAGGTGATTGATTATGTGATCAATAAATATGGTAAGAACCAGGTTGCCCAAATAATTACTTATGGCACCATGGCCGCCAAGTCATCCATCCGGGATGCAGGCCGTGTAATGGAGCTACCGTTACCCGAGACGGATGCCATCGCAAAACTAATTCCCGAAAAACCAGGGACATCACTCTCCAAAGCATTTGAGGAAGTTGGTGAGTTGAAGCAGATTAAGTCCTCAGATAACCTTCCCGGTAAGGTGCTGAAACAAGCTGAGGTGTTGGAAGGATCCCTTAGAAATACAGGCACACATGCTTGCGGCGTGATCATCACCCCAGGCGATATCACTGAGTATATACCAGTCTCAACCAGCAAGGACTCTGACATGTTGATCACCCAATTTGACAACAGTGTGGTAGAAGATGCCGGCATGCTTAAAATGGACTTTCTGGGTTTGAAAACACTGTCCATTATCAAAACAGCTATTGAGAATATAAAAGCCAGTCATGGCATAACCATAGACCCGGACAAAATACCATTAGATGATCCTAAAACCTACGAACTCTATCAAAGAGGGGCAACCAACGGCACCTTCCAGTTTGAATCTGCCGGCATGCAAAAGCACCTACGTGCCTTAAAACCTGACCGCTTTGAGGACCTTATCGCTATGAACGCCCTCTACAGGCCTGGGCCTATGCAATACATCCCTAATTTCATTTCCAGAAAACACGGCAATGAAAAAATCACCTATGACTTAGATGAGATGGAAGAATTCCTGGCGGAGACGTACGGAATTACTGTTTACCAGGAGCAGGTGATGCTACTCTCCCAGAAGTTGGCAGGATTTACCAAAGGACAGGCTGACGCACTTAGGAAAGGTATGGGCAAGAAGAAAAGAGCAATCATCGATGAGCTAAAACCGAAGTTTTTTGATGGTTGCAAAAAAAATGGTTTTGATGAAAAAGTTGTAAAAAAAATCTGGGACGACTGGGAAGCATTCGCTGAGTATGCCTTCAATAAATCCCATTCCACCTGCTATTCTGTAGTTGCTTTTCAAACCGCTTACCTGAAAGCTAACTATCCCGCAGAATACATGGCTGCTGTACTTACCCACAACCAAAGTGATATCAGTAAAGTGACCTTTTTTATGGAGGAATGCAGAAATACAGGCATCAAAGTACTGGGGCCGCATCTCAATGAATCGGGTATAAATTTCACTGTCAATAAGGAAGGAGTGATAAGGTTTGGCCTGGGGGCCATTAAAGGAACGGGAGAAGCTGCAGTTCAGGCAATCATCAGCGAACGGGAGGAGGGAGGACCTTTCAAAGATATTTTTGATTTCTCAAAAAGGGTTAATCTAAGGGCTGTCAACAAAAAAACATTTGAAGCACTGGCTAAGTCAGGTGCCTTTGACTGCTTTGAAGAATATCACAGGAGGCAATACCTGGATGCTGCCAACAGTGAAGGAAACCTGATTGAGAAATCCATTAAATATGCCAATAAAATGCACCAGGAAGTGGAAAGCGCACAGGTTTCCTTATTTGGTGGAACAGAATCCCAGGAAATTGCCAGGCCAAGAATAGAGTCGCTGGAACCTTATTCAGAGATTGAAAAGTTAAATATCGAAAAGGAAGTAGTCGGACTATACATCTCAGGTCATCCACTGGAAGCTTATCAATTTGAACTTGACAAGTTCTGCAACGCCACACTCCAGGACCTGAATGATCCGGAAAAGCTCAAGGACGTCAAGAACATCAAACTGGGAGGAATTGTGACCAATATTGAGCACAGAACATCCAAAAAGGGAAATCCTTTTGGTAAGTTAACCTTAGAGGATTTTAGTGGCAACTACACTTTTACCTTATTTTCAAAAAATTACCTGAAATTCAAGACTTACTTCGAACCTAACTGGTTCCTCTACATTCAGGGCCATATGCAAAAAAGCTGGCGTGGCGACCAGCTTGAATTTAACATCACAGAAATAAACCACCTGGGAGAAATAAGGGATCAACTTACAAAATCAGTGAAGCTTAATGTGCGCTTAGAGGATATAAATGAACAATTGGTGGAACAGTTAAGCAAATTATCCAGTGATAATCCTGGTAATTGTCCACTTAAATTATTTATAAATACCAGGAATGATGATGAAAAACTAGTCTTAGACATGCGATCCAGGAAGCTCAAGATCCAACCAAATAATGATTTCATTAAAAGCCTTGAAGCGCTCCCGGAAATTACTTACACCATCGAAGTTTAACATCAAATGTAAAAAGCATGATGTTATCCACACCATCTCCCCTCAGTTAGCGCTCTAAATCCTACCGCCGGCCAAGCCTGCTACCCGCATACCCATTTCGGTCTTGGCCCGGCTCCTAAGGCAAAATTAACTCCCCCCATCTTCACAAGTTCATCAATTATTCCAACACATGAATATTATGGTCCCTGCAGATAGATTTCAACTGTTCAGGCCATACAGCGACGCTTACCTCACCCAGGTGGGCTTTTCGCAGTAGGTACATGTAAGTCCTTGACTGGCCGATACCTCCACCAATAGAAAGTGGATAGTCACCCGAAATAATTCCCCTGTGATAGGGCAGGTCTAAACTATCCAGTTGGCCACTCATTTCTAATTGCTTTCTCAATGTTTCTGCATTCACCCGTACACCCATTGAGGAAAGTTCATGACGACGTTGTGTTACAGGATTCCATACCAGGATATCCCCATTGATGCCATGATATTGTTTCCCTTTGAAGCTTAGCGTTGGGGTAACCCAATCATCATAATCTGCGGCACGCATCTCATGTGGGTAACCATCTTCCAGTGGATAGCCTATGCCAATTATAAATACAGCTGGAAATTCATTTAACAACATCGTCTCCCTTTGCTTCCTTGGAGCATCCGGATATCTGTCCAAGACCTCTTCCGCATGGATGAACGTAATTTCGTCAGGTAATGGTGGATATTTTGCGGTATATAATTGCGGAAACATCTCCAAAACCATCTCCTCAGCACCTTTAATTACTTCCCATATTTGCTTTACTGTGTCCTTTAGAAAATCCAGGTTCCTTTGAGATTCGGTGATCACTTTTTCCCAATCCCACTGGTCTACATATGCACTATGATCATGATCCAGAAAATAATCCTTTCTGACGGCCCTCATATCGGTATTTATGCCTTCCCCCGGTCTACAATCAAATTGCTTTAGTGCATATCTTTTCCACTTTGTTGCCGCCTGAACAACCTGGGCTTCAATTCTTCTTTCCAGGCCCAGGCCACATTCAAATGATACCGGCGTTCGTGAACCATCCCTATCCAACATGTCGTTCATCCCACTGTCCTTTTCAACGATCAGTGGTACCTGTACCATCATTAAGTTTAAGGCTTCTGAAAGGTGTCTTTCAATGTATTGTTTTAGGGAAAATACGCCCTTCATTGTCTCTTGCGGAGATAATAATGAATTGTAATGCTCAGGTAAAATCTCATTTACCTTCTCATAAGTGCTGATGCCAGGACCAGCCAAATCGGATTGTTTATTAACAGACATCATTTTAGGTTTTAAATATTTCTTCAATATTGATTAAAAAAGCATTCTGAAAAATGAATAAAATCAGCTTTTAAAAATAAATGGTGACGAAACCTAATTGTATTAATTACGTTAGTAATAGCAATACTATTAAAATAAATAATAATGCTTTTAATCTTGATTGTTTTGATGATCATGTATGATAATGAATAAGATGGTTAGATTATTTACAAAAAAGGATATGAAGAAGTCGATGTTAAACTACTGTAAAGAGGTGTTAAATAAGGTGAGCTTTGATAAAAGACTTTTTAATAAAGAATATAATAAAAGCAGCAAGTTTCTTCTCAAATCAGAGATGATTGACCTTCATCAATGGGCTAAAGAGCACTTTGATCATCTTTTGGCTCCAAATCCGCTACATATTCCTGAGCGCCAGGAACCAATTAAAAATGAAACAATTAATAATCAGTTATGAATTTATAAAGCGATGACTGAGTCTGAATTCAAGCAACACATCAAAAAAAATATCAGCAATTTATCGAAGTATGCATTTTACCTTACCAAAGACATCAATAATGCCCATGACTTAGTACAGGATACCTTGCTGCAAGCAATGAGACAGCGGGAGAAGTTTAAATACAACTACAGTATCGCAGGTTGGTTAATTACAATCATGAGGAATATTTACTTAAATAATCAAAATAGAATAAAGCGATACCCGGCGCAAATTGACACTCAGACCAATGAATTTTTGATCGATCAAAAGTCATCGGAAAAGAACGAGGGTTATGATAACCTGCTTTATGATGACATCTACAGCATCATTGAAAATATTGATGACAAATATAAATCCTCCTTTATGATGTTCTACCGCGGACTTAAATATGATGAAATATCTAAAAGAACTCAAGTACCCATTGGCACTGTAAAAACCCGAATTCATACAGCTCGAAAACTCATTAAAGCAGAAATATTGAAAAAGAATGGATTAACCCACCCTGAAACCATTTAAGAGGGCGCAAAGTGTCTTATCACTCCATAGGATTATAAACATCAAATATATTCTTGCCAGCTATCCTATTATCCATTATCCGGTCTATTTCTATACTAACCCAGAATTTTTCATCATTCCCATTTCCTGCTTTCTGTTTAGCACTAACTTAAACCTATTGGTAATCCATACGAACTGACCCCTGATATCAGCTTTTGCAGTAAAAAGATTTAGCCCTTGAAGCTGACCGATCACAAACAATTTCCAGAAATCCAATAAATTACAGTCATTACTAATTCAAGTCATATGAATATCATTAAAACCGGCTTAATATCATTTGGTACTTCCGGAAGTGTTTTTCATGCCCCTTTTATCTATGCCAACCAGAAGTTCGAGCTAACCAAAGTGCTGGAACGCCACCATCAAAAATCCAAAGAACGGTATCCAAATGTAACCGTGGTTAGGGAATTGGATGATATCCTTTCTGATGATTCAATAGAGCTTGTGGTGGTCACTACGCCTAATGAATACCATTATGAAATGGCAAAAAAAGCCTTAGTTTCCGGAAAACATGTGATTATTGAAAAGCCATTTACCGTAAAAACAGAGGAAGCGGATGAATTAATTGCTTTATCAAAGAGGCACCAAAAGCTGCTCACTGTCTACCACAACCGCAGGCTTGACTCTGATTTCAAGACCATCCAACACCTCATAATAAATAACGTCCTTGGAAGTATCCATGAATTCGAATCACGATTCGACCGATACAGAAACTACCGCAAAGGCTGGAAGGATGAGGATAAACCGGGATCAGGTATCCTCTATGACCTGGGTAGTCATCTCATTGACCAGGCACTTATTCTCTTTGGAATGCCGATAGCCCTGGATGCCGAAATCAAATGCCAACGAAAGATCAGCCCGGTGGATGATTATTTTGAAATCAACCTTTATTATCAGCACTTAAAAGTGATTTTAAAAGCATCTATGCTTATCAAAGAGCCTACGCCAAGATTTTCGGTTTTCGGTGACAAAGGATCCTTCATCAAGTATGGGCTGGACCCCCAAGAAGCACGGCTCAAAAAAGGCTTTCAATATTACAATGGAATTGGCATAGAAGAAGAAACGCTCCATGGATTACTTCATACCACGATCAATGCTATTGATTTTAGAGGCCACATCAAATCAATGGAAGGCGACTATATGGCTTTTTACGAAAATGTTTCCGAAGTGATCAGAAATGGCGCAGAACCATTAATCAAACCGGAAGAAATAAGGTCTGTGATATGGCTCATTGAACAAGCCTATAGAAGCAATAAAGAAAAAACCAGGATAACCATTTGATTGGTTACTGATCCAGTAAGAATCTTTTATTGATTTGAAATAATTTCTTTCTATGGGTACTACTGAAAAGATTTTTTACCACCCCATGATATACCTCTATTGAATCACCGGAAAGGGCAATTACTACCAATGCGTAAGAGAAATTCGCTTTGAAAGTAAATGCAGAAAAAAGCCATATCATCATAAACACCAAAAACAGCACCTGGAACAGCTGAAATACTTTAGTTATGCCATCGTACCACCTCGGTAATGCGCCATAAACGATCTTAAACAAAAACACATTAAATAAGCAACAAAATACAGCAAAAGCTAGCTCAGCAGTTTTTGACATAGTACTTACATAATCCTCTTCCAATATCATAGAAACGACATTGGCATGTACCACTCCGCCAAACATATCGGGTTCAGCTTTTCCTACATAGCGTTTATTGAGCGGGGTAAAGAATATGTCTCTACGAGTGTTTTCATCTCCAATATACTTTCCCAGAAAACACATAATCACCACTTTATCTTTTATTACATCTGGAATAAAATTTTCATTAAAAACATCCGGTTTGTCCAACACAAAATAGCGTGCTCCATAGTCTGATTGCGAAAAGGTCATGATGTTACCTTTATAATTAATGAATTCAACTTCATTACCCCGGTCCAGAAAATTTTTTGTTTTTACAGAATCTTTGTATTCAGCCAGTTTCACCGGAAAAGCATGTTGTACTTCCTGCGAACCCTTCACATGTTGACGTGTGGCAAACGACCGACAGGATTTAAGGTCCTTCTGGCTTATGGCTCCTGTGATTAAATTTACAAACCCAAAATCAGCATTTTCCCTTAGATAATTAACTGGTAATAGTAACGTATCAAACTGATCCGTGGACTCATTATACATCTTTAGTTCGCTTCCCAGTACTACGTTGTTATATTTCTTTAGAACATGATGAAACAAGCTATCCTTAGCATAAGGCTTTCTCGCATTGAAGGTCACATCCACACCAATAACCGCAGGGTTATATTGCTGCAAGATATTGATCATTACGGCAATTTCTTCCCGATTTGAATATGCAATATTTACCACCACAATATCCTCATCTGCCGGAAAAGGGCCACGAAGCTGAGACATAACCAGGTCAGTGATCTCAAAGTCTTCAAACATATCACCTATTGGATCAAAAAGTTCAAATACCTTGAAGTAGGTTACACTGGAAAACAGACCAACGATGCCAAATATGAAAAAGCAACATAATACGGTATCCAGTAAAAAACGCTTCATAATTTTTACTTAAGCTTAAAGCGCAGAAGAGTAAGACACGGCAATAGTTAATTTAAAATAGAGCCTATCCCTTCCTGAAGTTTAATGATTTCTTCGGTGGTTAATGGCCTGTCAAAAAAGGACAACTCATCCATCATCCCGATGAAATTTAAGCCCAGATAAATATTTGCTTTATCCAAATCCCAGGTAAATGGGTCATCTATTCCTTGCACATCCCCGATTTTTTTGGCGTTCACATACAAGCTGGCTTTACTGTCAGATGTTCCCAGACGCTCGTAATTAACCACAATGTGTGTCCAGTCAGTTCTCGTAAAGGGTGGGTTTTTAACACGCACCAGGCGTCTTTCAAATTCCTCCTCCTGAGAGGTATCAACGGTATCTTTACTCCATTCAATTAAATCACCAAATACACCCAACCGAAAGTCACGAGGATTTTCCTGTGTGAAATCAAGCCAGATGGATGCGTCATTGTAGTTCACATCAGTGATCTGTATGGGGTCTGTATAGCCGGGCTCCAGATCTTCCGCAGGGTTTAACTTTAACCAAAGCGACATGCTGCCGGTCCAGCCGTTGGGTGAATAGGACACAATACCTTTGGCTTTGTAGTAAGTTACGGTATCCGTTTTAGCACCAAAACGCAATGCACCCCCGAACTTACCTTTGTCATCGCTCAGCTCATGATTGGGGTACTTCATGCCTGCGACCGACGAGTCTAGCTTTTGCCTTGATGGGGCTGTGTACATATTTTCATCGCCCCTGGAGAAATTGGCTTTGTGGTCTCCATCAAATCCTGCAAAAAAAGTAAGCGCGTTCTTTAAGGCCGATTCTTTATCCTTATCGGTTGATTGTTCTTTAGATGATGGGCTGCACTGCATCAATAATAAAAAACAAACTATTAAAATATAATGGGTCGGTGATTTACACATCTTAAAATTAGGTTTATAATGAGCATTAAATATACAGAATCTGTATTGTATGACCAGCTTGTTAGTTATCGGATTAAATATCAGTCAACCATAATCCGGGCACTATTTAGTAGATGTTGACAGAAATCAGGCGATTATTTTTTCTCTGTAAGTTCTTTCAGTTTTCTATTTGCTGCTCTTATACGCTTTTCTTCATCCTCTATGAAAGGCATCATGGAGGGGAATAGGATGAGCATGAAATAATATTCCGGATTATCTGTATTTGAAATAGCCAAAATCAAGGTTGTAACTACAACGCTACCATATATACTCAGGTGAGTGATGGATTTCTTTTTTATGCTTTTAAGTTCATCGATCGTTTTACCGCTTAGGTCGATGGCGTTTGCTGTGCAGGTGAATACCTTTTTTAAACTTCTAATATTCATTATTGGATGTTTTTAAATGTTTAGTAATTGATCATATAGATTTATTACAGAAAAATTTAATTATATCACCTAAGCAAGACCAACCTTGCGCTTTTTCTCCCTGGACAACCACTTATAGAGGACAGGAACGATCAATAATGTAAGGAAGGTAGATGATATCATACCTCCAATCAAGGTCCACCCAAGAGGTGACCATAAACTGGTCCCGGATAATGTGAGTGGCATTAGTCCTAAAATAGTGGTCAGGGAAGTTAATACGATCGGCGTAAACCATCGCTGGGCCCCTCTGAAAATTGCTTCGCTAACACTAAAGCCCTCTAGCCTTATTAAATAATTGGTATAATCGACCAGGATGATGGAATTATTTACCACAATACCTACCAGGCTAATAAAACCGACTAAAGCAAAGAAAGAAAATGACCAGCCGGATAAAAATAATGCCACAAACGAACCGCTGATCGCTAAGGGGATTGCAGAAAAAATAATCAAAGGTTGGGTAATAGATCTGAACTGCAATACCAGTACCGCAAAGATTACCAGAAGAGCCACGGCCAATAAAGTGCCCAGATCACCAAAGCTCTCTTGTTGTGTCTCATATTCTCCTCCCAGATAATACGAATAACCTTCAGGCCAATCGTAGGCTTCTAGTTTTGGAATGATTCCTTCCGTAATGGCTTTTGTCTGATCGGGGTCAACTACATTGGCAGTGATGGCATTATTCCTATCCAGATTGAAATGATTTATCTTGGCATATTATGCCTCGAATTTTAACCTGGCAACATGCCTCAACGGAATCTGATGGCCTGCTGCCGAATCAAAATAAATCTTATCAAAATCGTCAATGGTTGGTTGTCCATCATAACCGATACGCATTACAAGGGGGTATTCGTCATCATCTTTATCCATTTTTACCCGGTCAATTGTCAACCCATTTAAACCAGCCCTGATGGTTTGGTCCATCTCAGCAAGTGACAATCCATAGATGGACGCTTTATCCTTATTGATATCCACCTTCAGGTCAGTCTTAACAACAGACATTGGGTTGTCTACATCCATGGTACCTTCAGAATCCTTAATGATCTGTTCAATATCGTAAGAAATTCGTTTAAGCGCTTCTAATTCATCTCCAATGACGAGGACCTCAATCGGTGCTTTATAATTTTTTAAACCTTTCCTTAGAAACAAAGCTTATTAAGCTGATTTCCAGGGACCTGTGATGGCAAAGGTTAACCCTGCGTGTTGGATATTAACAAAAAATGTTTTTCCTGAAGGAGAAAAAACACCACCGGCAAATTCTGATTCATAACCGACATTGTGAGCAAATTGATATAATTCACCTTTTGGGGTTATGCCAACAATATTTGGTTTGCTTCTATCCTCACAGGTGATCACATCCGCCCAGGGAGATACGGTAAGGTTATCACAGTTTTTAAGTATATCAGTCTTTTTTGATTCAACGAATAATTCGAGCTTTCCGGGTTGATCTTTTTCATTACGTGCTCCCTCCCATTTCCCGGGTTGATATCTAAATATTTGGCCTTTCCTTTCAGTACCACCATTAGTACAGGCAAAATACACTTCATTATTTCCAAACCACATGCCTTCTCCACGAGCAAATTTTGCAGCACCCTTTTCAAAACCACGCATCCTTAAATCATCTTCAGGTGATTCTACATTGTCAATATCGAGCCATTCTACCTCAAAAGGTTTGTTGATGGGAAAAGTACTTTCATCCCAGTTTCTGGTATCCATGCTCTTCTGTCCCTTGATAGCCAGTATCTGTAATCTGCCACCTTTTATAAGCTTACCTGATTTTTTGGGTAAGAACCGATAAATCAACCCGTCATATCGGTCTTCCGTTTGATAAACTATCCCTGTAGAAGGATCTACCGCCACAGCTTCATGATTCATTCTGCCCATATCTGTCAATGGCACAGGATCGGTAAGCCGGGTCTTAGCACTGGCCGGTACCTCAAAATTAAACCCATGATCCTGCTCCCTTCCCTCACCTTTTTTCAGGTTTGTCTCTTCACAAGTGATCCATGAATTCCAGGGTGTTGGTCCACCAGCACAATTGCGAATAGTACCCGCAATGCTCAGGTATTCATGTTCTACTTCTTGTTTTAATTCGTCATACACAATGGTAGTGGTACCTCCCAGGCAGGGCTGCTTACCCAGACCATAATCATAGACTTTTCGTCTATCAACTTTTGACAGCAACTCATAATTTTCACCAAAGGGCCCTTGCTCTGGTGCATCCGGGCTCAACTCATGGTTTCGGATTAAAATTACTTTTCCGTTTTCCCCTTTAAAAGTAGCCATACCATCAGCTTTTCCAGGCACCAGAAGACCATCAGCCATTTTATTTCCCATGGTTGAAATTATCTTGTAAGAAAATCCTTTTGGAAGATTAAGGATACCTCCGGGATCATCCATCAAAGGGCCATAACCAAAATTGTTGCCACCAAAGAATGAGGAGGAATAAGCAAACTTGTTTAATCCCAAAAATCCGAGCGAGATGGCTGTACTTAATTTTAAAAATTGCCTTCGATTATTTTGGTTATCTATAGGTTCCATGCTTTCTGATTATGTAATGATTGTATCAATCTAAAAATATTCTTTCAATATTTATGCTTTTATGAAGTGAAAAACAAGTGATCATTATGTTAACAAATACATTGAAATTTAAAATGTCAATTATTAGCTTTCATTTATTAATCAAACCAAATTTTTTAATATGAAAGTTAAGAACCTGCTATTGATCGCCAGTATTATTTTATTTGTTGGTGTTGTTGGATTTCGTCTCGTTGAAGATGACCTGCATATGCTTCAAAGTCCCGGAGCTAAAGTAAGAGGATATGTTGAGCATGATTATGGTTTAGGAAGTAGCTATGTTGATCGCTTAAAACAATACCCGGAATTAAAAAAAGGAGAACGAACACCCTTTGACCTTTGGAAATATGCCGGTAAGGGTAAGAGCTCTTTTGATATGCCGGAGTTACCAATGTCATGGAATGAATGGGTGGCCTATCATGAAGAACAAAAACCATCGCTGATGAAAGATGTAAGAGCATACATGAACAGCCGGTATGACTTCCATGGAGAGGGAATAGAAGGTAAATATATGTCAGGCGGACGAAAACAAATCATGGCTGGACCGGTGGCAAGGCTTCCTGAAGGTGTCGAGTCATTTGAGGATCTATCAAAATTGACTGCTAAGGAAATAAAAAGAAGAGACCTTTTTCCTTACAAACCGCTGGCTCATCCACTTCAAACCACAGCGCATATGGTTTTTCCGGATAATTGGAATGAGGCCCATCCGGAACACACAAGAATAGATGTTGACCATGATTTCCCTGATGAATACTTACCAGAATTTCCTCCCCCAATGTTTCTGACCACACATAAAGAACTGGGCGATGTTACCAAAGGCAGAGAAGTAACCATCAGTAATTACTATGAAATATTTGATGGTTTATTAACACCGGAACAGATGGAAGGGCTAAAAGAATTGCTTAAGCCAACCCCTACAACCTGGTTTAACCACACCACCCACCGGGTCACTTTGAAGCCCGGTGCCGGAGTATCCTGCTTTTCCTGTCATGTAAACGGACACACTAATGGTGCTTTTGAGTTGGCACCGGATACCCGTCCCAATCTTGCCAGATTGAGGGTAGAGACACCCTCAATGAGAGGAAACTATAATTTAATGCAACTGGCTTCAAAGCGGTCAATAAGAAGCATGGACCACTTTGCAGAAGTTGAAGAATATTTTGATGGAGACCCGGGTATGCAGCAAGCCATTGGCCCCAGAGCACAGCAGCGTGCGGTGACCAACCGGATGGGAGATTTTAACGCAATACTGGATTTCCCGCCTGCACCCATGTTGAACCCTTTAGGGAAACTGTATAAAAACAAAGCCTCCAAAGCGGAGTTGAATGGTGAAAGATTATTTTTCGGGAAAGCAAAGTGTGCTTCCTGCCATTCCGGTCCGGCTTTTGTTGATGACTACATGCATGACCTACAAGTGGAAAGGTTTTATAAAGGCCGGCCAGAGGGCCCAATAAAAACATTTCCATTGCGAGGAATCAAAGATTCTCCTCCATACTTACATGACGGACGTTGTCCAACGCTTGCAGATGCCGTGGAATTCTTCAACCTTGTATTGGAACTGGAATTAAGTAAAAAGGAAAAAGAAGATCTTGTCGCTTATTTGTTATGCCTTTGAACAATGACAAATAGAACAATACAGATTAAAAATATAACATTAAAGTGCGTGTAAATACCTAGGCTTTTCAGTATTTCTCCTATTTTCCTAATGTAGAAAATAAACTTATTTAGAAGAAAAATTGAGGATATGACTGAAGAACCAGTGAATAAAAAATCTGAAGTATGGATTGTTGATGATGACCAACTTACTACCACATTTTTGGATCATGTATTGAACAAAACCCATCCGGATATTAAAGTACGTACATTTTATGATGGTATATCTGTTTGGAAAAAAATTACATCTAAAAAAAGTAAGCTACCGGATTTTATTTTATTAGATCTTGAAATGCCGGAAATGGATGGGATAGAGCTTTGTAAAAAAATTGAAAAAACCGAAAAGAAATTCGGCTTTAAAATTATAATAAATTCAAGCAAGCCCTATTCAAATATTGAATGGCTGCTGAACTATTCTTTTGTGAACCAAATATTAAATGAAAAAAATAACCTGGTAGAGATACAAAAAACTTTCTTAAATTAAAAAACCCTGACTAAATCATTAGCCAGGGTTAAGTTTTTTCTACGCTAATCTGTCTTTAGTTAACCTTATAAAGCAGCAGGTTGCTCACTTTTAAAGTATTGCATGGAGGCATAAGTGAATAATAAACCTGATGCTAATGCTTCTATAAATATCAATACTAAAACACCGAACTCATTAAGATAAATACCTTGTGGTTCATTTTCTTTAATGGATGTCATAAAAGCCGGATCCAGATTTACATAGGAGAATACAAACAGTGAAAATAAGATTGCTGCTACTAAAGATGTAACCAATCCTAAACCCAGACCACTCAAATAATTTAAATCCCCTTGATTTTTAGATTTAAGATTTCTGATGGCTAAAAAGATTCCACTGAAGAGAAATAGTGAATTAAATATCCTGAGATTAAAATTATGGATTAATCCAAAACTCTTCATCAACAAAAAAAATGCGATCAAGAGCACAGTAACAATACCCCCGTAAAATATTCCTTGTCTTTCTAATGATTTCATTTTCATAATAATGTATTTAGGTAAAGGAAACAGCGATGCATTACTTTTGTTTAATTGATTACAATATCTGTTAAACAAATTAACTTTTTGGTAATCCCTCTAGCCTCAGGTACTTATTATAGATAGCAAGAAATAATACACCAAATGCTATAGCAAAACATACAATGATGATATTTAATAAGCCGGTAGAGCTGAATGATAACTTAATGAGGATAGTAGAGATGATAAAACCTGAATTTCTCATAAGTTGTCCATAATTGTCTGTATATCGAAATGAAATCAACAATAGCAAAACATCAATCAATATGAGAAGTGTGAAAAATTCATTGTAAAAAATATTGTTGACGTCAGGTAAAACACTAACCTGACCTGATTGGAAAGCAATTATTTCACCAATCCATACTACCAAACTATAAATAGCCATAATAATAAGTGATGGTAGTAACAGCATGCTTGTTATTTGCTTGGCCTTAATGAATTTGTTAAGATCTTCCGGTGTATGAATATTGTATTTTCTTCTTGATAGCCGATAGAAAAAAAGAATTAATGAAAAACAAAAGATAATGCCTATTGAATCATATAGTAAGCGTTCATTATAGTTATTCGAGAACCAGTCAAGTGTAAGTTCCATATTAGATATATCCTTAAAGATCCTTCGAATGACAATAAGGGATACAATCTCATATTGTTTGCCTATGTAAAAAGTAATTGATCTTGGCAAATAAAAGACCAACAGAAACACTTCATACACAAGTATGAAGGAAAATGGTGTATAGATAGCGGACACCGGATCTCTTAACAAACTTTTGGAGAAAGGACCGAATGATATTAGATCCAGATCAATTAACCAGATCAAAAACAGGTGCATCACAAACCCAAAAATCGAGATCGATATGATGACTGTTTCAAACCTTTTCCTTACATCATCTGAGAAAAGCTTATTATAATACGCATTGATATCTGCAGATTTGAACATGGGTCAACTTACTGATGCTAATACAAGTGCTGTGATTCGCTTCATTGTTTAAGTTATGGCCTCTGCTTTATGACAAGCCTAAATCCTGAGACCGAAATAATTTAGAAGCCCTAAAGCTGCGTTAGGCACATTTATGTTGGATAGCTTCCCCTGGCTTAACTTAAAGATATGCTTATCAGATACCTTTAAAATAATGCTCTGATCAATTGCCTTTGAAGCATTCCTAAGATCAAGAATGCTATAACGAAAATTTTGTGGTTGTTTTTGTAAAAGCCTTAAGACAGACCAATTACTACAATTAACCAATATTTCATTGTGATTTGAAGAAATCCTCAAGTACTCCTCACCAACTTGTATATCAAGGTCCGATGTGATATGTAACATAAAGTAGCCTCCTTTTTACAGGAGGCTGTTTTTAATTAGTTTTATCACTAGTTGAAATGACCACCTTGCCACTGAGTCTCCATTTGGCATGTTCATCAGAGCCGGTTCCGCTTGGAACTTCAATTTCCATGTTATCAAAATGATAAGTGATTTCAGCGTTTCTTCCGGTTAGTTTGTCATAAAGACCGATCGCTAAATCAGGCCAGCTTGTTGTTTGATTTTCCATTGATTAAAGTTTTTTTAATCTAACACCATAACTTTTAAATTGTTGGATGTCTATATGAAAATGAAAATTCTCGAAGACTATTTTGATGTCAACCGGTTAGTTGACGATGAATATGAAAATTTCCCTCTTGAAGTTAAGGGGACCATTCCAAATAGCTTACATGGTACACTCTTCAGAAATGGTAATGGCAGGCACATGCATCATGGCGTAAAATATCAGCATCTTTTTGATGGCGATGGCATGATCTCAAAATATTCTATTCAGGATGGGAAAATCCTTTACAGCAATAAGCACATCAAAACGGCTGAGTTTTTAAAGGAAGAGTATGCAGGTAAATTTTTATACAGGGGTTTTGGAACCAATAAACCGGGAGGTTTGCTGAAAAACCTACTGGATATGCGGTTTAAAAATGCTGCCAATACATCAATTGTGTTTCATGCAGGCAAGCTACTAGCACTCTGGGAAGGTGGGCTGCCACATTTGATAGACCCCAGGACCCTTAAGACAGAGGGAAGATTTGATTATGCTGGAATGTTGATCAATAAATTCGGCTTGATAGATCAATTGATAACCCCTGAATTACCTTTTTCTGCCCATCCAAAATTTGATTCTGAGACCGCAGCCCTTCATAATTTTGGTACGGCTCCAGGTATCACCAACCGGTTAATTAGATATGAAATTAAAAATGATGGAAAGGCTTCAATCGCCGGGGTAACTAAACTAAAAAAATTATTCTTCACCCATGATTTTATCCTGACCGAATCAGGGTATAAGATATTCTTCCTCACACCGGTAAATTTCAATTTATTTCGTGCATTTAGTGGGCTGGATACCCCGGTCGGATCTATGGAAGCCAATAAAGATCTTCCGATAAAAATACTGGTCATAGATAAGCAAGGAAATGAGATCGAGCTGGAGACATCCTTTGGTTTTATATTTCACTTTATCAATGGTTATGAAATGGATGACCAAATAATTATTGATGGACTTATGCTCCCAGACTGGCCCTCAGCAGAGGGCATGAAAAAATTTCTAAATGGTGAAGCAGAGGAAACCATTCAATCCAGGCCAACCAGGTATGTTTTAGACTTAACATCCAGATCAGTAACTAAACAGAACCTGGCTTCCTATTATTTTGAATTCCCCGAAGTCAATAAAAATAAAAGCGGAAAACCTTACCGGTATGCCTGGGGAATAGCCTCCCCAATAAATAACCAGAAAAATCCCTTGTTAGATGGTTTATTAAAACTTGACCATTACAATAGGCTGCCAGTTTACCGAGAACTGCCTCATAGCCTGCTTGGGGAACCGATCCATGTATCCTCAGCGCTTAATGAAGATGATGGAACCATACTGATACCTGTTTTCGATGGAAAACATAAATCCACCGAAATTCATGGTTATAAATCTAAAAACCTTGAATGGCTTTTTAGTGCTCAATTACCTCACAATATCCCCCTAGGCTTTCATGGATGTTGGGTGGAACAGTTATTTTGAGTCACCTACCACCCCCAGGTACCATTCCCACCTTTAAAGGGACCAATGATATTCCTGGTGATCCATCCGCCGTAGAAATCACCTTCCTGTGACTGAACAAGCTCATCATTGACATAGCAAGCATCCATCCTGGAAGGATAAAAAGCCAGATAGTCTTTGATGATTTTGAAGTTACCCTTAGGGTCAGGGTAGCACCAGGCAGCATGGTTAGCTACTTTATTGTCCACTTCAATATGAAAATATTTAGCCCTTCCTTTAAATTCACAAAAAGACATCTGCTTGGTATCTGGGATGAAGTAACCCATTCGGATGTCTTCCTGTGGGATATAAAACACCGGCGGATGACTGGTTTCCAGTACTCGGAAAGTGGCGTTGCTGTCGGCTATGGTTTGACCATTAAACAAAATTCGTACGTGGCCCTTAAATTGCTCTAACTTAGGCGGACGCGGGTAATCCCATACAGATTCCTGCCCGGGTTTTGGTTTGATAGGTTCTGGTCTTTTCATATATCATTGATTGCTTAAAATCATATATTCCCATGCCCTGAGTTGAAGCGGTAATTCATTGGTAAGATTAACTCCCTCATCAGAAAAAACATCTACATATTTTCCCTGGAAAGCGCCAGTCATCATATTTCCTTCTTGTGGTTTTGATGACAGGTTGATGACCACCACTACTTTATCTTCCCCTTTCGCCCTTCCAAAAGCATAGATATTTTCATCATTTCCAGTTTTTAGTTTTACAAGCTCACCCCCATATTCTCCATTCCAGAGTGCCTGGTTTCGTTCCTTAAGGTCGAACAATGTTTTATAAAATCCTTCATATTCAAAATCTTCCCAGGGAACTTCGTCTTTTTCAAAGAAAGCTAGCTTTTTATCCATTGCCTCTTCCTGACCGGTATAGATTAATGGCATACCATCAAATGTTGAGGTTAGTACAGCGAAAGCCTTATGACCATCACCCATTCGTTGAAATTCTGTGCCAGCCCATGCATTCTCATCATGATTAGACGTGAAATGCATCTGATAACCATTTTCATATACAGCATCCTTCTTAGCGAGTAAGCTGTCAATATCCAGCGCATCTTTTTTCTCAATGACATCACCAGCGCCATCAACCAGGTTACCTTGCTCCAATTTCAATGCGGCACTCCGGTTGGCACTTTGACTTATAGCGATATCGTTTAATAAATGGTGCATCTCCCATCCATAATCCATTATAAAAGCACCGGTATTTCTTAATTCCGGCTCCTCAGCTTCTGCGAGCATAAATAAAGGCTTTTGGTTATACAATGAGTCCGTGCACTGATCCCAAAAATCTACGGGTACACTATGGGCGACATCCACTCTAAAACCATCAATACCAAATTCATTTACCCAGTAGCTCATGGCATTGATCATAGTCAATCGCATGTCTTGATTATCATAATTCAGGTCTGCCACATCTGTCCAGCCCCATGGCTCTCCCGTATCAGGGTTTAAAGGATCCGTTATCTCCCCTTCAGAATTTTTAGTATACCAATCCGGGTGGTCTTTAATCCATTGATTATCCCATCCGGTATGGTTTGGCACCCAGTCCAAAAGGCAGTACATACCTGCCTGATGGATATCATCCAACAATGCTTTAAAATCCTCTTTGGTACCGTAATCCGGATTAACCGCTTTGTAGTCAGTAACAGCATAAGGACTACCCATTGGCCCCTTCCTTCTTTTCTCACTTACCGGGTGAATAGGCATTAACCATAAAATGTCTACGCCCATCTCCTGTAAGCGGGGAAGATGTTCACGAAAAGCTTTGAAAGTACCTTCCGGGGTATAATGTCTTAAGTTCACCTCGTAAATCACGGCATGCTTATGCCAATCTGGTACCCGGGGCTTATCCCATTCCGGTCGGGTGGAAGCATTTTCCTCTTTAGAGGTTTTGTTATCACAAGAAGTGATGAAAAAAAAGGCTAAAAAGATGGGAATAATGACGTTTAATGAAGATTTCATAGGTTTGAATTTGATATAGATCCAAAGTTAATCTTCAAGCGAGCAATAGCAAATTGTAGGTGGATATCGTTATACATAGATTTTGTTACTTTTTCTTTTTTAAATTGAGCGCACTTGTAACTGACACCATGAAGTTTCGGTTCATGATTACCGATAATCCATTTTCACCAAGATCATAGGCAGAAAATCCTGTCCATGCATATTTGACAGAAAAGATTATGGCTTTGAGATGAATTTCCAGACTAATTCCCGGCTCCAGGTGTACCTTTTCTCGTCCTCGTTTGCAACGAGGATGATTAAATTTCGGGCATTTGAAATGTGAATAGTAAAATTGCAACATGTCTGGAGACCGTTACAGTATATCCGATCCAAATGCAATCTACTTTGTCACCTTCACAGTTGTTGGATGGATTGATGTCTTTACAAGGAAAGAGTATAAACCAGAAATTGTGAAATCGATGAACTTTTGCTCCAAAGAAAAGGGATTGAATGTATTTACCTGGTGCATTATGAGTAATCATCTTCATTTAATCATTAGTGCTAGATGAGGGGTTTAGACTATCTGACATCATAAGAGATTTCAAAAAATATACAGCCAAAATAATCATCAAAATGAT
>DAXETV010000003.1:0-189437 GCA_051155775.1 Cyclobacteriaceae bacterium | reverse complement strand
GAGGGCCCTTACCCAGTTTGACTGGCAAAGTCTTACCAGTTAAAAAATATACCAAACTCATAGGAGGGCGAGGCAAGTATTCGCTCTCCTCTTGGTGCAAATCCAATTTCACCGGCAATCCCCCAATTATTATCGAGATAATAAGCCAAACCTGGTCTTACGCTCAAATATTCTGTGTTATTAGAAAAGATCCCATTTCCTGCAAATCCCCCGGGCTCCCCATTTTTTAATGATTCTACACCGTACATCTTAAGGGTAAATAAAGCCTTTGATTTAAAAGTATATCCAAGTTCAAATCCGTAATGGAATTCCTCAGAGAAACTATTAGTTCTATTATTAAAGCCGAGCGTTACTGTGGCATAAACCGGTAGCGGGTAGAAAGAGTGGCTCGCTTCGACCCTGAGCAATTGATTGAATTCCCCATCTCCCGTTTGCAGTATACCTCCTTCCCCACCAACATCCTCTCCCAATGGAATCCCAAACAATAAGCTAGTACTCAGAACTATAGATTTACCCTGGAAAAACCCGTATTTAAATCCAATCAGCGGATCTCCAATATTATTTTCAGCGTCCCCGGGAATGGTGCTACCACTTTGTCTGAATTCGATTTCATTTAATGTAGTCCTTACAAATATTGGAATATTACCCATAACGGTTAGCCTATCGTTGATGCCATATTCACCATATAGATTGGTTGCGTAGTAGGATATCGTGGTTATATCAATTATATCTCCCTCAGGATTGAAAAAATCGTTTGCCCTAATGATATATTCACTGAGCTTAAAATAACCACTCCCTGTAGCATTGACCCATCCACCACCAGCCCAGGTATATTGAATTGACATTGTCATTATAATAATTAAGACTATTTTTTTCATAAATCCGTTGATATTAAGATTCGAAGTCTGCAAAGCCAAAAGTTATGGATGCTGGTTTACACAATACTATTACATATCTGAACTGATTAAAGCCCACAGCCGTGGAAAACATTTCTGCTATTTCAGATACATTTACTGATCTGGTTCCATTTTCAAAAGTTTGATCCCTTGTTATCATCCCAAGTTCTAAACCATTTGATCTTGTGCCGCTGCCACTTGTTGTATTTGATAGATAAATAAATGTTCCCAGGGCTATACTGGTCATAAAATCTTCACTCAGGTTAAGTATAATAACGTCACCATCCTGAACTAACTCAACAGACCCTTCCGCAACATAGCCTGAGGCTCCTTCAAATGTTGCGAAGCGTTCCGGTGATCCAACTACAATTTCAAAGGGCTGACTGCTTATCTCTTCAGACATTACTACAATATTTGTCATGCCTTCACTTATCCCTGTCACCAAACCATTATTATCCACAATTGCAATATCCGGGTTTTGGCTTCGCCAGTTAAATATCACATCATCAATAGGTATATTTGAAAGATTGAATGCAATAGCTGTCAATTGAACTGTTCCATTAATATCTATTCGTGATGAAGTGGAGTTTATGGATATAGAGGCTAGCTCATCTACTGATTCAATTACATTGATTGTTGCCTGATCACTGATCACTCCATTAGCCATTGCAGTAATCCTCGCCATTCCATTTGAAAGTGTATTTACAACGCCTTGGTTACTCACAATTGCAATCGTCTCATCGGAGGAGGAAAAACTAAACTGAACATCCTCCTCCTTTACACCAAACTGATTCCAAAATGTAGCCTCTAATGGAAACTGGCTATTGATCAAAACTGTAGTGTCTTTTGGGGCTATCAGTACCCTCGACTCAACCAACTCATCATTCAGGATATCCGTTCCTACACAACCCGATACAAGAAGAATTGATAAAAAGTAATGAATATTTTTTTTCATGCATTTAAAGTTTCTTAAAACAAATAAAAATGGTCTATTGCTATAGGTCAGCACAACTACTTAGGGCTAAAACTAGCCCCCAAAGAATTTAGGAAGTGTCCCGGCCATAGCAATAATTTGTTTTTAATAATTATTTAACTTTCCTTCAATATTTGAAAACCATGCGTGCCTTAACTAAATCATACAATATTTTTTTTCTTATATTTATAGTGCTCTCCTGTAGCCAAAAAAGTGAAGATCAGCAACTAAGAAATGAAATTACTTCCATGTTTGCAGAAATAGAAGGTGATTTTGCTATGGCTTTCAAAGATTTGCAAAGCAATAAGACTATTTTAATCAATGAAAAAGAAATGTTCCATGCGGCCAGTACTATGAAAACACCGGTAATGATTGAAGTTTACAAGCAGGCAGCGCATAATAAATTGTCATTGGAAGATTCCCTGTTAGTCACTAATGAATTTGCAAGCATTGTGGACGGAAGCAAGTTTTCTATGGATATTGGTGAAGATAGCGAAGAAGCACTTTATAAGTTGATCGGAAAATCCACTACTTACAATAATTTGGTGGAGGCCATGATTACAATGAGTTCAAACCTGGCTACTAATATTTTAATCGAACAGGTGGGGGCCGAAAATATTACTCAAAGCATGAGAACCCTTGGCGGAGATGATATCAATGTGTTGAGAGGGGTAGAAGATATCAAAGCATTTGAAAAGGGAATGAGTAACACCACATCCGCCTATGATCTGATGGTAATATTAGAAAAATTAGCGGATTGCGAGATAGGCCCCATAAAAGACTGCACACCGATGATCAATACACTTAAGCAACAGGCATTTAATGAAATCATTCCTGCTCATCTCCCTGATGGTGTAGAAGTAGCTCATAAAACAGGAGCAATAAGTGGTGTGGAACATGACTCAGGTATAATTTACCTGCCAGACGGGAAAAAATATATTCTTGTGCTTTTATCAAAAAATTTAAAAGAGAAACCTCCAGCAATCAAAATGATGGCTAAAGTTTCAGAAATTATATATCACCGAATGATTAAACAATAATTATAACACCAATATCATGAAATTATCAGCATTATTTGGAGCATTTCTTATCCTCACAGCATCATGTTCATCACCCGAAAATACCAGAGAGATTCAATACCCGGAGACAAAAAAAGTAGACTCGGTCGAAAGTTATTTTGGTGAAGAAGTAAGCGACCCATACAGATGGCTTGAAAATGATACTTCTCAAGAGACCATGGAATGGGTGAAAAAGCAAAATAAACTGACTTTTTCTTACCTCGATAAAATACCATTCAGGGAGGATCTGAAATCAAGGATTACTGAGTTAATCAATTATGAAAGATATTCATCGCCAAACAAAGCAGGTGATTGGTATTACTATTTCAAAAATGATGGCCTACAGAACCAGAGCGTCATGTACCGGCAAAAATCCCTGGAAAGCGAAGGAGAAATATTCCTTGACCCCAATACGCTCTCAGATGATGGAACCGTAGCACTGGGTAGTTACAGTTTTTCAGGGGATCATCAGTATATGGCTTACGCTGTTTCAGTCTCAGGGTCAGATTGGCGGGAAATCAATGTTATGGAAACCAATTCTGGCGAGAAGCTTGAGGATAAAATCAGCTGGGTGAAGTTCAGTGGTATTTCATGGTATAAGGATGGATTTTTCTACTCTAGGTTTCCTGAGCCTGAAGAAGGGGAATCGCTGTCAGGTATCAACCAGTTTGGTAAGGTTTACTATCACAAAATTGGCACAGAACAGTCAGCAGATCGGTTGATCATAGAAAACCCTGAAGACGGCTATGAATTTTTTGGTACCAGCACCAGTGAAGATGAGAACTTTTTGGTGATCTCTTCATCCCACGGAACCAGTGGAAATACATTATCTTTTATCGATCTTAGAGATGATAACTGGGAAATAAAAAAGGTGATTGAAGACGAGGAGAATGATCATGAAATGATTGGGAGTGATGGGGATGACCTTTTCATATTAACCAATTTAAATGCACCCAATAAAAGATTGGTGCGGGTGAACACCAGGGACTACGGTCCGGAAAGCTGGGAAGATATTATTCCGGAGTCAGAAAATGTGCTTTCCGCTTCAACGGCAGGAGGAAAAATTTTTGCAAGATATATTGAGGACGCAAAATCAAAGGTCTACCAATATTCTTACGCCGGGGATAGGGAATCAGAGGTGGAATTACCAGGCATTGGCAGCGCTTATGGCTTCCAGGGCGACGAAGATTTAACAGAAGTATTTTATTCTTTTACTTCATTTACTTTTCCAACATCTATCTATCAGTATTCCATTGAAAATGGAAGCTCCAGGCTCTTCCGGAGCCCGGAAGTTGCATTTAATGTTGATCATTTTACTGTCAGGCAGGAATTTTACCAAAGTAAGGATGGTACTGAGGTACCAATGTTTATCGTTCACAAGAAAGATTTAGAACGCAAAGGCAACACCCCAACGCTGCTTTATGGTTATGGTGGATTTAATATCAGCTTAACACCTTCATACAGTAGCCGGTGGGCAACCTGGTTAGATATGGGGGGAATATTTGCCCTGGCCAATATCCGGGGAGGTGGGGAATATGGTGAAGAATGGCATGAGGCAGGTACCAAAATGCAAAAACAAAATGTGTTTGACGACTTTATCAGTGCGGCAGAATATCTGATTGATGAAAACTATACAGCCTCAGATTACCTGGCAATTTTGGGTGGTTCCAATGGCGGATTATTGGTCGGGGCTTGTATGACCCAAAGGCCCGGTCTGTTTAAGGTTGCTTTGCCTGCTGTTGGAGTGATGGATATGTTGAGGTATCACAAATTTACCATTGGCAGGGCCTGGGCAGTAGACTATGGTAAGTCTGACGACTCAAAGGAAATGTTTGAATATTTACGATCCTATTCACCTTATCATAGCATCCAGCCGGGGGTATCCTATCCGGCAACTATGGTAACCACTGCCGATCATGATGACAGGGTTGTGCCCGCTCACTCATTTAAGTTTGCAGCCAGGTTACAGGAATATCATAAGGGTGAAGCGCCTGTATTGATCCGTATCGAAACAAAAGCCGGGCATGGCGCGGGTAAACCAACAAGCAAATACATTGAAGAACTGACTGATCAATATGCTTTCACCTGGTACAATATGGATAGGATACCTGAAAATATTAACCTTTAAAATAACACAAGATTTATTTTGACGGTTAGCTATTGGAACAACAATAAAAAACTGTACTGATGCAAGGAATATTACTTGTCAATCTTGGTACCCCAAATAGTTACCAGGTAAAAGATCTTAGAAAATACCTAAGAGAATTTTTAATGGATGGCAGGGTGATTGATATACCCGCATTCCCGCGATGGTTGCTGGTTAATTTAATCATAGCACCTTTCCGTGCCCCTAAAGTTGCCAAGGAATACAAAAAACTATGGACCGAGAATGGCAGTCCCCTCTTTTACTATGGCAGACAGGTTAAGAAAAAGCTTCAGGAGAGATTAGGAAGTGAGTGCCATGTGGAGTTGGCCATGAGGTATCAAAATCCATCGATTGCTGAAGGTCTTCAAATGTTAAAAGACAAAAAAGTAAAGTCGATCAGAGTTGTATCGCTGTTCCCTCAATATGCTTCTGCTACTACAGGATCAGTATCAGATAAGGTGATGGAGATCGTCAGGACCTGGCAGGTGATCCCCTCCGTGGCGTTCGTTAATCAATATCATGATCATCCAAAATTCATCCAGGCGTTTGTTGAAAATGGAAAAAAACACCTGGAAAATAACAAGTATGATCATGTCATATTTTCTTATCATGGCCTTCCTGAGCGACACCTCAGGAAATTAGGTAAAGACTACAATCATTGTAGTTATCCCGATTGTAAGGCATCTTGTGCGGAAGGCAAACCCGAAAATGATTACTGTTACCGATCGGCATGTTTTCAAACCAGTAACCTCATAGCTGAACAGTTAGGACTGAAAACGGAGGAATACACCGTATGTTTTCAATCTCGGCTGGGTAAGGATCCGTGGATACAACCTTATACGGAGGATGTTGTCAATGATTTAAATAAGCATGGAAAGAAAAAGGTATTGGCCTACTCACCTGCTTTTGTGGCGGATTGTCTGGAAACAACCCTCGAGGTGGGGGAACAATACAAGGAACAATTTATGGAAGGTGGCGGAGAAGAATGGCAATTGGTAGAAAGCTTAAATGAAAGTGAGACCTGGATCGACTGTCTCGAAGATTTGGTGAGATCTCCACAAGTGATGGAAGCCGATCGTCTGAACGCATGATTGTATTACATTAAAAGGCAATACAGTATTGCCTTTTAATGCATGGGTACCCATGCCTTATCAGCTATCCTTCTTCCGATTCAAAATCATCGATGATCGACCGAAGCCGCTTAAGGTTTTTTCCATACATGTATTCCAGCAACCATAAGCTAAAGATGTAAAGAATAATTATCGAAATACCTAATAAGATTATGACTTTCGGCTCTGTGAATTTAGAGAGGTCAAATGCCTTATTTTCTATGCTTGAAATTAATGCAAGTACAATGATGAAGGTTAGAGGTACAATAATGATGATGAACAGTTTATAGTGACTTACAAATTCTTTCAATATCGAATAATATTCTTTGATGTAATCAATCATGGTGTGGTTTCTACTATCACATTTTTTAATCTTTCTGGTCATACGGGAGAAAAAAACAATTAGAAAAATTAATAACGCGGCCATCACCCCTGCCAATTCCCAGTGACCTAATGCTGCCAATATCAAAATATCTACCGGGTAGACAATGACACTTATCCAAAATTCCTTTTTAAGGTTGTTGTTTACACAGTTGATTGCTGATTGCGACTTACTTTTTAGCATTACATCTATTTCTTCATCAGAAATGTTACTTGCTTCATTTGTTTCGCTTTGCCATTTTTTTATTAGATCATCTTCCATTGATCATAGATTTTAGTTTGTTTTTAATTCTGTTAACCCTTGCACCTACGTTGGTAACTGAAATACCGGTGATCTCAGCGATCTCCTTGTAGCTTTTTTCTTCCAGGTAGAGCAGTATTATCGCTCTGTCAAATTCTTTTAATTTTTTTATGGCACCATGCAATGTTTTTATTTCATCATGGTCAGGCTGGGTTACTTCATCTTTAATATCGACATCTATTAGTTCAGTGGTAGCCACATTTTTTTTTCGCTTTTTGAAATGCGTGATGCAAACATTTAATGCAACCCTGTAAACCCAGGTAGAAACCTTAGACAGGTGCTGGAAATTTTTGTGTGATTTCCATAATTCAAGTGCAACTTCCTGAAAACTGTCCAAATAATCATCATCATTATCGGTGTATATCCTGCATACTTTATTGATGATGCCCTGATTATCTTTAATAAACTTTGTAAAGAATTCGCTTTCGCTCATTAATCCTAAAGTTGTTGGATTAGTACACGATTACTACATTTTATTACAAAATTTTTATTAAGGACTTTAACGACCCGGTGGGCTATATTAACCCGGATTTAAGTTTATTTCAAATACACCCTCTTTTATGGAATATTCATCAAATAGAAGGTCAAATGTTCCGGAAATACCATTATTATCATTTGATTCTACATTGATAGAGCCATTGATGGGCGTTAAGTTTTCTTTTGCAACTATAAAACCAATGTTGATCGGGGAATCTTCATCGGTAATATCATATGTCCCTGGTTCCGTTTGAAAGAAGACACTAATCTGCAATCCTACATTCCCAACCTCATTGTATCCTTTTAATATGATAATCGCTGCACCAAGAAACACCTCAAAATCAGTGGCTTGAAAATTATGACCATTTATATCTGCTGAAAAAAAATGCGCTTGATCAGTATTTGGGGGCTCACTGAAAGGAATATCGAAAAAACGACCTCCAGTGACAGTAATGGTATCATTAATCTTGAATTGAAATAAACCGCTGAATAATTTATTGTTTTCATCCACCTTTGAAATTGATATTTCTCCATCACTACAGTTGAGCTCATTGAATAGTATCTGATTGAATCCGGAAATTTGATTTATAGTGTAAATTCCTTCCTGAATTGATTTGAGTCTGAATCGTATGGTATTTAAAGGGTTTTCATTGTTGGAACTTCGCAATTCCAATTGTAATCCCCCTTCAAATACAGATGGCTGAGCGTCGAAATATGTTTTACCATTAACCTCGGCACTTACATTTGCTACAATTCCATAAGGATTGTCTTCCATTTCTGTGTTCTCAGGCAATGGTCTCACTGCAATAAAACTGTTAAGATTATTTAAGCTTTGGTAGGATGCGTCAATCATTTTTTGCTCATCACCACTGCAAGAAAAAAGATGAAGGAAACAAATGTTACAATGCTAAAAGAGATATTTTTCATTCTAATATTTGGTTTAAAACCTATAACAGCCACAGATTATACTACCCTTAAGAAAAGTTATGTATACCTGATAAAAGTCAGCAACCCCTGTGATTGCACTCATTTAGTCCAATCAGGCCTCCTAGTATCATTGTAGGACCTTATAAAGGAATATTATGAAAGTGATCTTTTTATTGATAGGTATAAGCATCTTATTAGCAGCAGGATTTCTGATTGCTTTTTTGTGGGCATGGAAGTCTGGTCAATATGAAGATGATTATTCTCCATCAGTAAGAATATTATTTGACAATCCACCAAAAAATCCAAAAAATAAGTAGACCCTTATGGATCAAACAGTCGAAAAATCGCAGGTCAAACGATCTGAAGGCGTAACCCTTGAGAAGGAGACGTTTTATTACGATAACACCATTGTCAACTGGTTTTTAATAGCTTCTGTAGTATTTGGTATTATCGGAATGTTGGTTGGCTTATATGCAGCTATCCAAATGTTTTACCCGGACTTAAGTTTCGGGATTCAGTACACCACCTTTGGGAGAATCCGGCCTTTACACACCAATGCAGTGATCTTTGCATTTGTTGGTAACGGTATCTTCGCCGGGGTGTATTATTCTTTACAAAGATTATGTAAAACAAGGATGTATAGTGATTTGCTTAGCCAGATCCATTTCTGGGGATGGCAGTTGATTATCCTTTCTGCAGCCATAACCTTACCCCTCGGTTTTACTTCCAGCAAAGAATATGCAGAGTTGGAATGGCCTATTGATATTGCCATTGCGCTGATTTGGGTAGTTTTTGGTTTAAACATGATGATGACCATCATGAAAAGAAGGGAGCGCCATCTGTATGTTGCCATTTGGTTTTACATTGCGACATTTGTAACTGTGGCTATGCTGCATATTGGTAACTCTATTGAGATACCTGTTGCAATGTTTAAGAGCTATTCATGGTATGCAGGCGTTCAGGATGCATTGGTGCAATGGTGGTATGGACATAATGCGGTAGCATTCTTCCTGACTACGCCTTACCTCGGACTAATGTACTACTTCGTTCCAAAAGCTGCAAACCGACCTGTATATTCCTATAAATTATCAATCATACATTTTTGGGCCTTGATATTCATTTATATCTGGGCAGGCCCACACCATTTATTATATAATGCCCTCCCTGATTGGGCTCAGTCTTTAGGTACCGTATTTTCCATAATGTTGATTGCTCCTTCATGGGGAGGGATGTTAAACGGATTACTTACTTTACGGGGTGCCTGGGATAGAGTAAGAGAAGACCCTGTTCTTAAATTTATGGTAGTGGCTATCACAGCCTATGGTATGTCCACCTTTGAAGGGCCAATGCTGTCTTTGAAAAATGTAAATGCTATTAGCCATTTTACCGACTGGACAATTGCCCACGTTCATGTTGGAGGATTGGGATGGAATGGTATGCTTACTTTTGGTATGCTCTATTACCTTATACCAAGAATGTTTGGTACTAAAATATACTCCCTTAAACTAGCAAATGCCCATTTCTGGATTGGCACTTTAGGTATTGTGTTCTATGCACTGCCAATGTATTGGGCCGGACTTACGCAAAGCTTAATGTGGAAGCAATTCACTGAAGCTGGCATGTTGGCCTATCCTAACTTCCTGGAAACAGTTACCCAGATCAAACCTATGTACATGATCAGGGCTTTTGGAGGGTTACTTTACTTAAGTGGTGTATTCCTAATGGTTTATAACCTGATCAAAACTGCGGGCGCTGGTAAGTTTTTAAGTAATGAAAAAGCAGAAGCAGCCCCATTGACAAAAGGCTATAAACCATCAGCTGATGAACCATGGCATAGAAAATTAATAGAGTGGAAACCAGTTAGATTCCTCGTGTGGAGTTTGATCGTTGTGTTAATAGGTGGGCTCATAGAAATCATACCCACTTTCTTGGTCAAATCAAATATTCCAACCATAGCAAGTGTAAAACCATATACACCGCTTGAATTACATGGCAGGGATATTTACATCAGAGAGGGGTGTAATAACTGCCACTCACAAATGATCAGACCATTCCGGTCAGAGACTGAAAGATATGGAGAATACTCAAAGGCCGGTGAATTTGTCTATGACCACCCATTTTTGTGGGGGTCCAAACGAACAGGGCCAGATCTGGCAAGAGTAGGTGGTAAATATCCTGATTCATGGCATTATTACCACATGCTGGAACCAGAATCAATGTCTCCAGGCTCCTTGATGCCAAGGTATCCATGGCTCTATAACCAGGACCTAAATCTCAGTCTTACCAAACAAAAGATCAACGCCATGCGGACTCTCGGAGTTCCTTACGAAAAAGGGTATGAAGAAGTGGCTATGGATGATATAGTAAAACAAAGGAAAGAGATTGTAGCCAGCCTGGAAAGTGCTGATATTGAGGCTAGGGAGGAAAAGGAAATCATTGCGCTGATAGCTTATTTACAACGACTTGGAACAGATATTAAAAACAATAGAGGAGAATAATTATGCTTCGATTTATTAAACATCATATGGAAAGCATCACAGGTATAGAAATATACCCCGTGCTTTCATTTCTTATATTCTTCATATTCTTTTTGGTCCTAACCATTTGGGTAATCAATACTAAAAAAAGAGACCTTGAAGAGGTTGCTAATTTACCAATTGATGAAACTGATTCTAACAAAGAATAAAATGAAATCCTTAAAATATTTTATCATCACGGGGTTATTGTTCCTCTCACAACCAATACTTGCACAATCGGCCGAAACGGAGACATCCTGGCTTGAACAAAATTTACTGGAAGTAACACTGGGGCTGGCATTATTTGTCAGTTTATTGATACTTATCGTTTTAATCGTTTTGTTAAGCGTGGTAAGGGCATTTATTGCCATGCAACGCGGGGAATTTGAACAAAAAACGGAAGAAACGCAGGAAATATATACACCCAAGCCTGTAGAAGAGTCGTTCTTTGGTAAAATCATGAAGGGGTTAACCCAATCTGTACCCGTACAGCAAGAACAGAAAGTGCTTACCGACCACTCATATGATGGCATTCGGGAGCTGGATAATAAACTTCCCCCATGGTGGACAGGTTTATTTTATGTGACAATAGTTTTTGCGGTTGTCTATCTAATACATTTTCATGTATTAAAAACCGGCCCAACTCAGGAAGAAGAATATGCCATGGAAATGGAGCAGGCTGAAGCTCGAATAGCCGCTTATATGGAACAACAGGCTGAAAACGTAGATGAATCAAACGTTAAAGTGCTTACAGCTGCAAGCAGCCTGGCTAGCGGGGAAGAGGTTTATCAAACGCACTGTGTAGCCTGTCATGGTCAACAGGGACAGGGTGGTGTAGGGCCAAATTTTGCAGATAAGTATTGGATACATGGTGGTGCAATTGAAGATATATTCAAAACAATAAAATACGGTGTTCCTGAAAAAGGGATGATAGCCTGGCAGTCACAGTTAACTCCAAAACAAATGCAGGAGGTGGCTAGCTACATCATTATGTTTGAAGGCACAAATCCTCCAAACCCAAAAGAACCTCAGGGAGAACTTTATGAGCGTGCGGATGATGAAGAAGAAAATGAAGATGCCGAAGAAGAAGATGGCGAAAGCAAGGAAGTAGCGCAATTAAAAAATTAAAGATGGAAGATCTGGCCACCAGGGAAAGAAATAACGGGAAGGAAGTTGATATTCCAAAAACAGATGATTCGTTATACGAGGAAGAATTTAGGGATTCGCTATCAACATTGGATGAGCATGGTAACAGGAGATGGATATTCCCAAAAAAACCTAAAGGTAAATATACAAATGCCAGGGTTGGTGTAAGTATATTTTTATTGGCTATACTTATTGGCGCTCCATTTATTAAAATAGATGGAGAGCCATTTTTATTGGCTAATTTCTTTGAAAGGAAATTTGTGATTTTTGGTCAGGTGTTCTGGCCTCAGGATTTTCACCTTTTTGTTTTGGGAATGATTTCCCTGGTGGTCTTTATTGTACTATTCACCGTAGTATATGGCAGGATTTTTTGTGGATGGGTTTGTCCGCAAACCATTTTTATGGAAATGGTATTCAGAAGAATTGAATATTGGATTGAAGGCGACTGGACCGCCCAGAAGAAACTCAGGAAACAACCATGGGATACCAATAAAATAATTAAAAAGGGGTCTAAGCATCTTATATTCATAGCTATTTCTTTTTTAATAATGCATACCTTGATGAGTTACATCATAGGGATAGAGAAGACATTTGAAGTAATAAGTAGCCCGCCGGGCGAGAACCTCGCTGGGTTTATTGCGATGATGGCATTCACAGGGATCTTTTACTATATCTTCTCAACCTTCAGGGAACAGGTTTGTACCAATGTTTGTCCTTATGGAAGGTTGCAAGGTGTCTTGCTGGATCGAAATTCTGTGGTTATAAGCTATGATTATAAACGGGGAGAAAAAAGGGCAAAATATAGAAAAGATGAAGATCGTTCAGCTGTAGGAAAGGGCGATTGCATCGATTGTAAACAGTGTATCTATGTGTGTCCTACAGGTATTGATATAAGAAATGGTACGCAATTAGAATGTGTTAATTGTACTGCATGCATTGATGCATGTGATGAAATGATGGACAAAGTAGATCTACCCAGAGGTTTGATCAGATATGCAGCAGAATCCAATATAGCGGATGGTAAAAAATTTAAGTTTACCGGGCGGATGAAAGCTTACTCAGCAGTATTGGTGGCCCTTATCGGGGTATTGATTACCCTGTTACTCATTCGGACCGATATAGAAACCACGATTCTGAGAACCTCAGGTGTAATGTTCCAGGAAAGAGAAGATAACAAAATAAGTAATTTGTATAATTACAATATTGTCAATAAGACCAATGAACATAAGGTAATCAATTTGGAATTACTGGATAAAGAAGGGGCTATTGAAGTGGTCGGTAAGACGATTAATATCGCTCCACAGAGCGTAGCCGAAGGTGCCTTATTTGTCGTGTTCAATAGGGATGATTTAACGCAAATGAGTACCAAAATTAAGATTGGTGTGTTTTCCAGCGGTGAGTTGATGCAGACTGTTAATACTAGATTTTTAGGACCATAAAAAAGAATATATGAATTGGGGATATAAGATTGTTTTTGCGTTTGTTGTCTTTGTAGGGATCATGGTCTACATGGTTGTCCGATGCTTTCAGCAGGATATTAACCTTGTAGCTGATGACTACTACAAGCGTGAATTGAATTATCAGCAGCAAATTGACAAGATAGCAAATGCCAGTGATATTGAATTTGACATTGAGATGCTAGAGAGGCAGTTGGTAATCAACTTCCCGGATAACGGATCAAAGCTTAGTGGAAACATTCAGTTGTTTCGTCCTTCAAATAAATTATTTGATAAAAACTACCCGGTGACTACTGATAGCAATAACCGACAAATCATAAATACTCAAGACCTTTTAAAAGGTTATTACAAGTTAAAGGTGGACTGGAGTGATGGGATAACGGATTACTACAAGGAGGAATCTATTTTCATTAATTGATTTATGTTCTGGTTCGCATTTTTCATAGGATTTATAGGAAGTTTACATTGTTTAGGGATGTGCGGGCCAATTGTTCTGGCTTTACCTTATAGTCATTCAAGTAAATGGAATAAAGCAATTGGTCTTGTCCTCTATCAGTCAGGCCGGCTTGTGAGCTATACCTTAATTGGATTGGTATTTGGTCTGATAGGACAGGGCGCTTCACTCTGGGGCATGCAACAATCACTTTCCATAATTATGGGATCATTAATTATTCTGTATTTCTTGTTCCCCTCAAAGCATACGATTTTAGAAGATAGAATTTTAGGATGGGCGTTAAGACCATTGAAAAAAAATATTTCAAAGCTACTCTCAATAAAATATTCAGTTGGGCACTTATTTATTGGATTTTTAAATGGTTTTCTTCCCTGTGGATTGGTTTACATAGCAGCCTCTGGCGCAGCAAATACTGGTAGTCCATTAAATGCTGGAATATTTATGGTTGGATTCGCATTAGGTACCTGGCCGGCTATGATGCTATTTGGCGCATCATCCAATTGGTTAAAAATAAAATATCGTGTAAAAGTTAAACAGATATTACCAAAGATTGCACTTGTAATGGGTCTTCTACTTGTCATCAGAGGCCTTTCTTTAGGAATTCCTTACCTTAGTCCTACAATAAACCCCACTGGTAACCCAGATCAAATAACAAACTGTCAGCCATGATAGATCATGAATTAATCAAAAAATACAACGTACCAGGACCCAGATACACCAGTTATCCAACCGTTCCGTATTGGGATAATAACCCCAATCAGGCGGATTGGGAACATTTAATATCAAAATCATATCAGCATTATAAATCCGAGGGATTAAGCTTATATATCCATTTACCATTTTGTGAGCGTTTATGCACTTATTGCGGTTGTAATACCAGAATAACAAAAAACCATAAAGTAGAAAACCCCTACATCGAAAGCTTACTCGCCGAATGGAATTTGTATTTAAATACCTTTGGCGAAAAGCCATTGATCAAAGAAATCCATTTAGGAGGAGGAACCCCAACTTTTTTCTCGCCAGAAAACCTTGTTCAATTGATTGGCACCATTCTATCCACCAGCCGGCTTCGGCCAGATGTTGAGATGAGTTTTGAGGCTCATCCGGGTAACACCTCATTTGATCACCTCAACGAACTGCATAAGTTGGGATTCAACCGCTTAAGCCTTGGTATTCAGGATTTCAATGAGGAAGTTCAAAAAGTGATCAATCGAGTTCAAACTTATGAACAAGTGGAAATGATTACCTATCTGGCCAGAATGATAGGTTATGAATCCATCAATTATGATTTGATCTATGGCTTGCCATTACAAAACAGGGATACGATTTACGAAACGATATATAAAACCAAGTTATTAAATCCTGACCGCATAGCATTTTACAGCTTTGCCTATGTGCCATGGATGAAGCCTGCCCAGAAAGTATTGGAAACTTATCTTCCGGATACAGCTACCAAGCAGCAGATCTATGAAGAAGGAAAGCAATTATTGATAAATGAAGGGTATCAGGAAATAGGTATGGATCATTTTTCCCGCAGGAAAGATTCTTTATTTAAAGCATTCAAAACCGGAAACCTACACAGGAATTTTATGGGCTATACCAGTCAAAAAAATCATTTACTGGTAGGACTTGGTGTGTCTTCAATAAGCGATAGCTGGACAGGATTTATACAAAATGAAAAAAAACTTGAAGATTACCAGGACGTAGTTAAGCAAGGCAAATTTCCATTCTTCCGAGGACATAAGCTCAATGAAAATGATTTAATCATCCGCAAACATATTTTAGATGTAATGTGTAATTTTTTCACTTATTGGAGCAGTGGACCGGATGTCATCAATGAAGACACCATTAATCGTTTGGAAGAATTTGAAAAAGATGCATTAATTGCTTTAGGGAGTAACTATCTGCGAGTATTACAAAAAGGGAAGCCATTTGTCAGAAATATATGCATGGCTTTAGACGAAAGGCTGTGGAAGAGTAAGCCCAAGACTCAATTATTCAGCAATACAGTTTGATAATCATTTAATTTTTGTTTTTTAGGTCACCCTTTTTAATTGACTGAATAAATCTTGCCCATGCAAAAGGGTTCAAAAGGGGATTGGTTCTGGGTTGAAATTTATCCTGTATCGCTTGTATCTGTAGATCCATGAAGTATCTGTGGTTGGCACTTGCACTCATTGGAATATGTTTATACATTTCTTTCATTTGTTCACTTCGTAACCATTCATTCATATTATCCAGATCATCCTGATAAGGTAACTCTAATGTGAGGATAGCTTCCTTGAATAATTCCTCTGTTGGATATGGAAAAATTTCTATCTCATCCAGTACTGTTGTGTCTTCAACTAATTCAATGACTCGGGTAATGCTTTGCTTTTCGGTTTCTGGGACCACCACTGTCTTTCTTTGATATCCTACAGATGATATTAATAATGTATCTCCGCTTTCGACAGGTAGCGAAAAATAACCATAAAGGTTTGATGTGGTTCCACGACCGGATTCAGGCAAAAAAAGGTGAACGCCAGGCAGCCCATTGGTACTATCTTTACCAACCACAACCCCTGAAAATTGAATTACTTCCGTGACTTGTGCGTTAACCTTGATAAACAAGATTAAGAAAGAAAGGGTTATTAGTAGAATATATATATGTTGCTTTCCAAATGTCAATATTACTCCTTTCTCTATTTAATGCTATAGAGACCTTTAAAGTTTTCTGTATTCACGAAAATACAAAATTTATTGTTCATAAATATTTAATTTAATGAAGCTTAAGAGCTTAAGTCTAAATTATGGAACCAGAATCTTCAGGTCATTTTCAGAAGAACCCCGGATTAGGATGTTGTTCATCATGAACAATAAAATTGAAGTAACCATCTCCGACTTAGAAAGAATTCTGGATTATACGCAGGCCAAAACATCACGGCATATAAATTACCTTAAAAATTCTGGATTAGTTAAGCAACGCAGATATGAGCAATGGACTTTTTATTCAATTAAAGATGAGGTCCAGGAGATAATCTCACTGCTTTTTGAGTTCTTGAATAAAGATAATCAACTACAGCAGGACCTGGAAAACTACGAAATTATGTATTCCAACCGGGAATTGGCCACCAATAAAATAGAATCTAAAAATTGGAAGAAATGAAGAAGGACAACATTAAATACATATTTTTTGACCTCGATAATACCTTATGGGATTATAATTCGAATGCTCGTGAGACGTTGATCGAATTATATCAAAGATATGGGTTTGAGCAAAAGGGATATTTCACTGCGGGGGACCTTGTTGATACATTTTTAACAGTAAATGAGAGCCTATGGGATGAATATAATCATGGATATGTTTCCAAGAAATACATCAGGGAGATGCGATTTAAGATTATATTTGATCGGCTTGACCTTCCTCTAGAATTTTTTCCACCAAATATCGGAAATGATTATTTGATAGGATGCCCCCAAAAATCTAATACACTCCCTCACGCACATGAAACTTTGAACCATCTCCAGCAAAAATTTTCTTTATATATTATAACTAATGGTTTTGATGACATTCAAACAATCAAAATTAAAAATGCAGGATTGGATAAATATTTTAAGAAAGTTTTTACCTCCGAGAGTTCAGGTCATAAAAAGCCATATTCGGGGATATTTGATTATGCGTTTAAGCATAGTGGTGCAAATCATGACCAAAGTATTATGGTTGGTGATAATTTGAATACAGACATAAAAGGCGCTATAGACTATGGTATTGAAGCAATCTACTTCAACCCACTAAATACACCAAAACCTGACAATATTACCGACATCACATCCCTTCATGAATTAGTTGAAATACTTTAACAAAGCTGATTTTTAGCTTAGGTTTGTATAAGACGAATAGAAAGTTTTTTTTTAACAAAAATCCAATAAGATCATGCCTAAAGGAGTATTCCAAGTACCATTCCCGGAAAATGAACCGAACATATCGTATGCTCCGGATTCAAAGGAAAGAGAAGTGTTAAAGAATACGATCGCTGAATTAAAGTCCATCGAAATTGATGTGCCTATGTTCGTTGGCCAGGATAAAATCACCACAAAAGATAAAAGGAGAATTGCACCACCTCATGACCATAAGTATATCCTTGGATACTACAACCAGGGTGATAAATCTCATGTTGAGCAGGCAATCAATGCCGCACTGGGGTCCAAAGAGGCATGGGCCAATTTAAGCTGGGAGCACAGAGCAAGCGTATTTTTAAAGGCTGCTGACCTGCTGGCCGGGCCATACCGGTCAAAAATCAACGCAGCCACCATGTTGGGCCAGTCAAAAACAGCACTCCAGGCTGAAATAGATGCAGCGTGTGAGTTAATCGATTTTTTAAGATTTAATGTTTATTATATGCAGCAGATTTATGAGGGTCAACCTGAATCTGCAGATGGCGTGTGGAACAGGATGGAATATCGTCCATTGGAAGGTTTCATTTTCGCATTAACACCATTCAACTTCACTGCTATAGCTGGAAATCTGCCCACCTCAGCAGCTATGATGGGGAACACAGTTGTTTGGAAGCCGGCCCATACCCAGATTTACTCAGCTAAAATAATCATGGAAGTCCTCCATGAAGCCGGGCTGCCCGATGGTGTAATAAACCTAATATTCGTTGACGGGCCTGAAGCCGGAGAAGTTATCTTTAATCATCCGGAGTTTGCAGGCTTGCACTTCACAGGAAGTACAACTGTTTTCAAAAACTTATGGAAGATCATTGGGGAGAAAATCGATGTTTATAAATCATACCCCAGGATAGTTGGTGAGACTGGTGGAAAGGATTTTATTATAGCACATCACTCGGCTAATGTACCCGCGCTTTCTACAGCAATTGTAAGAGGGGCTTATGAATATCAAGGCCAAAAATGTAGTGCCGTCTCGCGTGTTTATGTGCCTTCTGGCATGTGGGAAGATCTTAAAGGCCTTTTAGAAAAAGATATTCAATCCATAAATGTGGGCAGCCCTGAAGACTTCACTAACTTCATGAATGCAGTCATTGATGAAAAAGCTTTTGATAAAATTTCCGGGTATATTGATCAGGCTAAAGAAAGTAACATGGCTGAGGTAATCATAGGAGGAAAATATGACAAATCTGAAGGTTACTTTATTGAACCGACTGTAATCCTGGCCCATGATCCAAGTTATGTTACCATGTGTGAGGAAATATTCGGGCCTGTGGTGACTATTTATGTTTACCAGGATGATCGCTTTGAGGAGACGCTTGAACTGGTCGATAATACATCTCCTTACGCTTTGACAGGAGCAGTTTTCTCCAAGGACCGATACGCTGCTGAATTAGCTACTGAAAAACTGGTTGATGCTGCTGGTAATTTTTATATCAATGATAAGCCAACAGGTTCAATCGTCGGCCAGCAACCATTCGGAGGAGCAAGAGGTTCAGGTACAAATGATAAAGCAGGTTATTATCTGAACCTTGTCCGTTGGATATCAACAAGAACAATAAAAGAAAATTTTAATCCACCTACTGATTATCGCTATCCATTCATGGAAGAAGAATAATATGAGAAATATCTTAATTTCAATAATAATTTTATCACTGCTTTCCTCTTGTGAACTCTTTGAAGATGAGGCGGGTAGTGATGACCCCAATATTGCTGCTGGGTTGAAAGAAGCACTGCGGGTTGGTACAGATACAGCCGTGAGCCGGCTTGCAAGAGTAGACGGCTATTTGAAAGACCAGGCTGTAAAAATATTACTTCCCGATGAGGTAGAAGAAAAAATAGCTGCTTTCAAGGCTATTGAAATAGATATTTTTGGACTGGAAACGCTGACCGGTGAGGAGATTTACAGTACGGGCGTGCCATTGCTAAACATTAGCAGCCTCGCCGGCCTGGAGGATAATTTGATAACCGGTATAAACAGGGCGGCCGAAAGCGCAGCAAGCGAGGCCGGACCAATATTTTTTGATGCCATAACAGGAATCACCATCACAGACGCCAACAACATCCTTTTTGGACCTGATGATGCCGCAACAACTTTTTTGAGGGATAATACCTTTCAATCACTTTTTAACACCTATGAACCGAGGATAGATGTGGCAGTTAATTCTGTCAAGATAGGGGATCAAAGCGTTGAATCAATTTATAATTCGTTTATTTCAGAGTACAACAACATCCTATCCACCAATATACCTACCGGTATTTTGACTAGTGAAAGCCTTGCTTCCTTAGCTGGATTAGAACAAATACCTGAAACAGATTTATCTTCTTTTGCTACAGAAGAAGGGTTAGATGGATTGTTCCTAAAAATTGAAGAGGAGGAAGCCAGCATCAGGGAAGATCCACTGGCAAGGGTGACCAGCTTATTGCAGGATGTTTTTTCATTACTTGATTGATTTCAGGGGTGCTTTGAAGTAAGCCTCCCAATATTTTCCATTATGCTTTAATAGCGTAATATCTATTGCTGTAAAGTGTCTTGAGAAATCCTGTTTTTCAAAATAATTTCGAGCAGCTTGGAAATTTTCTTTTTTCAGATCTCTAAAAGCTATGGTAATGTGAGGATGAAAAGGTCGGTTTTTATAATCGGCATTGTTTATTTTTAAATGCTGGGCTGCCATTCTGGCTATTTTTTTCTGTAAGTATTTTAGTTCTTCTGAAAGAGACACTTTTATAAAAACGACCCTTTGCTTAAAAAAATCAAATCCATTTAAAGAGATAATAAATGGGTACATACTTCCTGAAACTTCCTGAATGGAATCAATCAATTTATCTTCCCTATCTTCTCGCCATTTAAAAGGCATGTGCAAGGTGATGTGAGGGGGTGACTTTAATGCCTGCTTACTTTTATATTTTTCAAATACAAAATTTTTCAGCTTTATTATTTCATTCATCATTACTTCAGGAGGCAATAAAGCAATAAAATAGAGCTGTTGGTTTTGTTTCAAAATGTTAAACCATTCCTATTGATGGTTTTCTTTTAATAGGTCATTGACCTGCTTAACGGGGTTGAATGTTATTGAAGGTACTTCCACAAATACTGTATTCCAGTTTGCCATGGAACCATTCCATAATCCTGGTAATTCCTGTGCTTTAAGGTCTTTCCCGCTCTTGGATTTTTGTGTTATAAATCCTGTGTTAAGGTCCCTGAAATCAAGAAGATTGTACTTTTCCCCCTTATGGTTTTTAGTGCCGCATATCAGATCAACAGGATTAAAATGTGTGGCTCCACTAAAAATTTCTTTTTGCCTTTCATCAGATAAATCAATCTGGGCGGTCTCGACTATTTGAAGGGAAATATCTCCTAATGCATTTTTTACCCAAAAAGGCCCTCCTCCAGGGTCACCATCGCTTTTTACCATTCCACAAACTCTAACCGGCCTGTCAAGCAGTTGCTTTAGTCGCTGAGATTTATCTTTCCCCTCTAAAGCATTTATACCTAAATTTTTATTCAGGAAGCTCCACATGTCATCCACATCATTTTCGGTGTATTTTCCTGATTCCAGTGTGTTCAAATACCTATGGATGGTTTTTTGATAATTTAATAGAATACCTGCCAGGGCTTTTTTGAACCTTATGGTGTCTCCTTTTATTCTGTCAGGAACTACATTGTCGATATTTTTTATGAAAATTATGTCTGCATCCTGATCATTTAAGTTATCAAGTAGCGCACCATGTCCCGCTGGCCTGAATAGGATAGTTCCATCATGCGATCTGAAAGGATTATTGTCCATACCGACTGCTATGGTATCAGTGGAAGGTTTTTGTTCGGAAAATGACATATCATATTTAACATTCAATTCATTTTCGTACCTAGCACGTACTTTCAGATAAATCTCACTGAACTTTTCATTATGCTCAGGAGAAACTGTGAAGTGTAGATTAGCGGTATTATTTTTCCCTTTGGCGTATTTTGCTCCTTCTACAAGATGTTCTTCAAAAGGTGTCCTTTCACCATCCTCATACTTATGGAATTTTAGTAGTCCTTTTGGAAGTGCCCCATAATTAAGGCCTTTCCCAGTAAGTAAATATTCAAGTATTTTTTTATATTCTTTTTTTAGTAATGCCTCTTCGATGGCCTCTCCCTCCTTTTCCATGTATATGGATTTCAAATCATCATAAAAAGCAAATTTTTCTATTGACTTAAAAAAGTCAACAATAGGAGCATATTTGTCATCGGATTTGAGGTTTTCATAGTTCTCTTTAGATCCGGAATAGTTCTCCATAAAAGAGAAGAGCGCTTTAAACATACGGCTGGCTGCCCCGGATGCAGGAACAAATTTCAGTATTTCATAATCATGTATTGCCTGATCATATTTTGTGATGTAAGCTTCTACTTCATCATCAGATAGTTTAATGATTCCATCCTCAATTTTGCCTGGCCGCTCCAGGTTTAAATAAGGGAACCCGTTTTTAAAATTTTCAATCTGTTGTTTGACAGTCTCAATGTCAGAGCCTCTTTTTTGTATTTGATTTGCATCGCTTTCAGTAAACATATTGATCAAGATTATAGTGATTTTTGTTAATTAAACAGCAAAGTATTTATCCACATTTAATAAAATGTCATAATCATAAATAACTGACTATCAGTGGTTAATAATTTACGCAAAGTATTTTTGAACAACTTATCAACATTCAGATATAAAATTCAATGATCGATTTCACATGAAACCCATCGTAATCTTGCTAATTGTCAGGATATGAAATTAATAATTAAAAAGAATATTATAATAATGATCAAACCAACATATTGTGTAAAATCCATATTTTCAAACCTTTTAGCGATTTATGTAAATAATTAATTAGCCTTATTCCGCTTATTCCTTCTTGTACAGCTTGCACCCCCGCTAATTATAACAAAAGGAAAAGTCTTTATTTGGGATTTTTTCTATGAGCAGACTACTGGTGTTTTGTGCCATGTGGTACCAAAATGCCATCCCTAAAAATCATTGAGAAGATTACCATCTTCTGTTACAAAAGAAGAAGAGCGTTCTGTGTTTGATTGAATGTTGGTAAGTTCTTTCACCTGAAAATAGGTTTTATATTCTTTGAAATAAACAATCCGCTTGCCCGCCCATGTGAAGTTAAAGCCATATAGGAAAAACCCAATGAATGATAGCGATAAACCAATAACAAACCTTGATTCGGGTGCATAAATTATCATCAGGGTTAGCTGAACCATCAGATTGATAGTAATGGCCAGGGCCAGTATGAGCATATACCAGTTGATGGCCGGCTTTCTTTTGGTGATTTCTATTTTCATTATTGATAATTACAACCATACCTAATAAATAAGTGATATGAATCCTTTGTATTCTTTTTTAGTGAATTTTATAAAATAATAATAGGTGCTCGCGGGTAGACCGCCTCCATCCCAAACAAAGTCCCTGGAATCTGAAGTAAATACCGTCTTTCCGCTACGGTCGACAATGGTGATATTTTCAAATACATCATCACAATTGTCGGGTGGCAGGTTAAACTGCTGAGGCAGGTTGGTCAGGGTAAAGGTGTCATTGAAGTTATCTCCATTAGGGGAGAAGGCATTTGGAGGGTCAAACTCAAAATCTTGTGGTTGCGACTCTCTGATGAGAAAATCAATGGATAAGGTATCAAAGGCCGGGAAAGGACATCGATCATCAGTCACTACAAAAAATACGGTAAAATCTACCGGCTCATTATTTGGGCCCAGTAAAAAACATTCGGGTGTCCAGGAGAGGGTTGACTGGACTGAACCCTGGGAAAAAGCCGGCTCAAAATTAAATGATGGAGAGGGTGGGGTTCGAAAACCCGGCAGCAGCCTCAAATTCAGAAAATCGTTATCTACATCATCTGCAATGATATCCAACTGAAAAGGTACATTTACCAGCAACTCAAAATCATTGTAATCATCAAATGCTGGCTTACTATTATCAGGAACTAAAATCTCCACATTGACAACTAAAGAATCAGTGTTTCTGACCTTACACTTATCCTTATCCTCCAAAAGAAACAGGAACTCAAATTCGTTGCCACTGGTTAAATCCAGGTTTTCGCAGAACAGGTCCCAGCTAAACGTTTGCTGAACAGTGCCAATGCCTTCAACCGGCTCGAAAACCGGATTGACTGTATGGTTGGCCCCGGTAATGGAAACCAGGTCCAGCATCACAGTGTCTCCATCGATATCATCACCAAAAACATCAAACTCGATAATATCATTAAGACCGGAAATAATGCGATTATTCTGAACAGTAGAGCTGATAGCTGGTGGGTTATTCGGCGGAAGAATAACATCCAGGTCCAGCCATAGGGTATCACCATCCGGATATTGACAAAAATCATTATCCTCAGCGATAAGGCCCACTTCAAAACTTTGTTGCTCAGCGAAATCAAATGCTATGCAATCGGTATCCCAATCTATCTTTGCCGATAATTCACCGGAGTCACTTTCAATCAATTCAACCTGAAGACCAATTTCATTGGCTTCAAATCCATTGACAACAATCTCAAAATCCATGAGATCCAAATCAGGGTCAATGGCGGTGACAGAAGTAGTGAAGAATGCATCTTCATCGAGTACAATTGCTTTCCTTTCGTTTTCTCCTTGAAAAAATGGTGATTGATTGGGCGGAGGCTCGATATCAAAAATCAACCGCACCGAGTCCTGTTGTGGTAAAGGGCAAGCATCGTCCGCAGCGATCAGGTCTATAACGAATGGTTCATCGCGTGTCGGTGGACAATCCGGTGCACACACTTCTACTTCAATGGAGTCTGCTGAAATTTCCGAAAAAGTAAATCGAAAACCTTCGGCATCCCCTTCAAAAGAAATTGGCAAGGCGTTGACAGTGATGTTCTCTTCAGGGGCCACGTTGGATATTAGAAACTTAAAACATTTCTCTTCCTGAACGGTGAATGATAAAGTATCCCCTTCAACATAAAGCGCACCATTAGGGCGCACTGCCACTGCCCTTGGCGGGTCTGGCGGCAGGCAGTCATCAATGACCAGCATTTGAAAATCGCGCCTTACCTCACCTATTTTTATGCCGTCCCTAAACTCCTCAGCAAGTACAGAAAAGACATACAATCCAACTTCAGAGGGTGTTACGGTGATAAAGCCATTGTTGCTTATCCTGAGGGAAGGATTGCCCGGGATGATATTATCATTATTGATCCCGCTCCTGTAGGCCACTGTAGGATGTGGTGGAGGTGTAGGAATAGGCACGGCTACCTGTGCAGAGCTATTCAAAGGTGTCTGCAGTGAATAGGCAATGGAGTCTCCGTCAGGATCGGAGCCTGCAAAGTCAGTGTAAAACAGCTGATTAACGCAGGCATAGTCACTTAGTGGAGGAAATAAGATTGGTGACGAATTAACGAACGGCTCGCCATTTCTATCCACAACTGGCGGGAATTTAAGGATATAAGTCATACCGGTACCATCAGGGTTGATGATATTGGAGACACCACCGTTTCTGCAACACCTTTCCCAAACGATGTAGTAGCCACCCTGGTCGTTAAATTCATCCGGGGGCAATTCTAATTGGGTAGTAAAAAATACCCTTGATGTCTGCAATTCTCCTATAGCACATTCAATATTGGTATAGGGTACATTCCTTTGACCGGATAGTGACAAGAATAGAGTCCGCATCAATTGATTATCAGAAGCCCTGAAAATAGAAACAGAGATTTGCGACTCCGGGCCAGGGTTTTCATCCTGGGCTTCATCAAAGTATTGTACAAGATTAATTTGGTATAGGAAGCCTTCAATGTGTACCAATTCTATCTCACCTCCTACAATGTGAAAAGCGTGGATACCATTAATCGAATTGATAATAAATAATAGTAGCAATAGTAGTCTTCTCATTCGACACGGTTTTATAAAAAACATCCCAAATACAAAAAGCTTGTATTTTATTGACTATAAATTTAATGAACAACAAAGAAGTTATTTTTGTCAGGATGAACATTAAAAATAAGCATATAATTTCCAATCTGTTAATTGAAGATATCGCAGAGGGCAGGAATGGGGTAGCGAAAAAAGATGGAATGGTGTATTTTATTCCGGATGTAGTACCCGGGGATGTGGTGGATGTGATGGTCGTCAAAAAGAAAAAAAACTATACAAACGCCAGGATTACAAGAATAAATCAACCATCCCCGGAGCGGGTACAGCCTTTTTGTGATCATTTTGGTGTGTGCGGCGGATGTATATGGCAGGACCTTTCGTATGAATCTCAATTGCGCTATAAAGAAAAAATGGTAATTGATAATCTAAATCGAATCGCCGGGCTTGATGTAAGCGTTGAACCAATAATACCTTCCTCCAGAACAACATGGTTCAGAAATAAACTGGAATACACTTTCTCCACGAAAAGATGGCTGACTAAAGATGAGATCAGTTCAGGTAAATTATTCAACCAAAATGTTCTTGGTTTTCATGTGCCAAAGCACTTCGACAAGATTGTCAATATTGATGAATGCCATCTTCAAAATGAACCAACCAACGCTATAAGAAATGCCTTAAGGGAATTTGCCCGAGAGAAAAACATAGCGTTCTATGATATAAAAAATCATCGGGGATTTCTTAGAAACTTAATCATCAGAACCTCATCAATGGATGAAACTATGGTGATCTTACAGGTACACTATGAAGATCCTGTACTTATTAAAAGCATATTCGATTACCTAATCAGCCTTTTTCCCAGGGTTGAATCGTGGAATTATATTGTAAATAAAAAACCAAATGATGCCTACCAGGATCAAGACGTTGTACATTATCAGGGAAAGGGCCACATCAGGGAAAAAATTGGAGCATTGACATTTAGAATCGGCCCTAAATCTTTCTTTCAAACCAATACCTACCAGACCAGGGTGCTGTATGATAGCATCGTTGAGCTTGCCGATTTCAAAGGTGATGAAGTGCTTTATGACCTCTATACGGGCACAGGATCAATTGCAAATTATGTAGCCTTGCATGTTCAGAAAGTTATTGGTTTGGAGTATGTAAAAGAGGCTGTTGAGGATGCTTCGGAAAACTCAAGAATAAATAACATCACAACAACGGCGTTTTACTCCGGAGATATCAAAGACCTTTTAAAAGATGATTTTTTGGAAGAACATGGATATCCGGATACAATTATCACTGATCCTCCCAGGGCTGGTATGCATGAGGATGTCGTGAAGATGATCAATAAAAGTAATGCGAAAAAAGTAATTTATGTAAGTTGCAATCCCAGCACCCAGGCAAGGGACCTGGTTTTGTTGAAAGAATGTTACAATATCATAAAAGCACAACCTATAGATATGTTTCCACATACCTCCCATGTTGAAAATGTTACACTTTTAGTAAGGAAATAAGATTATGAGCGATGTATCAAATGATCCGGAACTTAATGGCAAATATCTGGGCACCATATCTTCTGATTTCATAAAAATATCCGACACATTAAGAGAGACATCTTATCAAATACGTACCCGGGGCTTCTCTGAATACCCAATCTTCCCGGTTTCTAAAGAGGATATTGTCATTGGTCACACATTAATCAGGAAAAATGAACTGGATCTAAAGTGGAATTACAATGTTACCTATCTGGATGAACTGATTCAATTAAATATTATCACCAAAAAAGAGGCATTTGTAAAGAATTATAAGGATCCGGACGAATTCTGCTGCTTATTGGTGATAGACACAGCCAGCGATTTTACTAATTTCGTGTTCATTCCCTATCCGATAGACTGACTACAGAAATATTTAATGATTAAGTACAGTCCAATAGAAATTATTTCTTAGTTTAAAACCTTAAACTTAACCTAATAGATTATGGAACAATTAGAAAGTTATTCTTCGCAAGCCATAGACTTCCTATGGAAATTTGGCCCAAACCTTATCGGTGCTGTAATCACCTTAATCCTGGGATTTTGGATTATTGGTATCATCGTTCAGTCGGTGAACAAATTGATGGTAAAAAGAGAATTTGATCCATCCCTGACACCATTCCTCAAATCTTTATTGTCCACGTTATTGAAAATCATGCTGGTAATTGCGGTTATAGGCATGGTTGGTGTTGAAATGACTTCTTTCATTGCTATTCTCGGTGCAGCAGGTCTGGCAGTGGGCTTAGCATTGCAGGGAACCCTTCAAAACTTTGCCGGTGGTGTGATGATACTGATTTTCAAACCCTTCAAAGTTGGTGATTTTATAGATGTAGTGGGCTATATGGGAACAGTAAACCAAATACAAATTTTCAATACTATTCTTAAAACCCCTGATAATAAAACCATTATTATCCCCAATGGACAATTATCCGGCAGCTCACTGACCAATTTCTCCAGTGAGCCGCAAAGGAGGGTGGATTTTACTTTTGGAATTGCGTATGGTGACGATTTCGATAAAGCAAAAACGACAATAAATAGCATGATCGAAGAAGATGAAAGAATATTAAAAGATCCTGAACCTTTCATCGCCCTATCAGCACTAGCAGACAGCTCTGTCAATATTGTTGTGCGGGTGTGGGTAAATGCTGAGAACTACTGGCCGGTAAATTTTGATATGAACGAAAAAGTTTACAAGCGATTTGCTTCTGAAGGCCTAAATATTCCATTCCCTCAGATGGATGTACATGTACACCAAAATTAGATGTTTAATTATTTTGCCTCAAACGTTTTTAGTATTATACAATTATAGGTCTCTTGCCACAAATATCTGATTAGCAATAGATTACACACTAAAAACGTATGAGGCAATTTCTTTTTTGATAATTAACATATATCATCGACCTTCGCACTATATCAAAATATAAAGGATTTGAAGGGGATATTCCATTTATTAAAAAACAATAATCAGGATAACAATTATTTACCAATTGATATACATTCCCATCTAATCCCGGGGATTGATGATGGGGTAGAGACCCAGGAAGAAGCATACACTGTGATCAAAAAATTCCAGGAACTAGGTGTCAAAAAAATTATTACCACGCCACACATTATGCAGGGCATGTATGATAACACCAGCGCATCGATAAGCAAAGGCGCAGAGCTTGTAAAAGGCATAATCCTGAAAAATAACTTAGATATTGAATTTCAAGCAGCCGCAGAGTATTACCTTGATGATAATTTTATTAGCCTTATCCAAAAAGATGACTTACTCACCTTTGGAAATAAATATGTGCTTTTTGAAACACCAATGATGGACCGCCCGCTAAGATTGGAGGAAACTATTTTTAACCTCGCTTCCCGGGGCTATAAGCCGGTCTTAGCTCATCCGGAACGGTACCTATACCTGGCTAATGACTGGAAGTTCGTTGAGAAATTGAAAGAAATGGGCGTTTTATTTCAGGTAAATGCCAATTCTATTATTGGTTATTACGCTCCTGTTGCAAAAAAAATAGTAGAAAAACTATATAAACATCGTCTGATTGACTTTTTAGGATCAGACTGCCACAGGATGAAGCATTTAGATATTTTAAAAGATACAATTAATTCTAAACTATTCTTGAAAATTTCCGCTCTATCGTTGAAGAATTACGAATTAGCAAACGATTGAAAATAAATAAACTAATAGTTCCTGATTGTCTACAATTAATCCATATTGCAAACATTATACTTGAATGCTTACTTTTGCCGACATTGAATTTTGAAGAAATATAATGTCAGATTATTCTAAGTGGTATCTACCATATAAACCTGCTGATAAATACAAAAAAAGAGTAGCTTATTTCAGCATGGAAATTGCAATTCACCAAAGCTTGAAAAATTACTCAGGTGGCCTGGGTTTCCTTGCAGGTTCTCATATGCGCAGCGCCTATGAACTAAAGCAAAATTTAATAGGGATTTGCCTGCTCTGGAAATATGGATACTATGATCAAAATCGTAACCCTGATGGTACCCTGGCTCCTAAGTTTATCGAGAAAAACTATTCATTTCTTGAGGATGTAGGCATAACCATTACGGTTAGAATACTGGAAAATAGTAACGTTAAAGCGAAAGTCTATTGTCTAAGGCCTGAAATATTTGGTTCTGTACCGACATATTACCTCACCACAGACATCCCTGAAAATGATCATTTGTCAAGAACTATCACCCATAAATTGTATGACTCTAATGAATCCACAAGAATCGCTCAAAGCACGTTACTGGGTGTTGGCGGCGCTAAACTGGTTGAAGAACTAGGTGGTGCAGACATCATCCATTTGAATGAAGGACATGCTTTACCGGCTTTCTTTTATATGAGCGACAAAGGATATAAAAGGGAGAATTTTGTTTTCACCACACACACCCCCGAGAAGGCAGGAAATGAGGAAAGGGATGCCAACTATCTAAATTACACGGGATTCTTCTCTAAAAACTTATCAGATGAAGAGATTAAAAAATACACCATACATGACTCTAAGCTGAACTATACGGTTGCTGCACTTAGAATGGCCAAAATCTCTAATGCTGTATCCAAGTTGCATGCAAAAGTTTCCAACAAGATGTGGTCCAAATATGAGGGTATAAGTAAGATCATACCCATCACAAATGCTCAAAATGGAACCTTCTGGCAAGATAAAACATTAAAAAAAGCCTTAGACAATAATGATGACCAACGCTTAATGGCCAGAAAGCGTGAATTGAAGGAATTATTATTCAGAGAAGTCGCTGACCAGACTGGGACGCTGTTCGATCCTGATGTAATAACCATCGTTTGGGCCCGTCGATTCGCGGGTTACAAGCGGGCAGATTTATTACTAAGATTCGAGGATGAGTTTCAGGAGATACTCCAAAATAAAGACTACCCTATACAAATAATTTGGGCCGGAAAACCATACCCGGAGGATCGGGGGGCGATCGCAACATTCAATAAACTCGTCCATTACACCAAGCATAAATCAAATTGCGCAGTGCTTTTTGGTTATGAAATCTATTTATCCAGGTTATTAAAAACAGGAACTGATATCTGGCTAAACAATCCAAGAGTAACGAGGGAAGCCTCTGGTACCAGTGGGATGACTGCTTCCATGAACCTTTCGGTCAATGTTTCCACAAATGATGGATGGATACCAGAATTTCAAAAAGACGGCGAAAATTGTTTCATTATTCCTCCAGCCGACCTGGACGATCCTTATGAAAAGCAAGATGACCACGATGCAAGGGAATTATACAAACTTTTTTCAAAGACCATTTTACCGCTCTATTATGATCAACCTAAGCAATGGCTAAAAATAGCCAAGCAAAGTATGCGGGATGTGGTGCCAGCGTTTGAAAGCAACCGTATGGTCGCTGAATATTATGAAAAAATGTTTAACTAGAATTTAAAAAAAGATACTGGATTTCATGTAGTGAAATAATTTAATTTGTGACGGAGGTATTCTAACCAATGATATTTTCGTCATTCCCTTTTTTACGGTTTTTAATATTCTACATATGCGGCGTTTTATGCTATAGATTTAATTTAATAGTCCTTCCGGCCCAAATATTTTACATACTTATTGCCTTATTTTTTATTCTTTTTTTCTTTAAGTGGGTGAGCAAAATTTATGAGGGTGGATTTATCACTGGTATATCCTTTTTACTTCTGGTATTCATTTTTGGCTATTTTAGGGCTTCCCTTTATGATGAAAGCAACGCCCAAAATCATATCATTAATTATCCGAAAACCACCGTCTATGAAGCTACCATAATCCAACCTCCGGAGGAAAAAAACAAGACTTTTCTGCTTCCGCTAAGGGTGAATTATGCCTTGGTAAATGATAGTATAATAAATGCCACAGGGCGGATAAACTTATACATTCGAAAAGACAGCTTAGGCTCAGCATTTAAACTTGGGGATAAATTATTAGTGTATGGTGCTCCCAATGTTATTAAAGCACCTAAGAACCCGGCGCAGTTCAACTATAAAGGATACCTGGCCAATAAAAATATTTTTCATCAACAGTTTACAGAACGACCAAACCTAAAGATTATTAGCAGGGAAAATTTTGTTGGGTTTATGCATCCTTTTTATAAACTCAGAATCCGGCTGTTAGAAATTTTCCAAAAGGTAATACCCAATGCCAACTCCCGAGCCGTAACGGAAGCTTTGGTCCTCGGCTACAAAGATAATCTTGACAACGCTGTTAAGGAGACCTATGCATCTGTGGGTGCAATGCATATCCTGGCAGTTTCCGGCCTTCACATTGGTATTATTCTAATCATTATAAATTCAATTTTAAGGCCATTTGAACAACGCAGCGCCAAAAATAAAGCCTGGTCAGCCGCAATTAAGATTTTAGTGCTTTTTTTATATGCTTTTCTCACAGGCTTTTCCCCCTCTGTTTCAAGGGCGGCAACAATGTTTAGCCTGATAATCATAGCGCAGGCCACAGGAAAAACCACCAATATCTACAACACATTAGCCGTATCGGCTTTCATCTTGCTGGTAATTAATCCAAATAATATTTTTTCTGTGGGTTTTCAACTCTCTTACCTTGCCGTGCTCGGTATCGTTTATTTCTATCCTAAAATTTATTATCTGATAGAATCGAATAACCCTTTAACAGATAAAATGTGGTCACTTACTTGTGTTTCCATCGCTGCCCAGCTGGGAACTTTTCCTATAGCGATTTATTATTTTAATCAATTTCCTATTTATTTTCTGCTTACAAACCTTATCGTTATACCAGCCGCATTTCTTATCCTCTCTTTAGGTATAATCCTGCTGGTAGCAGGTTTAGCGTGGTTACCACTGGCAGGTTATTTGGGCCTTGGCTTATCTTTATTTATGGATGTTTTATATCAGGTATTAAGCTTTATAAAGGACCTGCCATTCAGCAAAATAGACTCAATCCACATAACACCCCTGGAATTATTGAGTATTTATTTCATCATAATTTTTATTGCTCTTTTCATTTTCGAAAAAGAGATATCCTATTTAGTGGCTGTAACTATATCTGTTTTTATATTGTCCGGACTACTTATAAATCGTCAATGGCAACAATATCAACAAAAAATGATTGTCATATATGCCACCAACTATGACAATATTATTGACTTCGTGGATGGTTTTGACACCCGTTCCTACCAAGATGGCAAGGACCTTTTACAATCCGCGCGGTTCAATGTAGATCCATTTAGGATTTCAAAAGGATTAAAAGCCTTTGAACCAGAAGAAAAACAGGTTGAAACTTATTCTGCCTTTCAGAATGGTATTGACTTAATAACATGGAACAACAAAAAAATAATAATCCTTAAAGACCCAAAAAAGAAATTTGAAGCCTGCAATCAGAAAGTTGAGGTTGATTTATTGATTGTACTTAACGATGCAATAATAAGTGCGGAGTCATTAGCATCATGTTTTGACATTAATCAACTAATAATTACTGAAAGTAATAATTATTACAACGCAAAGATTCTGCTGGAGGAAGCTAAAAAAATTAATCTAAATAGCTATTCTATCTCGGAGAAAGGCGCATTTGTACTTAAATTGTAGGCTAAAACATTATTTTTTATGCTTTGGGCTAATCATTTAGGCAAAAGGGCTAATCCTACACTGAAAACTGAAGCACACTGCCTCTTCTGCAAGAGTGAGGTTATCCCCGTACATGATGACAACTTTGTTAATCATTGGGAGCATAAATACGATACAGCTTGCGATTCATGGAATGAAAAAGAAAACATTTGGCACCGTAAATGGAAGTTAAGTTTCCCGAATGATTGGCAGGAAGTAATGATTGTAAAAGATAGAGAAAAACATATTGCTGATATCCAAACCCCGGCAGGCATTGTCATTAACTTTTGTACACAGTCATATGCTAAGGATGAGATCGTCTACAGGGACAAGTATTGGGAAAAAGCGATCTGGATTATAGATTTTTCAAATGAATCTTATAGTTTAGAACCCCTTCAAGCCATTAAAATCTATGAATTGGAAATAGAATCGGAGAAAAAAATTTCAAAACTTAAAGGCGATGATAAGCATAAGGCTTTAGAAAAATTAGAGCGAAAAAAGAAGCGTATTAAAAAATCCTATGAAGGTAATTATATCCTAAAGTGTGAAGATGTCTGGTATCCATGGTTTGATATCAGAAACGCAGTTTTTTTTGATATCGGTAATGATGAGATGTTTATGAAAATAAATGATGGCACTGCTATATCCAAAGTCAGCAAGGAGAGTTTTATCCGGACATTTTTTGAATAATTAATTTCAAGGCAGACTATCAATAAAATCCTGGTAAGTAAATCCCGGCTCTTCAATAGATGTTAGTGAACATCCAATATCAACTGCTTTTAGATTAATATCCTCCACCCTATTATCCGGGTCAGGGTGCGTACTTAAAAATTCCGGTACCCCAGGTGTTGAGCCATCATCGATCAGCTTCTGAAAAAAACTAAAAGCTCCATTGCAAGCATAATCTGTGTCTGCTAAATAAATCACGGAGTATTCATCCGCTTCCGACTCATCATCCCTGCTAAATTTGAGAGAAGCCCCTGTAGAAGCTAATTGAGCAGCTATTTCTGTTATCTGATTGGTGTTTTCGCCCAAAACAATGTCAAGCAGTAACTGTAGCCCAAAATTTTTCTGGAGTTGGTTCTTTGAATGTCTTCTATCGGCATGAGCTATTTCGTGTCCAAGCACTCCTGCCAGGTCATCTGCCTTATCCAAAAATTTTATCAATCCAGTATATACATAAATGTAACCACCTGGTGTGGCAAATGCATTCAAAACATTATCATCCCCTATTATTTTAAGCTCCCATGCAAACAATTCCCTGAATTCAATAGCATTGCTGGCCAGAATATCATTCTTCATATCATTGATGTAGGCATATGCCTCCGGATAGTCTGTTGGATCAAGCACGGGATACTGACCAGGATTCGATTCAATCTCGGTAGCTACCTGCATACCAAGTTCCACATCATTTTCAGGAGTCAAACCGGTTAGATTATCAAGCAGTGAGTTTCCTGTGTTATCATCACAACCGCCAAATAACATGACCGTGGAAAAACATAAAACAAAAACGATATCTTTTTTCATTTTTAAAGTTTACAGATATCAAATTTAATGTCATTGTCAATAAATAATTGATCAAAGACGACTTAATACGATTTATCTAATTTAACTTTTTTGTGATCTGAATATTTCATGGTGAAGAATAGTCTTTGAAGAATAATTCCAATGATAAAAAATGGTAATGAAGCAATGAAAGCATAAAATATTCCCGTAACAAACATCAGGTTTCTCTTCATATCAAATGTCTTCAAATGAAACGATTCTCGTTCTTCCCTCGTCATCTCTTCTTCACTAAAAAAACCATCTCCATCCAGATCATATTTTTTTATTTCCATTTGATATTGAATGTCTCGATAGGTTGCATCGCTTACAATATATAAGTATACCAAAAGAAAAATGATTGAACTTCTATAAAACCAAACTTTATTATCCCTCCAAAATCTTTTAATGAATGACCTGTATCTTCTTCTTTTCTTCTCTGGTTTGAGGAGTGTATTCCTTTTAAAATATATAATTACTAAAAATATAAGACTTAACAGTGCCGGTAAGGCTAAATGAAACGGAATGGTTACTGATAACATCATCAAATACTGATAATTTTATAAATACTTTTAATTTTTAATTTAAATATAACACAAAGTAAATATTTAAGATCTTTAGCGCATCGGTAAATATTTAAAAATGATAATCCAATTTTAAAACTATGAAACCATTAATTATTCTATGCACGCTTATTATCCTATGCCAATGGAATGTATTATCTCAAACGCCTGATAGAGAAAATTTATCATCTGCGTCAAATAAAATTCTTCCGGGTGAATTTGCCCATATTGTATTTTTCTGGCTTAAGAGACCTGATAACAAAAATGATAGAGCTGCTTTTGAAGCATCCTTGGAGAAATTTATTAGCAACTCTAAATATGTTTATAAAAAGCACCTGGGCACCCCCGCCAGTACTCGAAGAGATGTGATTGATTCAAGCTATACCTACTGTTTACTACTAACTTTCAAATCTGAAAAGGATCAGAATGCCTATCAGGATGAAAAGGTTCATAAAATATTTATAAAGGAATCGGAAGATTTATGGGAAACAGTAAAGGTGTATGATTCGATTAATTTTTGGTAATTAGATGATAAGATGGGAATAATAAAAACAGACGTAAAAGACAGGAAATATTACATTACCCTTAATCGACCTGAAAAAAGAAATGCATTAAATCCCAATTTGGTTAAGTCATTATCTTCCGCTTTCAAAGCTGCCCGCGATGATGAAAATGTGAAAGTAATCATACTTAAAGCTGAAGGTAAAGCATTTTGTGCAGGCGCTGATTTAAACTACATTCAATCTTTACAGGACTATACCCTCGAAGAAAACCTCGAGGATTCCAACAATTTAAGAGACTTATTTTATCTGGTTTATTCTTCTTTAAAACCTGTTATTGCTCAGGTGCAGGGGCACGCAATAGCTGGCGGTTGTGGTTTAGCGAGCATTTGTGATTTTATTTTTGCAGTCCCTGAAGCTAAGTTTGGATATACGGAAGTTAGGATTGGTTTCATACCAGCATTAGTAACTGTATTTTTATCAAGAAAAATTGGTGAAGGTCATGCCAAAGAATTATTGCTTACTGGCGAATTAAAAACATCGACAGAAGTTTTAAGACTTGGATTGATAAATAAAGTAATTGATTCCGAAAAATTAGAGGAAAGTGTAGAAGATTTTGCAGATGTATTGATTAAGAGTAATTCTTTAGCGGCAATGCAGCTGACTAAAAAGCTGATTCTTGAGGTGAAGGACATGGATATTAATAAGGGATTAGACTATGCAGCCCAAATAAATGCGCAAGCCAGAAGTACCTTTGATTGTAAGGAAGGTATTGCTGCATTTCTTGAAAAAAGGGCACCAATATGGGAATAAAGTGATGAAATATGATCCTCATGAAATCTTAAAAAAGTATTGGGGTTATCATTCCTTTAGAAATCCGCAGGAGGAAATAATCAAGTCAGTGCTTAATGGAAAAGACACCCTGGCGTTACTACCAACAGGTGGTGGCAAGTCTATCTGCTTCCAGGTACCGGCCTTATGCACAGAAGGTATTTGCATAGTCATTTCACCTTTGGTAGCCTTAATGAAGGATCAGGTAAACAATCTGAAATCCAGGAATATCAAAGCAACCGCCATTTATTCCGGTCTTAGCAGAGAACAGATAGACGTATTGTTGGACAACTGTATTTATGGTGAAATTAAATTCCTATATGTCTCTCCTGAGAGATTGAAAACAGAGCTATTCCTGGAAAGAGCTTCAAAAATGAACATTAATTTATTTGCAGTTGACGAAGCACACTGTATCTCTCAATGGGGGTATGACTTTAGACCTTCATATCTAGAAATTCATGAGTTTAAAACTAAATTCATTAAAATACCGACCATCGCTTTAACTGCCACTGCCACTAAAACGGTAAAACACGATATCCTTGAGAAACTGGAAATCAAGGATGCTGCTGTATTCATTAAATCTTTTGCAAGGGAGAACTTATCCTACTCAGTTTTTAAAGAAGAAAATAAGGCTTCGAAATTGATTGAAATATTAAAAAATGTCTATGGGTCGGCAATAATTTATGTGAGCAGTCGAAGACATGCTGAGAACTTATCAGTTTTTTTAAATAATAGAAGAATATCGTCAAAGCACTATCATGCCGGACTTAGCCATAAAGACCGGGACCAGCGGCAAAGTGACTGGATAAAAAACAAGTTTAAAGTCATGGTTGCTACCAATGCCTTTGGTATGGGTATAGACAAGCCAGACGTACGGGTAGTTGTCCACTACGAGTTACCGGAAAGTTTAGAAGCATACTATCAGGAAGCTGGTCGTGCTGGAAGGGATGGTAAAAAATCTTACGCTACTGTCTTGTACCACGAAAATGACAGAGAAGAATTACAATTAAAATTTCACAAAGCCAACCCCTCGGAAGAAATGCTTAAAAAAGTTTATCAGAGCCTGGCCAACTATTATAAAATAGCTGTAGGCACAAACTACCTTGCCAGCTATGACTTTGACTTGAGAAGCTTCTGTAAAGCCTATAAACTGGATACCTTATCAACATTCCATGCATTGAAGAAACTGGAGGAGCAACAATTAATTCAGTTTAATGAGAGCTTTTATGCATCATCCATGCTGAAAATTAATATTGACAGGGAGGAGCTTTATAATTATCAGGTGGCACATGCAACTATTGACGAATCAATAAAATCCTTATTAAGATTATATGGCGGTGAGTTATTCAGCAATTTTATTAGCGTATCTGAAGACCAACTGGCGATACTTCAGAAATCCAGTCATGACACAATAAAAAATCAATTTATACAAATGGATAAACAAGGTATAATATCTTACCGCCCACAGGACGATACACCTAAAATCATTTTTTTAACGGCTAGGCAGGATATAGACAAACTATCCATCGACAGAAAAATATTATCAGAAAGAAGGGCAATTAAGAAAAATAAAGTCAGAAAAATCATCGAGTACATTACCAATAAAGTATTATGCCGCACACAATTCTTACAGGAATATTTTGATGAAATTTCATACACAACATGTGGGATTTGCGACATATGCCTGGAGAAGAAAAAGCATAGCAAGAAACTTCAAATTCAAGATTTAAAAGACAAAATCAATAAATTAAAATTAACGAGTAAGACCACCGAAAGTGATCAAATAGCAAAAATCCTCAATATCAAAAAAGACGCTTACCTGATTGAAGCGATCAGGCAGTTAAAAGAAGAAGGAAAATTAAAGCAATAAAAAAGGGGCAATTAAGCCCCTTCCATTATTTTGCTGCTTCAAGTCTCTTATTGACTTGATCCCAATTAATTACATTATAAAAAGCTGCAATATAATCTGGCCGTTTGTTTTGATACTTCAAATAGTAAGCATGTTCCCATACATCAAGTCCAAGAATTGGAGTGCCATTGGCATCAGCCACAGGCATAAGAGTATTGTCTTGATTAGGTGTGGAAGTAACATGTAAATTTCCGTTACCATCAACAATCAACCACGCCCAACCTGAACCAAACCTGGTAGTTGCGGCTGCAGTGAATTTTTCCTTGAAGGAATCATAAGAACCAAATGCTGAATCAATTGCTTCAGCGACCGCCCCTGTAGGATTCCCACCACCATTAGGTGACATGATTGTCCAGAATAAATTGTGGTTGTAAAAGCCACCACCATTGTTTCTTATCGCATTATTGTCAACATTATTCTTAAGCAGCTCCTCAATTGATTTATTTTCCAAATCTGTGCCTTCAATAGCGGCATTCAGTTTGTTTGTGTAAGCAGCATGATGCTTACCATGATGAATTTCCATGGTTTTAGCATCAATATGAGGTTCTAATGCATCATACGCATAGGGTAATGAAGGTAATTCAAAAGCCATAATATTTAATTTTAGGTTTTTAGGTTAAACAAATATTTATAGTAAACTTACTTTATGTTACTGTTTTTATGCCTTAACTGTTTAAAGAAATCTTTAATTAGGTGCTGACATTCCTCCCTAAGTACACCCTCAACAATTTTGGTTCTGGGATGGAGCATTCTATTATTTGTGTTCATGAACCCTCGCTCAGGATCGGGGGCCCCATAAGTCAAACCATCAATTTGACTCCAGAATAATGCTCCCGCACACATCGCACAGGGCTCAAGGGTAACGTACATCCAGCATTGTTTAAGATATTTGGAACTTAAATAATTCTCTGCCGCAGTAATGGCAAGTATCTCGGCATGTGCCGTTACGTCACACAATCGCTCAACCTGATTATAGGCCCTTGCAATTATTTGATTATTGCATACCACGACTGCGCCAGCGGGTATTTCTCCTTCCTCATAGGCATACCTGGCTTGTTTTAAGGCCTCCCTCATATATCTTTCGTCGCTGTGGATATTTATCACCTTATTTATTTTATTTTGATGGTTTGCATCACCTGTGGAGCTACCTCCCTCCAGGGGCCTGACACCCTCTTGTCACAATTCATATGGAATATGTAAACTTCCCCTTCATGTACTGTGTATTGAATGTACGTGTACCTGTACAAAGGTCCTTTTTTGAGCACAGAGTTTCTGCCTCCCTGCACACTGGATTCAAATTCAAACACGGCATATCTTTTATCATTGATCACCTGAATTTCTTCTTTTATGAAGTCAACTTTATCATAAATGTTCAGAAAATTAGATTTATAAAATGATTGAAGGATTTTAATATCACTTTCACTCCATTGGGTATTGCTTTTATTAACCCCGATATCAACACGTCGTGATGGATCACTATACATAGCAATGGGTGATTTGTAAGCCAGGTATCTTTGCCTTATTTCAGACTCCGACATTGGAGTAAAAGACTCTGGAATCATCATTCTGATGTTATCAGCAGGTTTTACTTTAGCTAACTCAACAGGTTGAATCAGCAGTGTTAGGATTATAATTCCAAATATTTTCATTGACTCGTTGAACTTTTATTTGGTTAATTAATGTCGATTGCCAGGTCTGATTATTTTTACCGATTCAAAATTAAATAAATTACTGATGTATAGAACACACACTTGCGGTGACTTGAGAATCAATAACGTAAATCAAAAAGTAAAATTATGCGGCTGGGTACAGAGAGCAAGGGACAAAGGTGGGATGATCTGGATTGACTTGAGAGACCGGTATGGAGTAACACAATTAATTTTTGAAGAAGAAAGTACAGATGCAGCAATTATAAAGGTTGCGCGTAGCTGCGGAAGGGAGTACGTAATTCAAATTGAAGGCGAGGTAATAGAAAGGGTATCAAAAAATCCGAAACTGCCTACAGGAGACATAGAGATTAGGGTTATTAAATTAGAGGTACTTAACCCATCAAAAACACCACCATTCATCATAGAAGACGATACCGATGGAGGTGAAGACTTACGGATGAAGTACAGGTATCTTGACTTAAGAAGAAATGAAGTGAGAAGTAAACTGGAGCTAAGGCACAGAATGATGAAGCATACCCGGCAATACCTGGATGGTGAAAACTTTCTTGAGGTGGAAACACCAGTTTTAATTAAATCCACGCCGGAAGGTGCAAGGGATTTTGTGGTCCCTTCAAGGGTTAACAAAGGTCAATTTTATGCATTGCCTCAATCACCCCAAACTTTTAAGCAGCTGCTCATGGTTTCAGGATTTGACAAATATTTTCAGATTGTTAAATGCTTTAGAGATGAAGACTTACGAGCGGACAGACAACCTGAATTCACCCAAATAGACTGTGAGATGTCTTTTGTTGATCAAAATGATGTGTTCCGGGTTTTTGAAAGGCTCGTAAGCCATTTATTCAAAAGTGTACTGAATGTTGAAATCGGAGACTTCCACCGGCTTACTTATGATGACGCAATGAAAATGTATGGCAATGACAAACCTGACCTACGTTTTGGTATGGAATTTACTGAGCTGAATGAGGTATGCCAGGGAAATGGTTTCCAGGTTTTTGATCAGGCAGCATTAATTGTAGGAATAAACGTTCCGGGTTGTGCTAAATACACCCGAAAGCAATTGGATGAATTAACCAACTTTGTAAAAAAACCTCAGATCGGCGCTAAAGGCTTAGTTTATGTTAAATATAACTCAGATGGTACTTTTAAATCATCTGTTGATAAATTTTTTAACCCTGATCAATTGAAAAAATGGTCCGATAAGTTTGAATCGAGTCCGGGTGATTTGATGCTGATCCTTGCCGGAGAAAAATCCAGCACGAGAAAAGCACTTTCTGAATTAAGATTGGAGATGGGCAACAGGCTGGGATTGAGAGATACAAAAACTTTTAAACCACTATGGATAATAGATTTTCCTTTGATGGAGTGGGACGAAGAGACCCAAAGATATTATGCCATGCACCATCCTTTTACCTCGCCCAAAAAAGAAGATATCCCATATCTTGAAACAGACTTAAGCAAGGTACATGCAAATGCTTACGATATGGTAATCAATGGTGTTGAAGTCGGCGGGGGCTCCATTAGAATACATGACAGGGGAATGCAACAAAAAATATTCAAAGCACTGGGATTTACAAATGATGAAGCCAAAGCTCAATTTGGGTTTTTAATGGATGCCTTTGAATATGGGGCTCCCCCCCATGGAGGAATTGCCTTCGGCTTTGATCGTTTATGCTCGTTATTTGGTGGATCTGAGACCATAAGGGATTACATAGCTTTCCCAAAAAATACCAGTGGACGAGATGTTATGATCGATTCACCATCTGAAATTGCAGTGGAACAGTTGGATGAGCTTGGCATCAAACTAGCTTAGTAGTCATCCCTTTTTATATCGCCTAACCCATCTGTTTTTTGGTTTATGTTGGGTTGTCCCCGGTAGGTTATTTTACTAAAACCGGAAGAACCAGCGGTTAAATAATCTTTAGCGTAGACCTCCGCCTTTGAAGCTCCTGAAGCATTGACCGAAACATTCTCAACCCTGAATTCATAAGCAGAGAGTTTGCTTGCCCCGGATAAATTAGCTTCCAGAATATCGGCTTTACCAACCATTAAAAGAACAGAAGCGCCTTCCAGATCAATGCTGACTTCCTCAAAATCAGCGTTAATCCTTCCTCTGGAGGCTCCATTAAGCTTCATAGTAATTGACTCATTGTCAAACCCAACTACATTGGCTTTACAAGCACCGGATAATTCAAGATAATTCACAATAGGCATTGATATATTTACCAATGGAAGTTCATCACGATCATTAAATAACCACCATTTCATATCCCTGTTTATATCTAACTTCAAATTATCTCCCCTCTGTTCAACCACCACATCCCTGACCATTTTCTTTTCACCTGATAGTTCAACTTTAAATTCATCGGAGTGCTCAATATTTAGCCTTAGTGCAGATGAGGCTATAACCTCATCGAAATCTTTGAAATCATAGGTAATTAAATTATTATTTCCATCATACTCATATTGAGATGAAGGAAAATCAATTCGCTCTTCACAATCAATGCATATCAATCTTCCATTGGTAAACATCCATTGGTTATTTCCATTGCCATAATCATTTATCCCCTGCAAGACCATGCCATGCTCAAGCAGATACTCAACTCCTGAGCCAACCCTGAAACTATGCTTTTCAGGAATATATAATGTAAGCGATACTTCCTGGAACCTAAATGGAATCTTTTCAAAGCCAAGGTTTGAATCAAAAATTAAAGAAGCGTCTTGCTTAACCACATGATAATCAATCAATGATGCAGCTTCTTCAGCTTTATCACGGGTAAATGCCCTGGATTCAATACGTGTGGATAACTTAATGATACTATCCTGGTGGCTTCGAAGTCTTAAATCCACAGATTTGTAATCCCTGTAGCCTGTCTTGTTAATTTTTAAATGAGTAACCTCATGGTCCAATGGAAAATATGTAATTGTCTGGTGAACACCACTTTCCTTAAAACTACCAACAGAGTTGGGGACTAGAAAAACAACCAAAATAAACGAAAGCACCCAAATAGCAAGCAATGACCAACCTGCATAAGCATTGACCAGCCAACGTTTAGCCAGGGCTGCCAACCCAAGGAAAATTATAAATAATGACGGTATGAAACCGATAACAAACACACCTGTATGCACATACCATGGAATGCTTGCAGCCAACAAATCAAGCGGCCAGTCAAAAACAGTGGTGTATTGAAGCAGTCCGCTAAAGCCCAAAGCTGTGGCTAAAAGAGCAGAGAATGCCATAATTAATGATATACCCGTAATGATAAGCACTACCCCAACCACGACCCTGATAAATTGAACCATAAAATCGGCAAAAGGCCCTATAGCCTTGGATAATCCATTAATCATGGTGGCAATTAGCCTGAAGGGGAATAAAAGTATTTTAACCAGTGCGCTTTCCTCTTCACCTTCTTTAAGGTTTAAAGTTCTTTTTACATTTGATTCTATGTTGGCAAGCGTTACCGGTTCACCCTGCATCTGCATCTTTTCAGTGATACTTTTAGCTTCCGGTGTAATGATCCATAAAATGAAATAAATGATAATTCCAGCTCCACCAAGGAATATGGAAATCACGAAAATTAAACGAATAATTGTAGGATCGGCGCCAAAATAGGAAGCCAATCCACCTGCCACACCACTTAAGACCCGGTCATCAGGGTTGCGGTATAGTTTTTTAATCTTCTTATCTTCTTCGAGGCTTTCTGAGGCAGGGACAATGATCCACAAGATGATGTAGCTGATCAATATTATTCCGCTCAACTTCAAAATAATAATATTGAAAAAAAGAAGAATTATAATTAATCGTATCCAAAGTGGATCTATATTGAAATAATGCGCAATACCGGCTGCCACGCCTCCAAGTATCCTCCGGTTCATATCACGGTAGAGACGCTTAGTGCCAAATTTTGGCGCATTTTCCTGGCTTCCTTCCTTGTTCGATTTTTCATCCTTCTCATCCTCTTGATAATCTCCTTTTTCTTGTAATTCTGATGCAGCCTCAAAATCTGATATGGTACCCATGGTTGCGATGAGCGTTTCCACATCTTCATAGGTGATCACCTGTTTCCCATCAGAGAGTTTGGAAAGAAATATTTCTGCAATCCTGTTTTCGATATCATCAATGATCTCCTGACTATCTTCGAATGATGAAAAATAAATATTGATTGACTCCAGATATTTTTTCAGGTGTTCATATCCATCTTCTTCAACATGAAAGATGATACCACTAATATTGATACTTATATTCTTCTTCATGGATCAAATTTTTGTGTCTTTTGAAATAATATTTTGGGTGGACTCCAATAGTTCCTTCCATGTTTCATCCAATTTATGAAGGAATGAGGATCCCTGCTCGGTAATTGTGTAATATTTTCTTGGAGGTCCAGCAGTAGATTCTACCCATTTATAATTGACGAGTCCAGCTTTCCTTAGCCTGGTTAGCAAAGGGTATAATGTTCCTTCTACCACCATTATCCTTGCCGACGTTAATTCTTCCAGCATGTCCGAAGCGTAGACTTCTCCTCTTGAGATTATGTGCAATACGCAAAACTCAAGTAAACCTTTCCGCATCTGTATTTGTGTGTTTTCTATTTTCATTGACACCTCTGTTCATTCAATAGTATTTACGATAAAGTACCTTGTATAGCCAAGTACTATATGAATTATTTATGTTTTTTAATAAAATTATTATTATAATTATATTATTTGTTAACATATTCATATTAACAAAACAATAATTTTGGGTGGCTAAACTTTTCGAAAGGTGATTGACGTTATTTGTGAAGCTATTTTAAACACCTGACCAAGATTGAAGAAACTACTTTTACTAATTCTAATAGTCTATTCGACAGACTTATTATCCCAGGATAATACGCCGAAATTCAGTAACGAGTTCCTGGCGATAGGCGTTGGAGCCAGGGCTTTAGGTATGGCCAACAGTGTTGTATCTAATACTTCCGATGTAACTGCAGGGTACTGGAACCCTGCTGCACTAATGGAAGTCAATTCAAAATACCAGGGTACCGCCATGCATGCTGAATATTTTGCAGGTATAGCTAACTATGATTACCTGTCCTTTACCACTCAAATTGATAAAGATAGCAGAATTGCAATTACCGGTATTCGGTTCGCAGTAGATGACATACCTGACACTAGGTTCCTATTTGATGCTAATGGAACACTTAATTATGATAATATTCAATTTTTTTCGGCTGCTGATTATGGGTTTTTACTATCCTACGCCAGAGGGCTTCCGCTTTTTGGCGGAATAAATGTTGGGGGGAATATAAAAATAATCCGAAGGATTGCCGGGGATTTCGCAGATTCCTGGGGTTTTGGCCTGGATATTTCGGCTTACAAAAAAATCAAAAACTGGCAACTGGGCTTGGTGGTTCGTGACGTTTCCACAACCTTTAATGCATGGTCGTTTAGCACTGAAGAATTGATTGATGTATTTTCCCAAACCGGTAATGTAATTCCAGAAAATTCCACTGAGATCACTCTTCCCAGGGCATTACTGGGTATTTCAAGATATTTCACCATTAGTAAGATTGGCATCTTACCGGCTGTTGAATTTGATATGACTTTTGATGGTGAAAGAAATACGGTTTTCAGTGGCAACACACTGTCAATAGACCCTCACCTGGGTATGGAGTTGGATTATGGAAGACAATTTTTCTTACGGTTTGGAGTGGGCCAGTTCCAGGAAGTTAAAGATTTTGATGGTTCAAAGTCTACAACTTTTTTACCTTCCTTTGGAGCGGGGTTACAATTTTCAAATGTTGGGATAGACTATGCATTAACTGATATCGGTGATCAATCTGAAGGGCTATTCTCTCATATCTTTTCTTTAACTGTTAGTTTCAACGACGCACAAAATGAATAAAAGACTTTTACTGCTATTAGCAATACTAATTCCCATATTTTCCTTCGGCCAGGAAAAATTTGGCAATGAATGGATCAATTATGACCAGGAATATTACAAAATCATGGTAGATGAAGATGACGTGTACCGCATTGATAGACAAACCATGGACTCTGCGGGCATTCCCGTTAATGCTATTGATCCGGACCTCTTCCAGATGTTTTATAAAGGAGAAGAAATAAACATCAAAGTCGAAACCAGGGAGGATGGAACGGTTGATTACATCGATTTTTATGGCGTAAGAAATGACGGCACCTCTGACACTCAATTATATATTAAGCCAGAATACCAGCCGCATACATTTTATAACTTATTTTCAAACTTTTCAGCTTATTTCCTCACGTGGAACAATGAAGGAACCCCCGGAAAACGCATCACCTTAATTGAATATGATGATAGCGGAGACCTTGATACCCTGGAATATCATATGGAGGAGGAGTTGATAATTTTTGATGAGGCATATTCTGCTGGTCAAACATTTAATGGCAATCTATTTTCAAGTGCCTATGACCTAGGAGAGGGATGGACAAGTCAGATTATAAGTAATAAGAAGTCAATTTCATATGAAATCGAAAATCATTTTTTTCTGGATAGTTTAAAAATTGAAGGTCTCTTTCGCGGTCTAAGATTTGGAAATCACCAACTAGATATTCTTGTTTCAATTCAAGGTAATGAGGTATTAAATGAATCTATAAACTTAGTTGACTATAACTTCAACAAATATTCCATTAACATACCTTTTAACAATGATTTTCAACAAGAGGATTTAACAATGAATCTGGAATTGAATAATGTTATTGGCAATCCTTCTATCTCTTATCTGGAAATATCTTATCCTCAAAAGAATGACATGGAAAATTCTCTGTCAAAAGTACTTAATATAATTCCCGGAGAAATGGATGACGCAATCTTAAAAGTATCAAATTCTCCATTTGATGCTCGCTTATTTAATATTAGTGACATTTACAATCTATCTGAAATTGAGACAAGATCTACAATTGGTGGTTTTAATTCCACTTTAAGAAATATTCCGTTTGAAGAGGATAAACTATATGCAAGATCTGGTGCAAAAGAAGTGATCAATATTCAAAAAGTAGTAATTAATCGAATACAACCTTCAGAGTACAACTTCTTATTGGTTTCGAATAAATTATTAAATCAGGTTGACGAAAATAATATTAACCCTATATCGGAATATTCTCAATATAGAGAAAGTGTTATTGGAGGCGGTTTTAAAGTACATACTATAAATATAAGTGAAATTTACAATCAGTTTTCATTCGGATTACAATCTCCCATAGCAATAAGAAAATATTGTGAATTTATGAATCAAAATGGAAACCCTATGTTTCTATTTTTAGTCGGTAAAGGCATTCAATCATTTTTCAGAAATTCACAGGAGGATAATCTAGTCCCAACATTTGGGTTTCCTGGTAGTGATGTTTTGTTTAGCTATGGAATTAGTAGTGATCCTGAACTAGAAGCAATACCAACAGGAAGAATTAATGCTACCTCCTCTTCTGATATATTGAATTATCTAGATAAAGTTAAAGAACATGAGTCTTTACCTTTCAATGATCTGTCGAGAAAGAATTTTCTTAATTTAAGTGGAGGATTAAACTTAATTGAACAGAACAATTTCAGGAGTCATATTAATGATTTTACTGATATTGTGGAAAATGGAATTGTAGGAGGGAAGGGCATCAATTTTAGTAAAGAGACTTCAGAAGCAGTTGAACAGATAAATGTTGTTGATGAAATTAACAACGGAACACTTCTTGTCACCTTTTTTGGACATTCATCATCAGGTGGTGCTGATATTAGAATTGGAAATGCATCAGACCCTAGTATTGGATATAACAATAAGGGCCGGTACCCATTCTTTTATGTTAATGGCTGTAATTCAGGGAATTTTTTCCTGTTAAATGATTCCTGGGGTGTAGATTGGGTACTAACACCTCAACTAGGGGCCATAGGATTTATGTCACACAGTAGATTAGCTCTGAGTAATGATTTAAAAAGACAGGCTGATATTTTTTTTGATGTAGCTTTTAACGATAATGATTTTATTGGAAAAGAGATTGGAATAATCAAAGCTGAAGTCGGTAGGAGATATCTTGAACAGTATGGCACCTCAAGTCGTCACCTGGCTCAGGTAAGGCAATTATGCCTTCAAGGAGACCCAGCCATTAAACTATTTACAAATAAACCGGATTTTGATATACAAAACACTGATCTGTCTATTAAAGGATTTAATAATGAATCTGTGACTGCCAGATCGGATTCATTTTTAATAGAAATGAACATAAGAAATTTTGGACGTAGCGTTAATGATTCACTTAAGATTCAGATAACAAGAAATTACAGCGACAATACCACTGAAAAGATTGGGCCTAAAATTTTTCCATCTGTGAAAAGATTGGATACTTTGGAATTTTCCATATCACAATCGAATGAAATACCTGGTGAAAACACTTTCCAAATAGAAATAGATCCTTTAAATGAGGTTGATGAATTATCTAAATCGAATAATACGGCGATTATTGAGTCCTTTTTCCCAACTGGACAAATAAATAATCTTCTTCCATTAAATTTTGGCGTTCAAGAAAGTAACAAAGTATTATTTCAATTTCAATTTGCTGGTAATCAACTTGAAAATAGAGTTTATCTATTTGAAATAGATACAACATCAAAATTCAATAGCTTGTCAAAAAAAAGCATTGAGACTAATGAAAATATCATCGCCTTGGAGATTGTTGATTTGGATAATATTTATGATGACTCATTAGTAGTTTATTGGAGATCGAGATTAGCTGATCCTAAAAACTTCGAAGATACCTCATGGTTTGAAAGTAACTTCACTTTCTTAAAAAATTCAACAAATGATTGGTTACAATTTAGAAAAAACCAATTCTTTAAAGGAATTATAAATGGTTTGAATATTAATGATAAAAGTAAATGGAATTTTCTTGATAATGAATCAGGACTAGGGGTAGTGACACATGGAGGAGATACAGCTATTGGTTTTGATAATATTAGTGTATCTGTTGTTGGATTTAATCTCGCCTCACTTAGTGAATTTACATCCCAAAATCAGAAAAACAGGGAGACCTGCAGAAGCAACTCTATGAACTTTGTCGTCTTTGATCAGCAATCAACTGTTCAAAAGCGACCTATTCAATTTGATGAATTTGACACCTCAAATCCGGACCTTTGCGGTGCACAGCCACAATTCATATACACCTACAATGTCGATCAAATCAACAATGAAAACAAAGCCTCAATTCTTCTGGAAACGATTGAGGATGGTGATTTTGTGGTTGCCTTTACATTTGGAACAATCGATTACGCATCATTAAATGACAGAACCTTAGAAGCTTTTAATAGTATTGGGGTTAATAGTGGAACTTTTGAAAACTTAGTTACCGGCCAGCCTTTAATAATATTCGGTCAGAAGGGTATGGCTCCTGGAGAGGCTACAATTGTTAGCGATAACGGCAGTGATTTACCGGTGCAACAACAAGAAATATCCTTAAACACTTTCATACCAGGTAAATTTTTCAGTGGATCATACGAAGCACCGAGAATAGGGCCGGCTCAAACGTGGAAATCGTTGAATTTAGATTTACAAAGCGAACCATCTGACAATGTTAACATCCAGGTTACAGGGCAGGAATTTACAGGAGAAGAAAACGTTATTTTATCAAATGTTCAGTCTGGGATTACATCACTGGCTTCGATTGATGCAGCACAGTATCCTTACATTAAATTAAATATGTCAACAAATGACAGGGAAAACCTCACAGCCCCTCAGTTAAAATCATGGGCGGTAGATTATGATCCTTCACCTGAAGGTATCCTTTTGTTAAATGAAGATTTGGAGGAGTTAAACAATAGAGAAGTTCAGGAAGGAGAAACTGTCAAAACCTCTTTTATTTTTTGGAATTTATCTGAATCTGATTTTCAGGATTCTGTTTTCGTTTCTATCCAAACCCTCAACCAGACCACGGGTGAGTTCATAAGAGATTCACTGGTATTATCAAATGTTCAGGGCGGGGATTCTTTGATTTTTGATTATGATTTCCAAACCTTAGGGAAAGCTGGAGATCACAACATCAACGTTTTCGCCAATCCGCAAAGAGAGTTAGAGAGAGAATTTGGTAATAACCAATTACAAATTGATGATTTTATAACCGTTGTGCCTGATAATACTAATCCAATATTGGATGTCACGTTTGATGGGAACTATATCCTTGATGGTGATATTGTATCTCCAAGTCCTTTTATAAATATCACTTTAAAAGATGAAAATCAATTCAATTTCAAAGACGATACGACCGGCGTCAATTTATTCCTGAAAAAGCCATGCGAAGATTGTGAATTTGAACGGATCAGTTTCAGCAATCCAAGGGTGGAATGGATTCCAGCAACTGAGAGCGAGGATTTTAAAATTAACTATCAACCTGAAAATCTCGAAAATGGTATTTATGGATTTAGGGTACAAGCCAGCGATGAGGCAGGAAACCAGGCAGGTGCTCAACCATACAGTATAAACTTTGAAATTATTAATGAATCAACCGTAACAAATTTCTATCCATATCCTAACCCGTTTTCTTCCAGCGTTCGATTTGTTTTCACATTAACAGGATCAGAAATCCCCGATCAAATAAAAATCCAGATCATGACCGTATCCGGTAGGATTGTAAGGGAAATTACCCAAGATGAGATAGGACCAATAAAAATTGGAAATAACATAACCGAATTCGCATGGGATGGAAGGGATGAATATGGTGACCAGCTGGCTAATGGTGTATATCTTTATCGTGTTATGATCAATAAAGATGGTCAGCCAATGGATAACCGAGCTACAGCTGGCGACAAAGCATTCAAAAGAGGTTTTGGGAAAATGTATCTGATGCGGTAGATCAGTAATTTTTAAATATTACGGTAGTGGTGTTATCAAACATGTCCTCGGCAGTGGCAACATGTTTCATACCACCAATTCTCTTTAGCTCATCAACATAGTTATCCCGGGAGATAACAAGCGCTTTATGGGTATCTAAGTATTTTTGGATTTCATAGAAATCATCGTACCCTTTTATTTCCTTATTAACTTTCAATACAAAAGCAGGGTTCATTCGATGATAATAAATTATATCAGGAGCATCTTTAAGATGTTCCTTTGTCTGGTAGACAGGATTTCTTCTATCAATCATCGGGAAAGCCACAAAAAAGAAAATTATAATAGTTACTAAAAAAGAAGCAGACATGGAACCAATGATAATTTTTGAATTATTGACAAACCATCCTACAATGGCCAATATGCCTCCGACAGGAACTGCAAGCAGGTAATATGCTAAATGGTTAAGTTCTGTTAAGCTTTTCTCCTCACTCAAACCAAAATATGCACCGATGGGAAATGCAATTGTTATAACTAAATAAATCAACAGGGTAAATAATAAACTTTTCTTTTTCGGTTTATACCAGTCCCAGTTTGCTATAAAATTTGCAATCAATATGCTCATAAAAGGTAGCGTGGGTGAGATATAATTAGGAAGCTTGGTACTGGATATGCTAAAAAAAATAATCGTGAAAATAACTGTGGTTCCACTAATTAGTAAAACATTCTTATTCCTATCGTGAAAGGCTTTTTTTAAGGCTTGAATAATAAAAATTGAGAAAGGTAGGAGCATAATGATTGCATAAAGTGGTGTTAGAAAAAAAGATCCACCATGACCTTCTTTTGGACTTGAAAACCTATTGACGTTATGATCAAGAAAAAAATCCCTTGTCCATTCACCATTAGTCTCGATATGTGCACCAATATACCATGGGCTACTGATCAATAAAATAACAAGTGCCCCGGTCAATGGTCTGAAATTAAGGATGCCCTGTAAAGAAAATTGCCCGCTGAAGATTAGAAAAAATAACATGGCTATTCCGGGAATTGCTATAGCAATTGGTCCTTTGGCCAAAACACCCAGCCCGATGGACAAGTAAGCCAAATAAAGATATTTTACTTTTTGAATCTCATTGTAAAAAAGAAAAGAGACTATTGATGCCGTAATAAAGAAAACTAAATAAGGATCCGGTACCGCCATATGAAATTGGGCATTAAAACCAAGTGATGACAAAAGGATCAAAACGCTGAAATTGGCTGTCCTGATACCAAGAAATCTTTTGGCTGTGAAGTATGTCAACATAACCGTAAGAGCACCAAAAATGGATGAAAATAACCGTGCTGAGAATGGAGAAAATCCAAAAACAGAATAAGAAAGCATCATAAAAAAATAATGCAGCGGAGGCTTATCGGTCCGGATAGACCCATTGAATGTTGGAAAAAAATAATTTCCAGTTTCCCACATTTCCCGGGCACATTGGGAATTCTTTGCCTCATCAAGCATATAAATGGAAAATCCACCAATATTAGCAGATAAAAACAGAAAGGATGTCACTACAAAAAGTCCAATCTTAATTCTTTCACTCATTGTATAAGCCAATTATGAAAGTATTTTGGTAAGTTTCATAGCTACTCCCATGTCCCCCTTTATCTTGATTTTACCAACCATGACGCCTGCCGTTGGATTAAGAGTACCCTCAATGAGTTTCTCGAAATTTTGCAGACTAATATTGATGGTGCAATTGGATTTATTATCCTCATTGTTAACAATAACAGGCCTTTGTGTATCATCCAAAAAAATCACATCTTCCTTGAATTGGAATTTAACGGTGTCATTCAATAACCCCTCATTTTTATGAGCAAGCGCTCTTATCATTTCTGTTGCTTTTTCAATGGTCATATACCTATTTCTTAAAGATTTTAATTTCAAATAATTTAGGCCACCGCTTACCTGTAACAAGTAATGTTTCCCTATCCGGATGATAAGTAATTCCATTAAGGACCTCATCGGGATGATCAATTTTTCCAACACTTTCTACGAGTTCCGTTAAGTTAATTTTCCCTTCTACCCGACCCGATTTAGGATTAATGATTACAATATAATTTTTCTGAAAAACATTGGCGTACACTTTACCATTTATATATTCCAATTCATTGAGATCTACAACAGGCCCATGCGTATCATAAACCTGTATCTTGTCCACCTCAATAAAATTCTCAGGTTTAACATAATAAAGATTTTCAGAGCCATCACTCATTAAAATCGTTTCGCCTATTGTGGTTAATCCCCATCCTTGCGTTGGATAATTAAACTGCTCGATTAACTCAAAGTCAAGATTGTAAATGAAGCCTACATTCTTTCTCCATGTCAATTGATAAATCCTATCCTTATACAGGGTTACACCTTCTCCAAAATATTGATTGTCCAGCGCTATAGATTTCAACACATTCCCTGATGATAATTCTACTTTCCTTAGACTGGATTCTCCTCTTTTACCTGTTCCTTCAATTAAATATCCATTATGAAAAATAAGGCCCTGGGTAGAGGCACTAACCTGGTGGTCATATGTGTTTACAATCCTGAATCCATATTCGATCGGGTCTTTTGATGGCAATACCATTATTTTGGGGTAATGGGTCTCCTTTCTTTGATCAAAGTGAACATCAAGAATTATTCTTGGCTTACCAATAAGATTTGTTGAGGGTATTTTGAAACTTTTATTTCTGCTAATCACCGTATCCAACCTAGTCCTCACTAAAACAGAATCTATCTCCAGATTATTGGTTGCTATTGCGAATTCAATACTATCTCCTTCTATATACTTTTCTTCTATTGCCGGAGAAATTAATTTCGATTCCTTTCGCAAATTGAACTTTCTGGAATTTTTATTACCGGAACAATTTATTATTAAGATAAAACCTGTAAAAAAGGTAAGTATTCGATATATCGTCACAATTCTTAGCTTATTGAGTATAATTAATTAGAGTTCATTAATTTTTAAATTTAAAAGGATATATTAACCCAAATACGACATGAAAAATAATTTTAATAAAATTTTAGTTCCTACTGACTTTTCATCACTTGCTTTAAACGCCATCCAATCCGCTGCTACGTTAATAAAGAAATCTGATGGTGAAATGGTTTTACTTCATGTTCAACGGGAAGATGAAATAACCAAAGGTAATCCCAATGAGTACTTAAATACTATTAAAAACGAGTATTCATTATCAGATTTAAAGCTAAAGCAAAAAATTATTTCAAATAATGAACTGCTCAAATCAATACTTCAAGAGAAGGCAGACCTGATCATTACCGGCACGCATGGGGCAAGAGGTCTGGAAGAGTTGTTTAAAGGGTCTATATCAGAAAAAATTGCAAAAAATGCAGATAGCCCGGTCATCATCGTAAAAAATAGATGTGACCTGTCAGAAATAAAAACCATCGTTTATGCCTCTGACCTTCGACATGAACAATCGGAAATAATAGATGACATCAAAAAGCTGCAATCATTTTATAATGCTAACCTCCACCTGGTTAAAGTATATGATTCAGATTTTTTAATTGAAAAAGTAGTGAAAGATAAAGTTAATGAATTTGCCATTCATCATAACTTACAAAATTATACCGCCAATGCCATTGAAGATGCTGACGAAGCCGTGGGCATCCTTCGATTCGCTGATAAAATCAATGCACAAATGGTTGCCATAGCTACCCATGAAAGGCATGGTTTAGAAAAATTTTTTGGTGGTATGATAACCAAGCATGTAGTAAACCACGCGGAAATTCCTATTTGGACAAAATCAATCAAGGATTCTGATTTTTAAATCTTAAGGATCTTATCAATCGAGGTATGGTAAGCCCTTGATATAAGATCGATATCACTACCACAATATAAGTCATGGTAAGCATTAACGACTTGCCCTCAAAATCCGGCAAGGATAAGGATAATGCAATGGGCAGTCCCCCCCTGATAGCTCCCCAGGTAAGTATAGGTATGGTATGGTTTTCAAATTTTCGTTTCCGCGCCATAATGTTTAACGGTACAGTCACACTAATCCATCTGGCTATTAGAACTATGTTGAAAGCCAGTAATCCGGCCGCAAAATAATCTAACTTAAAAGGCAGAACTAACATTTCAAGACCTATCAGTACGAATAGCATGGCATTCAGAGACTCCTCAATTAACATCCAAAATTTATATAAATAATCGCCTGCTGCTCCTTCTATGGACGATGAGCGGCCTTCATTTCCAATAACCAGGCCCATGATGACGGCCGCTTGTTTAGCAGAGAAGTGTATAAACTCTGCGAGCTGGGAACCAACCATTACCATGGCTAATGTTACCAAAATTTCAACTTCAACCTCTTCATTATCAACAAATTGCAAAATCCGATAACCCAGATAACCCAGAAATAACCCAATTACTATTCCACCGCCAATATCTGTAGCAAATACATAAATTATCTCAAACGCTGTCAGATCATGGCCCTCCCCGGCACTAGCCAGGTCAAGTAGTAAGAGCGCTAGTACAACTGCAAAACCATCATTAAAAAGAGATTCCCCGGAAATTCGTGTTTCAAGATCTCTGCTAATCTTGAAATGCTTTAAGGTTTTAGTAATCGCTATCGGGTCAGTTGGGGAAATCAATGCGCCAAAAACCAGGCAATGAATATAATCAAGCTGATAGATCCCAATTAGATGTAACAAATAATAAATAGCGGTTCCTATTATCCCGGTAGACAACAACACGCCTGTAGAAGCCAAAATAAGCACCGGGGTTTTTTCTTTTGAAAGCTTCCTGAAGTCAATCTGTAAAGCTCCGGCAAACAACATCAGGCTAAGCACCAATTGATATAGCACTTCGGCGTAATTGTACTCTTCCACCAGCTCCTCTGTATGAAATTTAAACTCAGGAAATATTGCGCCGGCAATTAAAGTGACCACTGACAAAACAAGCGCCATAATCATTAGACCGACCGAAGAAGGGAGCTTTAAAAAGTAAGTATTAATAAATATGAAAACACCTGCAAGTAGGATGAATAATGCAATGATATCCAGTAGCTCCATTTTATTAACTGATAAGTGCGTTCAAAATTAAACCAGCCGCAAAATTATTATAATTATTTATTATCAATTGGGAATAAATTAGTGAAAAGTCTACTAAAATGGTGGTTAAACCAAATATACTTATAATAAACAAATCAAAAAATATTAATCTATTCAATCTTAAACACTGTCTTAATAATATTACGTTTGTAAATTACTTAGTGGATAAAGCTGAAATTATATGAAGGTATACATCGTGATTTTAATATTTGTCACTTTTTCTGAAATAGTTTTTTCCCAAAACTTCGATAATACAAACTGGGAGCTGATGGCCGATGTAGAGTACAAAAAATCTCAGGATGAATATGGGGAAAGCTTTGTCCCGATTTTTAATGATAATGTCAAATCTCTGGAAGGCAAAAACATTACTTTACCTGGTTATATCATCCCATTCGAGGGTATGTTTAAACCTGAGCACATTATAATCTCGTCATTACCGGTTGCTTCCTGTTTTTTTTGTGGTAACGGTGGACCTGAAACAGTCGCAGAAGTCTATCTGGAAAAACCAATTAAATATACCGCAAATGCTATAAAAGTCAGAGGAAAATTAGAACTCAATGACACTGATTATGATAAGTTAATGTATATTCTTAAGGATGCAAAAATGATTGGAAAGCTTAATTAAATGAAAAAGATAGTAACAATAATTTTTATCCTGACGGTCATAAGCTGTTCAGATAATAAAAAAGATAAGGAAGAAGCACTATTAAATGAGGTATTGGACATCCATGATGAGGTTATGCCTGAAATGGGAACCATCAGAAAGAATAAAAAAGCACTGCAGGATATTGCTAATCAAATCGCTGAAGAAGATTCTGTAGCCGCTCAAAAACTTAATGCTTTAGCTAGTAAATGTGCCAAAGCTAATGAAAGTATGATGTCCTGGATGAGAAGTTTTCAACCCATTGAACAAGAACTATCTCATGATAGTATCATGAATTATTACCTACTTAATAAGGAAAGCATTACAGCAGTTAAAGAAAATATGCAAAGTGCTTTAAAGGAGAGTAACAGCATGTTGGAAAAATATGAGGATATTCCAAAACAGGATTAAAAATTATCAAAAAAGTTCCTCCGCTTTTCAAGTTTTAAATCCTGTAAAATGGGTGATTTCACGCGAATGGTAAAATTGTATGAAGCTTGTGCACCAAATGGGACCCAATTAAATAACAAGGTCCAGCAGTGCAGGTCTCTGCTTACACCTATTCTTGCTGTGGTGAACTGATTGTCTTCAAAATCAAATCCTGATCGATAAGTAATCTTGGTTTTATCTGTAATGCTTACATCACCATTAAAAGTCAGGGTTTGCGTGATATTAGGATCCAGCATACCATTCTTTGTGCGGTTTATACTGTACTGAATGTTAAGACTCCATGGAATCGTAAAATCAATATAGTCACTGATATTACGGTTTATATACTCCAGCTCTTCTTCAGTTCCTTTATCGCTTTCTTTTTTCTTCCTCCTTCCTTTTGGTGCTAATCTTAAGCCGATGGATGTGCGCAAAGAACTCAATGTGCCCAATCCCTGCCCCCTGTTCCAGGCGAATTCATTTATTTGCCTTTGATTGGTTGACCGTGAGCTATCGACCACAAACAGATATGGATCTACTGTGCCACTTACGGCTATGCTTAAAGCATTTTTGAATAAGCTGGTCCTCGTGTTGAAATTTATGTTACTTAATTGGAATGAATCAGCGGCAAAATTGTAACTTGTTGATAACGATAGGTTATCTAATAATTTGACTTTTTTGGTCTCCTCTGTCGAATCATTTTTAGACTTTACCTTCATTTCAAAGGTATTATTTATTGAAAATGAGGCGCTGGCATTCTGCCCTCCTGCAGGTCCACTCCCAAAAACGAAATTCTCAAATTTTGAAAGTCTTCGCGTAGTACCGGCGGTATCTATTTGCACTTCCCGGAATACACCAAATTTTTCATTTGAAAAATCAGGATTAAAAGAAAATGACACGCTTGGGCGAATTATATGCCTTATTGCCTGAATACTACTTTTCTTTGGAAATGGGTAAAACCCATATATGGTTGTGTTTAACCCAAAAGATGTTCGGTAAGATCCGGCACGTGCAAAACCATCAAGTGTATCTACCCTCACCCCATTTTGTTCTGCGTCAAATTCATAACGCAGCTGCTTAAAGTACCACAACTCAGAATAGCTGAAAGATGGACTTATTGTTAAATATTTTAAAATATTAAAAGATGTTCCCGCCTGGATATCATGTGTAATCCCGTTTTTAGCCCGATCAAAAATGCGTCCGAAATTATTGAAATCGAAGGCAAGTATACTATCATTTAATGGCGATGAGTTGATAACATAGCTTGGAACCGAAAGGGCCTGGTTGCTTATTCTGTTGGTTAACCGCGTATTGTAGTTAAAATTAAATTTAGCCAGCGGGTTTTTGCGTCCCACAAGTTTTTCCAGTGGGTATATCCTGTTCATATTAACTGTTATTTCAGGCAGCGTTAAATTGACAACCTTGGTTTGAAGGTTTTGACTGTGCCTCAAATTTGCGGAAAGATTAAAAGGTGTCCCCGGAAGAGCGTTAGAGTAAGTGATATTTGATCCGAATTGTCCTTGAATACTACTCTCAAAATCCCTTACCGTTTCGTTGTTATTTTGATTAAAAGTACTTGTTCGGGCATTCACACTGGCAGAAAAATTACTGCTTCTTCCCCTGTTATCCGGCCTGTGGGACCACCTCACCGAAAAATCATTGGTTTTTATAGGATCTTCCAGTTCTGCGCTTCTATTACTCGTGAAATTAAAATCAAAGGATCCATTGTAACGATAGCGCTTTTTATAATTTGTATGATATCTTAAAGCACTACCGCCATTAGAAAATATGCTGCCAGTTAGAAGCATATCAACATAGTCATTAACCATCCAGTAATATCCACCATCTCTTAAGAAAAATCCTCTTCTCCGTTCTTCACCATAAGTGGGAAATATAATACCAGAGGCTTTTTTATTAGGTTGGGGAAACATGCCAAAAGGAAAAAATAATGGCGTTGGCACATCCTTGAACTTTAAGTTGAAAGGGCCAGACATTACCTTATTGCCTGGTATTGCTTTTAGCTTTTCTGAATAAATGTGGAAATGAGGGTCTGCCAGGTTACAGGTTGTATAACTGGCTCCTCTGATAAATAGCTCGTCTTTTTCATTCTTCTTAACCCTTTCACCATGCATGAAAGCACCATCCTGTTCAGTAACAATGCCACTTATCACTGCTTTTTTGGTATCAAAATTATAAACCATATTATCGGTTTCATATACCTCGTCTTGCTCAGTAAATACCGGCTTACCAATTTTTTTGCCGGCAGAATCCACTACATAATTTGCTTTAATGGTCCTGTTAATCCAGTTTAATTGTGTCTTTTCCGCTTCCAGTTTCACCTCTCCATAATCAATGTGTGTGTCTCCATACAAATAGACATTTTGCTTTTTCACATCAAAAAATATAGAGTCCCGCGCATCATAATTAACTGTGGTCTTAATATCTCCCACCGGTTGTTTTTTTGACTGGTTCTCAACTTTCAGGCTATCGGCAATATCAGGTATAGAATCACGTTGAGAAGGAAGATCTTTTAACCCTAACCCCAAAGAATCAGTGATAGTCCTTTCAGGATTTGGGATTAAGGTATCAGGCTTTTGTATGGTATTATCCTGCGCAAATAAAGGAAAACTTATGAAAAGAAGGAGGAGTATTATCGATGCCTTATTCAAAAACTATAGACAGTTTTTAGTTTCGCTTAAAAATTTTCAAATTTGCATAAAATTAGGTGATTGTTTAATAAACAACTGTGGGGTTGTGAAAAATATTGCCATTCTTTCAGGTTTTGTTTTAGTCATTTTTTTGGCCTCTTTTCATACTGTTGGCATTAAAAAGTATTCAGTAAAAAAAGTGGTCATTGACGCTGGTCATGGTGGCAAAGACCCGGGGGCCAGTGGAAAAATTTCAAGGGAAAAGCATGTCGCTTTGAGCATTGCGTTGAAATTAGGGGATATTATCAAGGAACACCTTCCGGGTGTAGAAGTCATGTACTCCAGGGATAATGATACCTTTATCCAATTACATCAAAGATCTGACTTAGCCAATAAAAATGGCGCTGATCTCTTCATTTCAATACATTGCAATGCCAACAATAATAAAAGCGTTTATGGTACAGAAACCTACGTTATGGGCCTTCATAAAACCCAGGCAAACTTTGAAGTAGCGAAAAGGGAAAATGCTGTAATAGAGCTTGAAGAAAATTCCGAAGAAAATTATAATGGCTTCGATCCATCCAAGCCGGAATCATACATATTATTTTCATTATACCAGAGTGCCTATCGTCAAAATTCCCTCAACCTCGCTCAAAAGGTAGAACATCAATTCAAAAATCGAGCAGGTAGAAGAAGTAGAGGTGTTCGGACTGCCGGATTTCTTGTTTTATGGCAAACATCTATGCCTAGCATACTAGTGGAAACTGGTTATCTTAGCAATCCTAAAGAAGAGATTGAGTTAAACGACGAATTAAACCAAACTTACATAGCATCTGGGATATTCAGGGCATTTAGGGATTATAAGCAAGAACTAGAATCAATCAATTGATAAATATTAGTATCTGTGTCTAAGGAATTTAAAATTGGTTTATTGGCCATTATTGCAGGAGTGTTATTCTATTTTGGATTTAACTATCTGAAAGGCATTGATTTTTTCTCTTCATCTTATAAATATTACGCAGTCTATGAAAATGTGAATGGGTTAACAGTCTCTAATCTGGTGATTGTTAATGGTTTTTCAGTTGGAAGGGTAAACAACATTAAACTCCTTCAGGATAAAAATAACCAGATTCTTGTGGAAATGATGGTCAATAAAGACCTGGCATTAAATGATAGTACTGTAGCCCACTTAACAAGCAGCGATTTGTTTGGAAGTAAAGGGATAGTCCTGGAAATCGGAGATGGGAAAAATCCAAAACAAACCGGCGATACGCTCATGTCAAGCATAGATCCCGGAATAGAAGCATTGCTGGAAAGCACACAACCAGTGGCCGACAATCTTACCACTACCATCAGAAGGTTAAATGAAATTTTACTTGGTTTAAAAGGTAGTGGCGAAAAATTTAATAACCTGCTTGCTAATCTTAATCAAACTACTGAAAATGTAAACGCACTCATAGATGCAAATGAACGCTCCATGGCTTTATCAATTGATAATCTAAACAAATTACTGACCAATCTTGATGGAAGAGTGAATGAGATAAGTGTAGTATTGAATACTTTTAATGGCACACTGGATAGCCTTAATCAGCTCGATTTTGCAAATTCACTCGAAAATGTTGATTCGCTGGTCAATAATTTAAATTATACCATTACTGATTTTTCACAGTCCGATGGCACGATAAACAAGCTGTTCAAAGAAGATGAGTTATATCAAAACCTGAATACGTTAACCAATGACCTGGATTCACTGATCAATCATATAAATTATTATCCCAAGCACTTCTTCTCACCGCTTGGTAAAAAACACAGAAAGATTAAAAAACAATTAAATAAAGAGGAGAAATGAATCAGTCCTAATTATTGATTAATTTAGGTGGAATGAACCTTGAATTCAATAAGAACGAGGATCATCTCAAACAGCTTGTTTTCAAACTTGATGAAAAAAAGAAAAAAGTTAAGCTGGGAGGTGGCGAAAAAAAAATAGAATCCCATCATAAAAAAGGTAAACTAACCGCCAGGGAGCGTATTGATTATCTTCTTGACAATCCAGATGATTTTATTGAGGTCGGACTGTTTGCAGGACATGATATGTACAAAGAATATGGTGGCTGTCCTTCTGGTGGTGTGGTAACCGGCATTGGGAAAGTACAGGCAAAACAATGTATTGTTGTAGCAAATGATGCCACAGTTAAAGCCGGAGCATGGTTCCCTATAACCGCAAAAAAAAATCTAAGAGCACAGGAAATAGCGATAGAAAATCGCCTCCCAATTATTTACCTGGTTGATAGTGCCGGGGTTTTTCTCCCTCTTCAGGACGAAATATTTCCAGATAAGGAGCATTTTGGGCGACAGTTCCGGAATAATGCCATCATGTCTAGCATGGGGATTGTACAAATTGCGGCAATCATGGGAAACTGTGTGGCCGGCGGTGCTTATTTACCCATTATGTCAGACGAAGCGATGATTGTTGACAAAACCGGTTCTATTTTTCTTGCAGGTAGTTATCTCGTTAAAGCAGCTATAGGAGAGGACATTGATAATGAGACCTTAGGCGGCGCAACCACCCATTGCGCAATTTCAGGGGTCACTGACAATAAATATGAGTCTGATGAAGCATGTCTTGATGCCATTAAAGCAATGTTTAACAAAATCGGCCATCCTGAAAATGCTGGTTTTAACAGAAAAAAACCGTCACCTCCGAAGAAAGACCCCTCAGAAATATATGGGATATTGCCGGAGGATCGGGTAAAACCATACAACACCTTAGAAATCATTCACCGGTTGGTTGATGATTCGGCATTCGATGAATACAAAAAAGATTTCGGAATGACCTTAATATGTGGTTACGCAAGAATAGATGGATGGTCAGTAGGAATTGTGGCTAATCAAAGAAAGGTTGTAAAAAGTAGCAAGGGAGAGATGCAGATGGGTGGGGTTATTTATTCTGATTCCGCTGATAAAGCAGCGAGGTTTATTATGAACTGCAACCAACGGAAAATACCACTCGTCTTCCTTCATGATGTGAGTGGTTTTATGGTAGGAAGTAAAGCAGAGCACGGTGGTATAATTAAAGACGGAGCGAAAATGGTCAATACCGTTGCAAATTCTGTGGTTCCCAAATTCAGTGTAATCATTGGTAACTCATATGGTGCGGGTAATTATGCCATGTGTGGCAAAGCGTATGACCCGAGACTTATAATTGCCTGGCCAACTGCAAAAATCGCAGTGATGAGCGGAAACGCTGCCGCTAAAACCCTCCTTCAGATAAAAATATCAACCCTTAAAGCCCAGGGAAAGGAAATTTCTGAGGAGGATAAAGATCAATTATTAAAAGAAATTGTTAATAAATATAATAACCAACTAAATCCATATTATGCTGCCTCAAGATTATGGATAGATGAAATTATAAATCCATTGGAAACCAGGAAATATATTTCTGCAGGTATTGAAGCGGCAAACCATGCACCTATCGATAAAGCTTTTAACGTAGGTGTAATACAGACATAAGAATTATAAAACCGGAATGAAAGAAAAAGAAATAAAAGCATTGGTGTCACTCATCGATGATGATGATCTAGAGGTTTCCTCTCATGTGGAGAACAAACTAATATCCATGGGGAGCGATGTAATCCCGTTACTCGAGGAAGTATGGGAAAAAAGCTTTAATTCAGAGGGTCAACGCCGCATTGAAGATATTATTCACACCCTTCAATTTGACCAGCTAAAAAAGCGCTTTGCTCAGTGGAAAGAACAAGGAAGCAAAGATGTCCTGGAAGGAATGTGGTTGCTTAGCACTTATCAGTACCCTGATCTTGAATTGAAATCCCTTCAAAAGCAAATTGACCAGATGTATTACGAGGTTTGGTCTCAATTCCGCAACAACCTCAATGCAATTGATCAAATCAAAATATTAAATGATGTCTTTTTCGAACGATTTAAATTCAGGGCTAACACAAAAAACTTTCATTCCCCCGCAAACTCAATGATCAACATGGTTATAGAATCTAAAAGAGGAAACCCAATAACTATGTGTGTGTTGTATATGCTTATTGCCAGAAAGCTTAAAATGCCCATCAGTGGAGTGAATATGCCTAATCTTTTCATTTTAACTTATAAACAAAATGAATTACAATTTTACATCAACGTCTTCAACAAAGGAATGATCTTCTCTAAAGAGGATGTGGAGAACTATCTTAACCATTTAAAAATTCCACATGATGAAAAATTCTTCCAGCCTTGTGAGAATCTGGATATAGTTAAAAGAGGGATGCGAAACCTGATAATATCTTTTGAAAAACTGGGAGAGCATGAAAAAAGCGATGAAGTTAAGCGTTTATTGTATGAGATAGCTGATATGGATGAAGCTTAATTATCAAAAGCAGCTGTAAACCAGGATATAATTAGCAGTTAGTTCGCGCATCAGCGAATAGTTTTGTTGGGTTTTACATATATGACCAATTAATTCCGGATACTCAATTTCCAGGTCATCCTTAAAAGAAAGGCCTTTTTTCCCATATAGCTTGTAAAGTGCTTCCTTGGCACACCAAAATGTCGTTAACTTCTGTATGTCAGTACCACATTTATTCCTTTCTGCACTATTCAGAAATTTATCGGCAATTCTTAAAATTCTTTCTCCGGGTTGTTCAATATCGATACCACATTTATTTTTAGTATTTATCAACCCAACAGCATATGGATAAGCATGGGATATAGAAATGTGAACTTTGTGGCCTAAAATATAGGGCTTACCACAATAATCCTTAAGTAGTTTGTAATCGGATATATCAAATTGATTCAGTAACTGATTTATCACTATTCTAGTCGACAGATATTCTTTCTTTTTTAGCGGATGGAATCTATTATAATCTTCATCAAAATATATATTTTTTGATAGCGCCTCTAGTTCCGACAGTTCTTCGGTTATATGCCATAATGAATAGGCTGCATGAGGATTTATTTGACGTGACCTAAGAAGAGGCATGGTATTCAATTAAATTGCATAATAATCCCAGGAATGATTTTCTGATAAGCATTTTATAAAAATTGGCACTGCCAGGAATTATTTTTGCTATTAAACGAAATTACTATGTCAAAAATAAATGTAAACAAAGTAATGAATCTCACCGGGCATAAAGATTGTATCTATACCCTTGAAAAAGGTAGTAACGGACAATTTTTTTCAGCCGCGGGCGATGGTATGGTAGCCGTATGGAATTTCAGTGACCTGGAAAATGGGCATCTGGTTGCCAAAGTACCAAACTCAGTGTATGCAATTCATTATTTGAGGGATGAAAATCAGCTTTTGGTGGGTCAAAATTTCGAAGGGATACACTTAATCGATGTAGAGAACAAAAAAGAAATAAAATCTTTAAAGCTTTCAAAATCAGCCATATTCGATATCAAATCCCTAGATGGTACAATCTATATAGCTGATGGTAGTGGAACCCTATGGGTAGTAGATAAAAAGTCATATACTGTATTAAAAAATATTTCGCTATCATTTAAAAGCGCAAGGTCAATTGCTATCAATGAAAAAAGAAAAGAAATAGCAGTTGGTTTTAGTGATAATTTCATTAGAATACTTGATTTGAATGATCTTTCTCTAAAAAAAGCGATTGAAGCTCATAATAATTCAGTTTTCACCCTCAGGTATTCTCCGGAATACAAATACCTGTTAAGTGGCAGCCGAGATGCTCATATGAAAATATGGGATGCTCAACGGGGCTATGAGATGTTCAATAACATCGTAGCTCATATGTATACCATTAACCATATTGATTATAGCCCTAGTGGAAAACATTTTGTAACTTGTAGCGTGGACAAGTCAGTGAAGATATGGGATGCTGATAGCTTCAAATTACTAAAAGTCATTGATAAGGCAAGACACGCTGGCCACGGAACATCCGTTAATAAATTGTACTGGAGTGATCACAATGATAGGATAATTTCAGCAAGCGACGATAGAAGCATAGCAGTTTGGGAAATAAATTTTAACAGTTAGCGTATGAGGATAACACCATTAGAAATTAGGCAAAAAACCTTCGAAAAAAAGCTCAGAGGTTTTGATAAGGATGAGGTAAATGCCTTTTTGACATCTATGTCAAATGAGTGGGAGAAGATAATAGATGAAAATAAGGAATTACGAATGAAATTAGACCAGGCTGAAAATGAGGTGAAAAAACTTCGAGAGGTGGAATCATCATTATTTAAAACATTAAAAACAGCCGAAGATACAGGCGCGAATCTTATTGATCAAGCCACCAAATCGGCACAATTACATCTTAAAGAAACCAAAATGAATTCTGAGGCGATGATGAATGAAGCTAAAAATAAAGCACGGGCAATCATCGAAAAAGCTGAAATACAATCAAGACAGGCCATTGAAGAAATGCACGAAGGAATCAAAGAACTGGAGCAAAACTATAAAAGCCTCGAGAGCTACAGGGATAACCTGCTTAATGAGCTTAAAAATCTTTCACGGGATGTGATTGACCGCATTGAAAGAGTAGATAAAGAAGGAACCAGATTCAAACTAAATGACCATCTGCAAAAAGTGAAAAATGTCATCAGAGAATCAGAAGATATGATTAATGCCGAAGAATTGGAAGTTAAGGAGATCAAGCCACCTAAAATACCATCCATTGATAAAATTCAGAAAAACATTTCCTCAGAAGGTGGCGGAAGGAATAAGAAGAAAAACATCTCAGAAAGAAAACCTATAAAACCGCAACAAAAAACTTCAAATGAAAGTGCTGAAGGGACTATCTCATTTTTTGATCAATTAGAGGAGGATTAAATATGGGTATTGTCGCATTGGAGGGACTAGAATTTTACGCACGACATGGCTATTACGAAGAGGAGCGTAAAATCGGAAACAAATATTCCGTTGATATCCACATCAACATGGACTTTGAAAATGCTGCCATCCATGATGACATAAAAGAAACGGTTAATTATGAGAAAGTTTATTCCATAGCAACGGAGGTGATGAATATCGAAGCCAAATTATTGGAACACATTGCCACAAAAATGATTGACCGTATCTATGAATATTATCCACAGGCCAATAATGTAAAAGTAAAAGTTTCTAAACATAATCCACCCCTGATGGGACTGTGCAAGAAAGCATCAATTACGCTGGACAGGTAATTTCCTTTAACAAACAATAATCTCACAGAATGTCACTAAAATCCATTGAAACAACAACCAAAGAATTATTCACCGAGCTGGAAAACCTGACAGCTTATTATAATGATATCATTGAGGACTGGGATAAGAACCAGGGGAATGTAGCTGTTTGTGTGATAACAGCTAACGGTGAAATTTTCGGGAAGATGTTCGGAGATGATAATACCAAGAAGAGGAAAACCATGGAAATAGCATGGAGAAAAGCCAGCCAGGTATGGATTACAGGTTATAACACCGGAGAATATGAAAAAAAAGTATTTGGCGAAGCTATGGATCCGGAAGATTCGGTTGTCTCATTACCTGAACTAATTGGATGGATTGGAGGACAGAAAATAACAATTCATGGTCATGACCTGAATATAGGGTTTAGCGGATATCGAGGGCCAAGTGACCTCGAAATCGTCAAAAAAGCAGTTGATAAAATTTCAGGTGAAGGGGTGTATTCCTAATTGTTTTGATAAAATTTTTCCATCACAAAAACATGAGGAAGTGTAATAGATGATATTAATATCAACAATACCAACGGGTAAGATAGGTCTATAACATTAAAATGTATGCCTCCGAATATTAATAAGGTCCCAAAAACTGAAAGAATAGAAAGCGGTAGCAACTTTTTTATAAATTTTATTAATGTCTGTTGATTTATTTTATTATAAAAATGGTTGAATTCTGATTGAAAGACTTTAAAGGAGTGGATCACAATAAAAAAAAGTGCAAAACCTATTAAAAAACTAGATAAATAGGCTGTCACATAAATTGACCCCAGCACAATCAGCTCGATTAAGAATTTCTCTAAAGATATCTTTTTGAAAAGGGAGAATCCAATTAATAAAGCCAGCGTAAATCCATTGAAAAAATAAAAAAGAGGGTTTATAAGACCTGACTCAACAAAAAACCCAATATCTGATGTTAATTCCCCACTTAATATAAATGTCCTTAACTCTTCAATATTAAAAAATGTGAAGGATATTATTACAGATGCCCCCCAAACAAAATACATGATGGATGATAGCCTGCCCCTTTCAAGATCGCTTGAAAACTGAGCTTGGCCAAAGTGATAGGAAGACATAAACAAAAAAACAATAAAAGCGATAGCAGGTAAGTAAAACCACAACAATGCGTTTAAGATAATCATCCCTAAATAATAGGTATAGAACAAAAAGGGGTGGATCTTACTTTTTTCCAGAAATAAAATGTTATCCATAGCTCCATGGGGAATGCCCAAAAGAAGTATAAATGAAAATGCCAGGAGATTTTGGTTCCAGTAATGGAGATCACTAAGGAGAGGTGATATTACTAAAAGAAGGAGAAAGAGGGATAAAAAAAGGAAATTAGTTTTCGTCATAAACAAAAGAAAGAGAAGAGAGAGGATAAACGAATATCCTCTCAAAACAAATTTTTAAGCCGCTGCCTGAACTTTTGCAGTTTCAGTGGTCGCAATATTATAAACCACCAAACCAAATCCTATTTTGTTTATTGCATCGGCGATATTATAGAACAAATCAACATTCCCAGGACCCCATCCGAATGCTATATTCAGCCATCCTCCTGGCATACACATGTAACCTATCGGATAGATTGCCCATCCAACCAATACAAACCATGCCAGCGTCCTAACGCCTCTTTTTACTACATCACTATTAGAATTTGCAGCTAATTGAGCTACCTCACCAAACCATGCGGTATACAAAATGTATATGTAACCCAATGTTGATAAAACACCCCATATGACTGAGTGTGTAGTATCACCACCCTGTGGATTAAAAGCCTCTCCTATGTAACCTGTAACCAACATCCATACTGATGCTAGTATTAGCTTCCATAAAAGGCCTAGTTTTGCACCAGCAAACTTAGTAAGCAGATAAAATTCCACACACATTAAAGGAACCGTTAACGTCCAGTCAATGTAACGAAGAGCTGTAGGATTTTCTCCGGTAGACATGTAGTAATCCCTCATGTAGTAATAGTGTACAGCAGCTATACCTGTTATTAAACCTGATATTAAAAGGGATAGCTTCCACTTTCCTTCAACTCTACCTCTTTCAAAAAAGAAGAATACAGAGGCAGCAAACATTGCCATGTAACCCGTAAAGAATGTAAACGCAACCGGATCATCCTTCGGAATAGTCATAATGTTGTCCATATTTTTTTGTATTTTTTATTTGTCTGACTGTTAAACCCAGCGGTACTTATTTTGTTTAAATATTTTAAAAAAAAGTGAAACAAAAAACATTAAGAAGGCAGAGGTGCGATTTTCTAATGCCCATCTACTTACCAGATGGCTCAATCCAATGGATTAAATCTAGTTTTATTGTATAGCTTTAGTTATACAAATAAATGTATTCCTATTATAAGTTTATCAGGATTTGCCACCGAAAAGCCCAGCGCCACTTTATTTCACAGTCAGTCACTCCGGCTTTCGAAAATATTAACTTCAGCTCTGACTTAGTAAACCCCCTTGCAACAGATACTTTCGCGTCATTTTTAACCATGTAAGACCTCGAAAAGATAGTGGTTAACAGACCGATGCTATGATAAGCCAGGTTGTGTCTGTGCAGGTCATTGATTATAATTATTTTTTTGGTGTTAATTTTTAGCGATTCAAGTATCCCTACTAATTCATCCGCACTAAAGTGATGAAAAAATAAACTACTGTGGGCAATATCATAATTATCTTCTTTGAATGAAGTATCAAGAATATTTTTACATTGAAAATTTATTTCAGGATATTTTGAGCAATTTTTTTTGGCATAGTCAATAATGTGAGGATTAGCATCTATACCGGTAAATTGAACTTTGTAGTTTTTTTTCCTTGCTTTTTTAGCCATTTCAACTAGCATGTCTCCCCCACCACAACCAAGGTCCACCAGCTTGTAAGTAGTAGACCTTGAATTTTCTCTCAGAAACCTATCAAATATTTCTATGCTTAATTGATTACCTCCTAAAAATTTATTGATAAATGCAAGCTCTTTTAGGGTCTTTTCGATAACCTCACCATGACAATTGAGGTCGTCCATTAGTTCTGGTTCAAATGATCGTTTTGAGAAGTTCATAGCTCAGGACTTTCTCAGGATCATACTCTCTAAACTGAGCCCCGGACCAAATGCTGCACATAAGACCGACTCACCATCAACTAATGAATGGCTTTCAAGTAACCGCTCAATGACAAATAAGATGGTTGGTGACGACATATTACCATAATTCCTAAGCACATGATAAGCCCATTCATTTTGAGCCTTTGTAATATTCAGCGCTTTCTCTGAGGCCTCCAGTATTCTTCTGCCGCCAGGATGAATACAATAATAGTCTATCTTATCACCATTTAGTTGACCCCTCAACCGCTTACCAAGTTTTTTCATCCCCTCCTCTACAAATTTTGGAACAGTTGTGGACAATTTCATATTAAATCCAAAATCGCCGATATTCCAGGTCATTTCATTTTTACCTTCAAGAAACAAGTCGCTATAAAATGATTCAATCGAAAGGCCAGATTGCTCATTTTCGATAATAACAGCGGCTGAGCCATCTGAAAATAAGGAGTTTGCCAGAAGATAGTCTTCAGTAAATTCTTTCTGAAAGTGCAATGAACAAATCTCTGTACAAATGACCAAAACTTTTGCTTTAGGTTCTGAATTACAGATTTGATTGGCAGTTCTAATGGCATTGAAGGCGGCGTAGCAGCCCATGAAATTAATGGCGGTGCGGGGTGTGTTTGGTGAAAGTTCTAAAGCTTCAATTAATTCTATGTCAAGCCCGGGAGCATACAGACCTGTGCAGCTCACTGTAATAAGGTGGGTGATGTCTACGGGATTATATGTTACCTGTTCAAATGCTTTGCATATTGCTTCTAGCGACAATTTTAGCGCCTCAGACTTGTATTTTTCCATCCTTTGCGAAACTGTAGGGAATGGCTCGAGGGCAGCATTATCAGGGAAGAATGTAAAGTCGTTGACCTGTGCGTTATAGTCTTCTAACACGGTAAAGCGATTACTAATGCCGCTTGCCCGGTATAAAATTTCCAGCTTTCGCTTCTTTTCATCATCCCAATCAAGATTATCCTTCATAAATTCAACTATTCTGTCTTGAGAGATTGAAAATGGTGGATTACTTGTTGCGATAGCGGTAATTTTGGGCATGTTGAAAGTGATCAAACAAATTTTACTGTAATCTTATTCATTCTTTATGATTAATAAATCAACCTTCCTTCATTTAAGGATTCCATTTTCATTTTTTTTAATGCCCATTTATCTTTTTTCACTCGCTGCAAGCAGTGATATCAATATTTCCAATACAATCCTATCGTTTATAGTCCTTCATTTATTAATCTATCCCGCCAGCAATGGTTACAATTCATTTTTTGATAAAGATGAATCAAGCATAGGTATTTTGAAAAATCCGCCAAAAGTGCTTATGGAATTGTATTATACATCTTTAGTAATGGATCTTTTAGGTATTTTGTTAGGATTTTTTATAAGCCTGGAGTTTTCTATTATGGTATTAGTGTATGGTTTGGTTTCCAAAGCTTACAGTCATCCCTCTACAAGGCTTAAGAAATATCCAATAATCGGGTGGTTGGCCGCAGGAATATTTCAGGGTTATTTTACTTTCTTCATGGCTTATATTGCCATAAATGATGCATCTATTTTTTCAGTGTTTAGCGATTTTTCGCTTCAGATGCCGGCGATACTTAGTTCAGTCATTTTATTGGGTTCATATCCCATGACTCAGATTTATCAACATGATGAAGATGCACGACGTGGTGATTTAACCATCAGCAGAAAGCTCGGTATTATAGGAACCTTCCATTTTACCGCAATATTTTTTTTGATTGGTAATGTCGGACTCATTTATTATTTATTGAATTACCATTCATTCTATGAAGTGATCATACTGCAAAGTTCATTTTTACCCATACTTTTCTTTTTTGGGAGATGGTATCTCAGAAGCCGGAAGGATATACAACATGTAAATTACGAAAACACTATGAACCTTAATTTGCTATCATCTTCAGTTTTCAATGCTTTTTTCGCCTACTTATCAATCATAAATCTATGAAAATGGCTTGCCGTGTGTTTGTGATATTACGTAGTTTGAGACCCTCTTATAGTTCATTAAGCCTAGAAGTAACTTAGTCGTATATCGATTCCCAAACATTTTTTGTAAACTTCTGCCTACCCATAGCCTATGGCTGAACATTCTGTTCCATGATTTTGAATAATCATATTCCAAATTTGTTCTTCCGTGTGGTTGGTCAATGGGAAATTTTAAAATTGAATCGACTAATAATTTTGCCGAATGAATTGCCATGGCCATGCCATTACCACATAGTGGAGTTATCAATCCAGCAGAATCCCCACACATTAAAACATGGTCCTCAAGAATTGGCTTAGGTTTAAATGTAAACCCATTGATAACCTTAGGCTTATCAAAAAGGACCTTACTTTCTTTCAGGATCTTTGCCAGCGCTTTATTCTTTGCCATCACCTGGTCTTCAAATTCATAAATGTTCCCATACCTTTTAAACACTTTTCTATCAACCAGGTAGCATACATTGATTTTTTGGTCTTCAATCATAGAAACACCACAATATCCGCCCTCAAAATTGTGCAATGCAATTAAATCATCCGCAAAAGGATAGGCTACGTGATATTTCACTGCAATGAAATCCCTGTGTTTTCCGAGCCACTCCCTGTTCAAAGACCGGTCCAGCTTGGAGTTTTTCCCAAAAGAACCAATGACCACAGGAGCTTGAAGGGTGTTATTATCAGTAGTTGATATGGTATGCTTAGCTCCATCAAAATCAATATTAGTTACTGCTGCATGCTGAATATCAACGCCTAGCTCCAGGGCTTGCTTCGCTAGAAAATCATCCAACAGGTACCGGCTTATCCCAACGCCTCCCAAAGGCAACTTCTTGGCTTTACCTTCACCTTTTTTATTGGTAAGATATAATTGATTAATTCTGGGAAACCTATTTTCTGCGGGCCAAAGTCCTTCCTTTACTAAAAATGGAATCACTTCCTCTGAAAGATACTCGCCGCATACTCTGTGGAAAGGGTATTGATTTTTTTCGATCAGTACAACCTTAAAATCATTTTTGGCTAATAGCGAGGCACTAACAAGGCCAGCCAAACCTCCCCCAACGACAACAATATCAGGCAATTATTTATCTATTTGATATGTAAAAACAAGACCAATCAAAGCAGTAATAGCGGTGACAGCAAAAAAAAGCAACGTAAATGCAATTGCCTTACCCTCCTCAATGTTCAAATATTGAAATCCAAATATGAAAACCAACTCTCTTGCACCAACACCCCCAATAGTGAAAGGCAATACCGCAACAACGGATGAAGCCATAAACAGCGCTAAATAATCCATATAAAAGTCATTTACCGATAATGCCACAAGCAATAAAAATGCACATAATACCTGCCCCAACTGAACCCAAAATGAATACTGCGAGGTTATAAAATACTTACTAAGAAAACCCGGAAATAAAAATTTTATGAATAAATAAAATGTTGGCATCACTAAAATTAAAAGCACGATAAGAACGGTATGAAAGTATGGTATATTTCCTTCAAATGAACTGAAAAGCACAAATAACAAAGCGAGTACCAGTAAAAGCGCCAATCCACTCAGCCGGTCCAATAGTGTTGAACTGATTAATGATTTTACTTTTACTTCCTGATTGCCTTGCTTTAGAAGGTAAACTTTATAACCATCTCCTCCGATAGCACCTGGCAGGAAAAGGTTATAAAACATCCCAACGTAATAGAGTTTAAGGTTAAAAATTTTATCCAGGTTAATTCCAATTACTTCATAAAATTCCCTGACACGAAAAGCGGCGATGCTCTTGGATGTATTGAATGCTGCTACCGCCAGTATAAAATAGAAAATGTTTACCTGTTTGATAGAGTCAACAAACTGTTGAAAATCAATCTTATTGAATACATAAATCAACGCTACGGTTGTCAGGGTCAGTTTAATGACTTGCTTAAGAATAGACTTTAATTGCTCTTTTTTCAAGGATGTTGATATTTCTAAAACTGAACCAAATAAAACGCTTTATCATGATATCGAAAACTGTACAGACTTTTATAATCAATGTCTTGAAGAAAAGATTCATTGGAAATAAAATAGCTGTCATGATCTGTTGTATATTTTCTTGACAATACTTTCCCTCTTTCCCGCTCAATATAAAACACAGTAGTTAGGGAAAATCTTGAGGCCTTAAAAAGATACAAAGGGTTATCATCAACAATCTCAACAATTTTCGTTGCAATTTCTTTGTCTTTTGCTGCGGTGCTTTTTTCAGCCCTTACCTCCAGGACCGTCAGATCAAAAGCAATCCTAAGGACAATCATGGTAATGATGACCAGGTACAACCTCCATTTCGATACTTTAAAATACAGAAAAACTATGATCAGAAATATTATGGAGAAAATAATACTTAACAATGTTAGGTTAGGCACAACTGCCAGTGGAGGTATGAAAGGCAATGCTACGGCGCCAATGAAACCGGCAATGGGAAATACGACTAATACCCAATTAAAAATTTTCATCAAATAACGATGATGATCCCCTTGCAAATAAACATAAAGTAAAATTGTATGCATTAGTGGGAAAAACATATACAAATACCTTGACCGGGTTCCGGGTGATAGCCAGTAAAGGGAGATATTTGCCAGCAGCATAAGTGCTGAAAAAACCACAAAGTCATTACTTCTAATGACCCTAAACAAGTCCTTTCTAAAGAAAAAAACCACTAATAATGAACCGGGCAATAAAAACCTAATATTCTCCAGTGGGAATAAGACAAGGTTTTGGATAAAATCAAATAAGCTATTAAAAAATAGTGTCCTTTCTGTGGTTTGGGTTACCAGTGAATCTTTCGTTGATAAGAAACCTATTGGGTTATTATATTGATTATAAATAAATATATACCCACCAATTATCAGCAAGTAGATAGCCAGGCCCAGATAATGAGGTAAAGAAAATAATTTCCTGAAGTCTTTCTTATAGATGAAAAAGGTTAAAATCGAGATTCCCAGAAAAGGGAGTGAAGGCAATCCTTTGGTTAATGTGCCAACAGCACCAAGTATATAAGTCACTCCGAATAGCAGATAATAATTTCCCTTAATGTAAAAATGATAGATTGAAATAAAGCTCGCATAGGTCACCAGGGAATAAAATAGGTCTATCTCACCGGAGGTGATGGAAAAGTAGAAAAGAATGTCAGCGGAAATCAGAAAAAAAAGTGTGGAAAAGATGGCCGTCTGCTGATCAATATACTTTCTGGATGCCCAGTAAAGAACGCCTCCTGTTAAAAGAAATGACAATACGGAAAATGCGCGTACCGCCCACTCCGAGTAATTGCCAAAAACTTTATAGCCTGCGATGATAATCCAATTGTAAACCGGTGGTTTTTTGTAATAATATTCCCCCATTTCTGTTGGAACAATCAGATTGCCATTGAACAACATTTCCAGGGCTATCAAGGCCCGTCTTGGTTCTTCGAGATAAAGAGGATATATGCCTAAATTCAGGTACAATGCAATAATTAATAAAGCTAAAGAGGAAAAGAAAAAATAAAGATTAGTCTTTTGATCTGTAGGATGAAGCTGCACTTCTCTTTTTCGCCAAAAGTAATGCAAATTCAACTTGTAGTATTCCTAAATCGCCCGGCGTAAACGGAACTTTACTTTAAAAGTGCTATCCCCTCTTTGAATTTTTAATTTGATCTTTTTGCCTGGCCTTCGTTTAAGCAACTCATTAATGTTGTTCAGACCCCTCTGCTCTGCATGGTTTCCATTGATTTTTTTAATTATATCCCCTACCATAATACCTGCTTCTTTAGCAGGGGACGCTTCCCTCAGGTTATAGATAAAGTATTGATCCAGCGCTTTCCCTTTTACATTAACTTCCATACCACTCATATCATATTCAAAATCATCCCTGAAGTTTCTGTTTTTACGGATGTATAACACTTCATCCGAGTAATTAAAAACACAATTGAACCTCCTTAAGATATCGCTACCTAAAGTACCATCCCTTGATCCTCTTAGGATCTTATTTGAATAATCATCTCTATTGGGAAAGGAACCTAATACATCTTCAAAGCAAAATTTACCAATAATAAAAGAATTTAACCTGCCAATCTCTCCAAATATTTCTCCTCCAAGTCCTCTGCCCAATAAAGTGTTTATGCTTTTTTCAGGTACACTAAGTTTCTCATTGGACTCCTGGCTGATTAAAATAGAATGGCTGGCACCAGAATCTACCATCAATCGAACATCTACCGTATCATTGTTTTGGATAACCTTAGCCTTAAGGTAGGGCTTGGTACCGTCAACATCCAAAGGAACTGGATAATATCCTCTATACTTTCTTTTTTTTGATTTTCTCGGCCTTCTCAGGGTTATCTGACTACGGTCATAATCAATCTCTACAATAAAACGACTGAAAATATCGTATCCGATAATCCCGTATATCTCTTCACCAAGGCTATTTTCAAGTTCAAGGAAATCATTCTCCAACACTAAAATTGAACTGTTGGATGAAAAAACTTCATTTGATAGCTTCAGGTTGACCCTGTTAACCACATGCGCAAAAATAGAATCTTCCCGTCCCGGCCCACCAATGGAAATCTTACGGTCAAAACTCAGGCCGGTAGCCTGTGCTAGTAGTTTTTCCGTGATGATAGCTGTTTGTACACCTGTGTCAAGAATGAATTTCAACCTTAAGCGGTCATTGATCAATATCGGGATAATGATCAGGCTATTTCTGGTTTCAAATTTTATGACAGACTTATCAAACCGATCTTTAAAATGAAAACCCAGATATTGTGATTGCAAAGCCTGAGAAAATAATAAAGCGACCATTAATGGCAAAAAATTCTTCAAATAGCCGGGCATGCACTTCATGTTGATTACAAAATATAACAATTTATTCTCACTCTTCCTTATTCTTATTATTCAGGATTAAAATTCTGTTATCTCATTCAAACACAATGACAGATGTCATTCTTAAAGATTTTGTTACTCATATGTGCAATTGGAATAATAGAATAATGTTGTAGAAGATCTGGAAATGGATTATTTTAAATCCCTTTAAATATTTAAACCCAAAACAATTCATTTATGTCATACGAGGCTGGTTTAAGAAAGGCATTAAAAAAAGTTAGTTATGGTTTTCATATCATTACCACAAAAACATCCAATAATCAAGAGCATCCTTATGCAGCCGGCATCATTTGCTGGATAAGCCAGGTTTCTTTTGACCCTCCACTGGTGATGGTTGCCATTAGAAATGATTCTGATATAAAAAAACCAGTTCAGGAAACCAATGTCTTTGCCATAAACACATTGGGCAAATCCAATCAATCAATGATTGGCGCATTTGCCAAAAAAACGGTCTTCGCAAAAGATAAACTTAATGACTATAGTTTTGTAACAGACAAGACAGGCTCACCAATATTTTTAGTTGTCCCCTCCTATTTTGAGTGCAAAGTCACAAACCAAATAAAAGCTGGCGATCATGTTCTTTTCATAGGTGAAGTTGTCAATAATGTAGTAAGAAACGAGGAGGCGGAGCCATTAACAGTCTGGGAGACAAAGTACAGCTATTCGGGATAATTAGTCCCTTATATTACTCATTGTTTGCATAATCTTTCTTATACCTTATAAAGAGGTTTGTAATCTACAAATAACCTGATTCCTGGAAGCAGAAACCAAAATAAATTGATCCTGCAATAAACACTTCATAGAAATAACCTTACTTATATCATGAATTTATGATCGTGGTCATCATGGGAATGACGAAAAACATTTATGTCTATTTAAAAATGTCTATCTTCCTTCTGTATCCGTTAGAAAGTTCGTTGAAAGGAAGAATCATTTCCAGATCGTTATCTTTAAAGCTTGCTGATATATTCTGATGATCAACATCATTTGGAATATCAAAAAAGCTGATCAAATAAGGCATATCGTTGTTGCCGAATTGTATCCTTTGGAATACCAGTATTTTATTATTGTTGATTTCAACATTTAAATGTTCCCTGCTGATCCCTGGAATATTAAACAATACCTTGTAGTGATCCTCCAACTTATTAAATTTTGACCGAATATGAACCATTCCCCCGCCCACAGTATTCATCAGGTTACCTGCAACTGCTAACTGTTTCGTTATATCTTTTTTATTTATCATAGTTATCTTTATTTTATTTTACGTCAAATCGAATACCATAGTCGATACACAAAAACACATACTGCCATTATGGCTTAAAAATACCTTTGTTGCGACAATATTTCATGAGTACCAAATCAGTAGTTAGTAAAAAACTTATTCAACAAATAAGTCAGGTGCTAGTAAATGGATAAGCCCCGCATATTTAATTCCAACACGGGGCTTGGGGTAGGAACCCAGGTTACCTGAACCTTTAATATAATTAAATCATCTGTCTTTTAAAAAAAAAATAGTCAATCGCTGATTATTAACTTATTAATTTTATTATCAATACCGAATAGTGCTGTGATGTGCTGTCATGAAGAGCAGTAAATTTTTTATAAACATAAAAATTAGGCTTAAAAGCCACTGGAATAAAAAAAGGTATTGACCGACTGTCAATACCTTAAACCCAAATTATGGACTAACCTAAAACCAAACTAAAAATGAAATCGCTATGTTGATTACTATGACCAGTATCAAAAACAAAGTTTTCTTTGAATTATTCATTATATATGATTATTTTTTTAATTTATATAACTATACAAATAAACTTATTCCAGTAACTTCCGATCTGACAGAAAACTTTCATTTACTGCCAATTCATAAATGCAATTAATACCTAATTATAATTTCTAATTTATTATTGTATTAAAAGTAAAATCATGAAAATTAGTTTATTCGTATGCAGTCTACTATTAATTTTTGGTTGCAGTAAAGTACCACAGAAAGATATCATAATCTATGGCAGCAATAACTGTCCGCACTGCGTAAGTTTTAAGGCCAGTTTAAATGATGAGGGCTACACATACACATTTCATGATGTAGAAAACGATGACGATTTAGTTCAGGAGATGATAGATGTTGTAAAAGCCTCAGGACATAAAGGACGAATACTTTACCCGGTAGTTGTGTTGGAAGATAGTGTCTATGTAGCGCCGAAGTATGAAGAGATCAAAGTATTGTTATAAAGAAGGTAATTAGAATAAAGGTTAATAAATCGTACACTATTAATAGAAGACCTTAATCAATGTGAAAATAATAGAGCAATTTTGGTTCGCTTAGATGTCTAATTTTACCCGAAATTTTTCTGAGGGCTATTGGTTTTGATGCTTTTTAAATCCCAATAGTTGAATGAATATATTTATTAGCCATCGTATTTATTAAGAAGCTTTAATTAAATTAAGAAACTTAAATAAGCTATTTTATTTTTTATTCATCACCTCAGACAACGTATTTATAACTTTTTTTAGTTTTTGGATACCTTTTCAAAATTCTAGCTTCGACAACTCATCAAAGAAAATGATATGGAAAAGGTACAGATTTTTGACACTACGTTGAGAGACGGAGAGCAGGTTCCTGGCTGTGGACTAAACCGCGAAGAAAAGCTAATCATAGCCAAAGCACTGGAAGACCTGGGGGTGGATGTGATCGAAGCTGGTTTTCCGATATCCAGCCCCGGTGATTTCGCATCGGTAAAGGAAATTGCAGACAATATCACTGAATCAACTGTTTGTGGTTTGTCAAGGGCTGTTCAAAAAGATATTGAGTGTGCCGCCGAAGCAGTTAAAAATGCCAGGAGGTCAAGGATACACACCGGATTAGGCACTTCCAAACAACACATTTATACCAAACTACAATCAACACCGGAAAAAGTTATAGAACGTGGCGTTGCCGCAGTAAAACATGCAAAGAAGTTTGTTGAAGATGTTGAATTTTATGCTGAAGATGCAGGGCGCACAGAAAATGAGTACCTGGCAACCATTATCGAAGAGGTAATAAAAGCAGGTGCGACAGTGGTTAACATACCTGATACTACAGGTTACTGCCTACCCGAAGAATACGGTCAAAAAATACGATTCCTTAAGGAAAATGTAATGGGAATCGATAAAGTTACCATATCAGCCCATTGCCATAATGACCTCGGATTAGCAACAGCAAATAGTATATCCGGGGTTCAGAATGGGGCCAGGCAGATTGAATGCACCATCAATGGATGTGGTGAAAGGGCCGGAAATACTTCTCTGGAAGAAGTTGTAATGGTGCTTAGGAAGCATCGCTGGCTGGACTATGAGACCAGGATAAAAACCGAAAAACTTTTCCCTATTAGTCAATTGGTCTCCAACACCATGAACATGCCGGTACAGGCTAATAAGGCCATTGTTGGAAAAAATGCTTTTGCACATTCTTCAGGCATCCATCAGGATGGCGTGATAAAAAGCCGGGACAACTACGAAATAATTGATCCCCATGAGGTGGGGGTAAATGAGTCAACCATCGTGTTAACAGCACGAAGTGGCAGAGCAGCTTTGAAATATAGGATCAATAAACTTGGTGTAGAAATACCACAAAATGAGCAGGAAGATATTTATCAAAGATTTCTTGAACTGGCAGACCATATCAAAGTGGTCAATGACAAAGACCTTGAAGAATTACTTCAAAAATATGCCTCCCACCATCTAACCGTTTAAATATAGTAATGGGGAAAACATTATTTGATAAAATATGGGACAATCATGTGGTTACCCACATTGACAATGGGCCGACCCTACTTTATATTGACAGGCATTTAATTCATGAAGTCACCAGCCCACAGGCATTTAAAGGATTGGAAAACCGAAATCGTACAGTGCTACGCCCAAAGCAGACCATCGCCACTGCCGATCATAACGTCCCCACCATCAATCAACATTTGCCAATCACCGAGGCGCTATCCAAAAAACAAGTTGAAAAACTTACAGAAAATTGTGCCAATCATGATATTAAGCTCTTTGGTCTTGGGCACCTTTTCCAAGGGATTGTACATGTAATAGGCCCGGAGTTGGGGATAACCCAACCAGGTATGACAATAGTCTGCGGAGATAGTCATACCTCTACCCACGGGGCATTTGGTTCTATTGCTTTTGGCATTGGCACCAGTGAAGTTGAACAGGTTTTGGCTACACAATGCATCCTTCAGTGGAAACCAAAGCAGATGAAACTGGAAGTAAATGGAAAATTAGAATCCGGAGTTTCGGCTAAAGACATTATCCTTTACATGCTCTCTCAGATATCTGCTTCAGGAGGTACCGGCCATTTTATTGAATATTGTGGCGAAACCATTGAAAACTTATCCATGGAAAGCCGCATGACCATTTGCAATATGAGCATCGAAATGGGTGCACGCGGAGGCCTGATAGCTCCCGATGAAGTTACTTTTAATTATGTATACGGTAGAAAATATGCACCTGCCGGAAAACTGTGGAATGAACGCAAAAAATACTGGGATACCCTCTTCAGTGATAATGATGCTACTTTTGATATCAGCAATCGTTTTAAGGCTGAAGATATTTCCCCCATGATCACCTATGGTACAAACCCGGGTATGGGTGTTAAAATTTCTGAAGCCATCCCAACCTTTGATACCATCAATGGTAAAGAAGTTGGTTTTAAGAAATCGCTTGAATATATGGGCTTAAAACCGGGTGAAAAACTACTGGGTAAAAATGTCAATTATGTTTTCATTGGTAGTTGTACCAATTCACGCATTGAAGACTTCAGGGCGATCGCCCAATTAGTAAAGGGGAAAAAGAAAGCTGCCCATATCAATGCATTGATCGTACCCGGCTCTAAGCAGGTTGAAAAGCAAATACGTGATGAAGAAATTGACAGTGTGTTGGAGGAGGCTGGTTTTCAGATTAGACAACCGGGATGTTCCGCCTGCCTGGGCATGAACGAGGACAAGATTCCGAAAGGGGAATATTGTGTCTCTACCTCAAACCGTAATTTTGAGGGTCGCCAGGGCCCAGGAGCAAGGACATTTTTAGCCAGTCCACTGACAGCAGCAGCCACCGCCTTAAAAGGACAGATCACCGATGTAAGGGAAATGATATAACCATGGAAAAGTTTAGGATAATAACTTCAACCTGTGTACCGCTTAATGTTGAAAATGTTGATACTGACCAAATTATACCAGCACGCTTCTTAAAAGCCACTTCCAGGGAAGGTTTTGGAAAGAACTTGTTCTGTGACTGGAGATATGATCAGGATGGAAATCCTAAGAGCGACTTTATTTTAAACCAGACCAAAGGAGAGATCTTATTAACAGGAAAAAACTTTGGCTCCGGATCAAGCAGGGAGCATGCAGCATGGGCACTTCATGATTATGGGTTCAGGGTAGTTATCTCAAGCCATTTCGCCGACATATTCAAAAATAATGCTTTGAATAACGGTCTATTACCCATAACTGTGTCAGAGGTACAGTTGAAACAATTATTCGATATCCGTACGCAAAACATCGATATAAAAATTAAAGTAGACCTGGAGAATCAATATTTCGAAGTATTGGATAAGAATATTCATACACCATTCGAAATAAATGAATACAAAAAAATGTGCCTGTTGAATGGCTACGATGACATTGATTACATGCTAAGCCAATCAAATAAAATTGAAAGTTTTGAAAAAGACCACATTTATGCAAACCCGGTATGAATAAAAAGATAGCCGTACTTCCAGGTGACGGGATAGGCCCTGAAGTCACTGAACAATCAATCAAAGTGCTGAAAGTTATTCAGGAAATATCCGGTATTGGTTTTGACCTGGAATATGGATTGATTGGTGCAGATGCCATAGAAAAAACAGGTGAACCTTTTCCCGCTGAAACACAAAATATCTGCGAGCAGTCTGATGCTATTTTATTTGGGGCCATTGGTGATCCAAAATATGACAATGACCCTGGCGCAAAAGTGAGGCCTGAGCAAGGACTCTTGCAAATGCGTAAGGCACTGGGGCTGTTTACAAATGTCAGGCCGGTCAAAAGCTACCCTGCCTTATATGAATTTTCCCCTCTTAAAAAGGAAAAAATTGAAGGTGTTGACTTCACAGTTTACCGGGAGTTAACCGGCGGGATCTATTTTGGTGAACCAAGCGGGCGAAATGAACAAGGAACCAAGGCTTATGACACTTCTGTATATTCTGATGAAGAGATTCTAAGGGTTACCCGACTTGCAGTAATTGATGCCCTGAAAAGAAAGAAAAAACTGACGCTTGTCGATAAAGCCAACGTATTGGCAACTTCAAGACTATGGAGGGAAAAAGTATCAGCATATGTAAGTAATTATCCTGAACTGCAATATGAGACTATGTTTGTAGACAATGCTGCCATGCAAATCATTCAAAACCCTGCCTGTTTCGATGTGATATTGACTGAGAATATGTTTGGTGACATCATAACCGATGAAAGTTCTGTTATCACAGGTTCTATAGGGATGCTTCCTTCCGCTTCTTTGGGTGAAAGGATTGGGTTATTTGAACCCATCCATGGATCGTATCCTCAAGCTGCAGGTCTAAATATTGCTAATCCATTTGCGTCTATACTCTCGCTAGCTATGCTTTTGGATCATTCCTTTAGTATGAAACTGGAATCTAAGGCTATTACAGACGCAGTAAATCAAGCAGTCAAAAATGGCTTCTTAACAAAAGATCTTTCTGCAAAAGGTGAGTATAGATCCACATCAGAGGTTGGCGATTATGTGTGTGAAACTTACCGGGATTTGTTTGCTGTTTCAACCAAATGATAAAATAATATTTATGAAGACTTGCATAAAGAAAACTATTCAAATTATCTTTGGCCAGATTTTAAAATTAAATGATAAACATTATTACCATATCCCTAATTATTGTGGTCGTCATTATGATAACCACGCCGGGAATGGTATGAATGAAATAAAACATTATTCAGGCGCCATTCCCGGTAAGGGGATGGCGCTTTTTTTTTAGAAAGAATTAAACATGTACTTCAACAATCAAACTTGGTTATTTCAGAATGGCAATTGGGTTAGGGCCGGACAAGCCAGTACCAGTATTTATAGCCAGACACTTCATTATGGTTATGGGATTTTTGATGGTTTACGTGCATACAAAACAGCAATGGGGCCTCGTCTATTCAGGGCAACAGAGCACTACACCAGGCTCTTGAAAGCAGCCCGGGAAATGAATATTGAAATCAATTATAGTGTAGAAGAGCTGATTGAGATATCTTATCAGTTATTAGATAAAAATAATTTGCAAAGTGCATACGTACGGCCACTGATTTATGTAGGAAATAACATGAGGCTGTCCCAGACACCACAGGCAAATATCGCTATCGCGTCATGGAAATGGGGCAGATATCTGGGCTTTGAGTTATTAAAGGTGATGATATCTTCTTATGAAAAACCCAGCCCAAAAGCTTTACCTGTCAACTACAAAGTAACCGGTCATTATGTGAATTCAATCATGGCTACCTCTGAGGCAAAAGCAAAAGGGTTTGATGAAGCTTTATTACTAGATAACCAGGGTAACATTTCCCAGGGTCCGGGAGCGAATTTCTTTTGCGAAAAAGATGGATGTATTTACACGCCGAAAAAAGGAAATATTCTTGCGGGCATAACACGATCAGTAATTTTTGAAATGGCTGAAGATCTGTCCATACCTATTTATGAGGTGGATATGACAGCTGAAGAGTTAACAGCTGTTGATTTTGCTTTCTTCGTGGGTACAGCTACTGAAATAGCTGGTATCAAATCAATTGGAGGCCATGAATATGAGCAACCGTGGGAAGAATCCATAGCCTATAGTTTGTTACTGACCTACCGTGAAAAAATTAAAGAAGAAGGTTTCCAAAAAGATTCCGTGATCATATGAAATTAAATAAGTTCAGTCAAGCGGTAACACAGGACGAAACACAACCTGCAGCAAAAGCCATGCTTCATGCCATTGGCCTGTCTGAAGAAGACCTGAGCAAAGCCCAGGTAGGAATTGCCAGTACCGGTTATGAAGGCAATCCCTGCAATGCGCATCTTAATGATTTGGCTAAAGATATTAAGCAGGGAACACTGGCTAAAGATTTAGTCGGGCTGATTTTCAATACCATAGGAGTAAGTGACGGTATTTCAATGGGTACCAAAGGGATGCGATATTCCCTACCCTCCCGGGATATAATCGCTGATTCTATTGAAACCGTAGTGAATGCCCAAAGCTATGATGGATTGGTTGCGGTAGTTGGTTGTGATAAAAATATGCCAGGTGCCATGATGGCCATTGGGCGGCTTAACCGACCAGCAATTGTCGTCTATGGTGGCACCATATCCCCGGGGTTTTATAATGGTCAAAAACTGGACATAGTTTCCGCTTTTGAAGCACTGGGAAGGAAGTATGCCGGTAACATCACTCCGGAGGAATTCAGGCAAGTTATTTTGAATGCCTGCCCGGGACCGGGAGCTTGTGGTGGTATGTATACAGCTAACACTATGAGTTCAGCAATTGAAGCAATGGGTATGTCTTTGCCTTACAGTGCTTCGAATCCGGCTACCAGCTCAGAGAAGAAAGAAGAGGCAAAAAATGCCGGATTACAGATTCAGGAACTACTGAAAATAGACTTAAAACCAAGGGACATTGTTACTAAAAAGTCACTAGAAAATGCCGTAACGCTGGCAATTGCACTTGGCGGGTCAACCAATGCTGTGCTTCATATACTGGCTATCGCACATTCATTCAATATATCATTTGATTTATCTGATTTTCAAAGAATCAGTGACAGGACTCCGTACATAGCTGATTTAAAACCCAGTGGAAAGTATGTAATGGAAGACTTACACGGTATAGGTGGCATCCCTGCAGTTATGAAATATTTATCAGAACAAGGATTGATAGACGGGTCATGTCTTACGGTTACCGGGAAATCAATAAAAGAAAATCTTGCTTCCGTTGCTTCACTTAAAGAAGGACAAGACATCATTTATCCGATATCCAATCCGATAAAGAAAAATGGCCACCTACAAATACTCCAAGGTAATCTGGCGACACAAGGAGCTGTTGCAAAGATCTCTGGCAAAGAAGGGGAATATTTTGAGGGACGGGCAAAAGTTTTCAACAGTGAATTCGAAGCCAATGACGCAATTAGAAATAATAAAATAACCAAAGGAGATGTAATGGTAATCAGATATGAAGGGCCAAAAGGGGGCCCCGGGATGCCGGAAATGCTAAAACCCACATCACTGATTATGGGCGCAGGCCTGGGAAAAGATGTGGCGTTGATCACCGATGGACGTTTTTCCGGAGGCACACACGGGTTTGTCGTTGGTCATATTACGCCCGAAGCTTATGAAGGTGGCAATATTGCAGTGCTGGAAGATGGTGATATCATTGTGATTGATGCCAAAGCCAATGCATTAAATGTTAAGCTAACAGATCCGGAATTGAATCATAGAAGAAACAAATGGAAGAAACCATTACCGAAAATTGAATCAGGAGTCTTATATAAATATGCTAAAACAGTGAATAACGCGTCATTAGGATGCACTACTGACACTTTCTAAAAAACTGAATATGGAAACCACACAATATCAACAAGTATCAAAAGCTACAGAACAACTGAAAGGATCTGATGCGGTGATTAGATGCCTGATAAATGAAGGCGTAGACCTGCTCTTTGGATACCCCGGAGGGGCAATCATGCCCGTTTACGACGCGCTGTACCATTATCAGGATAAAGTCAATCATGTGCTGGCTAGACATGAACAAGGAGCAATTCATGCCGCACAGGGCTATGCAAGGGCTTCCGGTAAGGCAGGCGTAGTACTGGCAACATCCGGACCCGGAGCCACCAATTTAATCACAGGCATAGCAGATGCTAAAATCGATTCCACACCATTGGTTTGTATTACCGGTCAGGTTCCCTATCCGCTGTTAGGAACTGATGCTTTCCAGGAAACAGACGTGATCAGTATATCCATGACGGTGACCAAATGGAATTATCAAATAACAAAAGCAGAAGAAATACCCGAAGCGTTTGCTAAAGCATTCTACATTGCCTGCTCAGGAAGGCCGGGACCGGTACTTCTGGACATTACCAAAGATGCTCAAAACCAACTTGTCGATTTCAGCTATAAAAAATGTAAGAAAATAAGAAGTTTTATTCCAAAACCAGAAATAGAAAAGGATAAGGTTAAAGAAGCAGCCCGGTTGATCAATGAAGCTAAAAAACCATTCGTCGTATTTGGCCAGGGCGTTATACTGGCTGGCGCCGAAAAAGTGTTTAAAGACTTTGTGGAAAAGACAGGTATTCCTTCTGCCTGGACAATCTTAGGGCTTTCTGCGTTGCCCACAGACCACCCTTTAAATGTAGGTATGCTGGGAATGCATGGAAACTACGGCCCCAATATGCTTACTAACCAGTGTGATGTACTAATCGCCGTTGGTATGCGGTTTGATGATCGGGTTACCGGGAATACCAACACATATGCCAGACAAGCTAAAATTATTCATCTGGAATTGGACCCCGCGGAAATCAATAAAAATATAATTGTTGACTGTCCGATTATTGGTGATGCTAAAGAATCCCTGGAGCTATTGATGGGTGAAGTGAAAGCCAATGAGCACCAGGAATGGATGGAAGAATTTGAGAAATACAGGCAAATAGAGGAAGATAAGATCATCAAAAAAGAACTACATCCCAACGGGGACAAAGGATTGTCTATGGGAGAAGTTGTCAGGATAATCAATGAACAAACCCATGCGGAAGCCATTGTGGTAACTGATGTGGGTCAACATCAAATGGTTACCTGCAGGTATGCTGAGTTTAAGCAAACCAGAAGTAATATCACTTCCGGAGGCTTAGGAACCATGGGTTTCTGTTTACCTGCAGCATTAGGCGCCAAGTTAGGAAGACCTGATAGAGAAGTAGTGGCGGTTATCGGAGATGGAGGATTTCAAATGACTTTACAGGAGCTAGCGACTATCGCACAAACTAAAGCTGCGGTAAAAATTGTCATTTTAAACAATAACTTTTTAGGTATGGTGAGACAATGGCAGGAATTGTTCTTTGATAGGCGTTATTCTTTCACTGAAATGGTAAATCCAGATTTTATTGCCATCAGCAAAGGCTTTGGCATTGAAGCAAAAAGAATAGATGAAAGGGATAACCTGGAAAGCTCCATAAAAGAAATGTTTGAACATAAGGGACCTTATCTATTGGATATAGCCGTCGAAAAAGAGGATAATGTATTTCCAATGGTTCCATCCGGGGCTTCTGTTGATGAAATAAGACTTGATTAAACATGGAAAAATTTACAATCATCGTTTACACCGAAAATCAAATTGGCCTATTGAACAGGATCACAACGCTTTTCACACAAAGGCATATCAACATCGAAAGCCTTACCGTTAGTGAATCCCACGAACATGGTATCCATCGATTTACCATAATGATTAAAGAAGAGGAAGGCAAAGCCAGAAAAGTTGTTAAACAGATTGAAAAGCAAGTAGAAGTACTGCAGGCAGAATTACATACGGACGATGAAGTAATTTATCAGGAGATTGCGCTGTATAAAGTTCCCATACAGGTGAAACTGGAGCACAAAAAAGAAATAGAAAAGCTTATCCGAAGCAATCATGCACGAATACTTGCGGTAGAAGGAGACTCGATAACCATAGAAAAAACAGGTCATAAGGATGAAACTGAAAGACTCCTAAATGATCTCAGACCCTATCATGTGATGGAATTCGTTCGAAGTGGCCGTGTGGCCATCACCAGGTCAAAAAAGGAATTAGCTGAAATCCTGGAAAATCTTGAAAATAATTTTGTAAATAATCACTAAACAAACTGAAAATTATGGCAAAACTCAATTTTGGGGGTGTAGAAGAAAATGTTGTAACAAGGGAAGAGTACCCACTTGAAAAGGCATTAGAAACACTTAAGGAAGAAACAATCGCAATAATCGGCTATGGAGTTCAAGGACCCGGCCAGGCATTGAACCTCAGGGATAATGGCTTTAATGTAATTGTTGGTCAGCGAAAACCTTCAAAATCATTTGATAAAGCATTAAAAGATGGCTGGGAAGAAGGTGTTAATTTATTTAGTATCGAAGATGCCTTGGAAAAAGCCACCATTATTTTCTTTTTACTTTCTGATGCGGGTCAAATAGAATTATGGCCTACCGTCAAAAAATATCTGACTCCTGGTAAAACCCTTTATTTTTCCCATGGGTTTGGAATCACTTACAATAAACAAACCGGTATTGTAGCCCCGGAAGACGTAGATGTAGTACTTGTAGCGCCTAAAGGTTCAGGTACAAGCCTGAGAAGACTATTCCTGGAAGGAAAAGGACTTAATTCGAGCTATGCTATTCATCAGGATGCAACCGGGAAAGCTTTTGATAAAGTGATTGCTATAGGTATTGGCATCGGATCTGGATATTTATTTGAAACCACTTTCCAGAAAGAGGTATTTAGTGATTTGACGGGTGAAAGAGGGGTACTTATGGGTGCCCTTGCTGGTGTGATGGAGGCTCAGTATAATAAACTCAGGGAAAAAGGCCACAGCCCATCTGAATCATTTAACGAAACGGTAGAGGAGCTTACCCAAAGCTTAATTCTTCTGGTTGCCGAAAACGGTATGGACTGGATGTATGCAAATTGTTCTACTACTGCACAGCGAGGGGCCTTAGACTGGCGGCATAAGTTTAGGGAAGCTGTTATGCCAGTATTTGATGAACTTTACGAAAGTGTCGCATCAGGGAGTGAGGCAAAAATCGTGATTGAATCATGCAAAAAACCAACATACCGAGCTGATCTGGAAAAAGAACTATCAGAAATACATAATTCGGAAATGTGGCAAACAGGTGCTACAGTAAGAAAACTCAGACCGGAACATAACAAGGTGAAAGGTGAAGTCGAAGACGTTAAATAACACTTATTACCCTGCACTGAGTGATATTAGAAAGGCACAGGAGCGACTGGAAAATGTAGCATTAAAAACGCCACTCCAGGAAAGCTTTAACTTAAGCCAACATTACGGATCAAACATCTTCCTTAAAAGGGAAGATACCCAGGTTGTCCGCTCCTATAAAATCAGGGGTGCTTACAATAAAATATATGGCCTGGATCCTGAACAAAAGAGGAATGGCGTAGTGTGTGCCAGTGCAGGTAATCATGCACAGGGCGTAGCATTGAGTTGCTTTAAACTGGGAATCAAGGGTGTCATATTTATGCCCACTCCAACGCCTTCCCAAAAAGTGGAACAGGTTAAAATGTTTGGCAAAGCGTGGATCGAGATAAAATTAGTAGGCGATACATTTGATGATGCTCAGGAACAGGCGCTAAAGTTAAGTAAAGCCGAAGAGAAGGTATTTATCCCTCCTTTCGACGACGAAAAAGTCATTGAAGGACAGGCAACCATTGCTTTGGAAATCCTTGAGCAAACCAAAAGCAGTATCGACTATCTTTTCCTGCCAATCGGAGGAGGAGGATTAGCCGCTGGAGTGACCAGTGTTTTTCAACTCTTGAGCAGCCAAACAAAAATTATTGGCGTTGAACCTGCAGGCGCACCTTCTATGAAGCAATCCATTGAAGCTGACGAATTAGTTACCCTGGATAAAATTGATAAGTTCGTTGATGGTGCCTCTGTAAAACGTGTAGGGAAGCTCAATTTTCAGATATGTAAGGATAATCTAGCGGAAGTTGCCACAGTTAAAGAGGGTAAGATTTGCTCCACTATTATTAAAATGTACAACCAAAGCGGCATCGTTTCTGAACCGGCCGGAGCATTATCAATAGCCATCTTGGATGATTATAAAGAGGAAATTAAAGGGAAAAATGTAGTTTGTATCCTCTCCGGAGGCAATAATGATATCACCCGCACAGAAGAGATCAGAGAAAGGGCATTGCTTTATGAAGGCCTAAAACACTATTTTATCATAAAATTCCCTCAAAGAGCCGGTGCTTTAAAAGAGTTCGTAGAGCAGGTACTGGGTGAACATGATGACATTGTATATTTTGAATATCACAAGAAAAATAGCCGTGAAAAGGGCCCTGCACTGGTAGGCATAGAACTGAATGACAGGGAAGACCTGGAACCTATGATTTCCAGAATGAAATCAAAAAACTTTTATGGCGAATACTTAAATGACAAGCCAGACCTGCTATACTATTTGATCTAATAATTTTTAAAAACTAAGAAATGAAGGTCTTAAAATTTGGAGGAACCTCAGTTGGTTCTGTGGAGAGCATACGGGAAATTCAACGTATCATAAAACCACTATTACAAAAGGATCGCTTAGTGGTGGTTGTGTCAGCAATGAAAGGGGTAACCGATAAGCTGGTCAGTGCCTCTAAAAAAGCAGCTACAGGTGATGAGGATTACAAGAGCATTTTAATCGAAATTGAAAAACTGCATTTAAATACGGTTAAAGCCTTAATACCTATTAGAGCGCAGAGCGAAATCCTGAGCCAGGTCAAAATTTATTCTAACCAAATTGAAGACATCTGTAAAGGGATTTTTTACATACAGGAGCTAACCCCAAAATCCAGTGACCTGGTCACCAGTTATGGGGAAATTATCTCATCCTATCTGATCGCTGAATTTTTCAAACAGGATTTCACGTGTGAGCTCATTGACAGCCGGGAACTAATAAAAACCGATGATAACTACGGCAAAGGAAACGTTGATTTCTATTCGAGTGAAGCATCAATAAAATCTCGTTTTAAAGATCAACCTCCACTGGCAGTTTGCCCGGGATACATTGCCTCCTCTCCTGAAGGGAACATGGTTACCCTTGGCAGGGGAGGCTCTGATTATACCGCCGCTATCCTGGCCAAACTTCTTGATGCAGATGAACTGCAAATATGGACCGATGTTAGTGGTATGATGACTGCAGACCCCAGGATGGTGAGCCAGGCACACCCTATAGCAGGGATTAGCTATGAGGAGGCCATGGAATTATCGCATTTTGGAGCAAAGGTTATTTACCCGCCTACCATTCAGCCGGTCTTAGAAAAAAATATTCCGATCAGGATAAAAAACACTTTTGCGCCTAATGATGAGGGGACAATTATTTCAAAAGATGAAAATAATGGTAAAGACATTAAAGGTCTCTCATCGATAAGTAATATCGCTTTGATCAACTTATCGGGTAGTGGTATGGTTGGTGTGCCAAACTTCTCCCATCGTCTATTTGAAGCATTATCCAAAGAAAACATCAACGTGATCTTAATCACCCAGGCATCTTCCGAACATTCCATCTGTGTAGGTATTGCAGAATCTGATGTTGAAAAAGCCACGCAATCCATTGAGAAAATCTTTGCCTATGAATTGCAAAGACACCAAATTAATCGCGTGGAAGTTGAGAGGGGCTTGTCGATTATTGCCCTGGTGGGATCTAAAATGAGGAACCAAATTGGTGTAAGCGGCCAATTATTCAATATACTGGCAAAAAACGGGGTAAACATCAAAGCGATATCACAAGGTTCAACAGAAAGGAATATTTCAGTGGTTATCGAAGAAAAAAATCTTAGAAAATCACTAAATAGCTTACATGAAAGTTTCTTTTTATCAGAGGTGAAACGTATGAACATTTATGTCATCGGAGTGGGTAACGTTGGATCTGCCCTGCTTGGACAAATTAACCAACAAAATGATTTCCTCCTGAACAATTATAACATTCATCTAAGAGTGGTCGGTATAGCCAATAGTAAGAAGATGTATTTTGATCAGAATGGTATAGACCTTGACCAATGGAAAACATTACTTGCTTCCGGGCAATGTTTTACACCCGCGAAGTTTCTTATTGCTATGAAAGATGCCAACCTTCGTAATAGCATTTTCATTGATAACACTGCTTCGAAACAAATTTCAGACCTCTATCTTGAGATACTTAAAGGCAGTATTTCTATTGTTACACCAAACAAACTGGCCTGCACTGAAAGCTATGATCATTACAAGCAGCTTAAGCACCACACTAAAAAGTATAAAGCACATTTCTACTATGAATCCAATGTTGGTGCAGGATTACCAATCATCAACACACTTAATGACCTTATAAAAAGCGGGGACAAAGTGAACGAAATAGAAGCCGTGCTATCTGGTAGTATCAACTTTATCTTTAATCATTATAATGGTACCATTTCGTTCAGTGAGATTGTAAGAAAAGCAAAAACGGAAGGTTATACCGAACCGGATCCCAGGGAAGACCTTAGTGGAGCGGATGTGAGAAGAAAAATATTGCTTTTAGTGCGTGAAAGTGGATATTCTTTAGAGTTTGGTGAGATTGAACATGAAGACTTTATCCCTAAGGAATGTATGGAAGCTAATGACACCGAGGTTTTCTTTAATAAGTTGCTGGACAATGAAGACCACTTTAAGAAAATATTTCAGGCGGCTTATGAGCGATCACTAAAACTGAAATTTGTAGCTTCTTACAAAAATGGCAAATCCCAATGTAAGTTGGTGGGTGTATCTTCTGATCACCCATTTTACCACCTTGAAGGAAAAGACAACATCGTGCTATTAAAAACAGACCGGTATGTGGACCAACCACTAGTGATAAAAGGTGCCGGTGCAGGTAAGGAAGTTACCGCTTCCGGTATATTTGCTGATGTGATGAGAATCGCCAATGCCAATGAATAAAATAACAGTTTTCGCCCCCTCTACAGTAGCAAACGTAGGCTGTGGGTATGACATCATGGGCTTTGCACTGGAGAAAGTGGGCGACTTAATTACCATCGAAAAGAATAATAACGCTGAGTTAAAGATCAAGGATATTTTAGGATGTGAAGGCCTACCTTATGAACCTGAAAAAAATGTGGCTACCGTAGCCATCAAAGCCTTATTGGATGACCTTAACTTATCCCGTGGATATGATGTAACCATACAAAAAAAGATGCACCCGGGTAGTGGCCTGGGATCCAGTGCATCCAGCGCAGCAGGAGCTGTATTCGCTGTAAATGCCTTACTGGAAGAGCCATTAAATAAAGAAAAACTTATTCCTTATGCCATGGAAGGAGAGCGGGTAGCTTCCGAGCATGCGCATGCAGATAATGTAGCGCCGGCGCTTTTGGGTGGGTTTACCATCATACGCAGCTATGATCCCCTGGATATTATCTCCATTAAATACCCCGAAGAACTCAAGGTTTTAATCATCTATCCATTGATTGAGGTAAAAACATCTTCAGCAAAACGTATCCTTCGACAGAATCTTGAACTTAAAACAGCCATCAAGCAATGGGGAAATGTTGCGGCATTAACTGCGGGCCTTATCAACAATGACTATGATCTGATCAAAAAATCCATCAATGATTATGTGGCAGAACCTTACCGGTCAATCCTGATTCCATTGTATGATGAAGCCAAAAAGGTTGCCCTGGATAATGGTGCACTGGGGTATAACATCTCCGGTTCAGGCCCTAGTATGTTCTCTTTTTGTCAGTCTGTAGAAGAGGCTGAGGTTATAGAATCAAAAATCAAAAAGCTTTATAAAGATCATTTGATTGATTGCAAGTCATTGACCTCCCCGATCAATCCCCGGGGTACAGAAATCATAAGCCAATATGAAGTTTTACAGTACTAACAGCCCTGATCACTTCGTAAGCTTTCGCGAGGCAGTATTAAAAGGACTACCTCAGGACAATGGCCTTTACATGCCTCAGGAAGTACCAGTATTTGATTCTGGGTTTTGGGAACAGATCAGTAGTATATCCTTGCAGAACCTGGCGTTCAAAGTCCTCAAACCATACTGCCATCAGGACATTGATGATGAATCGCTTAAAGAGATTGTTGTTCAAACTTTTTCATTTGAAATCCCACTTATCCAAGTACATGATAATATATACAGTCTGGAGCTATTCCATGGTCCTACCATGGCTTTTAAAGATGTGGGCGCCGGTTTCCTGGCCCGGTGCATTGGTCATTTCGCCAAAGGGAATAATACAAGGTCGGTGGTTTTGGTGGCTACCTCCGGGGATACAGGAGGAGCAGTGGCTAATGGGTTTTATGCGGTTGAAAATACTGAGGTAGTTATCCTTTATCCGAAGGGTAAGGTCAGCAATATTCAGGAATCACAGTTTACCACACTGGGTAAAAATATCCATGCCTTAAGAATAGATGGCACATTTGACGACTGCCAAAAATTGGTGAAGGCAGCCTTCCTTGACCTTGGCCTCTGTCAAAAAATCAACCTAACCTCTGCCAATTCCATAAATATTGCACGGCTAATACCACAATCAGTTTATTACTATTGGGCCATAGCTCAACTGGGAACTATCAATCCGAAACCTTTTATCTCTGTACCCAGTGGTAACCTTGGCAACCTGACTGCCGGTTTGATTGCTAAACATTCAGGCTTACCGGTACTAAAGTTTATCTCAGCGACCAACATCAATGACACCTTCCCGAAATTCCTTCACACCGGTGAATTCACTGGTAAAAAGTCGGTAACTACTATCTCTAATGCAATGGATGTTGGCAATCCAAGCAATTTTTTAAGGATAAAGGACCTATACAGGCATGATAAACATTCAATCCATAAAGACCTGATGGGATCAGCATTTTCTGATGACCAAACACGGTCGTGCCTGAAAGAAATTCACGAACAGTATAATTATCTCCAGGATCCCCATGGAGCGGTTGGTTATCTTGGCTTGCAAAGTGCCGGCATGACGACTAATAGCACCGGTATATTCCTGGAAACTGCTCACCCCGCAAAATTTCTGGAATCCGTAGAGCCAACCATTGGTCAAAAGGTAGATATTCCTCACCAACTCAGGCAAGCCATCGATAAACCTAAAAAGTTTGAAGACCTGGATAATACCCTGAATGCTTTAAAAGCATGGTTAATGGATTGTTTAGTGATTTACTAATCCAAACACTTTTTGAATATTAATATTCCAGATAAGTCTAAAAATCAAAAACGCAAAAATTAACGATTTGCATTTCCACATTATAAAACTGCCACACCTATTTGGGATAGATGCTCCCAGAAGTTAGGGTAGGATTTTTTAACGACGTCAGGATCTTCGATTTTTATTGGGGTTAGTAAGGATAGAGGCGATAAGGCCATTGCCATGCGATGATCTTCATACGTTTGAAAAGATAAACCATGCAGATTTAAGAATTTTGGGGGAACCAACTCCCAGTGATGGCTATCTTTCTCGATTAAATCAGCCCCCAATTTATACAACTCATTTTTTAAGGCCGCTATTCGATCGGTTTCTTTGATCTTAAGACTTTCAAGACCGGTCATACTAAGTTTTACTTTTTTAGCTGCAGCCACTGAAACCACTGTTTGTGCTAAATCAGGACATTCTCTGAAATCAAGCACCAAATGATCCACGATGGTACCATTTTTTTTCAATAGCACGCCCCCGTTTTTAAATTCAGTGGATACACCCAAAGAATTCATAATCTTATAGATAGCCTGATCCCCCTGGTAAGACTTTTCACTCAATCCCTTTAACGTTATTTCCACATCATTAGAAAGCGCAACTATGCTATACCAGTAGCTTGCGCCGGACCAGTCAGCTTCTACTGTATATTCCGCTGATTTATACTTCTGAGGTTGAACATTAATTGTTCGCTCATCAAGCCAACTATGATTCACACCAAAGTGCTTCATCAGTGACAACGTCATTTTGATATATGGCAGGCTGAATATCTCCTCTGTCAACTTTATGGTTAAACCCATCTCAAGACATGGCGCTATCATCAAAAGTGCTGAGATATACTGACTGCTGACATTTCCTGGTATGGAGATAGTATCAATCTTTTGGTCTTTTATCGCATATATCCGTAGGGGGGGAAAGCCTTCCTTTTCAAGGTATTCTATTCTTGCACCAATGGCAGTCAAAGCTTCAACCAGTAATCGGATAGGCCTTTGTTTCATCCTTTCAGTACCCGTGAGCACGTGTCCATCTCCTTTGAGTGACAGATAGGCCGTTAGAAATCTCATGGTAGTACCAGCATCCAGTACATCAAGTTCAGGCTTAGTAGAATTCAATAGCCGGATCAATGTTTGGGTATCCCTGGCTTGTGATAAATTTTTTATCCTGGCATTTTCTTCTCCTAATGCATTGATTATCAGCACCCTGTTACTTTCACTTTTGGATGCATTCAAACTTATGGCCTGATTTTTAACATTTACCGGTGCACTAAGGGAAATTATTTTCATGTTCTTTCAAATCATTAAAGCTGTTTCTTTCGTTTATTAAGTACTTTATAATTTTAAACCATATTCAAGGTGCCATGGTAATTAAAAGGTCATTACTATTTATAATTTTAGGTCTAATAACTGGTTTTACCACGATTATACTCACATTTCTAAACAATATTTTCAAGAGCAAAAAGTCTGAAAACGCAAAAAAAAGTTACCCTGGCAAAGACCATATGTTTGTCTAAACATTAGTGTCCAGCTGATTCAAATAAATTAATGATTGCTCAATTTCCGTTGGCTGAACCTCAATATTATAATCGCATCTTCCTGGTTCGATGAGTAGGCTCATGAGAATTTGATTTGATTGGTTCTTCTTGTCCTGCTTCATCAAATCGATCAAATAACCAAAATGAGAGGGATCAATTGTTTTATGATCAAAAATAACAAGTAGGTAATTGGTAATGGTTTGTAAACTCTGTTCAGTAAGACCACATAATTGTTTTGATAGATAAGCTTCACAGATCATTCCCAATGCTATTGCCTCTCCATGTAACAATCTTTTTTCATTGCCTTCCAGAAAAAATGTCTCTATGGCGTGGCCAACTGTGTGTCCAAAGTTTAAAATTTTTCTTAATCCCGTCTCCTCTGGATCTTGCCCCACAATTTTTTCTTTTATAGCCACAGAGGCCGGAATAAGTGCGCTGAAATCTAATACCCTCCAATTAGTTGCCTCAAGCAGCTTTTGCCATTGATCCACATCATGGATTAAAGCATGCTTGATTAACTCGGCAAAACCTGACTTAAGCTCTCTTTCACCTAAAGTTTTTAAAAACCCCGGGTCAATTAACACATAGTTTGGGTCTCTGAATAATCCAATATGGTTTTTATATCCTTTGAAATCTATGCCCAGTTTACCTCCAACGCTGGCATCAACTTGTGAAAGTAGTGTTGTTGGTATATTAATAAAATCAATACCCCTTTTAAAAGTGGAAGCACAAAATCCACCCATATCTCCAATTACCCCTCCACCAAGATTGATAAGTAATGATTTTCTATCAAATCTATAAGCAGTCAGCACCTCCCAAATCTCCATGCAGGTGCGTATATTTTTATTTTCCTCACCACTCTTGATCTGTATCTCAGTATAGTTATCCAGATATTTTGATATCCTGGGTAGACAATATTTTTTAGTATTTTCATCCACCAATATTCCAAGCTGTGAATATGATAATTGAATTTCTTTTAGAGAAGCCTCTAAATTTTCATAAATAACACTTTCAGCCATCAAACAAAATTTATCAAATTATTGGTATGATTATCTTTACAATTTTAAGTAAACAACATTAATCAACGATAGATTTAATGAGTAATCCAAAGCTTAAGGGAATATTTGAAGATACTGGAACTGCATTTTCCCATAGAAGTGACACGGAGCTAAAAAAATTAAGATCGCTCTTTCAAATTATTAATAATCCCACATGGGTGAAATTAGGCGCTGCGGCTACATTATTTGCCATAAATTTAAGGTTACCCATTGATGGGATAATCAAAAATACCATCTTCTGGCAATTCTGTGGAGGTGAATCTATTAATGATTGTTCACAGACTATCAGCTATTTGGAACGCGGGCGCATTAAAACCATACTTGATTATTCAGTTGAAGGTGAGAAATCGGAAGCAGGCTTTGAAGCCACATTGGATGAGTGCCTCAGGATTGTTGAGATGGCTGGAAAGAGTGAAAATATGCCATTTTGTGTTGTCAAACTTACCGGCCTGATTTCACTTGAGTTAATGGAAAAGGTTCAATCAGGGAAGACCTTGACCCGGGATGAAAAGGAGCAATTTGAAAGGGGGAAAAAAAGGGTTGAAAGACTGTGTAAAAGATCTAATGAAGCCAACCTTAGCCTGTTAATTGATAGCGAAGAATCCTGGATACAGGGAACAATAGATAATATCACCTATGAATTGATCAAACGATACAATCATAATCGGGCAGTGGTTTATAATACTTATCAGTTATACAGAAAAGATATGCTTGACAATCTGAGAGATGCTTGTCATGAAGCTGAACAAGGCGGATACATCCTTGGCGCAAAGCTGGTAAGAGGTGCGTACATGCAAAAAGAAAGAGACAGGGCTAAAGAAAGAGGTTATCCAAATCCTATTCACGACACAAAAGAGGCCAGTGATAAAAGCTACAACGATGCCATGAAATTTTGCCTGGACCATTCAGATATTGTCAAAATGATTGCAGGAACACACAATGAGACCAGTTGTGAAATGCTGATGCACTGGATGGAAGATAAGGGTTTAAAAAAGGATGATCCCTCTGTTTATTTTTCACAACTTTACGGAATGAGTGATAACATCTCCTATATCCTGGGAAAAGAAGGTTATAACGTGGCAAAATACCTGCCCTATGGGCCCATCAGAAAGGTTATGCCTTATTTATTCAGAAGGGCAGAAGAGAACACTTCTGTGGCCGGGCAAAGCAGTAGGGAACTGGAGCTCATCAATAAAGAAATAAAGCGTAGAAAATCTTAATCATAATCCATGCAATTAAGCGAACAAGAAATTCAAAGGAGAAAAGTCCGAGAAGCCCTTATCAACAGGGGAATAGATCCATATCCGGCTGAAGCGTTTACCATCAATACCAATAGTAAACAGATATTGGAAAACTATGAAGAAAACCCTGATGATTACCAGGAGATATCCATTGCAGGCAGAATTATGACCCGAAGGATTATGGGCTCAGCCTCATTTGCTGTGATTCAGGATAGCAGCGGACGCATACAGCTTTATTTCAGGAGGGATGATTTATGCCCTGCTGAGGATAAAAGCCTGTACAATGATGTTTTCAAAAAAATGCTTGACATTGGTGACATAATCGGAGTTCGGGGCTTTGTATTCACCACCAAAACCGGTGAGATTTCTGTCCACGTTAAGGCATTTAAAATATTGTCAAAATCTTTAAAACCACTACCGATAGTAAAAGAGGTTGTAGATGAAAAGGGTGATAAGAAAACCTATGACGCATTCTCTGATTCCGAGCAACGCTATCGCCAACGATATGTTGACCTCATTGTCAATCCTGAAGTGAAACAAACCTTCATAAAAAGGACGAAATTAATAACCTCTATCAGAGACTTCCTCAATGATCAAGGCTATCTGGAAGTTGAAACACCCATATTGCAGCCAATACATGGGGGTGCAGCAGCTAAGCCGTTTAAAACGCACCACAATTATCTGGACATCCCTTTATATCTAAGAATTGCCAATGAATTATACCTAAAAAGGTTAATAGTAGGTGGTTTTGATGGTGTTTATGAATTCGCCAAGGACTTCCGTAATGAGGGTATGAGCAGGTTTCATAATCCGGAGTTTACACAAGTTGAGCTTTATGTAGCCTATAAAGATTATTTCTGGATGATGAACCTAATGGAAGAAATGATTGAAAAAGTGGCAATTGATTTGCATGGTTCTACAAAAGTTCAGGTAGGTGAGCATCTCATAGACTTTAAGACACCCTGGAAGCGATATACCATGTTTGAATTAATTAAAGAATATACTGATGTGGACATATCCCAAATGAATGAAGATCAACTCAGAACAACTGCTTCAGGTATTGGCATTGAAGTTGATGACTCCATGGGCAGCGGAAAAATAATCGATGAAATTTTTGGTGAAAAATGTGAGTCTCACCTCATCCAACCTACGTTTATTCTGGATTATCCTGAAGAAATGTCCCCGCTAACTAAAAAGCACAGAAAAACAGCAGGCCTGGTAGAAAGATTTGAAGCTGTTTGTAACGGTAAAGAAATTATGAATGCCTATTCGGAGCTTAATGATCCTATTGATCAGCGTCATAGATTTGAAGCACAGTTGGAGCTCGCAAAGAGAGGTGATGAAGAAGCAATGGCCCTTGATGAAGATTTTCTAAGGGCACTGGAATATGGTATGCCGCCAACCTCCGGCGTAGGTATTGGTATTGACCGTCTAACTATGATCATGACGAATGCCAATTCAATCCAGGATGTATTATTCTTCCCTCAAATGAGGCCCGAAAAAAAAGTGAAATATGCTAATAAGGAAGATTATCAGGAACAGGGGGTTAGAGAAGAGTTAATTCCGATACTTCAGCAATTAGGGTTCAACACCATAGATCAACTAAAAAAAGCTGCTCCTAAAAAACTCTTTAATGATGTGTGCGGTATGCGAAAAAAAATGAAACTCAAGGATGTGAAAAATCCTACAATGGAAGAAGTGGAACAATGGGTTAGTCAGGTGGGTTAGTTAAAAAGTCTTTGCCCATCAATTCTTTAAATACACTTTAAATATTGTTTTGCCAGGTTTGCTGTCAAACATAATTTCCCCGTTGTGTTTTTCAACGGCTTTTTTCACAATATCAAGGCCTAGTCCACTTCCTACGCCTATGGGTTTTGTAGTATAAAAAGGTTCAAATATTTTTGATTTTTGATCGTCAGGTATTCCTGAGCCATTGTCTATAATACTCACTTCATCGGCTATATTGTTATTTTTTGAATATATAGAAAGTTTACCTTTATAATTCATAGCATGGATGGCATTACTTATCAGGTTTGACCATATCTGCGACAATTCTTCCGGATAAGCATTAATGAATAATTCTTTTTCATAATGCTTTTCAATGGCCACACCTTTTTTTATTTCGTGTTCATAGAGGCTTAATGCCACATCAAGCGAGTAATTTAAGTCAATTAATTCCTTCTCTTTTCTCTCATCATTGTGTGTATACAATTTCAGTGCTTTCATTAAATTATCAGCTCTGTTTACTGCTATTGATGTATTATTAAGGTTGGAAAAGGTATACTTCAGCTGTCTCGCTGCCTCAAGCATTGCAATGCAGTGTTTACTATGTATAATTTTCAGTAATGGCGTAGAAATATCTTCCTCATCAATGTCGGCAATAAGGTCTACCACCCTGCTTTTATCATCTATGTCAAAGCTTGCTAATAAGCTTCCAATACGATCTTTTGTAATGCGTTCTTCCCTGCTTGATTTGATTTCCTGTGGTTTATTGTGCATGTTTATTATCAGGGCTTGAATTGATAAGAATTCCTGGGGTGTAATTCTTTGCGCTATGTCAAATAATCGCTTCAGGGTATCGAGCTTGGTCTTATTAACATAATCTATATTAGACTTAACAATCCCCAATGGACTGTTCATTTCGTGGGAAATACCTGACAATAATCTGCCTAAAGATGCCATCTTTTCAGAATAAGCAATCTGCTTCTGGGACTCTTCAATTCTATTGGATTGATCAATAACTCTTTTTCTTTCAATATCATACCTGCTTTTTAATCCCCTAAAAATGATTACGCTGGTTGATAGTATAAAGAATAATAGTACATCATGTTCCAGAATCAGTGCCTTAGGTATTTCATATCGCCGTATTTGCTCATAATTATAATAATCAATGCTTATGAGAACTAACAGGTCAATAAATAGAATTCCATAAAATATGTATAGTTTTTTTCCATCTAAAAGAATGCTTAGCAGTAAGATGTATATTAAAAAGAGAAATGAATTTACTATATGGAATCCCCCGGCAAAAGGAATGGCCATATTCAAAATGATTAGAATTGTTACCGCAAATGGTATGGTAAGTTTTTTGTATTTGATTGGATCTTGTCCTTTTATGAAAAAAAATATAAAAAGAACAAGCGCCAAGGATTCAAGGATGAGCGATGGAACGTCAAGTAAATAAAAAAAATCAAAAATGAATAGTAGTAATGACAAGGTTACTCCTAAAACTGATGATATCAGGAAAAACTGATGCTCAAGCTCTAAGCGCTTGATCCTTTCAATATAATGCACTGCTATGAAACGGAATACCACAATTATATTATGTTATGGCTTTTTTAACGATATCAAGACCTAATACGCTTCCTATTCCAATGGCTTTAGTAGTGTAAAAGGGTTCAACATTTTTATGATGTTGGTTTTTTGAAAGTCCTGATCTTAAGTCAGTAATTTTCACCATAACTATTGAACCTTATAAGTTTGTACTTATCCATAGGGTTCCAATGTATTCCATAGCGTGGAAAGGATTACTATTAAAAATTGTACCAGACTTGAGTCAACTTGTCGGGATAAACCATTATCAGTTAAAAAATGGAAAAATTCACACCACCTCTCACCACCCAGGGGCTTCCATATGGCGATGACTCATTATCATCATAAAGCAAATTATATAGTACTAAAGTAAAAAAACTGGCTCTCCCTGACGATTGCACATAACCACCTCCAACAAAATAGCTGTTATAATTTTGTCTGTCGGTTTGGAATTCACCATTCACCAAAACTGTGGGGAATTCGAAACTAAGATGCTCGAACTCGGTGTAAGCTAAAAAGTTTTGGAGAAATCTATACTGCGCAAATAATCGTCCCCCATAATTGGAAGTACTCAAATCTGCAGTCCTGTAATGAATGTATTGATAAGTGACTCCGGTACCCATGGTGAACCGGGATGTAACCCGATAACCAATTTGAGGAGAAAGATTTATGTTGGTAATATTTCTACTGGCGCCAAAACCCAAATTCCCTCCCACAAAAACCCTATCTGATTGAGCGTAGGAGGCTAATGAAAATAGCATTGATAGTGTAAGTACCGAAGTTAATTTCATAAGACATAATTAAGATTATTACTCTTCAACGATTACGTATAAATCTTCGGTTCTCTTTTTCATAAAATATTTTTCTCTTGCCAGCTTTTCAAGAACTTTAAGGCTAGTAAGTGTTTTCTTATCCTGCTCTACACTTTTAATTTTATCGAGGTAATAGTATTCTTTTTCTTTCAGTGCCTCCACTTTTTGGTTCATCCGGTATTGATTGAAAATATTATTAGAATCAATAAATAACATTAATATCAAAAACAAAAGACCTGCAAGAATATAGAAATTTTTTAAATACGCGGAAATTTTCTCTTTTGATAATCTCACTTTAGCTTTTTTTAAAATTACTAAAAAAAGCCCGTAAAATGTACGGGCTTAATATTTAACTTTTGAGTTAACATTTAAAAATTTTTCCCTGGAAAAACAGCTACTTCATCTAACTCTTCTTCTATTCTTAATAACTGGTTATACTTAGCCATCCTGTCCGACCTTGAAGCAGATCCGGTTTTTATTTGGCCAGTATTTAATGCAACAGCCAGATCAGCTATGGTATTATCTTCTGTTTCACCCGACCTATGAGATATTATGCTCTTGTAATGATTGTTTTTAGCCAGATTAACAGCATTTATGGTCTCAGTGAGGCTACCAATCTGATTTACTTTTACCAATATCGAATTACCAACACCCATATCAATACCTTTTTGAAGCCTGTTTACATTAGTCACAAACAGATCATCACCGACGAGCTGAACTTTCTCCCCAATGGTTGAGGTCAAGGTCTGCCAGCCTTTCCAGTCATCCTCGAACATTCCGTCTTCTATTGAAATTATAGGATATTTATTAACCCATTCTTTCCAATAGGAAACCATATCATCAGAATTGATTTTATCCCCGGTAGATTTTTTAAAATGATAGAGCCCGGTATCCTCCTCATAAAATTCAGAGGTTGCAGCATCTAATGCTATAAATATGTCTTCCCCCGGTTTAAAGCCTGCCTTTTCAATAGCTGTCAGAACCACTTCAATGGCTTCTTCATTTGATCCAAGGTTTGGAGCGAAACCACCTTCATCGCCCACGTTTGTCGAATGTCCTTTATCCTTCAATACTTTTTTCAAATGATGAAAAACTTCAACACCCATTCTTAAGGCTAATGAGAATGAGTCAGCATTCACAGGCATGACCATGAACTCCTGGAAATCGATAGAGTTATCGGCATGACTACCACCATTCAATATATTCATCATAGGTACAGGCAGGGTATTTGCGTTTACTCCACCTATATACCGATATAATGGTTGGTCTGCTTCCTGAGCAGCCGCTTTAGCTACGGCAAGGGAAACCCCAAGGATGGCATTTGCACCCAGGTTAGATTTGTTTTCCGTACCATCCAGTTCTATCATGATCTTATCGATCAGGTTTTGATCAAAAGACGAGTAGCCAATGATCTCGGGAGCGATCTTGTCATTGACATTATTTACGGCATTTACAACACCTTTTCCCATAAACATTTTACTGTCACCATCCCTCAATTCAACAGCTTCATGCTTTCCAGTAGATGCACCGGAAGGTACTGCAGCCCTTCCTATAAAACCGTTTTCAGTTGACACATCAACTTCTACAGTTGGGTTACCCCTTGAATCAAGGATTTGTCTTGCAAAAACACTATCAATTAGACTCATTATTGTGTTGATTTTGGTTTAACATATGTATGAAATCATCAAAAAGATACCTGGAGTCATGTGGGCCTGGAGAAGATTCGGGATGGTATTGCACAGAGAAAGCATTTTTATCATTTACTCTCAATCCTTCTACCGTATTGTCATTCAAATCTATGTGTGTCAATTCCACATTATCAGAGGTTTTTAGATCATCTAAGTTAACTGCAAATCCATGATTTTGCGAGGTAATTTCACTTTTTCCTGTAATTAAATTTTTTACCGGGTGGTTAAGTCCACGGTGACCATGATGCATCTTGAATGTACCTATATTACAGGATAGTGCGAGAATTTGATGACCAAGGCAAATACCAAAAAGAGGTTTGCCTGACTCTAGTATATTTTTTACACGCTCAACGGCATAGGAAGTTGCTGCCGGATCACCAGGGCCATTGGAAATGAAATAACCATCGGGTGACCACTTTTCCATCTCCTCAAAGGATGTTTTTGCGTTAAAAACTCTGCAAAAAACATTTCGCTGTGACAGATTCTTAAGTATGGACCGTTTTATACCCAGGTCCAGGACCGCTACTCTATACTTACTTTCTTTATTACCGATCTCATAAGCTTTGGGGGTGGTAACTGATGACGATAACTCAAGAGATTCCATGTTAGGAACAGAACCAAGTCTTTCTTTTAACGCATCCTTATTAAGACTCTCTGAGCTAATAACAGCATTCATAGCACCTTTTGAACGAATATGCCTTACCAGTTTTCGCGTATCAATATCTGTGATACCAACTACTTTGTTATCAGAGAGGTAATCTTGAAGACTATTGTCTGCTGTTTTGCGACTAAAGGTGGGTGAAAAATAATTCACCACAATACCACTCACCTGGGGTTTTCCTGATTCCTGCTCTTCAAGATGTGAGCCATAATTACCGATATGTGCCGTGGTATTAACTATGATCTGACCGAAATACGAAGGATCAGTGTAAATTTCCTGGTAACCAGTCATGCCGGTATTGAAGCAAATTTCACCACCGGTAGTCCCTATTCCCCCTATGGAATGTCCTTTGAACATAGTACCATCCTCTAATAAAAGTACGGCTTCTTTTCTTTTTTTATTTCTCTGTATTGTCATAATATGATAGTCACAAAATAAAAAAGGGATTGATATAAACCAATCCCTTTTTAATAATTGTTTATACTAAATAACTATTCTTTATTTTCATTCTTATCATCTTCATCAGATGACTCATTTTTCGTTTCACCTTCATTTGAGCTACTATCAACTTCCTCACTTGTATTATCGGTGGCAGTTTCTTCTTCAACCTCGGGTTTTGTTTCCACCACCTCAGCCTCATCTATTGCTTCAGGCTGTGTTTGAGCAGTAGTTTCATCAGTCACATTGACTTGCTCCTCAGACTTTTTCGCTTTGCTTCTTCCTCTTCTTGTTCGTTTCTTTTTAGCTGTTGATTTTGTTGATTCTATTTCTTCTATTAACAACTCATTGTAATCAACCAATTCCATCATACACATATCAGCACTATCACCCAACCTGTTCCCTGTTTTGATAATCCTGGTATATCCACCTGGCCTGTTTTGAATCTTATCCGCTACTTCTGCAAACAATTCTTTTACAGATTCTTTGTTTTGAAGATAAGAAAACACAATCCTTCTGGAGTGCGTGTCATCTGTCTTGGCTTTTGTAAGTAGCGGCTCAACATATTGCCTTAAGGCTTTAGCTTTGGCCACAGTTGTAAAAATTCTTTTTTGAATAATTAAGGATGAAGCCATATTAGAAAGCATGGCAGCTCTATGGGGAGCTGTTCTTCCAAGGTGATTAAATTTTTTACCGTGTCTCATTTTTAATCTTCCTCCAGCTTATACTTTGAAAGGTCCATTCCAAATGTAAGATTTTTTTCCGCAACCAACTGCTCAAGTTCAGCAAGAGATTTTTTACCGAAATTTCTGAATTTCATCATATCAGATATTTCAAGCTTTACTAAATCGCCGAGTGTCCTTACATCAGCTGCTTTCAAGCAATTATACGCCCGAACTGATAAATCGAGGTCATTTAGTGAGGTTTTTAATAACTTCCTCATATGTAGAAGTTCTTCATCAACAGCTTCTGGTTCTTTGGTTTCATGAGTTTCAAGAATCATACTTTGATCTGAGAATAACATGAAATGTTTTATCAGAATGTGTGCTGCTTCCTTAAGTGCACTTTCTGGGTGAACGGATCCGTCTGTTTCTACTTCTATAGTAAGCTGTTCATAATCTGTTTTTTGTTCAACCCTGGTGTTTTCAATGCTATACTGAACATTTTTTATTGGTGTGAAGATCGAATCAACTGGCAAGTAGCCATAAATCTGGTCAGCCGGCTTATTTTCCTCTGACGGCACATAGCCCCTTCCTTTTTCGATGGTCAGTTCAATTTCAAATGATATACCGTCATTCATATTACATATCACATGATCTTTATTTAAAACCTCAAAAGCATTTGTGAAATTATTAATATCACCGGCCCTAAATTCATTTTGCCCAGATATTGAAGCCACTATTTTGTTCTCCATCAATTCACCTATACGCTTCAACCTAACTTGTTTAAGATTCAATATGATTTCAGAGACATCTTCTATTACACCTTCAACACTGGAAAATTCGTGCAGGATATTAGGTATTTTAATGCCCGTAATAGCATAACCTTCTAAGGAGGATAATAATATTCTTCTCAGAGCATTTCCTATGGTAATACCATATCCCCTTTCTAAAGGTTTGAATGTGAAAAGCCCCCTGAAATCGTCGGCTTTTTCCATTACTACCTTTTCAGGCATCTGAAATGATAATATAGAGGTAGTTGTCATGCTTTTATTAATTTTTATTTTGAATAAAGCTCTACTATGAGCTGCTCTTTAATATTTTCCGGTATATCTTCTCTTAATGGTAAAGAGATGTACTTTCCAACCATTTCATTGTTGTCCCACTCCAGCCAAGGGTACTTTTTCACAGATCCAATGGATAGATTTTCGGATATAACTTCTAATGACTTGGACTTTTCCCTTACACCAACTATATCACCAACTTTCAAAGTGAAAGATGGTATATTCACTATTTCCCCATTTACTGTTATATGTTTGTGGCTTACTAACTGTCTTGCCAGTCTTCTGGATTTTGCTATACCTAAGCGATAAACCGTGTTATCGAGTCTGGCTTCCAGTAATTGCAATAAAACATCACCCGTTTTGCCCGTCTTTCTATTTGCCTTATCAAAGATGTTAGCAAATTGACGCTCCAGAACACCATACAAATATTTTGCTTTTTGCTTTTCCGCTAGCTGAATAGCATATTCAGATTGTTTCTTTCTTCTACCCCTTCCATGTTGACCGGGAGGATAACTTTTCTTTTGCAGCGCTTTGCTGGGACCAAATATTGGCTCACTAAACTTCCTGGATATTTTTGTTCTTGGACCAGTATATCTTGCCATAATAAATTAATTAAACCCTTCTTCTTTTTGGTGGCCTACACCCATTATGAGGTAATGGTGTAATATCTTTTATTAGTGTAACCTCCAGGCCTGTATTTTGTAGCGTTCTAATTGCTGATTCACGACCTGCACCAGGACCTTTAACAAATACTTCCACTTTTCTTAAACCAAGATCATAAGCAGTTTGACCACAATTCTGAGCAGCAACCTGAGCAGCGTAGGGTGTATTTTTCTTAGAACCTCTAAATCCCATTTTTCCGGCTGAAGCCCATGATATGACCTGACCTGTAGTGTTGGTTATTGAAATGATAATATTATTGAATGTGGCCTTGATATGTACCTGACCAGATGCTTCAACAACGACTACCCTCTTTTTACTTTTATCTTTTTTCTTTTGAGCCATTAGCAATTATTATTTAACAGCTTTTTTCTTGTTTGCAACTGTTTTCCTCTTACCTTTTCTTGTTCTTGAATTATTTTTAGTTTTTTGACCTCTGAGTGGCAGGCCTCTTCTATGTCTTAACCCACGATATGAACCTATATCCATCAATCTTTTAATGTTCATCTGAACCTCCGATTTCAATACACCTTCTACTCTATATTCATTAGTTAGTATAGTTCTAACCTTGGAAAATTCATCGTCTGTCCAATCTTGGACTTTCTTGTTGTAATCTACTTCAGAATCTAAAAGAATCTTTTTTGCAGAGCTCCTACCTATACCAAAAATATAGGTTAGGGCTATTTCCCCTCTTTTATTATCCGGTATGTCAACTCCTGAAATACGAGCCATAATTATCCTTGTCTTTGTTTAAACTTTGGGTTCTTTTTATTGATTATATAGACCTTTCCTTTTCGTCTAACGATTTTACAACTTGAGCTTCTTTTCTTTACTGAAGGTTTTACTTTCATATTCCTTACTTATATCTGTAAACTATTCTTCCTTTTGTCAAATCATAGGGTGACATCTCTAATTTTACCTTATCACCCGGTAATATTTTGATATAATTCATTCTCATCTTACCTGAGATATGTGCAATAACAGTATGTCCGTTCTCTAATTCAACCCTAAACATCGCATTAGATAATGCCTCCACAATAGTTCCGTCTTGTTGAATTGATACCTGCTTTGCCATACTACTATGCTACTGCTGCGTTTTGGGCCCTGCCTCTCACCTTTCCAGATTTCATCATACCATCGTAGTGTCTCATCAATAGATAGCTTTCAATTTGTTGAAGTGTATCCAGAATCACACCTACCATGATGAGTAATGACGTACCCCCATAGAATTGAGAGAAACCAGTGCTAACACCAGCTATGCTTGCGAAGGCTGGTAATATAGCCACCAATGCGAGAAATAATGCACCGGGAAGCGTTACTTTAGATATGATATTATCAATAAATTCAGATGTATGCTTACCAGGTTTTATACCAGGTATAAATCCACCATTCCGTTTCATATCATCTGCTATCTGATTAGGGTTAATGGTAATAGCCGTATAAAAAAAAGTGAATAATATAATCATAACAGCAAATAGTAGATTGTATTGCCATGACTGGAAATCAGAAAATGTCGTTCCAATGTATTGAGCTATATCACTACTTTCAGCCCAGGCACTAGCAATCAACGCTGGTAAAAACATCAATGACTGAGCAAAAATAATCGGCATCACCCCTGATGAATTCACTTTAATGGGAAGATACTGTCTTTGTCCTCCATATAATTTGTTACCAATCACTTGCTTTGCATACTGTACTGGAATTCTTCTAACAGCCTGCGTTAATAATACAACGCCCATAACCACAAAGAATAACGATACAATTTCAAGTATGAAAAACAATAATTGGCTTGTGCCTTTTGAAATAGCTTCCTGAAATAGACTACCAGGAAACCTTGATATTATTCCAATCATAATTAGCATTGAAATACCGTTTCCGATACCCTTATCAGTTATTTTTTCTCCTAACCACATACAAAAAATGGTACCTGAGGTGAGTATGATCATTGAAGAAAGGGTAAATAATGTTCTGTTTTCCAGCACAATAGCTTCGGAAGGTATGGTACCTGTCAAGTAAGCTACTGATTGAGCAAGGCAAATAAAAATAGTAAGAACCCTTGTAAATTGATTTATTTTTTTTCGACCACTATCACCTTCCTTTTGTAATTTCTGAAAATATGGAACCGCGACCGTTAATAATTGTAGAACAATAGAAGCAGAAATGTATGGCATTATACCAAGTCCAAAAACAGATGCATTACTAAAAGCTCCACCTAGAAATGTATCAATAACCCCGAATATACCTTCAGCTTGCCCCGAGAGTTTGGATGGGTCAACACCTGGTAACACTACGAAAGAACCGACCCTAAAAATAACTAAGAACCCCAGTGTATTCAAGATTCTGATTCTTAGATCTTCAATCGAAAAAATGTTCTTTATGGTAGTTATAAACTTCTTCATAAAATACTATATGGTTACAGCCTGTCCGCCTATGCTTTCAATTACTTCCTTAGCTTTTTTTGAATAAGCATGGGCTTCTACGTCAACCTTCCTGTTCAATTCTCCGTCACCCAATATTTTTACCTTGTCGCTTTTTGAAATCAAACCGTGTTGAATAAAAAAGCTGACATTTAATGAATCCATTTGATAATCATCTGCAAGTTTTTGAAGAAGACTCAAATTAATTGGCTTGTAGTATATTTTGTTTAAACTTTTAAATCCAAATTTAGGCACCCTTCTTTGAAGTGGCATCTGACCTCCCTCAAAACCTGCCTTTTGAGAGTAACCAGATCTGGATTTAGCTCCCTTATGACCTCTGGTGGATGTACCTCCCCGGCCAGAACCCTGTCCCCTACCAATTCTTTTTGGCTTTTTTGTTGATCCTTCAGCTGGTTTTAATGTATGGAGTTTCATCTTTATGCTACTTCTTCAGTTTTGACTAAATGTTTTACCTTGTTGATCATACCTATTATGGCAGGGTTAGCATCATGTATAACAGATTTATCTATCCTGCCCAAACCAAGGGCTTTTATTGTCAGCTTTTGATCTTTAGGCCGTTTTATTATACTTCTAACTTGTGTTACTTTTATCTTTTCCATCAATTCCCAAAAACAGTTGAAAGTTCAACACCGCGTTGTTTTGCTACCGAATAGGCATCTCTCATCTTATTCAAAGCATCAAATGTAGCCTTCACCACATTATGCGGATTAGAAGAGCCTTTAGATTTGGCAAGTACGTCGTGAATGCCTGCACTTTCGAGTACAGCTCGCATAGCACCACCTGCTTTAACACCAGTACCAGGCGCGGCCGGTTTTAGCAACACAAAACCTCCACCAAATTTCCCTAAAGATTCATGCGGAACAGTGCCTTTAAAAACAGGGACTCTAACTAAGTTTTTCTTGGCATCGTCTATTCCTTTTGTGATTGCGTCGGTAACTTCGTTTGCCTTACCTAATCCATAACCAACCACACCATTACTGTCGCCAACTACAACAATTGCCGAAAAACTAAATCTCCTACCGCCTTTAACCACCTTGGCCACCCTTTTGATTGCAACAACTTTCTCTGTTAAATCAATTTCGCTAGCCTTTATTGTCTTGATATTATCTGCCGACATATTTTAAAATTTTAAACCTCCAGATCTGGCACCATCAGCCAACGCTTTTACTTTACCGTGAAATATATAGCCATTTCTGTCAAATACTACATTTGTAATACCAGAAGCAATGGCTTTTTCAGCCAATGTCCTACCAACTTTTTCAGACACTTCTATATTATTTGTTTTACTTTCGCCAATCTCCGGAGAAGAAGTACTCAACAAAGTACTACCCAAATCATCGTTAATAATTTGAGCATAAATTGATTTATTGCTTTTATAAACAGATAATCTTGGCCTCGCAGCGGTACCAGATAATTTACGTCTGATACCTAATTTTATTTTTTTACGTCTTAAATACTTAGAGAATGCCATTTTAATTATTTTGATGCAGTTTTACCTGCTTTCCTTCTAATTTGTTCTCCAACAAACTTGATACCTTTTCCTTTATAAGGTTCAACTTTTCTCAATGACCTGATCTTTGCAGATACCTGCCCAATCAACTGTTTATCAATGCTTTCTAAGGTCACCAATGGATTTTTACCTTTTTGAGTCTCAGCAGTAAGTTTTACTTCTTCGGGAATCTGAAAAAATATATTATGGGAATATCCCAGGTTCAATTCCAATAAAGAACCTTTGGCTATAGCTTTGTAACCCACACCGACTAACTCAAGTTGCTTCTTATATCCTTCACTGACTCCCACGACCATATTATTTAACAGCGCCCTGTAAAGACCATGCATAGACTTATGCCTTTTTTGTTCAGTTGGTCTTTTGAATGTCAATTTCCCTTCTTCTAATGATAGTTTAATATCATCATTAACTTTTTGATGAAGTGTGCCTTTTGGACCTTTCACCGAGACAAAGTTGTTGTCGATATTTACTTCAACTCCACTTGGTATACTGATTGGTTTATTACCTATTCTGGACATATTCTAATTCTAAACTCGATTAATAAACATAACAGAGAACTTCTCCGCCAACGTTAAGATTTCTAGCTTCTTTTTCGGTTATGACACCTTTAGAAGTTGACATAATAGCAACTCCCATTCCATTTAATACTCTTGGTAATTCGCCGGCCCCGGTATATTTTCTTAGGCCAGGCCTACTGATCCGCTCCAAACTTACGATTGCAGACTGCTTGGTTCTGGGATTATATTTTAATGCGATTTTAATATTCCCTACTGGCAGTGTATCTTCAAATTTATAATTTTGAATAAAACCATTTTTGTACAACACCTTCGTCAACTCCTTCTTCAGATTAGAAGCAGGAATATCAACGATTCTGTGGCGTGCCTTAATCGCATTTCTAATTCTCGTTAAATAATCTGCAACTGTATCAGTCATTCATGTATATTTTAAAAAAGGGTGCAAATATAATAATATAAATTCATAATTTCACCAACTAGATTTAGTTACTCCGGGTATTTTACCTTGAGCAGCCATCTCCCTAAATGTTACCCTGGAAATCCCAAATTTTCTCATATAGCCTTTAGGCCTCCCTGTAAGCTTACACCTGTTATGTAATCTTACCTTGGAGGAATTCCTTGGCAATTTGTCAAGTGCCTGGTAATCACCAGCTTCTTTTAGAGCCTTTCTTTTAGCTTCATATTTTGCAACTAATCTTTCTCGTTTCCTTTCTCTTGCTATTACTGATTTTCTTGCCATAATCTATTTTTTATTCGCAAAAGGCATACCCAGTGCTTTTAACAATTCATATGCTTCTTCATCGGTATTTGCTGTCGTCACAAAAGTTATATCCATACCAGATACCCTGGTAACTTTCTCAAGACTGATCTCAGGGAAAATTATTTGTTCTTTCACCCCTAATGTATAGTTACCTCGACCATCAAAACCTTTATCTTTCACACCTCTAAAATCCCTTACTCTGGGTAACGCAACAGTTAACAATCTATCAATGAATTCATACATTTTATCTTTTCGAAGCGTTACTCTGGCTCCAATAGGCATACCCTCCCTTAACTTAAAGTTAGAAACCGATTTCTTGGCTCTTGTGGGCACGGCTTTTTGTCCTGAAATCAGAGACAGTTCCTCAATTCCTGTATCTATCAATTTCTTATCTGCAACAGCAGCTCCGATCCCTTTATTGATAGAAACCTTAGTAACTTTTGGAACTTGCATTACTGATTTGTATTGAAACTTATCCTTTAGAGCAGGAACTATTTCATCGTTATATTTTTGTTTTAACCTTGGTGTCATGATCTAGATAAATTCACCGGACTTTTTTGAATATCTTTGTAATTTATTGTTTTCATTTAGTTTTCTTCCAACACGTGTGGGCTCACCATTTGAAGGATCTATCAATTTAAGATTGCTTAGATGGATAGGTGCCTCTAGCTGCTCAATTCCTCCATTTGGGTTATTTGCAGATGGCTTCTTATGTTTTGTCACCAGGTTAATACCTTCAACAATTGCTTTATTCTTTTCCGGCAAAACGGAAAGTACCTGACCGGATTTTCCTTTTGAATTTCCGGCTATTATTTTTACTGTATCACCTTTCTTTATGTGTGCCTTCATTGCTAATTTTTATAAAACTTCAGGTGCTAGTGAAACAATCTTCATAAATCTTTTTTCCCTTAGCTCTCTAGCTACAGGCCCAAATATCCTTGTGCCCCTTGGTTCATTTGTATTATTTAATAATACAGCAGCGTTATCTTCAAATCTTATGTATGATCCATCACTTCTTCTCACCTCTTTTTTAGTTCTAACGATAACTGCCCTTGATACTGTGCCTTTTTTTAAGCTGCTAGAGGATAAAGCTGATTTAACGGTAACGATAATCTTATCACCTACACTGGCGTATCGTTTGCCCGTACCTCCCAAAACTTTTATGCACAGTGCTTCTTTGGCACCGCTATTATCAACAACATTAACTCTTGATTCCTGCTGTATCATTATTTTGCTTTTTCAATAATTTCAACCAATCGCCATCTTTTATTCTTGCTTAATGGTCTTGTTTCCATAATCTTTACCAGATCACCAATTCCACATTCATTATTTTCATCATGCGCAAGAAACTTTTTTGACTTAGGTATAAATTTCCCATACACCGGATGTCTTACTTTTTTTTGCACAAGTACTGAAATGGTTTTATCCATTTTATTACTCATCACTTCACCAGTACGCTCTTTTCTTAAATTTCTTTCCATATTAATTACTAATATTTTTAAGCTTCACGGTAATCTCAGTGTTTATCCTGGCGATCAACTTTCGTGATTCCTTTAGTTTCATAGGATTCTCAAGAGGCGTGATGGCATGAGCAAATTTTAACCGTCTTAGATTGTCTTTTTCTGAATCCAACTTACTTTTTAGCTCATCAATATTCAATCCTTTTAATTCCTCGTTTTTCATTTTAATCCTGATAATCTCTTCTAACAACAAACTTTGTCCGAATAGGAAGTTTTTGCGCCGCTAACCTTAATGACTCCTGGCCTATATCTTTTTTAATCCCTGATGATTCAAACAGGATTGTACCAGGCTTAACGGTGGCGACCCAATATTCAGGGGCTCCTTTACCTTTACCCATCCTAACCTCAGCCGGTTTCTTGGTAACCGGCTTATCTGGAAAAATTCTGATCCAAACTTGTCCCTCTCTCTTCATTGCCCTTGTCATGGCAATCCTGGCAGATTCTATTTGTCTACTGGTAATCCATCCTGGCTCTAATGCTTTTATTCCGAAAGTTCCGAAAGATAGCGTATGACCTCTTTGAGCTATACCCTTAACTCTTCCTTTTTGCTTCTTTCTAAACTTCGTTTTCTTTGGCTGTAACATTTACAGTATTTTTAATATTATCTATTCTTCTTTTTTACATCCCTTCTTCTTCTTGATGAAGCACCAGCATTATCAGTTCTACCAATGTTAGGAGAGAGGTCTCGTTTACCAAATACCTCACCTCTAAACACCCAAACCTTTATGCCAATGATACCATATATAGTTCGTGCTTCAGATACGTGATAATCCACATCTGCCCTTAAAGTATGCAATGGTATTCTACCCTCTTTGTATTGTTCAGTCCTAGCCATCTCAGCTCCACCAAGTCTTCCCGATACCTTTATTTTCACACCTAAAGCTCCAACACGCATAGTTGATGCTAAAGCTTGCTTCATCGCTCTACGGTATGAAATTCTAGCTTGTAATTGTTGGGCTATGGATTCACCTACCAATTTTGCATCTAACTCCGGTCGCTTAATCTCAAATATATTTATTTGAAGGTCTTTATTAGTCAACTTTTTTAACTCCTCTTTTATCTTATCCACCTCAGTACCTCCTTTACCAATAACCACACCGGGCCTTGCAGTATGTATGGTTAAGGTTATTCTTTTTAAAGTCCGTTCAATGATTACTTTAGATATACCACCTTTTGGTATCCGTGCATCTATGTAATTTCTAATCTTGTGATCTTCGACGATCTTATCTGTAAAATTTTTAGTGTCAAACCAATTGGATTCCCAACCCTTGATAATACCTAATCTTAAACTTACCGGGTTAATTTTTTGTCCCATATTAATTATTTTCTGCTTCTACAGCTATACTTTCAGTTTTATTGTCGATAATAATTTCCACGTGATTAGAGCGTTTACGTATTCTATGAGCTCTTCCCTGGGGAGCTGGTCTAAGACGTTTAAGTATTCTACCCCCATTAACTTTGATCTCTTTAATATATAAGTCAGCCTCCTCCAGTTTTACATCTTCATTTTTTAATTGCCAATTGGCTATTGCTGATAATAATAGCTTCTCTAACCTGTAAGAAGGGTGTTTATTATCATACTTCAAAATAGTAAGCGCTTTGTTTACACTTTCACCTCTAATCATTTGTGCAACCAATCGCATTTTTCTGGTCGAGGTGGGGACATTACGCAATGATGCCACTGCTTCCGGAGAACCTTCTTTGTTTTCCAGTGCTTCCTTTTGTCTTTCCTTTTCAAGCCTTACCCGCACCGATTTCTTAATTTTTTTATTCTCTACCTCCATTATCGATTTCCTTTATCTTTTTTATTAACATGGCTTCGGAAATTTCGCGTAGGAGCAAATTCTCCTAATTTATGACCCACCATATTTTCAGTGACAAAAACAGGTATGAATTTATTCCCGTTATGTACTGCAAAAGTATGTCCTACGAAATCAGGACTAATCATCGATCTTCTGGACCAGGTTTTGATAACAGTTTTTTTACCTGATTCATTAATTTTGTCGATCTTTTGTTCCAGCCTAAAATCAATATATGGTCCTTTTTTTAAAGATCTAGCCATAACTATTATTTGCTTTTACCAATAATTAGGTTGTCAGAATATTTTTTAGGATGCCTTGTCTTCTTACCTTTAGCGTATAGGCCCGTCCTCGATCTAGGGTGGCCACCGCTCGCTCTTCCTTCACCACCACCCATTGGATGGTCAACAGGGTTCATAGCAACACCTCTTACCCGAGGTCTTTTACCCAGCCATCTATTTCTACCTGCTTTGCCAAGGCTTACGTTCATATGGTCTGCATTAGAAACAGTGCCAACTGTCGCTTTGCATCTACTCAGGACCATTCTCATTTCTCCAGAAGGAAGTTTAATGGTCGCATAATTATTTTCCCTCGCTAATAATTGTACATATCCCCCTGCACTTCTGGCCATTACACCACCATTACCTGGTTTTATCTCTACATTATGTACTATTGTGCCTAGTGGTATATTTGCCAGAGGCAGACAATTACCAACTTCGGGAGCAACTTTTTCACCGGAAATAATCACCTGGTCTTTCTTTATACCTTCAGGAGCTAATATATATCGCTTTTCGCCATCGGCGTAATATAATAAAGCAATATGAGCGGTCCTGGTAGGATCATATTCGATGGTTTTAACTTTAGCTGGAATATTATCTTTATCTCTTTTAAAATCGATCGATCTTAATCGTTGTTTATGACCGCCGCCTATATTTCTGGTAGTCATACGGCCTTTATTATTTCTTCCACCGCTATTCTTATGAGGCAGCAACAAGGATTTCTCCGGTTTGTCACCTGTTAATTCATCATAAACAGGAGCTAATCTATATCGTTGTCCGGGTGTTACTGGTCTGAGTTTTTTAACTGCCATAATAAATTGTATTAGATACTGCCATAAAAATCAATTATATCACCATCGGCTACTTTCACAATTGCTTTTTTAAATCCTTTTTTTCTACCCTGTATAACTTTTGACTTTGTGTATCTTGATTTGCTTTTTCCTCCGTATATAATTGTGTTTACCTGCTCTACTGTGACCCCGTACATCTTCTCCACATCATTCTTTATTTGGATTTTGTTGGCGTTACGATCTACCAAAAATCCGTATTTACCAAACTCATTAAGCGAGGAAACCTTCTCTGTGATCAGTGGCTTAATTAATACACTCATTTTAATTCAGGATAGATTGAAATTTCTCAATTGATTTTTCTGTAATTATTAAATTATCAGCATTAAGCATATCATAAGTATTGATCTGATCTGCAAGCATAACCTGCGTATTTTTAATATTTCGAGATGACAGATAAACATTCTTGTTTGATTCATCGATTATTAATAATGTCTTCTTGGAGGTAAGCTGGAAATTTTTAAGGAACTCAAGATATCCCTTTGTTTTCGGCACCTCGAAATCAACATTATCAACTATCGATATGCTTTCGTCTTTTGCTTTATATGTTAATACTGACTTTCTTGCAAGTGATTTCATCTTCTTATTCACCTGCATGTTATAATCTTTTGTCCTGGGGCCGAATGTTCTTCCACCTCCTCTAAAAATCGGTGACTTTATGCTTCCTGCTCTAGCCGTTCCAGTACCTTTTTGCCTTTTAATTTTCTTTGTAGATCCTTTGATCTCAGCACGTTCCTTGGCTTTATGAGTGCCTTGCCTCTTGTTATTTAAAAGGCTCTTAACGTCCAAATAAATCGCATGATCATTAGGCTTCACATCAAATATATCTTGAGGAAGCTCTATTACTCTTCCGGTATCCTCTCCTTTATATGTTCTAATAGATATTTCCATGCTATTTCTCTAAGATTACATAGTCATTTTTTGCTCCCGGAACAGACCCACTGACTAAAATGAGATTCTTTTCAGGATAAACTTTCAATACGGTAAGGTTTATAACCTTTACTCTTTTACCGCCCATTCTTCCTGCCATTTTTAATCCTTTAAAAACCCTGGACGGAAATGAGCAAGCTCCTATAGCTCCTGGAGCTCTTTGTCTATTATGTTGCCCATGGGTAGCATCATTTACTCCACGAAAATCATGGCGCTTTACTACACCTTGAAATCCTTTCCCTTTTGATACTCCAACCGCGTCTAAGAAATCATTTTCATCAAAAACGTCACTAACTGATATCTCTTTCCCAACAGCTACTAAATCATCAAATTCAGACCTGAAGTCCCTAAACTCTACGACTTTCTTTTTTGGGGTGGTATTTGCTTTTTTGAAATGACCTTTAAGTGCTTTTGGCGTGTTTTTATCTTTGCGCTCATCAAAAGCTAACTGAACAGCCCGGTATCCATCTTTCGCTTCATCTCTTATCTGAGTGACAACGCATGGACCAGCCTGTATTAAAGTACAAGCCATGTTTTTACCTTCACCGTTATAAGTGCTAGTCATCCCGATCTTTTTACCAATTATACCAGGCATCTTGTTAAATATTAAAGTATTTTATATAACAATATCTTAATCTTTTCAAAAAAGGACTGCAAAGATAGACATTATTTAGTCAGTGACAAATATTTGATCTCAAACTAAAAATAAAAAGGCCACAAAATGGCCTTTACATAAAACATTAAGTAGTGTACTATTAAACTTTTATTTCTACATCTACCCCACTTGGTAATTCCAGCTTCATTAGAGCATCAACTGTCTTGGCACTACTTGAGTAGATATCAACCAATCGTTTATAAGTACATAGTTGAAATTGCTCTCTTGACTTCTTATTTACGTGCGGAGATCTCAAGACAGTGTAAACCTCTTTTTCAGTTGGCAGGGGTATGGGTCCGCTCACAACCGCTCCGGTAGTTTTTACTGCTCTGACAATTTTTTCTGAGGACTTGTCCACCAGGTTATTATCGTAAGATTTAAGTTTTATTCTAATCTTTTGATTCATGATCTTTTAATTAACTGCTTCTCCTTTCACTTTCGTGATCACATCATCTGCAATATTGCTTGGTACTTCCTCATAATGTGAAAAAGTGAGCGATGCAGTTGCTCGACCAGAACTGATGGTTCTTAAAGATGTGACGTATCCAAACAATTCTGACAAGGGGACATCTGCCTTAATGATCTGTGCCGTGCCTTTTGGATCCATACTTTTCATAATACCTCTTCTTTTATTAAGATCTCCGGTAATGGGACCGGTAAATTCTTCCGGAGTAACGACCTCCACACCCATAATCGGTTCTAAAAGAACTGGTTTAGCTTTTTTTGTTGCTTCTTTGTAGCCTATTCTGGCGGCCATCTCAAAGGATAACGCATCTGAGTCTACATCATGGAACGATCCGTGATATAATCTAACTTTCATGTCCTGTATAGGGTATCCGGCCAATGGACCGTTTTTCATCGCTTCCTTAAACCCTTTTTCTATAGCCGGTATAAATTCTTTGGGAATAACCCCACCAACAATCTGATTTAAAAATTGTAATCCCGGCTCTTTATAATCTTCATCTTTAGGCCCAAGTTCAAAGACTATATCAGCAAATTTACCTCTACCACCTGTTTGTTTTTTATAAACTTCTTTATGTTCAACACTGGTTTTGATAGCCTCTTTGTAAGATACTTCAGGCGCTCCTTGATTAACTTCAACTTTAAATTCCCTTTTCAACCTGTCCATTATAATATCAAGGTGAAGCTCTCCCATCCCTCTTAAAACAGTTTGGCCCGTTTCATGATCTGTTTGTACTTGCAGTGTTGGGTCTTCTTCTACTAATTTGGAGATTGCTACTCCCAATTTATCCAGATCAGCTTGAGTTTTTGGTTCAATTGCGTAACCAATAACCGGCTCCGGAAATGACATAGACTCGAGAACAATCTTGTTTTTTTCATTGGTCAGTGTATCTCCTGTTTTGATATCCTTAAAGCCAACGCCTGCGGCAATATCTCCTGCAATAACAGTATCTATGGCATTCTGCTTATTAGAATGCATTTGCATTAACCTTGATATTCTTTCTTTTTTGCCTGTACGAACGTTGTGTATGTAAGAACCAGCATCTAGTTTGCCTGAATAAACTCTGAAGAAGCATAATCTACCAACGAACGGGTCAGTTGCAATTTTAAATGCTAAAGCAGCAAATGGTTGGTCATTTTCAGGCTTACGTGACTCTTCCTCTCCGGTTTCAGGGTTCTCACCTATAATCGGTGGCATATCTAAGGGTGAAGGAAGATAAGCACAAACTGCGTCAAGCAACGCTTGTACCCCTTTATTTTTAAAGGCCGAGCCGCACATTAACGGATAGAAAGACATATCGATAACTGCCTTTCTAATCGCCTCCATCATTTCTTCTCTTGTAATAGAATCAGGATCATCAAAAAACTTTTCGAGTAACGCTTCATCGTACTCAGCCACACTTTCAACCAGATTTTGTCTCCATTCCTCTACAATATCTTTAAGATCATCAGGTATTTCTACATAGTTGTATGTCATACCCTTGTCTTCATCATTCCATACGATGGCATTATTGGTTATTAAATCAACAACACCTTTGAAATCACTTTCCGAGCCTATAGGAACTTGGATTGGTACAGCTTTGCCACCTAGCTTTTCTTTTATTTCCTTAACTACATTGAAGAAATCAGCCCCAGCCCTGTCCATTTTATTAACAAAACATATTCTGGGCACATGATACTTATCGGCTTGTCTCCAAACTGTCTCAGATTGTGGTTCAACGCCAGACACAGCGTCGTATAACATAACGGCGCCATCCAGCACTCGTAGTGATCGTTCGACTTCTACTGTAAAATCAACGTGACCCGGAGTGTCTATAATGTTTATTCTATAATCGTTTGTATTATCCACAGGTTGACCCTGCACTGTTGGATATTTCCAAAATGTAGTTGTAGCAGCAGAGGTAATGGTTATGCCCCGCTCCTGCTCTTGTTCCATCCAATCCATCGTAGCTGCCCCGTCATGTACCTCACCGATCTTATGACTTAACCCTGTATAATAAAGGATTCTTTCGGTGGTGGTAGTTTTTCCGGCATCTATGTGTGCACTGATTCCGATATTTCTTAGATAATTTAAATTCTTGATCTTGGCCATGGTTTATTTAAAATCTAAAATGTGAAAACGCCTTGTTTGCTTCTGCCATTCTGTGTGTATCGTCTTTCTTTTTAACAGATGAACCTTCCCCTTTTGATGCTGCAACTATTTCTCCCGCAAGTCTTTCAACTATTGTTTTTTCCCCTCTGCTTCTTGCATATTTTATCATCCATTTTATGGCCAGGGATATTTTTCGATCGGGACGAACTTCCATTGGGACCTGAAATGTAGCACCACCAACCCTGCGACTTTTTACTTCAACAGAAGGCATTATATTATTTAGAGCTTTTTTCCACACTTCTAGGCCATTTTCTTCTGTTCGTTTTTCAACCACTTGAAGTGCATCATAAAATGTGTTATAGGCCAGACTTTTCTTGCCTTTTAGCATTAGATTATTAACAAACCGTGAAACCAATGTATCATTATAAATTGGGTCGGGAATGTAGTATCTTGTTTTTGGGGTCGATTTTCTCATTCAAGATTATTTTTTATCCTTAGGTCTTTTCGCTCCGTATTTAGATCTTCTTTGCAACCTGCCGCTAACACCGGCGGTATCTAAAGCTCCTCTAACAATATGATATCTCACACCAGGAAGATCTTTAACTCTGCCCCCACGTATAAGGACAATTGAATGTTCTTGAAGGTTATGTCCTTCCCCGGGAATATATGCATTCACCTCTTTCCCATTAGTGACCCTAACCCTGGCTACTTTCCTCATTGCTGAATTAGGTTTTTTAGGAGTTGTAGTGTATACCCTTGTACACACCCCCCTTCTTTGAGGGCAAGAATCAAGTGCCGGGGACTTTGATTTGGATGTTAAAGTCTTTCTCCCCTTTCTAACCAATTGTTGTATCGTAGGCATGTAATTATTAACTTCTTATTAAAACGGACGCAAAAGTAGATATTTATCTTCTAGATCAAAACTATTATTGGTATAATTTAAGCCTCACCAATGGTTCCTCCGAAATTCATTGGAAATTTCGGAGCGCCTTCGGTTTGTTTTATCTGGCCAAAATTGCTTTCATACTTATTGATGTTATCCTGAAGCGCTTTTAGTAAGCGCTTTGCGTGTTCAGGAGTGATCACGATCCTAGATTTAACCTTAGCTTTCTGTGTGCCAGGCATTAATCTAATAAAATCAATTACAAACTCACTATTTGAATGTGCAATCATCGCGAGGTTAGAATATTCACCCTCAGCGATCTGGTCAGATAATTCTATATTTATCTGATTGTTTTTGGTCTTATTTTCTTCTTCCATCTTTAGTTGGTCTGTAATTCTTTTTCTTCCGTTTCGTATCGCTCTTGTGATGAAACCATATTCTTATATTCTTCTTTGGAGGTTACGATTTGATTCTGGAATTGTCTCATGCCGGTTCCTGCGGGAATTAGATGCCCAACAATTACATTTTCCTTTAATCCATTTAAATAATCAGACTTACCTCTGATAGAAGATTCACTTAATACTTTTGTAGTCTCCTGGAACGAAGCTGCAGAAATGAAACTTTCTGTCCCTAAAGAAGCCTGGGTAATACCTTGAAGCGTTGGCTGCGATACTGCAGCTTCGGCATTTCGCACCTTTACAACTTTGAGGTCATTTCTTTTCATTGCCGAGTTTTCTTCCCTCAGTTTTCTCGAGGTGATAATTTGTCCGGGTTTAAGATTATTGGAGTCTCCTGCATCAGTTACCACTTTCATATCAAGAATAGAATCATTCTCTTCCATGAATTGGAATTTGTCTACCACCTGAGCCGGTAGGAAACTTGTGTCACCAGCATCAATGATGATCACTTTTTGCATCATTTGACGAACGATAACTTCAATATGCTTATCGTTAATTTTAACCCCTTGTAACCGGTAAACTTCCTGAATTTCATTAACAAGATATTCCTGCACTTCAGTGGGTCCTTTTATCGCCAGGATGTCAGCAGGAGTTATTGCTCCATCTGATAATGGTGATCCTGCTTTCACAAAGTCATTATCCTGAACCAGGATATGCTTGGAAAGAGAAACTAAATAACGCTTTTTAACGCCGTCTTTTGATTCAATGAATATTTCCCTGTTACCTCGTTTGATTCCACCGTAAGTTACTACCCCATCAATTTCACTTACTACGGCAGGGTTGGAAGGATTTCGTGCTTCGAATAACTCAGTTACCCTTGGCAGACCTCCAGTAATATCTCTGGATTTACCTGTTTTTCTCGGGATCTTGGCTAATACTTCTCCAGCCTTTATTTTTTGATCGTGATCCACTGTCAGGTGAGCACCTACAGGTATATTGTAATGTTTAGATTCATCTCCGAATTGAACAATTATGGTAGGGTTTTTACTTTTATCCTTAGAATCAATAATAACTTTCTCCCTGTGTCCTGTCTGCTCGTCAGATTCTTCCTTGTAAGTAATGCCTTCAAGTATTGATTCAAAAGCAACTGAACCCTCAAATTCAGACATGATTACTGCATTATAAGGATCCCAGAAACAAATCATATCTCCTTTCTTAACAGTGTCCCCCTCTTTAACTTTAAGGGTAGCACCGTACGGAATATGATTTGTTAAAAGCATTCTTCCAGACTTGGGTTCATTAATTTTTATCTCACCAGATCGTCCCATTACAAGTGTGACCTTCTCATCCTCATCATTGGTCGTATCTATAGTCCTAAGACCATCATACTCTATTATTCCATCGAACTTAGCTTTTATATTTGCATCAACTGCAATATTTGATGCTGTACCTCCTACGTGAAAAGTCCTGAGGGTAAGCTGAGTTCCCGGTTCTCCAATTGACTGGGCAGCAATAACACCTACAGATTCACCGATTTGAGACATTTTACTTGTTGCGAGGTTTCTTCCATAACATTTTGAGCAGATACCTCGCTTAGCTTCGCAGGTTAATGCTGACCTTATTTCAACCTCTTCAATACTCGTATCTTCAATTTTCTGAGCCACTGACTCTGTGATTTCCTCGCCAGAAGAAATTATTAGTTCCTCTGTGATCGGATCATAAACATTATGAACGGAGACCCTTCCCAAGATACGCTCTGATAGTGCTTCAACGATCTCTTCGTTATCTTTTAAGGCGGTTACGGCTAATCCTCTCAGGGTACCACAATCGTCTTCATTGACTACCACATCCTGGGCAACATCCACTAAACGTCTGGTGAGGTAACCCGCATCAGCAGTTTTTAATGCTGTATCGGCAAGGCCTTTTCTGGCACCGTGGGTAGATATGAAGTATTCAATAACATCTAAACCTTCCTTGAAATTTGAAAGGATTGGGTTTTCAATTATTTCTCCAACTGATCCTTGTAGATTTTTCTGCGGTTTAGCCATTAGACCACGCATTCCTCCTAATTGTCTTATCTGTTCCCTGGATCCTCTGGCACCGGAGTTCATCATCATGAATATGGGATTAAAGCCCTGATCATCTTCCTCAAGTTGGTTCATCAGGGTTGAAGTAAGTTGTGAGTTAATTCTGGTCCATACATCAATAACTTGATTGTATCGTTCATTGTCAGTAATCAGACCCATCAAATAGTTATTCCAGACAACTTCAACTTCTTCTTTGGCCTGTTTTATGAGTTCATCCTTTTCGGTTGGAATCTTGATGTTATCAAGCCCCATTGATAAACCTCCTTTGTAGGCCATTTGAAATCCAAGCTCTTTTATATCGTCCAAAAACTTAGCTGTTCTGGAAATTCCTGCGATTTTAAAGACCTTTGCTATGATTTTCTGAAGTTTTTTCTTAGAAAGTAATTCATCTATATAACCAACATTCTCAGGAACATACTGATTAAATACAACCCTTCCCGCAACAGTTTCAATAATTTTTGTCTCTAATTCATCCTGCTTGTTTCTAACTTTCGTCTTTAATTTAACATAAGCATTTTTTGAGAGCCGACCTTCATTAATGGCGATTATCACCTCTTCTGTACTGTAAAATATCTTTCCCTCTCCTAAAACTTTTTCATTTGGCGTACTTCTTCTACCCTTTGTGATGTAATACAATCCTAATACCATATCCTGGGAAGGAACAGTTATGGGAGCTCCGTTTGCTGGATTAAGGATGTTGTGGGAGGAGAGCATAAGTAAAGATGCCTCAAGTATTGCTTCATGTCCAAGTGGCACGTGAACAGCCATTTGGTCACCATCAAAGTCCGCGTTGAAAGCGGTACATGCAAGTGGGTGTAGCTGTATGGCTTTACCCTCAATTAATTTTGGTTGAAATGCCTGAATACCTAGTCTATGAAGTGTCGGAGCCCGGTTCAATAAGATAGGATGACCTTTTAACACGTTCTCCAGAATATCCCAAACTACCGGATCTTTCCTGTCAACGATCTTCTTTGCTGATTTAACCGTTTTTACAATACCTCGCTCAATTAGTTTCCTAATTACAAATGGTTTAAATAATTCTGCAGCCATATCCTTTGGTAATCCGCACTCGTGCATCTTCAATTCAGGTCCAACCACGATAACTGATCTACCTGAGTAATCTACCCTTTTACCAAGAAGATTTTGTCTGAATCTTCCCTGCTTGCCTTTGAGCATGTCACTCAATGATTTGAGGGCTCTATTACCATCAGATCTAACTGCATTTACTTTCCTTGAATTATCAAACAAGGAATCTACAGCTTCTTGAAGCATTCTTTTTTCGTTTCTAAGAATTACTTCCGGAGCTTTTATATCAATTAACCTTTTTAATCTATTGTTTCTGATAATAACCCTTCTGTAAAGGTCATTTAGGTCTGATGTTGCAAAGCGTCCTCCATCCAGAGGTACCAATGGCCTCAACTCAGGTGGTATTACCGGTACCATTCTGATTACCATCCATTCAGGTCGGTTTTCTATTCTCTTTCTTGAGTCTCGAAAAGCCTCTACGACGCGAAGTCTCTTTAATGCTTCTGCTTTTCTTTGCTGGGATGTATCAGTTGCCGCCTGGTGCCTTAGATCGTAAGATAAAATATCCAACTCTGTTCTTGAGAGCAACATCTCCAGTGCTTCAGCTCCCATTTTAGCGATAAATTTTTGTGGATCTTCATCGTCAAGCATCTGGTTTTCTCGAGGAAGCTTATCAAGTATATCTAAATACTCATCTTCCGTTAGAAAATCCATCTTTTGGACACCTTCTTCTTCTTTAATCCCAGGTTGAATGACTACATAACGTTCGTAATAAATTATCTGGTCTAATTTTTTGGTTGGTAAACCCAGAAGGTATCCAATTTTATTAGGTAGTGATCTAAAGTACCAAATGTGTGCAACAGGGACGACTAACTCAATATGCCCCATTCTTTCCCTTCTTACTTTTTTTTCAGTAACTTCTACACCGCATCTATCGCAAATAATACCTTTGTATCTGATTCTTTTGTACTTTCCACAATGGCATTCCCAATCTTTAACAGGGCCAAATATCCTTTCACAGAACAATCCGCCCATCTCCGGTTTGTAGGTCCTGTAGTTGATGGTTTCAGGCTGTGTTACCTCACCATGAGAGCTTTCCAGAATAGATTCGGGGGAGGCAAGGCTTATTGTAACTTTCGAAAAGTCGGTATTTATTTTTTTATTTTTTCTAAAAGCCATATTAGGATTTATTGATAGGTAAAATTTATTTAATTAATCAAGGGTGATTTCAAGCGCTAGTCCTCTTAATTCATGAACCAACACGTTGAAAGATTCAGGAATGTTTGGTTTAGCCATGTTCTCCCCTTTTACGATTGTTTCGTAGGCTTTGGCGCGGCCAATGACATCATCAGATTTTATGGTCAGAATCTCTTGAAGAACATTTGAGGCACCAAAAGCTTCCAAAGCCCAAACTTCCATCTCCCCAAATCTTTGTCCACCAAATTGTGCCTTTCCACCTAGCGGCTGTTGGGTAATGAGTGAATATGGACCAATAGATCTGGCATGCATCTTATCATCAACCAAATGGCCTAATTTTAATATGTAAATTACTCCAACTGTTACAGGCTGATCAAATCGCTCACCCGTTAGACCATCATATAAATAGGCCTTGCCAAAAGGTGGTAAGCCAGCTTCTTCTAATTCTGCAGCAACCTGCTCCATGGTTGCGCCATCAAAAATTGGTGTTGAATATTTCCTATTCAGTTCTTTTCCAGCCCACCCAAGAACGGTTTCGTAAAGCTGACCAATATTCATCCTGGAAGGAACCCCAAGCGGATTTAAAACAACATCAACAGGTGTGCCATTAGCCATGAAAGGCATATCTTCTTGTCTTACGATCTTAGCCACAACACCTTTGTTACCATGGCGGCCAGCCATTTTATCTCCTACTTTTAGTTTTCTCTTTTTAGCAATGTAGACTTTTGCCAGTTGCACTATCCCAGCCGGAAGCTCGTCACCCACTTCAAGGGTAAACCGATCCCTTTTGAACTCTCCTGAGATTAGATTTCGCCTGTTAATATAACTCTTAACAACTTTGACAAGCATTTCATTGGTTTCAGGGTCATCCGTCCAGTTATCTAAAAGCAGATCACCGATTAAATTGGCTTCTTCGGGAACATCATAACTGCTTTCATCCCTGTATACATTTTTAGGAGGAAACAGGTTGTTTTCAATATTCTGCCTATTGAATCGGACATTCTTTGAAATTATTTCCTCACCAAATTTATGCTTCACACCCTGGCTCACCTTCCCATCCAGAAGCTCAACGAGCTTATTAATCATTTTAATTCTGACCTCACTCAACTGCTGACCATACTTATTTTTCAACAGTTCTACCTCTTTTTTAGCTCTTACCCTTAACTCTTTATCTTTTCTAGGCCTGGAAAATAATTTTGTATCGATTACAACACCCCTAAGTGAAGGAGAGGCTTTTAAGCTTGCGTCTTTTACGTCCCCTGCTTTATCTCCAAATATTGCTCGAAGTAATTTCTCTTCCGGTGTTGGATCAGATTCTCCTTTAGGTGTAATCTTACCAATTAGAATATCTCCTTCTTTCACCTCTGCCCCGATTCTAATGATTCCATTCTCATCAAGGTTTTTAACTGCATCTTCACTGACGTTTGGAATTTCAGAAGTTAGTTCCTCTTCTCCACGTTTTGTATCTCTTACTTCAAGCTCAAATTCTTCGATGTGTATTGATGTGAAAACATCATCCTGAACTACTTTTTCAGAAATAACAATGGCATCTTCAAAATTATACCCTTGCCATGGCATGAATGCAACCTGAAGATTTCTACCCAGTGCTAATTCTCCTTTTTCAGTGGCAAAACCATCTACTAAAACCTGACCTTTTTTTACCCTGTCGCCAGGTTTAACTATAGGGCTATGGTTAATACAAGTATCCTGATTCGTTCTTCTGAATTTAGTCAGATTGTATTCTACCTTATCATCATCGAATGATATAAGCTTTTCATCAACACTTCTATAATATTTTACAATGATTTTAGAGGAATCTACATAGAATATCTCTCCATCACCTTCGGCTGATATTAATGTTCTTGAATCCTGCGCTACCCTCTTCTCTAGACCGGTACCTACAATTGGTGATTGCGCTTTCAATAAAGGCACTGCTTGCCGTTGCATGTTTGAGCCCATTAACGCTCTGTTTGCATCATCATGTTCTAAAAATGGAATCATACTTGCTGCAACGGATACAATTTGGTTCGGTGCAACATCCATATACTTAACTTCTTTTGGATCTACTACCGGAAAATCACCCTCAAATCGTGCCTTTACTTTGTCATTGATAAAATCTCCCGTATCAGTAAGTGGTGCATTTGCTTGGGCAATATTATGTGTGTCTTCTTCTTCAGCAGTTAGATATTCCACTTTGTCACTCATATTGACTAACCCCTGATCAACATTTCGGTAAGGGGTTTCAATGAAACCCATGCTGTTCACTTTTGCATGGACACAAAGCGATGATATCAGGCCAATATTTGGCCCTTCCGGGGTTTCGATGGTACATAACCTCCCATAGTGGGTGTAGTGGACATCTCTTACTTCAAAACCTGCTCTCTCTCTGGATAATCCACCCGGTCCGAGTGCTGACATCCGTCTTTTGTGAGTGATCTCAGAAAGAGGATTGGTTTGATCCATAAACTGGGATAATTGATTCGTCCCAAAAAATGAATTAATCACAGAAGAAAGCGTTCTGGCGTTGATTAAATCTATAGGTTTGAATTCCTCGTTGTCCCGGACATTCATCCTTTCTTTAATGGTCCTCGCCATTCGGGCTAAACCAACTCCAAATTGCGAATAAAGTTGTTCTCCAACCGTTCTTACTCTTCTATTGCTTAAATGATCAATGTCATCGACTACCGCTTTTGAATTAATTAAACCAATAAGATATTTTACAATTTTAATGATGTCATCAGTAGTTAATACTTTAACATCAAATGAGATGTTAAGGTCTAGTTTTTTATTTATCCTATACCTACCTACTTCACCAAGGTCGTAACGTTTGTCACTGAAAAACAGGTTTTGTATTATATCCCGGGCTGTTTGCTCATCAGGTGCTTCCGTGTTTCTGAGCTGACGGTATATTGTCTCGACAGCTTCCTTCTCTGAATTGGAATTATCTTTTTGAAGTGTGTTATAAATTATCGAATAATCTGCAATATTAACGTCCTTTTTATGGAGAATGATCGAACGTGAGTTAGAGTCCAATATCGTTTGAATATCTTCTTCATTAATAACAGAATCTCTTTCCATTATCACTTCATTCCTGTCTATGGATACAACCTCGCCGGTATCTTCATCAACAAAATCTTCGGTCCATGTTCTGAGTACCCTTGCAGCTAATTTCCTTCCAGTATGTTTAGATAATTCATCTTTTGTAGCTTCTACCTCTTCAGATAATCCAAATAAATCTAATATTTCCTTATCAGAGCCATAACCAATTGCCCTTAACAAAGTTGTTACCGGAAATTTCTTTTTCCTGTCAATGTAAGCATACATTACATTATTTACATCTGTGGCAAATTCTATCCAAGAACCTTTAAACGGAATAATCCTGGCTGAATAAAGCACGGTTCCGTTGGTATGCTTGCTCTGGGCGAAAAAGACTCCGGGAGACCTATGTAATTGGGATACGATTATTCTCTCCGCGCCATTTATCACAAAAGACCCTCTTTCAGTCATGTATGGGATATTACCCAGAAACACTTCTTGCTCTACTGTTTCAAAATCTTCATTGTCTTCGTCATTACATGATAAACGGAGCTTGGCCTTTAACGGCACCGAATAAGTTAATCCCCTATCTATACACTCTCTGACCGTGTATTTTGGCGGATCAACGATATAATCAAGAAATTCTAGGAGAAAATTCTCTCTAGAATCTGAAATTGGGAAATTCTCCGAAAAAACTTTGTATAATCCTTCCTGAATTCTTTTTTCTGATGGGGTATCAAGCTGAAAGAAATCACGAAATGATTTAAGTTGAACTTCCAGGAAGTCAGGGTAGTCAATAACCCTTTTAATCGAAGAAAAATCTTTTCTGGTTATTGTATTTGTAGCCAATTTTGAAGTTTTTTGTGAATAATTAGAAATGTTCCTATTTTAAATTTGGTATAAACACCAAAAGACCTGACTAAATAACCAGGTCTAACTCCGAAAAGCGTTAGCTAAGAAAAATCAAATTACTTAACCTCTACTTCAGCTCCTTGCTCTTCAAGTTTACTTTTTAATGCTTCCGCTTCATCTTTAGGAACACCTTCTTTTACAGGCTTAGGGGCACCATCAACTAGTTCTTTAGCTTCTTTCAAACCAAGACCAGTTAATTCTTTAACAGCCTTAACTACTTTTAGCTTGGCAGAACCAGCTGCTTTCAAAATTACGTCAAATTCTGTTTGCTCCACAGCTGCTGCTTCCCCTGCGCCATCATCTCCACCTGCACCAGGTGCTACTGCTACTGCCGCTGGAGCCGCTGCTGCGGGCTCAATGCCATAATCATCTTTTAAAATGTTAACCAATTCATTAACTTCTTTCAATGACAGGTTAACTAGTTGTTCCGCGAAATCTTTTAAATCAGCCATCTTATTTGGATTTAATTATTATGTTATTCAATCTTTACTTTTTTCTTGTATTGCTTTTAATACTCCAACTAGTTTATTGCTGCTATCTTTTAATGCCAATGCTAGCTTTTCTGAAGGAGATTTTAATGTTCTTGCAAGATTTATACCTGGTGATTGTAATAAACCAATTAACTCGGCAATTACATCAGCTTTAGACTTAACCTTGCTTAGTGCATCTAACTGATCTTCTCCAATAAAAAGTGATGAATCTACAGATGCTCCTTTTAATATTGGTTTTTTGTTTCCTTTCTTGTAGTATTCCTTTAACAATTTAGCAGGTGCACTACCTGATTCATCAGAAAACAGTATACCTGAAAAACCCTTAAGTACAGTATGGTCAAATTCAGAATAATCACCATCTATATTATCAAATGCCTTTTTTATTAAGGTGTTTTTAGCTACCTTATATTCCATATTCCGCTCAAAACATAATCTTCTGAAATTATTTATTTGACTAACTGTTAATCCAGAAGCATCTGTTATATAGAAGTATGGTTTTTCTTTAAATTTTTCGGTAAGATTATCAATGACGTGGCTTTTTTCTTCTCTAGTCATGATTATATGCCTTTTATTGAACTTTTATCAACCTTAATACCCTTACTCATAGTGCTCGACAGATGTATACTTTTAAAGTATGTACCTTTAGATGCCGCAGGTTTTAACCTGGAGATAGTATTCACCATTTCATTAATATTATCGGCAATTTTTTCCGATGTAAAAGAGGATTTCCCAATACTCACATGAATTATTCCGAATTTATCGACTTTAAAGTCTATTTTCCCTGCTTTCACTTCTTTTACAGCACTTCCAATATCCATGGTAACCGTGCCAGCTTTTGGATTAGGCATCAAACCTCTTGGTCCAAGTATCCTTCCTAACTTACCAACTTTAGCCATTACTGGAGGCATGGTAATGATCACATCCACGTCTGTCCATCCACCTTCAATTTTTTTTATGTACTCGTCAAGTCCAACGTAATCAGCGCCGGAGTCTTTAGCTTCTTGTTCCTTATCAGGCGTACATAAAACCAACACTGAAATGTCCTTTCCCGTTCCATGGGGGAGGGTTACCACACCTCTTACCATTTGGTCTGCTTTTCTGGGATCTACACCAAGCCTGACATCCAAGTCTACAGACGCATCAAATTTGGTTGTAGTTATATTTTTGACCAATTCAGAAGCTTCCTCTACACTATACTCCTTGGTTAGATCATATTGACCAAGTATCTCTTTTTGTTTCTTAGATATTTTTCCCATAGTTATTAGTTGTTAACCCAAGGGGCATCTCCCATTACTTTGATTCCCATGCTTCTGGCTGTACCAGCTACCATTTTCATGGCAGATTCAACCTTGAAACAATTTAAATCCGGCATTTTTGTTTCTGCTATCTCTCTTACCTGATCCCATGTAACCGATCCTGATCTTATTCTATTAGGTTCTGAAGACCCTTTTTTTATGTTAGCCGCGTTAAACAGTAGGACAGCAGCCGGAGGAGTTTTAATTACAAATTCAAAAGATTTATCTGAGTAAACAGTTATGATTACCGGCAGAACTTGCCCTTGCTTATCCTGAGTCCGCGCATTGAACTGTTTACAAAACTCCATTATATTAAGACCTTTACTTCCCAGTGCAGGCCCAACAGGCGGTGAGGGGTTCGCGGAACCACCTTTTATTTGCAGTTTAACATAACCTGTAATCTCTTTTGCCATGGTTATTCTTGTTTCTCCACCTGAATATAGTTCAACTCTACAGGTGTATTCCTACCAAATATTTTTACTGTAACATTTAATTTCTTACGATCTTCAAATACTTCCTCTACAGAACCGGTAAATCCGCTAAACGGTCCATCCATTACCTTTACTGTTTCACCAACTATAAATGGTGTATCCAGTTTTTCTTCATACTCATCAATTTCATCTACCCTGCCCAAAATTCTATTAACTTCTGTTTGTCTTAATGGAACTGGTATTCTGCTACTCTTACCTTCACCTGAACCTAAAAAACCTATCACCCCTGGTATATTGTTAATCAGGTGTTGTGTCTCTCCGTGATTTAAATCGGCGGAAACCAAAACATATCCTGGAAAAAAATTTCTTTCTCTTACCCTCTTTTTTCCATTTCTCATCTCGTAAACCTTCTCTGAAGGTATTAAAACCTGAGGTATGTACTCTTCAAGTTTCTGTCTCGAGATTTCAGTTTCCAGGTATGACTTAATTTTTCTTTCCTGCCCACTAATAGCCCGAATCACATACCACTTTGGCTCACTCATAATTAAAGTCTCTAAAACGCGTTATAAACCCACTGCATCACAGATTCAAAAACAAAATCAATGAGTCCTATTACCAATGCGAATATTAAAGAGGCTATCAATACGAGAAAGGAGCTATTTTGTAATTCGCCATACTTTGTCCATGTTACTTTATGTAACATTTCATGATACGAATCTTTAAAAAAGTTTATAACCTTTGTCATCAATAACTTCTTTTATGCACGGGTGGAGAGACTCGAACTCCCAACCTTTGGTTTTGGAGACCAATGCTCTACCAATTGAGCTACACCCGTAAAATATGATGCAGCCCTAAAAGGACTGCAAAGTTAGATAAAATATATGTTTTAACAATAAGTTATCTTTTTTTTATTTTAATCTAATATTTCAGTTACCTGACCAGCTCCAACCGTTCTTCCACCTTCCCTTATTGCGAATCTCAAGCCTTTCTCTAATGCAACTTTATTAATTAGATCAACTTCTATTGTAACATTATCTCCAGGCATTACCATTTCTATATTTTCGGGTAATTTAATTTCACCTGTTACATCAGTGGTCCTTAAATAAAACTGAGGCCTGTACTTATTAAAGAATGGCGTGTGTCTTCCACCTTCTTCTTTGGATAATACATAAACTTCAGCTTTAAATTTAGCGTGTGGATTCACAGTGCCTGGTTTGGCAATAATCATTCCCCTTTTTATGTCTGATTTTTCTATACCTCTTAATAAAAGACCAACATTATCACCTGCTTCCCCTCTATCAAGTATCTTTCTAAACATCTCAACACCGGTAACTGTTGATTTAAGACCTTCAGCGCCCATACCAATAATATCAACCGGATCGCCTGAGTTAATTACACCTCTTTCAATCCTACCAGTTCCCACAGTACCCCTTCCAGTGATCGAGAACACATCTTCAACAGGCATCAGAAAATCTTTATCTATTAATCGCTCAGGAAGTGGAATGTAATCATCAACAGCAGCCATCAACTCCATGATCTTCTCTACCCATTTTTCTTCACCATTCAAACCACCAAGGGCAGACCCCTGTATAACCGGTATATCATCACCTGGAAATTCATAAGAATCTAATAGTTCCCTGATTTCCATCTCTACAAGTTCTAGCAGTTCTTCATCATCAACCAAGTCCACCTTATTCATAAAAACAACGATTGCCGGTACACCTACCTGTCTTGCCAGTAGGATATGTTCTCTTGTTTGAGGCATTGGCCCATCTGTAGCAGCTACAACAAGTATAGCTCCGTCCATTTGAGCAGCACCAGTCACCATGTTTTTAACGTAATCCGCGTGACCCGGGCAATCAACGTGCGCGTAGTGTCTGTTGTCAGTTTGGTACTCAACGTGGGCAGTGTTGATTGTTATACCACGCTCTTTTTCTTCAGGGGCATTATCAATAGATGAAAAATCCCTTATGTCTGATAAACCTTTTTCAGCTAATACTTTAGTAATTGCTGCAGTTAAGGTTGTTTTACCATGGTCAACATGGCCAATAGTTCCTATGTTAACGTGTGGTTTCGACCGATCAAATGTTTCTTTTGCCATTTTTCGTAGACTATTTAATAAGTAATTATTTTAGTTATAATTTTTAAATCTATTCTGAGCCAATGACGGGATTTGAACCCGTGACCCCTTCCTTACCAAGGAAGTACTCTACCACTGAGCTACATCGGCTTCATACAAGAGCGGGCGACGAGGCTCGAACCCGCGACCTACAGCTTGGAAGGCTGTCGCTCTACCAACTGAGCTACGCCCGCTTGTCTTTGTGGGGGGAGCAGGATTCGAACCTACGAAGGCATACGCCAGCAGATTTACAGTCTGCCCCAGTTGGCCGCTTTGGTATCCCCCCATATTTAAAGAATACACCCCTAATTTAAAGGAAGGCAAAATTACAAGCTTTTAACACTTATTCAAATTTTTGAAGGGAAATCAACGAAAGTAAGCGCACTATATCAGTAAAAAGAAGAAATACTTAGTTCTTCTTCATAATCTTTCAAAAACTTTATTTTTTGGCCAACACCTTTTGTATCACTAATTAAATTCAACCCTTGAAAGGCTGAGAATCTAATGGGATAGTCGTGGTGATGCTTGGCAATGAAAAAAAGATGTTCCGAGGCTTTCAATTTTATCTCTAAAGGGGCTTTGAAAATATATTGGTTAAAATAATTTAGTAAATAAAAAAGGTCCGAATTTGGTAGGTTGTACATTCGGTATAAAAACCAATCATACTTCTCCCAATTATTTGACTCTATATAATATTGGGCAACCGGAAGAATTAAATTAATATTTAAGAATTCACTATTCCTATTAAATAATGAGTCACGGTTAATCTTAAAGTCATCCTGTTGAATAACTCTATCCAGGCCTATTCCTCTAACCATAAATGAACTATCCATCAAAGCTAACTTTAATAGCTCTGTATCATTTCCCCAACTAAATAATAAAGCCATAGCTTCTACTCTCACTTGAGATTTATTATGCTTAGCTAAATTTCTAACTGTTAACTTTAAATTATTTGAAAACACAGAATCACTATATAGAAATTGAAGACCTTTAATCTTCAATCTGTCGTTATCTTTCATTAACATTTCCTGATACAGGTCGATTCTATCACTGCGTTCAAGGGTATCAATTAATATTTCAAAGGACTCTATGGTGGAGGCAAAATGCGGTAAATTTATAAATTGATAAATATATTCTTTTATCGATTTTTTGTGAGAGATCTCAGCAAGTAGTTCGTTTGATGCATCAATAGTGACTAGTTTAGGTTCCTCCTCTAAAATCAGGGTAATGTCCTCGTTGTGGTCGTCGATCAATAGGGGTAATGATTCGATGCCCTCGTCATAATATATTTCCAGGTAAGTTATTAATCGGTATGGTTGTTTGGTATCTTGTTTTATGTTAATAGTCAGGGTATCTCCTTTTAAAGTATGCTCAATATTAAGAATTGGGTGACCGGCCCTAAAAAACCATTGATCAAAAAACCAATTTAGATCGACCCCACTTGCTTTTTCCATAGCTAATCTAAGATGATCTGTTTCAACACTTTGGAATTTATTCTCATTTAAATAAATGTTAAGTCCGTTAAAAAAAATACTATCCCCTAAGTAATTTCTAAGCATATGAATTACTCTCCCACCTTTTGCATAGGTATGATTGTCAAATAATTCTGAAGGATCGTCATAATGATTTCTAACCAGGCTATGTTTGCTTTCTAACGCCTCATCAAAGTATGAATTCATTTCCTGCCAATGATGATACTTAGCTTCTGCAAGTCCATATTTATATGCTGTCCATAAATATTCTGAATAATTCGCCAGCGCCTCATTAAGCACGATATGTGACCATGATTCGCAGGTCACCAGATTTCCAAACCACTGATGAAATAATTCATGGGCGATGATAAAATCCCAGTTGATGTCAAAGGTTACATTTTTTGAACTGACTAATTCTTGTTGAAAAATTGAAGCGCCAGTGTTTTCCATTGCTCCGGTTACAAAATCCCTAACGATAACCTGGTTATAAGCTGGAAATGGGTAATCCACATTTAATTTCTCTGAAAAAAAATTCATCATCTCAGGAGTATTTTTAAATACAGCTTTGGCTGTCTCGATATGATGATTTTCCACCCATGTGTTAATTGGTGTATTATTCCATTTTTTTTCTATTTTATGAAATTCTCCTACCACTATGCTTGGCAGGTACGCTGCATGTGGTTGATCTAATCTCCAATAGTCGGTTCTGGTTTTATCATCATTGTATTTTGAGTGTATGAGTTGGCCATTGGACAAAGTTTTAAATGTTGAGTCTACAGTTATGTATATTTCTTGTGTGAACTTTTCGTTGGGTTGGTCTATGGTTGGAAACCACGCTGAATTATTGTAAGGCTCACCATGGGTCCAAATTTGTTGAGGCTTATTTAATGTATCTGTGTGATTTATAAAATAAAGGCCCAGATTCTGATAATCAGGTTGTGTTACCAATTCATTTTTGCACGGTCTGGCTATGTACTTTATGTGTATCTCAGTTTCTTCCTGGGGCACCATGTTTCTTTCAAGATCAATACTAATTGTATTTCCATCATAGCTATATTTCAAATTCTTTCCGGTCCTGTCTTTAATATTTTCAATTTGAAAATCCCTGGCATCAAGTTCAATGACTTGCGCAGGATAGCTATAGGGCTTGATTAATAAATATGCCTCTCCGATTACCTCCTTGTCTACCCAGTCAAAACTGATTTTTAATTTGGTGTGGAGTATATCAAAAATTCTGGCTGGGGTCGGTTGATATTTTTTTTCAATTTCTTTTTGTGGCACATCATTTACGATGTCGGGAGAAGCAATTGGCACATTATCTTTACATCCAAAAAAAATTGAAAACAAACCTATCAGTATAAAATATTGGATGATTTCTTTAACTTGTTTCAAATTCTAAAATTCATTACTAATGATAACTGCAACCATTGATTCAAAAGAATATAACATTGAATTTATTGACAATATCTTGACCATAAATAAGGATAAAATAGATTGGAAAGTTACCAAGAATGATAATAAGTTTTATACTATTTTAGCTGACAATCAATCATTCGAGGTGGAGTTGATATCATTTAACAGGTCCAGCAAGAATGTTACTTTAAAAGTAAACAATACATTTTTAGAGGTCTCAATCGCGGATGAGTTGGATAATACCCTAAGAAAAATGGGTATTCATAAAATGGCCACCAAACATCAAACTGGCCTCAAAGCACCTATGCCGGGACTTATTGTGGATGTTATGGTAAATGAAAACGACGAAATAAAAGCTGGCCAACCATTGATTGTATTGGAAGCCATGAAAATGGAAAATGTATTAAAAGCCCAGGAGGATGGAAAAGTAAAAACACTAAAAATAAAGCAGGGCGACAGGGTCGAAAAGAATCAGATGTTGATGGAATTTTGAATAATTTGGTTAAAACATATATTTGCTGAGGGCAATCTTTATCAACTCCAACATGAAATACAAAAGAATTTTACTTAAGCTCAGTGGTGAAGCCTTAATGGGTGAAAAACAATATGGTATAGATTCCAAGCGATTGGAACAATATGCCAACGAAATTAAAAAAGTTAGAGATGAAAGTATTGAGATTGCAATAGTGATAGGTGGTGGAAATATATTCAGAGGTGTGCAATCAGAAAGTGTCGGAGTGGATAGAGTTCAGGGCGATTATATGGGTATGTTAGCGACCGTTATTAATGGCATGGCCTTACAAAGTGCCCTTGAAAAACATGGCATGTATACCCGATTAATGTCTGGCATTAATATGGAACAAGTATGTGAGCCATTCATAAGAAGAAGAGCAGTGCGACACCTTGAAAAGGGAAGAATCGTAATTTTTGGGGCAGGAATCGGAAATCCTTATTTCACAACAGATTCCACTGCAAGCCTCAGGGCGGTGGAGATAGAAGCGGATGTAGTATTAAAAGGCACCCGCGTTGATGGTGTGTATACCGCAGATCCTGAAAAAGACCCGAATGCCACTAAATTTTCGAACATAACATTTCAGGAAGTTTATGAAAAAGGCTTAAATGTTATGGATTTAACTGCTTTTACTTTATGCCAGGAGAATAAACTTCCTATAATTGTTTTTGATATGAATAAGCCAGGTAATCTATATGATTTAATTTTAGGCAATGAGGTAGGCACCTTGATTAATTAGAATTATTTGGTAATATTTTTAATGCAATGAGTAATTGATATGGAAGAAGAAATTAAAATGTTCTTAGATGAGGCAGATGAACTAATGGATAAGTCCGTCTCTCATACTTATTCGGAGCTATCAAAGATAAGAGCGGGAAAAGCTATGCCAAACATGGTAGATGGGGTTAGTGTTGATTATTACGGTTCAAAGACACCCATTCAACAAGTGGCCTCAGTTAGCGCTCCGGACGCCAGAACACTGGTAATCAAACCGTGGGAGAAAAAGATGATACCCGAAATTGAAAAAGCCATCATGAACAGTAATTTAGGCTTTAATCCTCAAAATGACGGTGAATTAATTAGAATTAACATACCGCAACTCACCGAAGAGAGAAGAAAAACTTTAGTAAAACAAGCGAAGCATGAAGCCGAGAATGGAAAAGTAAGTGTCCGGAATGTACGAAAAGAAATAAACGATTCTTTAAAGAAGTTACTCAAAGAAGGAGCCTCGGAAGATGCTATAAAGTCGGCTGAAGACAAAGTCCAGGAAATGACAGATAATCATATTCACAAAATCGAAGAGCACCTTAAAAACAAGGAAATAGATATCATGACCATCTAGCAGTAGAACCTCTTCCTGCGAATAAATTCCCAAACAGCATCAGGAATTAAATATTTAACCGATCGCCCCTCTTTGATTAATCGTCGGATAAATGTTGCGGATATATCAATCGTTGGTGCTTCTATGAATTCTACATTTTTATGGTCTTTAAGGCTGCTGGGTTTAGCATTAGGCCTTGGATAAACCAGTAATCCATGATTTTCCAGGATTACTTTGCTGTTTTTCCACCTGGGGAAGCTGTGTAGATTATCTTCTCCAATAATCAACTTGAAATTTTTATTGGGATTTTTATCAGATAAATATGCCAGGGTGTCAATAGTATAGCTGGGCCTTGGCAAGTTAAATTCCACGTCGCAACCCTGAAAATAAGGATCATCATATATGGCTTTATCCACCATGTCCAATCGATCAAACTCGTGGAGTAATGATTTACTACTTTTCATAGGGTTTAAAGGAGTAACTACAAACCAAACTTCCTTCAAATCAGCTAACTGCCTGACTATGTTTGCAATTATCATATGTCCGTTGTGAATTGGATTAAATGAGCCGAAGAATAAACCGTAAGTATCTTTAGCCTTTTCCATCTAAAAATCTATCAACAATTTCGGCTGCACGATGGCAAGATGTTTCCAGGTTGTCATTAAGAATGCTAACATCAAAAGATTTCTCAAAGCTCATCTCATAGTCAGCTTTTTGAAGCCTTTCTTCTATTAAAGCCTCCGGCTCTGTCTTCCTTTCAATTAATCGCTGTTTGAGGACTTCCCTATTTTGTACTTTTATAAATATTGCGATTGCATTTTTGTCAAAGAACTGTTTTAGATTCAATCCGCCCAACACATCTACATCAAAGATCACATGGCTTCTAGTGGCCCATATGCGCTTAACCTCCGATTTTAAAGTGCCATAATAAACGTTTTCATAAACCTGTTCCCACTCTATAAACGCGCCTTCTTCTATTTTTTTTTGGAATGCCTCCACCGTCAAGAAATAATAATCTTTTCCATCGTGCTCATTTTCTGACCTTCTTTTTCTGGTTGTCGCAGATACCGAAAAATAGATATCATTTCTATGCTGCGTCAAATGTTTAACAATCGTAGTTTTTCCTGAACCAGAAGGTGCCGAAACGATTATCGCCTTACCTTTAGTCATCAATTCAGGTCGGCTGGGGTTATAACAGAATCTCGAATGGTTTTTACCAGGCCGGAGGGTGGATTTTTCATCTCTAACCTGTTTCTTATGAGATCTTTTATTTCTTTTTCTAATTTCAAATGTTCAAAACAAAGTATGCATTTTTCAAGGTTATTCCGCATAAACTTCTCCTGATCAGGTGTGGCCTCGTCATCCAGCATCAGTTCCAATATCTCAAAGCACTTTTTATAATCCGCACAGCCAGCATCAGGGTTATTTTTTCTGCGGCTCTTAAATAAAAATTTGATCATATAAAAAATTTGAATTAAAACTAACCATATCCCATATTTTTCGCATAAGATCTCAAACGTTCTTTTAATAAATTTCTTGCCCTATGAAGGCGGGATCTTACTGTTCCAATGGGTATATCCAAAATTTTGGCCATCTCTTCATAAGTAAACCCTTCCAAATCACACAATATAATGACCGTCCTAAAGTCCAAAGCAAGAGAATTCAAAGCATTAGTGACTTCATCACCGATCATATCCTTTACCGACTCAACCCTTAAGTCAGGGGTAATAGCCTTATTGACTTCGTCTGAATTGTAATAATTTTCAACTTCCTGGTAATCAACTTTTCCCGGTTCCTTACTCTTCTTCCTAAACTCATTAATAAAGCTGTTCTTCAATATTCGAAACAGCCAGGCTTTGGCGTTCGTTCCCCTATGGAAAGAATTGATAAACCGATAAGCTTTGAGGTAAGTTTCCTGAACCAGATCCTTGGCATCGTCTTCATCAAAGGTTAGTCTGAAGGCAAAATTATACATGGAGTCCAGATGAGGAATAAACTCATTGTCAAAGATATCAACCTTATCTTTGTTAGAATAGTCCTTTTTGATAATGTCCTTTTGCAAATGACCTAGCTTATATTCTTGGTTGTCTACGATTAATGGTTGACGTAAGTTTGTCAGCTATTAGCATGACTACCGATCAATCATACTTTGTTTTGGAATTATGCACGTCCCGTAATTTAGGAGGTCTTGAACTTTATTTTTTCGATTGTTGCAAAAATTTGCCCAATTATGGTCTAAAGACTTTAAATCTGATTGCATCTGAAAGTAAATTAGAAGGAAACTTTTTATCAGAAGGATTAAGTTTTAGATTATTAGACAATAACCAACCGAAAATTCCTATAATAGCTGCCGCACATTTATCCAGAATAGTCAAAAGATTCAATTGCAAGATCATACATGTCCATCATAAGCGTGATCTGTTTCTGGCAGCTCTAACGAAAATTTTTCATCCAAAAATAAAGATCATCCATACCAGACAAATGCTGATCACTAAGCCAAAAAAAGGATTATACCATTCATTTATCTACCGGTCAATTGACAAAATGATTGCCATAACCGAAGAATTAAAAGATAGGATTTTAAAATATGTAAATATCCCTGTAGAAAAGGTTTGTACTTTATATTATGGTGTAAAAGAACCAAATTTAAATCCGGAATCATGCAATTCATTTTTCAATAAGTTTGGTAAGGCAGCATTTAATATTGCATTAATCGGAAGAATAGATCGAAAAAAAGACCAACATGTATTAATCAAAGCCACTGCTATTTTGAAAGAAAAGGGCATTGATGTAATGTCATTTGTAGTTGGTGGTTCCACAGATGATGATTATAAAATAAAATTGGAAGCATTAATTAATGATCTAAACCTGGTTGAACAAGTGATTATGACCGGCTTCCAAAATGATCCACAGCGGTTTATGAACTGCTTTGATGTGGTAGTACTAACAACTACTCATGAAACTTTTGGCCTTGTACTAGCGGAAGCTATGAGGGCTCAAACTGCTGTTATTGGCACAAATAATGGCGGTGTTCTTGAAATTATTGAAAATGGAAGTACCGGTTTGTTATTTGAAGCAGGGGATGAAAAAGACCTTGCACGTATGCTTTTAAGGTTATATAAAAACCGGGAATTAAAAGAGAACCTCGCGAAAGCTGGTAAACTTCGTGCTGATAAGTTATTCAACCAGGAAAACCACTTTCTTGCACTCTTTGAAATTATTAAAACTACTTTAAACAATGAGTAGTGTAACAGCGATCATCATTACTTTCAATGAAGGACATAACATTGAAAGATGTATAAGGTCCTTGCACGGATTTGCGGATGAGATCATAGTGATTGATTCCTATTCAACTGACCAAACCGAAGAAATTTGCAAAAAACATAAGGTAACATTCATACAAAATAAATGGCCGGGTATAAATGCTCAGAGAAATTTTTCACTGAAATTTGCCTCTCATGAGTATATCTTTTCAATTGATGCTGATGAAGCTTTATCCGTTGAATTAAGATCAAGTTTAATTATCAAAAAAGAAGCTGCATTCAATTATGATGGTTACATCTTCAATAGACTAACTAACTATTGCGGAAAATGGATAAAACACTGTGGATGGTATCCAGATAAAAAATTAAGATTGTTTAAAAAAAGTTCAGGAAAATACTCAGGCACAGACCCACATGATGAGATTGTTCTGCAAAAGGGCTCCAGTATCCAGGAAGTAAATCTTGATATCTTGCACTATTCCTTTATCAATCTTAATCACCATCTGAAAAAAATAGAATTCTTTTCAGAAGTAGGTGCACAGGAAGCTTTCAGGAGGGGAAAATCATCTTCGACACTAAAAGTCATGCTAAGCGCAGCTTTTGTCTTCTTTAAGAAATATTTTTTGCAATTGGGTTTCTTAGATGGTTATTACGGGTTTATTATATCTGTTAACTCCTCCTATGCAGCTTTTCTAAAATATGCTAAGCTCAAATTTTTAAATGAACGACGAAAGAATTCTATTAAGCCGTACTGACAACCTTGGAGATGTCATACTTACCCTTCCAATGGCAGGCGTAATCAAGAACCATTTCCCCGATTGCAGTATTTACTTTTTAGGAAAAAACTATACCGAGTCAATTGTTAAGCGGTCCGTCAATATTGATAACTTCATCAATATTGAAAGACTGTATGAAAATAGTTTGCAGGATATTGATTGTTTGATCCATGTTTTCCCTGTCAAAAAAATCGCCCACTTGGGGAAAAGACAAAAAATTCCAAAGCGGATAGGTACCAGCCACAGGATGTATCACTGGTGGACCTGTAATAAATTAGTAAACCTGGGCCGTAAAAAAAGTGATCTTCATGAATCCCAGCTAAACCTTAAATTATTAAAACCGCTGAAGATCGATCCGGATATCGACTTGTATGAAATGCATCATTTCTTAGGATGGCAAAATAGCAGAAAAACATATCCAGGATTACTTTCAGATCACTTCAACCTTATATTTCATCCAAAATCTAAAGGCAGCGCTAAAGAATGGCCACTAGCTCAATATTACAAACTAGCTCAACAGTTGGATAAACAGACTTTTAAAATTTTTATAACAGGAACAACTGTGGAAGGAGAATTAATTCATAAAAATTGTCCAGAGCTTTATGATTTAGAGCATGTTCAAGACCTTACGGGTAAATTTTCTCTTGATGAGTTCGTTGATTTTATAGCTGCTTCATCCGGACTATTAGCTGCCAGCACCGGGCCATTACATATCGCTGCAGCAAGTGGAATTTATAATTTAGGTTTATACACTGATAAAAAGCCTATACATGCGGGACGTTGGGGACCAATTGGTAAAAAAAGCACCATCTTAAGCGAGATTAAGGCAGTCGGTTCTGATTTGAATATTGATGTGAATGTGGTCAAAAAAATTATTAAAAATTGGATTGAAAGATGATATTTAAAAAAATATATCCAAAAAAATTGCCTTTAAGCAAATATGAGTATCCAGTTACTGAAAATGGTGATATCGATGAAGGACTGACAGAATACATCTTTACCATAATCCCTGCTAAGAAAAAATTTTGCATTGAGTTTGGAGCTAAATCCTTCGAATTTCTCCATAGCAGGAGCCTGATCCTTAATCATGACTTTCAAGCGTTACTCATCGAAGCGGACCCGGATGGTGTTAAAAATCTAAGAGAAAAATTATCTGGCTATAGTAAAGTTGCTATTGTAGAAGATTTTGTTGACAGAGATAATATTGAGCAGATTTTTAAGAATAATGCGGTACCACAAAACCCGGATCTTCTAATAATCGATATCGATGGAAACGATTATCACCTTTGGGAAGCAATTAAACAATATCATCCAACTTTTGTGGTGATAGAATACAACCCAAGCTATCCACCTAAACAAAAATTTACGATTGATTATAGATCAAATTTTGTTTGGAAAGGTGATGATTATTATGGGGCTTCAATTCAATCGCTGGTTGACTTAGCCAATCGCAAAGGCTATGAGCTGCTTCATGTAAAAATGGGGGGCGATAGTTTATATTTTGTGAAAGATGATGAATTCAAAAAATTTGGGATTGACTGTAATGATGTTAACTACATGTACCAACCCCCTCAGTATGGGAAGTTTGGAAGGGCTGCAAACGGGAAGGGACATCCTGCATCAAAATTAAATACAAGCTTTTTTGAGCGGATAGGATACATTATCAATTACTACCTGATGGCTATTCCCAGAAAATTTGTAAAAAGAAAAATGAGAAAAAAAATTCAACGCAATAAAACTATGGCAGAAAAAAATAAAAGGGACAATAAAATTGCCCCTTCTACATGAAAAATTAATATCTGTAGTATTCAGGTTTATAGGGGCCTTCAACTTTTACACCTATGTAATTGGCCTGGTCTTCAGATAAGGTATCTAATTCAACTCCAATTTTCTTCAAGTGGAAATAAGCCACCTTCTCATCAAGCGCTTTAGGAAGGGTATAAACCGCATTCTCATATTTATCGCTGTTGTGCCATAGTTCTATTTGCGCAAGTACCTGGTTCGTAAAAGAGTTTGACATCACAAATGAAGGGTGTCCGGTTGCACATCCAAGGTTTACCAGTCTACCTTCAGCTAAAACTATAATGTCCTTACCATCAACATTGTATAAATCAACCTGAGGTTTTATCTCAACTTTCGATTCTCCATAGTTTTCATTTAACCATGCCATATCGATCTCATTATCGAAATGGCCGATGTTACAAACGATGGTTTTGTCGTTCATACTTTTAAAGTAGTCACCATTAATAATGTCTTTATTTCCTGTTGCCGTAACAACAATGTCTGCTCTTTTTACAGCCTCAGCCATCTTCTTTACCTCAAAGCCATCCATTGCAGCCTGCAGTGCACAAATTGGATCAATCTCTGTGACAATCACTCTTACTCCGGCACCCCTCAATGAAGCTGCTGAACCTTTACCAACATCACCATAGCCAGCAACAACAGCTACTTTACCCGCCAACATTATATCTGTCGCCCTTCTAATAGCATCTACCAGCGACTCTTTACACCCATATTTATTGTCAAATTTAGATTTGGTCACTGAGTCGTTTACATTGATTGCAGGCAAAGGAAGAACGCCATTCCTGGACCTTTCATACAATCTATGAACACCAGTAGTAGTTTCCTCAGATACTCCTTTTATATCTTTTACTAACTCGGGATATCTGTCTAATACCATATTTGTTAGATCTCCGCCATCATCAAGGATCATATTTAAAGGTTTTCCATCCTTGAAAGCAAAAAGGGTCTGCTCTATGCACCAGTCGAATTCCTCCTCGTTCATTCCTTTCCAGGCGAATACAGGAATACCAGTATTGGCAATTGCAGCAGCTGCATGATCCTGGGTAGAGAAAATATTACAAGACGACCAACTTACTTCAGCGCCTAGTTCGGTTAGTGTCTCTATCAAAACAGCGGTTTGGATGGTCATATGAAGACAACCGGCAATGCGGGCACCCTTCAGTGGTTGCTGGTCCCTATACTCCTCTCGCAATGACATTAAACCTGGCATTTCAGCCTCTGCTAATTCCATTTCTTTTCTACCCCAATCAGCAAGGGTGATGTCTTTTACTTTGTAAGGTTGTGTTTCTACCATGTCAAATAGTTTTTAAATTTTAGTAGTATGTAAAAGGCAAAGTTATAAAAAATCAATTACCTTGTTTTTTGCAGCGGATTAAGTGATGATTATCATCTAATAAATTCGATCTCTTTGATGTCATATTTTTTTATATTTCCATTCTTATCTACCAGCAGATTTCCAGTATCATCAACATCTACAATTGTTCCTTGAAATAAACCCTTTTTATCTCGAAAAAGTAGACTTTCTTTAAAACCAAATAGATTGTTCATGTAGGTCTGTTTTAATTGTTGTTTATCATCAAAAAGAAGTCGGTAGTTAGTTTCAAATTGGTAAAGAATCCTTTTTAGCAAATTAAAAACATTATGGTCTTGATTTGTGATTAATTTTAAGGAAGTGGCGCCTTGAACTGTAAAACTTGTCTGATTCACGTTCAACCCAATTCCAACTATGGAAGACTCTACCAAAGAATCACACAAGGTGTTTTCGATCAAGATCCCTGCAATTTTATTTTTTCCAAATAGTAAATCATTAGGCCACTTAATGAAAAATCCATTGTTGTTTGTAGTTTCTTTCATGATAGTAAGGAGGCTTACAGATACATAATAATTGAGATAATACTGATCAGGGATCTTTAATTGAGGAAATAATAGTAATGAAAATGTTAAATTTTTATAAGGTTCTGACTCCCAATGATTTCCTCGCTGACCTTTACCTTTCTTTTGGCTTTCCGTTATCACTACAGTGCCATGCTTACCTTTTCTTTCTTTTAACAGGGCATTAATAACATCGTTGGTTGAGTGACATTCTGTCAGCTTTATAACATTATTTATATTAAATATGCTTTTTGGCAAAGTATTTATGATCTTTAATAATTATAATATAAGGACACCTAAAATTAATTAATGCAAAAAACTTCCGTAGTTAATCTGCCCTCTTCAGAAATAAGTAATCAAATTGTTCAGGGAATGTTGGAAAAAAAAGGGTCTGATATAGTAGTGATGGACCTGAGAAAAATTCAAAACTCAATAGCAGATTTTTTTGTCTTGTGTTCAGCCAATTCTGATACACAGGTCGATGCGATAGCAACCTCCATTGAAGAATCGGTTTATAAATCTACTGAACAAGAGCCCTGGCGTACCGAAGGAAAACAAAACAAAGAATGGGTTTTAATTGATTATGTTGATGTGGTTGCTCACATTTTCCTAAAAGATAAAAGAATGCACTACTCCCTAGAAGAGCTCTGGGGTGATGCATTAATTACTTTTGCAGATGCAACCTAATAACTTTGTGAAAATCACAGCGTTTATAAAAATTACTATTTAGAGATATTGAGAGATGCCTGATAAACCTAGAAAAAAAAATATATTACCAAAACCTCCAAAACAGAATTATCAGATTTGGGTGATATTATCATTAGTACTGGTAGTTTTTGGAGTTTCATACTTCAGTAATAACACTTCTGCCAAGAAAACAACCTTTAAAAGGTTTGAGCAGATGATGTTAAGCAACGATGTCAGAAAGGTTGTGCTCATTTCCAACCAGCAAGTAGTTGAGGTGACGTTGAAAGAAGACGCATTGCAGAACACCAAATATAAACTTGAACTGGAAGAGAAGAATCCATTTTTTGATAGTGGCCCACACTATAAATTTCAAATTGTTTCAGCTGAAAATTTTGACGAAAAATTTAGAAAGATTGAGACACAGCTTGATGAGAGTCAACAAATAGGCTATGAAGTTGAAGAGCGTTCTGACTTCACCAGCTTTATCTTTAACTGGGGATTTCTTATTTTGATATTATTTGGTTTTTGGTTTTTGATGAGACGTATGACGGGAGGAGGCGGACCAGGTGGACAGATATTTAACATTGGAAAATCGAGGGCAGCGTTGTTCGATGCCGAGAATAAAGTAAAAATAACCTTTGGTAACGTAGCAGGATTGGATGAGGCGAAAGAAGAGATCAAAGAAATTGTCGAATTTTTGAAAAATCCGTCAAAATTTACCAAGCTGGGTGGTAAAATACCTAAGGGTGCTCTGCTGGTTGGCCCTCCGGGTACAGGGAAAACTTTGCTGGCAAAAGCCGTTGCCGGCGAAGCTGCGGTTCCGTTTTTTACTTTATCAGGTTCAGATTTTGTAGAAATGTTTGTGGGTGTAGGAGCAGCCAGAGTTAGAGATTTATTCAAACAAGCAAAAGAAAAAGCTCCCTGCATAGTTTTTATAGATGAGATTGATGCTATCGGTCGCTCAAGAGGAAAAGGTCAAATGCCTGGATCCAATGACGAAAGGGAAAACACACTCAACTCATTGCTTGTGGAAATGGATGGATTTTCCACTGACTCCGGAGTTATAATATTAGCGGCAACCAACCGGCCTGATGTACTTGATAATGCTTTGTTAAGACCAGGACGTTTCGACAGGCAAATAAGTATAGATAAGCCAGACATTGTTGGCAGAGAAGCAATTTTTAAAGTTCACCTCAAGCCACTTAAAATATCTGAAGATGTTGATTCCAGGAAGCTATCAGCACAGACACCTGGTTTTGCAGGGGCCGAAATCGCAAATGTTTGTAATGAAGCTGCCCTGATTGCTGCTAGAAGAGATAAAGAAAAAGTTGATATGCAAGACTTTCAGGATGCAATCGACAGGGTTATCGGGGGATTGGAAAAGAAAAATAAAATTATTTCCCCGGAGGAAAAACGAATTGTGGCTTATCATGAAGCGGGACATGCGGTGGCAGGGTGGTTCTTGGAACATGCCGATCCATTGGTTAAAGTCAGTATAGTACCAAGAGGGGTTGCTGCATTAGGCTACGCTCAATATCTACCGAAAGAGCAGTTTCTTTATCAAAAAGAACAGTTGATTGATGAGATGTGTATGGCACTTGGTGGAAGAGCTGCAGAAGAAATAATATTCGGAAAGATTTCTACCGGGGCACTGAGTGATCTAGAAAGAATCACTAAGATGGCTTACAGTATCATAACCATCTATGGTATGAATGAGAAGATAGGAAATTTATCTTACTATGATTCAAAGCAATCAGACTACACATTTACAAAGCCTTACTCAGATGCAACAGCTGAGCTAATTGATAATGAAGCTAAGCGAATAGTGGATGAAGCATTTAAGCGAACAAAAGACATGCTTATAGAAAAAAGAGAGGAACTGGAAATTATCGCTAAGGAGCTATTAGAAAAAGAAATAATCTTCCAGAATGACCTTACCCGATTGATAGGCAAAAGACCTTTCGAAAAAGAAACCAGCTATCAGGCTTTTACCAATGGGAAACAAGAAAAAGATCCTGAGATTGATGAAAGCCCTGAAAAAGATGCTGAGGCACTTGAAGAAATAAAGATATCTGTTAAAGAAGAGGTAGAAAACGAAAATAAAGGTGAGAGTATTGATGAAAAAAAGGAAGACACCTCTGAAATATCAAAGTGAGGAATAAATCGCAAAATGTGATTTATTTTGTCCCCAATGGATAGAAAGACTATTACACTACCTGAGGGGAAAAAACTTTTCTTCGCTAGTGATTTTCATCTTGGGGCTCCCAATCATAAAGAAAGTCGTCTTAGGGAACAATCAATCGTCAAGTGGTTGGATTCAATTCAAAAAGATGCCAGGGGCATATTCCTGGTTGGCGATATATTTGATTTTTGGTTTGAGTATAAGTCTGTCATACCTAAAGGATTTGTCCGCTTTCAGGGAAAGCTTGCTGAGTTAAGCGACAAAGGCATTCAAATTTATTTGTTTGGGGGAAATCATGACATGTGGATGTCAGAGTATTTTGAGGAGGAAATGGGAATACCTGTTTTCAATGACCCAGTGACCTTTCGTTGTAATCAAAAAGACCTGCTAATTAGTCATGGTGATGGCTTAGGTCCGGATGATAAATTTTATAAGATTGTTAAAAAAGTCTTTAGAAATTCCCTCGCCATTAAAGCTTTTGGTTCACTGCATCCGGATTTAGGTGTAGGTCTGGCCTATTTCCTCTCAAATAATAGCAGAAAAAGGAATATTAACGATCATAATGAATTTAAAGGAGATGACGAATGGCTGGTTCAATACTGCAAAATAGTAGAGAAAGAAAAACACCATGATTATTATATTTTTGGTCATCGCCATTTGTCTATAAAATTTCCGATCAATGAAAAAGCTACCTATGTTAATTTAGGGGAGTGGATTTTCAGAAAGTCCTATGCTATTTTCGATGGTAATTCGTTAATCATTGAAAATTTTAGTGAATAAATTCTTAATTGTTTTACTATTTCTTGAGGTGCCAGTACTAACCCATGGGCAAAATTGGATATTACAAGATTCTATAAACCTTAGAAAAGCTGCACAGTCATCATCCATTGATCAAAATGGAAACCTATTCTACAGCGTAGATAGCGAACTATTTAAATATAACTATCCGGCTGATTCAACCATTATATATTCCCCTGCAATTTTTGGTAACATCAGTACAGTAGACGCCCGAAATACAAATAAGATTTTCATTTTTTACAGTGATTTTCAAAGGTTTTCTCTTATTGACAGATTTTTATCCAACCCTGTTGACTATAACCTTGGTGATTTTGATATAATATCTGCATCAGCGGCTGGATACGACCCTAGAAATATCATTTGGATCTTTGATGATATAAACCTTTCCCTTAAATCCTATATGATTAATAACCGGGCGGTGAATAGCGAAATTCAATTAAATCAAATACTCACTAAGCTTAATGACCCTGAAGTAAATATTATAAAAGTATATCATAATCGTGTTTATTTGAATGAAACCTCTACGGGCATCCTGGTATTTGACCTTTTCGGTAACTTATTGACGCAAATCAATGACCCCGGTTTGTCAGACTTTCACTTCTTCAAAAACCGACTATACTTTATAAAGCATGGTGAGATAGTGTTTTACGATACTCAGACTGGACAAAAACAGGCCGATTCTATTCCGGAAGATTATTTGGATTGTATCATACATGATAATTTATATTACTTTTTTAATGACCATCAGATAAAGATTTACAACAAGAGGTAAATTTATATTCCCTGGTAAACCTCCAGAATCTTGTTTCTGAAAACTATACTATACTTAGCATTAGCTAGTTCAATTTCCGCTCTGTTTTTATTATTCAAACTCTCAATATAAGTATAGAAATCTGTATTCCCCGTTTGATAACGCTTGGTGGTAAACTCAAATGTCTGATCGATGGCTTTAAGATTTTCCTCGGCCGCATCGTAAGTACTTTGTGCAACAAGCAGGTCAAGATAAGCCTGTTGTATTTCATTATTGAGGTTTTGGACAGTTTGCTTGTAATTCAGTTCAGCATTTCGTAATTGCAACCTACTATTGTCAATATTTGTTGTGGTCCTGAACCTGTTAAAGATGGGTATGTTTAAACTAATATTGATGGATTTTTGCTCATTCAAATCTATTTGATCGAAAAAAGAAACATTATTTACTGACGAAAAAGATGAACCGTAACCACCGGTTGCCGATATCGTAGGATGCCTATTTGCTTTCGCCAGTTTCAAATCATTTTCTGCCACTTCTACAGTCAAATCAACATTTTTTAACAAAGGGGAATAGCTTGTAACAGCCTCCGATAAGCTGGAGAAATCCTGCACATCGGGGTCGTTGATATCATCTTCAATTTCTACTTCCTTAATTTCATAATCCTCGGAGGGATCAAGCTGTAATAATTGAAATAATGATAACTTATTCCTTTGTAAGTCATTTTCCATTCTTAGCCTGTTAAGATTTTCCGTAGCTATTTGGGATTGAAGATTGAAAACATTTTCCTGGCTTTCTATACCTATCTCAAACCTTTTTCTGGCTCGCTCTAATTGCTCATTTAAAAGGTTCAACCTTTCTTCACTTATTCGAACATTAGACCTGCTTATCAATACCTGCAGATAACTCCTTAGCACCGCGATCCTGGTATCATCGATAATTTCCAGTGTGTTGAACTTGGCAGCTTCTGAATTGGCTTTTGTTCTGTTCATTCTATGATGGTTTTGAAAGCCGCCATAAATTGGTAAGGTGCTTGAAAATGACGGAAACGATCTTTTGGTCGTCTCCGTAACTGGTTCTCCAGTGGTTTGATCCACTGTAAGGCCATTTACAATATTGTAGTTTGCAAAAAAATTCAGGTCAGGGAAAAATTCATATTTGCTCTGCTTGTATTGGTTCTCAGCGATCAACTCATTATTTTTTGCAATTTTGATGCTGATGTTTTTATCAACAGCAATATTAAAACACTTTTCAAGCGTCAGAACATTTTGACTGTGCGCAAAAAATGAAATGGAAAGTAAAAAAATGAGTATTGATAACTTCATATTATTTGGTATAGAGTAAAGATATATAAGGTTTCTTTTAACGAAACCTTTTAATAATGAGACAGTTTCACATTTTACAACTTTTTACAAATCGTATTATACCATTGCATTGTCTCTAGAATTGATGTTTTCAGAAACAATCTGACCATCAAATAAATGGATGATTCTGTGCGCATATTCCGCATCAATCGGAGAGTGAGTAACCATAATAACCGTAGTACCACTTTCATTTAATTCTGTCAGTAGATTCATTACTTCCTGTCCATTAGAGGAGTCAAGATTACCGGTAGGTTCATCAGCAAGAATGATTTTAGGCCTGGCTATAACAGCTCTGGATATTGCTACCCTCTGTTGTTGACCTCCTGATAATTGCTGCGGAAAATGATTCCTTCTGTGCATAATCTTCATGTGCTCCATCACCTCTTCCACTCTTTTTTTACGCTCAGAAGAAGAATATTTAAGGTAAATCAAGGGGAGTTCTATATTTTCGAAAACTGTCAATTCATCGATCAGATTAAAACTTTGGAAAACAAACCCAATATTTGATTTCCTCAGGTCAGCCCTTTTTCTTTCTGAGTAACCGGATATTTCCAGACCCGTGAAGTAGAATTGACCTTCTGAGGGATTATCCAGTAAACCAATTATGTTCAATAGTGTTGATTTACCACATCCTGATGGCCCCATTATTGCCACGAATTCACCAGCTTTTACTTTTAAGTTAACGCCGGCTAAAGCTGTCGTCTCAATCTCTTCGGTATAATAAAATTTTTTGAGATTGACGGTGTTTATTAAAAAATCTGAGTGCTCCATAAAATATATATTTAAATTATTTCAGAATAAGTATGTCTTTATCTTCATAGCCATCATACGAGGAAACCACAACGCTTTCTCCAGGATTAAGTCCCTCAAGCACCTCATAATATCTCGGGTTTTGTCTTCCTAAACGAATGTCTCGTCTCCTGGCCGCTCCATTTCCATCTAAGACAAAAATCCAGTTACCACCTGTTGTTTGATAGAAACTTCCCCTGGGGATCTGAACTGCTACGATGTTCTCACTTAGTTGTAATTTTATTTGTAGTGTTTGTCCTCGTCTGATCCCTTTTGGGATAGTATCCAGAAAAGCCATATCAACCTCGAAAAGGCCATTGGTAACCTCAGGATATACCTTTTGTATTTCAAGTCTGTAGGTATTACTGGCAAAATCAAAACTTCCCTGCAACCCTGAATAAATCCTTGCAATATAATGCTCATCAATGGAGGCGCGGACTTTATAACCGTTTAAATCATCAATTTGACCTATATTCTGACCGGAGGTTATTGATTCTCCTACTTCCACGTCTACATAAGAAAGTCTTCCGGAAATTGGGGCTTTTATGTAAAGATTTTCCAGGTTTTTCTTCATCATCTCCAGATTTTTGTAAGTTCTATCCAGCGTTCTTTCTGTTTGAGCTATCTGAATGGCCGCATTTACTGAATCAAATGACTGGGATTTTATTTCAATTTCCCTGCTGGATTTCAACCGTTCGTATTCACGTTTTAGCCGTAAAAATTCCTGCTCGGAAATTACTTTTTCATCAAAAAGCTGCCTTCCTCTGATGTAGTCATCCTTTGCCTGATCGATCTGAAAGTCCAGATTAAGTAACCGCCTCTTCAGATCAAACTGAGTGCGTTTTAGATCTAGCTTTGTATTTTCAAGGTTGTTAACCAGAATAAAAGCCTGGGTTTCTTCTCTTATGAAGTTTTGTAACAGATTTTGGTTTGCCAGCTTCACTATGGTGTCGCCTTTGTTTACCAAAACCCCACCATCCAGGTATTTTCTTTCAACCACCCCACCTTCTATTGCATCAAGCCGAATAGTTTTTATAGGCATCACCGTTCCATCTACGGGTATGAATTCCCTAAACTGTCCCTTAACTACCTCAGCGATGTTAATTTTTTCTTTTTCAACATTCAATTTAGAGCCTCCCTCAACGAATATGAAACTGTAGAGCAGAAAGATGATAAATACTGAACCCAGGGAAATCATTATAATCCGGTTTGTTGTCCACTTTTTCTTTTTAATCTTCCTGTCCATGGATATTATCTAAATGTTGGGTTATGGATGGTCTAAAAAAATGCCACAATTCGTAATCAACTGTAAGTCAGTATATTAAAAATTAAACCTATTATTTAATCGGGTAATATGTTACAGATTAGAACAACGTGTTGTTCGATAACGAACTAAATAAAAAAGGTTCAGGTAGTTACCTGAACCTTTAAGATCAAAAACTCAAAAAAGAGGACTGAATCTTAATCCACAACAACATTTAAATATATTAAAAATCTTAATAATTTGCTAATGTCAGATGGTATTGATCGTTTTCATAAAAAACATGAAAGCCAATAAAAGCAGTGATCATGTTCATTTACGAACGTTTTATTTTAATTTTAAGCGAATTATCAAAAGGTAAGCCGAAACAGGAATGGCACAATATCTGGTAAACAATCAAACTTATGGAAGCAACTGATAAAGCACTCGGCAAGATTTTAATTATTGATGACGATGAAGATGTGCTATTAGCAGCTAAAATGCTGTTAAAAAAACACTCCAAAGAAGTAATAATTGAAAAAAATCCAAAAAAAATACCTTTTCTACTCAATCATGACACCTACGATGTCATTTTACTGGATATGAACTTTAGTAAAGACATTACCAGTGGCAAAGAGGGGTTTTATTGGTTAGAGCAAATCCTTGACAAGGACCCACAAGCAGTGGTAATATTGATTACAGCTTTTGGTGATGTAGAGATGGCAGTCAAAGCACTTAAGCAGGGCGCAACCGATTTCGTGTTGAAACCATGGCAGAACGAAAAACTTATTGCGACGCTCTCCAGCGCCATTAAGCTTAAGAAAAGTTACAATGAGGTCAACATTTTAAAACAGACCAAAAAATCGCTGGAGGAAGAGATACAACAGCCTTTTAAAGACATCATTGGTGAATCTGAAGCTATAAACAGTGTATTTAATGTCATTGAAAAAGTGGCAAAAACAGATGCCAATGTCCTGATATTAGGAGAAAATGGTACGGGTAAGGAGCTTATAGCCAGGGCTATTCACAAAGGGTCTGTCCGGAAAGATAATGTATTTGTGAGTGTAGATATGGGAGCAATTACCGAATCATTATTTGAAAGTGAATTATTTGGCCATAAGAAAGGTTCTTTCACAGATGCCAAAGAAGACAGGGCCGGTCGTTTTGAAGTTGCTAATGGGGGTACATTATTTCTTGATGAGATTGGTAACTTAAGCATGCCACTACAATCAAAATTACTGACTGCCATCCAGAACAGACAGGTTACCAGGATTGGATCAAATAAACCTGTGAATATTGACATTAGACTGGTCTGTGCCACCAATATGCCGATCTATGATATGGTTGATGAAAATACCTTCCGGCAAGACCTCTTATATCGTGTAAATACAGTAGAAATTAACTTACCCCCTTTAAGAGAACGTGATGATGACATTGGACTGTTGGTGGAACATTTTCTTAAAGTTTATTCAAAAAAATACAGAAAAGCCATTAAAAAAGTGGCCTCTTCCACCATAAAAAAACTGCAAAAGTATCATTGGCCGGGCAACATCAGGGAACTGCAACACGCTATTGAACGAGCTGTGATCATGAGTGAAGGAAATACGCTCAACCCAGAAGATTTCTTCTTTCTCAATCAGAAAAGTGATGGACAGGAATCTTCTACAGGGGACAATTTCAATCTGGATGAAGTTGAAAAAAATGTGATAAAAAAGGCAATTGATAAACATAGTGGAAACATTTCAAAAGCCGCTAAAGAATTAGGATTAACAAGGGCCTCGCTTTATAGAAGGTTAGAAAAGCATGGTCTTTAAAAATTTCAAAGTGGCCTTGGCCATCAGGATTATCCTGTTGAGCCTAAGTATTTACATTTTAATTGATCTGCAGTATACGGACTCTTATTTTTTAACAAGACTGCTGATGCTTGGCCTGGTAGTTTATCAGGTTTATTTATTGATTAATTTTCTGGAGAAGTCAAACCGAGAACTGGTAAGCTTTTTAGAATCCATCAAATATGATGATTTCTCTCATTCCTATCCTGAAAAAAATGACGGTTCATCATTGGATGCCCTTTATACGGAGTTCAATGCTGTCATCAGAAAATTTAGAGAGATAAGGGCTGAAAAAGAAGCACAATATCAATATTTAAAAACGATTGTTCAGCATGTCGGAATTGGCATAGTCACAATCAATAAAGATGGTGATGTACAAATCATTAATTCAGCTGCTAAAAAATTACTGGGAATAAACCAGCTAAGAAACATAAATCAATTAAAAAGTGAAAGCCCCGAATTGGTTACGAGTATAAGGGAACTTAAAACAGGGGGCCGTGACCTTATTAAAATATCCAGAAAAGGTGAGGAAATACAACTTTCTATCTATGCAATCCAGCTCACCATGCAGAGTAAAGAGTTTAAGCTTATATCCATTCAGAATATTCAAAGTGAGTTAGAAGAGAAAGAGATGGAAGCATGGCAAAACCTGATCCGGGTGTTGACCCATGAGATTATGAATTCAGTAACACCCATTTCTTCTTTGGCTTCCACGGTTGAGAGTGAACTTGACATCCAGCTTAAAAATGATTTTGAAATCAATAAGATCACCAATGAGGAGATTGAGGATTTGCACCTGGCCGTAAGTACCATTCATCGACGCAGTGATAGCCTTATCAAGTTTGTAAATGACTTCAGAAATATGACCCGGATTACCGTTCCTAAATTAGCAATGTATTCTGTGTCAGATTTGGTAGATCATGTGATTAATCTTCACCGTTACGACATTGAAAATGCTAACATTAACCTCAAAATAGATATAAATCCAAGTGATCTTCAGATTTATATTGACATGCAACAAATAGAACAAGTGATTATTAATTTGGTAAAAAACTCAATTCAGGCGCTGTCAGATATGGATGATCCTGAAAAAGAGAAACAAATGACCATAAAAGCCAACGCTGAAAATGAAAAAGTAATTCTTTGTGTATCCGACAATGGCCCGGGGATCGAGGAAGAAGCATTGAAAAAAATATTTATCCCTTTCTTTACTACCAAGAAAAATGGATCAGGTATTGGTTTAAGCCTGTCTAAACAGATCATGAGAATTCACAAAGGATCAATATCCGTGAATTCAGTCATCAATGAGGGTACAACATTTAAACTTCAATTTAATTCCCAGTAAATGCTAAACAGTGCCTGGAAAAAAGATATGAATAGTAAGTCACTGAAATTTATATTTATTATTCAAGGTGAAGGAAGGGGACATATGACCCAGGCAATCTCTTTATTTGAGGGCCTAAAAAATGCTGGCCATGAGGTTAGTCATGTATTTATAGGCCGTAGTAAGCGGAGAAAGATCCCCGACTTCGTTTACAAACGAATTGAATCACCGATAGAGGGACTTCCCAGCCCCAACTTTATAACCGATAAAAAGAACAAGTCCATAAGTGTAGTTAAAACGTTGTATTATAACCTGATCGTTATAAAGCGTTATCTGAAAAGCCTAAAAAAAATTCATCATAAAGTCGAAGGGATACAACCGGATGTAATCATCAATTTTTATGACTTTTTGGGTGGTTTTTATAATGCTTTCTATACGCATCAGGCCAAATTTATTTGCGTGGCGCATCAATACCTCATCGCACATCCGAAATTTGAATTTCCCAAAGGTAGATTTTATGAAAAACTCCTGTTACAATTAAGCAATTGGCTGACCTCTATGCAGGCCTATAAAAAATTAGCGCTCTCATTTTCTGACTATGGTGGAATTGATATAAAAAAGATTAAGGTTGTGCCGCCGTTATTAAGAAGCGAGGTTAAAAAACTTTCTCCAGAAAAAGGTGATTTCGTGTTGACTTACATCGTCAATGATGGGTATGGTAAAGAAATCAGGGAATTTCATGAAGGAAACCCACACCTGAAGCTTCATTGCTTCTGGGATAGAAAAGGCTCACCCGAAAAAGAAGAAATAGATGAGCATCTAACATTTCATCAAATTAATGATCAGAAGTTTCTATCTTATATGGAGTCCTGTCTTGCTTATGCAAGCACAGCAGGCTTCGAATCGATATGTGAGGCTTTATATCTTGGCAAACCGGTAATGATGGTGCCTGTAAAAAAACAGTACGAGCAAGCCTGCAACGCCATAGATGGCATGAGGGCAGGTGCTGGTATTATTTCAAATAATTTTAATCTGAATAGTTTATTGGAGTTTATTCCAAAGTACACAAATACAAGCGACCATTTTAAAGAATGGGTTGATAAGGCAAATGAGATTATTGTCAAGGAATTAGAATCATAATGGCTATCATTAGTAAAAAAAAGGTCCCTTACCAGGTATCAGAAAATCTTAGAAGATACTTAAAAAAATATGACAGAACATCTGATTTACCCATTCACTATGAAAACCTGCTTAGATATGAAAACAGTGTCCCCCTTTATGACAACTACGGACACGATACCCTATGGGAAACGGTGTTCTATGGCCAGTCAGATATGGCCGATATCCACTATGATTTAAAAAAAATCTATTCTATTATCAAAGCCCATGGAGATGTTAACATTATAGAGCACTTATACATCGACAGGGTTGACCTGTGCGTTTTTGGTAATACCAAGCCTTTCAGGATCAGAATAGTTAACCAGGTCAATGATAACTTTGATTATTTCTACATAAAGCATGCAGATGCTTCTCGAATTTATGGTTTGGAGCTTGAACACTTATTATCCCCCAACAGGATAAGCTATGTGGTAAGCGGTCAGACTTTGATTGAAGAACATATAATTGGTATTCCGGGAGACCAGTTTATGAAATATCACTTAAATGGCCCTAACATCAATGAGATAAGGCTGGCCAAGGAATTTGTTAAATTCAATGAAAGATGTTTTATCAGGCTACTGGGTGATATGCATTCCAGTAATTTTGTTGTGGATGTTACGCCTGATTTCGAAGAGGTTAGTTACAGGATACGAGCCATAGATTTTGACCAGCAATCCTATGAAGGTAGAAAATCAATTTATATGCCTAAGTATTTCAAACAAAATAATCCCCTGATTGAAATAGGATTAAGAAATATGACACCGGAAACGGTGAGACAATATCAAAAAGAAGAACATTCGTTAATGGCCAATAGAATAAGGACAGAACGGATAAGGATAAATGATTTGATCGGAGTGATGGCTCGCGACGATATAGCCCCGAATGATAATATTAAAAGTTTGGGGAAAGAATTGGCTAAACATTATAAAAAACAAGCTTTTGAGCAATGTAAATCTATGGGTGAATTGGTCAGGACAAGCCTTCACTTGCTTATGGAAAATCGAAAAAATTAAGCCCCATTATCCCCTGGCAGCGATACTATCTACCAAGAAAATCAATAAATTTCCTTAATGCTTTGGCGCGATGGGATATTCTATTTTTTTCGGATAGTGGCATCTCAGCAAACGTTTTATCATATCCATCTGGAATAAAAACAGGGTCATATCCAAATCCCTGCGCCCCCCTTCTTTCATAAATAATACGCCCTGTAACCTTTCCTTCAAACTGATGAAAGACATTTAGTTGTAAATACAAAGTTATTACAGTCCTAAATTGTGCATCACGGTTGGTTTTATCAGATAATTCAGATATTAATAAGTCAATATTATCGGATGATGATTTCTGCTCACCCGCGTATCTTGCTGATCGTACACCGGGGGAATTGTTCAGCGACCTTACTTCCAAACCTGTGTCATCGGCAAATGCAGGCAAAGAAAATTTTTCGTATACCACCCTTGCTTTTATGAGAGAATTTTCTTCCAGTGTTTTTCCTGTTTCGGGTATCTCTTCTCTTAGCCCAAGATCATTAAGCCCAATTAGTTCAATGGATTCTGGAAGCAGTTCCTTAATCTCCATGACTTTATTCTGGTTGTGGGTGGCAAAAACAAGTTTCACATTCGTCTTATTTTCACCAGGAAAATTTCATAAACCAGTACAGTATTAGGTGGTATGGTTGCTGTTCCCTGGGTTCCAAATGCTTCGGTAGATGGCATTATTATTAATCCTTTACCACCTAACTCCAACCTGCTCATTACCGCAGTTACACCATCTCTAAATCCCGGTACGAAATTATTTAAAGGCCAACCTGTGGAGGTGTGGGTAAATGTTAAGGGCACGTAGTTGGCATTCTCCGAAAATAATCCATTATCCCTTTCTACTTGCTCAATTGTTGAATCGAATACTTCATTATCGGTAAATTTCCCGGTATAATCAATAGAGGCAATATCACTAATATTTGTGGTTTCCCCGTTTCCCGGTTCTAATATCAAATACCTGACACCGGTTTCAGTAGTATCAACGCCCTCAAGATTATTATCCTCAATATATTGCTGGATAATTTCCCTGTCAATAGCCAATTGTTCTTCCCTGGGACGAATCTGGACTATATCTTCTTCATCTATGCAAGAAGCCAAAAGGACAACCAGAAAGAAAAATAAAAAATACCTAAACAATATATTTAATCTTTTATGTCAATAAGTTCCACGTCAAATTTTAAGATAGAATAAGGTTTGATTACTTCTCCGGCCTGCCTTCCTCCGTATCCTAGTGGGCTAGGCACAAATAGCGTTGCTTTATCGCCTTTATTTAGTAAAGCAATCCCTTCATCCCATCCTTTAATTACTCTTCCTTGTCCCAAAACGAAGGAAAATGGTTTTCCATTGTCATATGACGAGTCAAATTTTGTTCCATCAAGCAATTCACCATTGTAATGAACAACAACAGTCTGGCCTTCTTCCGGCTTTGGGCCATCCCCTTCTTCTGTAATAATATACCTTAAGCCTGATTCCGTTTTTATTGCTTCAATGTCGTTATCTTCAAGGAATTGGTCTATCGCAGCTCCATCTTCAACCAGTTTTTCAGCAAAAATCTTTTCACGACGTTCTGTATACAATTTATTTCTGTATTCAGCATATTGGTTTCTGCTCATGGCGTCAACCAAGCCAATGTTAAATGAGATGTCTGTATCTTTGTCAATGGTATCCGGTACCTCTACCTTGAATGTATTTTTAAAAAATTCTTCCGCATTAAGGGAAAAGGATATGCTATCACCAATTGTTAACAGAGACATCGCCTCATAAAATATTCCACTATTTTTCCATACCGAATCAACATATTGTATTGGAACAGGCTCGCCCCTATCGGTTGTATTAAACATTTCTTTACCCTCAGCATCCCGATAAGTCATATTTAAAGTCATTATTTGTCCGTCCTCCGGTTTTTCACTATCCACGTCATTTATCATTTGAACCTTAAGTCCGGATTTAGTAGTAATAACTTCACGATCTGAACAGGAGACAACAAATAACAAAATTAACAATATGTAAATCGAGTTAAGTTTCATGAAAATTTTTCTTTAGTAAGTTTTGATTTATATTTTGGTAAAAGCGATACGAATTTAGCTTCTGCTTCTTTCAGAGATCCATTGAAATAACCACCTGCCGCATTTTTATGACCACCTCCATTAAAGTTTTCTTTTGCAAATTCATTGACAGAAAAATTCCCCCTTGACCTGAATGATAATTTAATTTCTTTTTCCTTTTCTACAATAATTGCACCCATGGTTATGCCATTAATTGACAATGCATAGTTTACAAATCCTTCCGTATCACCTTTTTTATATTGGTGGGATTGTAAATCTTCCCTGGATAGTACAATGTAAGCGGTTTGAAAATCTGGTTCTATTTTTAGTCGCGTGGATAGTGCAAGACCCAATAATCTTAAGCGGCTTGATGTGTTGTTATCATAGATTAAGCTGCTCACTCTGTTGACATCCACTCCCAAATTTATCAAGCTGGCAACGATGTTATGAATTTTTGCAGACGTTGATGAATGCCTGAATGACCCGGTGTCGGTCATGATGCCGGCATATAGTAGATCTGCAATCTCCTTATCAATCTTTTCAAGGTCACCCAATCTTTCGATCAGGTCATAAACTAGTTCTGCAGTTGCTGCTGCTTCACAAGACCAAAAAGTGTAGTCAGCAAACTCTTCAGGATACAAATGATGATCTATCAATACTTTATCAGCATTTGAAGCAGCGATTATTTCCCCAATAGAATTGATTCGCTCCAGGCGCGAAAAGTCCAGGCAAAAAATCATATCAGCCTCTGCAAACATCTTTTTACCCAGCACTTCATTTTCCTGGAATACCAGTATATGTTCACTTCCTGGCATCCATGACAAAAAATCAGGATATGCTGTGGGAGACACTACGTTTACATGATGACCATAATTTGATAAATATCTTGCCATTCCAAGAGATGATCCCAAAGCATCAGCATCCGGATTAGGGTGGGTTGTAATAACGATGTTACCTGGATTGATAATCCGCTCCTTAAAGTCTTTAAGTGACCGCATTCCTATTTTCTAAGGCGCAAAACTGCCAATTATTATTTTCAAAAACAAAAGCTGAAATTTTGCCTTAAACAATTAGTTTGTACTTTCGTTTTTGATAGCATTACTAACAAAAAACAGAATCGTACTATAAATGTCAGTTGTTCAGCTTTTAATCCCGGATAAGTATTTTCTAAAAGACCCAAATTCAAGTGATTTGGGAAAAAAAATTGTGAGTCAGGGAATCATTCTTCTCGATGAATTAGGTTTCGAGGATTTCACTTTTAAGAAACTTGCGCATTGTATTGAGTCTACAGAAGCATCAATATACAGATATTTCGAAAATAAGTTGAAATACCTGCTCTATTTAACCACCATGTATTGGCAATGGATTGAGTATCTGATCGATATTCGGTTGTACCATTTAAAGGAACCCGATGACAAACTGGACGAGATACTTAAAATAATTACCTTTCCAGAAAAGCTGACAAGCTTTTCCGGAAGTGGAAGCATAGATATTTTCACATTAAGGAGTGTGGTTATGACAGAGTCTGATAAAACTTATCTTACCAGACAGGTCGATGCCATCAATAAAGAAGGTTTATTTAAAGGTTATAAAGATCTGTGCCATAAAATTGCTTTGGTTATCCTGGAAATTAATCCAGATTATACATATCCTCATGCGATTGTTAGTACAATTTTAGAAGCCTCACATCAGCAGGTATTTTTCGCATTACATTTACCATCATTAACAGAAATTGACCGAAATGGTGACAAACTTGATAACCAGGTCTATCATTTTCTATATGATACTATTTTTAAATTAATTAAAAAATAAAAGCATAACGGTGAACATTGTTGACGAACAAAATAAAAATGAAGGACTATTTAGCAGTAGTGATATTCTTCAGATACTTCATGCTTGCTCAGTACGGCTGAAGATTGATCTCGATAGTGCTGTTTTAAAGGATTCAGATAATTTACTAAGACATTATAATAATGAGCAACTTGGTGAGTTTATGAGGGACCTTACAGAAATGGCCAATGATACCAACATAGTTTTTATAAAAAAGGAGGTCTCCCGAAAAGATTTTGAGTTATTCATAGAGAACTTCGATAATCCAATGGTACTATTTCTAAGGATTGATAACCATTTCGTACCAGCCATCATTGATACCAATAGTAAAAAATATAAGGAAGTAGAAATTCTGTATCATGATCAAAGCAAAGCCATGGATTTTAAAGATATCTCTGAGGACCAAATCATTAGAAATGAGAAGGGTGAGATAATTTTTCTTTCTGTTTTTGCGTATGAAAGCGTGGTTGGCAGCCAAATGCATCTTGGGGAAGGCGAGGAGAATACAAAACTAACCCCAATTATTCGCCTCTTTCGATTATTAAGCGCAGATAAAAGGGACATTTTTTATGTTTATGTTTATGCATTTATAATAGGGGTTACCAGTTTAATACTTCCATTAGGCATTCAGGCCGCCATTGAATTAATTTCCGGGGGGGTTTTCTTCAGTTCAATATACTTTCTTGTTGCGATCATCATAGTCGCTGTTCTCGGTTCAGGCATCATGCAGGTACTTCAAATAACTATTGTGGAATCACTTCAAAGAAGGGTTTTTACTAAAGCAGCGTTTGAATTTGCTTACAGAGTGCCAAGAATCAAAATGGAAGCCGTACTTCATCTTCATTTTCCTGAGTTAATGAACAGATTTTTCGATGTGCTCACCATACAAAAAGGATTGCCAAAATTATTAATTGACCTTTCTACTGGTGTCATCCAAATTGGTTTTGGTTTATTGCTTCTATCATTCTATCATCCGTTTTTTGTTTTCTTTGGGCTGGCGTTAATTTCCATCCTATTCTTAATTTTTTATACCACTGGTCCTATTGGGTTACAATCTTCAATTGTAGAATCAAAGTTTAAGTATAAAGCCGTCTACTGGTTGGAGGAATTGGCGCGGGCACTTTACAGTTTCAAGCTTTCAGGTACAACAGATCTGCCCCTAAAAAGAACAGACTATTATGTAAATAACTATTTGAAAAACAGAAGGAAACATTTCCGTGTGCTAATATCCCAATATTCTTATGTATTATTGTTTAAAGCGGTAATTACTGCAGGTTTGTTAATTATTGGAACTATATTGGTCGTAAATAGGGAAATCACTTTGGGGCAGTTTGTAGCCAGTGAGGTCATCATAATTCTAATCCTGAATTCTGTAGAAAAAATAATTTCCTATATGGATGTAGTCTATGATATGCTTACCGCTGTTGATAAAATAGCCCACGTAACAGATCTGCCGTTGGAAAAAACCGGTGGACTGGATATACCACTTCATACCCAGGAGGGTCTTTCTATAAGAGTAAGAAACCTATCATTCACCTATGCGGAAAATAAATTTCCTTCCATTAAAAATATCAACCTGGATATAGAAAAGGGTGAGCGTATATGCGTTAGTGGTGTGGGAGGATCAGGCAAAACCACCTTGATAAACGCTATATCAGGCATGTATACAAAATATGAAGGTTCAGTTACTTATAATAAATATTCAATAAGAGACCTTGATATCGTGCATTTAAGAGACAGGATAGGTAAGAACGTATCAACAGAAGATATATTTGAGGGTACAATTTTAGACAATATACTGGTTGGGAAGCCGTTTCTCGAGGAGTCCGAAGCCATAGATGCTTTAGAGCTTGTTGGATTGCTGGACCGAGTTAGCAGTTTCCCTGACGGACTACAAACCAAGATGCTCGGCACAGGAAAAGGCTATTCGGAAACATTTATTCAAAAAATTATTCTGGCAAGGTGTCTGGCAAAAAAACCTAATGTATTAATATTAAATGATTTCTTTGATAGTTTTTCTAAAAATGAACGTATTGAATTGATCCAAAGGCTAACGCATGAAGATCAAAAATGGACATTAATCGTAGTATCTAATGACCCAATAATTATGGGGTCATGCGATCGTGTAATCTATCTGGACAAAGGAGAGATAATTGAAGACGGTCCTTTTAATAAAATAATTAACAATCCATTGGTTGTTGAAAATATAAGCTAGTATGTTAAAAATTTCAAGTGATAGTATTGATAACCAATTAGCGGATAAACAGCTTTATTCGCTAAAAATCCTGAAAACCCCGCATCTAAGCCTTTATCTGGCCAGGGTCTTGATTGTTATTACTATTATCTTTTTCATCTCCTTATTCCTGCCCTGGCAACAGAACATTCGCGGTGGTGGCAAAGTAACGGCTCTGAATCCGGCAAACAGGCCTCAAACTGTTGAGTCTGTAATTCCAGGAAGAATTGTAGAATGGAAAGTCTCAGAAGGCCAATTTGTATCTAAAGGAGACACTATACTCAAATTATCGGAGACCAAAGACAAGTACTTTGATCCGAATATCCTCATTCGAATGGCTGAACAGATAGAGGCAAAAAAGCAGAGTCTAATAGCAAAAGAACTAAAAAGGGAAGCGTACAAAAATCAAATTATAGCCCTCAGAGAATCATTAAAAGTTAAGCTAAACCAGGCTGAAAATAAAATTAATCAGAGTATTTTAAAGGTTCAAAGTGATAGTATAGCCCTAGAGGCAGAAAGAATTAATTATGCTAACGCAGAAAATATTTTTTCCAGAAACAAAGTTCGGTTTACGTCAGGCAATATCGCTTTGACAAAGTATCAGGAACTGGAGACAAAATACAATATGATCAAGGCTAAACGGGTTGAGAAGCAAAATAAATATCATCAAAGCATTAACGGCTTAACGATAGCCCGAACGAATCTGGCAGCTATTCAAGCCGACTACTCAGAAAAGATAAGTAAAGCAAATTCGGATCTCCAGGCAACCCTCTCTGATATTAATGAAACACGTGGATCTATTGCTAAACTTGAAAATGAGTACAGTAACATTGAGGTTCGTAGAAATCAATATGATTTGTTAGCGCCTCAATCAGGATATGTTGTCAAGGCGTTAAAAGCTGGCATTGGAGAGACCATCAAAGAAGGTGAAGCAGTGGCTACCATACAACCTGAAAACCCTGACCTGGCCGTAGAAATGTATGTTCGGGTGATGGACGTGCCTTTATTGAGTAAAGGCAGAAAAGTTAGAATACAATTTGATGGATGGCCGGCACTGCAATTTTCAGGTTGGCCTAGTGTATCTGTTGGTACTTTTGGAGGAGAGGTGAAGGTGATTGACAGGGTAAATAATGGGAATGGTTTATTTCGAATACTGGTAACCCCTGATCCGGAGGACGATCCCTGGCCTAAACAATTAAGACTTGGTTCCGGCACCAAGGGGTGGGTCATGTTAGAAAACGTTCATATCTGGTATGAGATATGGCGTCAACTAAACGGATTTCCACCTAGCCTTTATGCAGAACCCACTGAGGAAATGGTGAAAGAAACACCTAAAAATAAGATAAAGATTAAATGATCGTAAGAATTTCTTTATTCCTGGGCATCATTTTTTTTTCACCGGAATCATTCGCACAGAATGATTCCACCACTAATGTGCTGGGTTTGGAAGATTACATGCAGATTGTACTGAATAATCACCCCATTGTAAAGCAAGCATATTTGATAACAGAGTCGGCAAATGCCGGAATAACTGAAGCCAGAGGACACTTTGATCCAAAGGTGACCCTGAACTACGATATCAAAAACTTCAAAGACACGGAATATTTTGACATCCTTAACGCCACCCTAAAAGTTGGCACCTGGTTTCCCATTGATCCTAAAATTTCTCTGGATCGGAACCAGGGTGATTTTTTAAACCCGGAGCGTAGCATCCCTGACTCAAACGAAGACAGACAAGTCTCTGCTGGATTTTCTATACCCCTTGGCAAAGGCCTGTTCATAGATCAACGCAGACTGGCACTTAAACAAGCCAAGATTTATTTGGATGTAGCTGAGGCTGAAAGAATAAAATTGATCAATAAAACGCTCTTAAAATCAATAAAGAACTACTGGGACTGGTCTGTATCTTATAAAACACTCATTTTACTAGAACAAAGCGTAGATATTGCTGAAGAATTATTTGAGCGCGTATTAATAGACTATGAATATGGGGAGGTAGCAGTTATTGATACCATTCAAGCGAAAATTACTTATCAAACACGATTAGCTGATCTGGAAAAGGCAAAGTTCAACTTACGAAATAGTGCATTGCAGTTAGCCACTAACCTTTGGACGCAAGAAGAAAAACCACTGGAATTAAAAGAATCAACCATACCTGATACGCTAGCCAGTTTTGGTCTTATCCCCTCAGAGCAGGATGTTCAAAATATGATCGAATGGGCGCTGCGATTCCATCCGGATTTGCAAAAATTGAACTTCAAGATTGATCAGCTGGAGGTTGAAAATACCTGGAACCGGGAAGCCTTAAAACCTCAGGTAGATCTTAGTTATTCTTTTATTGACGCTCCCATAACTCCCTTCGGAGAAACGAATGGCCCTTCATTCAATGAAAATTATAAGCTTGGTTTAGATTTTTCATTCCCCATATTGTTAAGAAAAGAGCGGGGAAAACTTCAGAAGACAGCGCTGAAAATTCAAAGTAATAATTTAAAAGTGGATCAAACCGCATTAAAAATTAAGAATAATATTCTGGCAAAATATGCCGAAATACAGATGTCCAATAACCTCTCCCAACAATATCAGGCAATGGCTCAAAATTATAACCGGCTACTGGATGCAGAACTTATTAACCTGGAAACAGGAGAAAGCGATTTATTCAAATTAAATATCCAACAGGATAAATACATTAACGCCCAGATTAAATTTCTGGAAAATGAGGTGAAGTTCCAAAAGAACAAAGCCGAGCTGCTCTATGAGTCCGGCTTGCCTTTTTTAGACTTTAATGAGCTTTAACCCGGAATCGTCATCAGCCTTTCTATTCCGGCCTTAAATCACTTCAAAATCAGGCAGTTAACACTTCATTGGCTTTTCTCCATAATAGTTCATTATGCCTCCTCGCCTAACTACTTGATTTTCTTGCACTTTAAGCCCTCATTATAAAATCCTAATGACGAATCCGGGTTTAAGTAAATTCTGATACATGTAATTAAGAATAAACAGGTTCTAAAAAATTCCTTGTTGAGTTAACATTGGATGGGAAGATAAGCACTGAATCCGCAAAGGACCATTCAGAGATAAATTATTTCTTTTTATTGGTGAGCCATACACCTAGTATAATAAATGCTATACCAATGTAATGTATGAGGTATAGCTTTTCTCCATCCAATACACCCCAAAAAATAGCAACGATGGGGATAAGATAAGTGACTGAGCTGGTGAATACGGGATTAGAAATCTTTACCAGGTTGTTAAATATGATAAGCGCGATGGCTGTACCGATCACGCCGAGAATTACTATGTAAATGGTTGAACGCAAACCGGTTGCGGTATTTATATTATCCAGGAAGCCAGTAAAAAAAACAAGATAAATAAGGTCAATCAATCCCACAAAGAATAATGAGATGCTGGTTATAATCAACGGCTTGATGTTGGCCAGTTTAAATTTTATAAGGTTCAAATTACTGGCGTACATCAGTGTGGCAAGCACCACAAGGAACGCATAAGCATTGAAGCTATATTCCGCACCGCTGGCCGCTGATATCAAGATGGCAGTCCCTATGAATGCCAAAAAAATACCCGCTCCGGTTTCCAAACTAATTTTCGACTTAAAAAAAAACCCCCCAATGATTACCACAAATGTTGGCGTGAGTGCATTTAATACTCCGGTAAGTGAGCTCTCCAGGTGCATTTGGGCGAATGGAAATAAAAATGCTGGTATCAAACTGCCCAGAAGGCCTGAAAAAAATAAGAGTACCAGGTTACTTCGGCTTTGCCTTCTAAGGCCCCTTATTGCGATAGGAGCTAAAAATGCTCCGGCACTAACAATCCTAAGTGCCCCAACTTCCTGGGGTGAAAGGCCAATAAGCCCTCTTTTGATCAAAATAAATGAACTTCCCCATATAAAAGCCAAGGTTACCAGCAGTACCCAGGGATAAGCTTTGCTGTTTATCACCATTAAGCAGCGGGAGAAAATTGGTGGAACTTTTCAGGTATAGCGGTTAATAGTTCAGAAACTTCATCGTAATTTAAAGATTCGACCAAACGTGTTCGAACAGGTTTGAACCCGGGTAGTCCTTTGAAATAATTGGTATAATGCCTGCGCATCTCCATTAAGCCTTGCTTTTCTCCTTTCCATTCAACAGAAAATTTTAAATGTTTATGCGCTACTTCTACACGCTCCGTCAAATCAGGCCCCTCCATAACTTTTGCTGTCTTGAGAAAATGTTTTATTTCCCTGAATATCCATGGGTAACCAATTGATGCCCTACCGATCATGATACCATCTACACCATACCTGTTTTTATATTCCATGGCTTTTTTGGGTGAGTCAATATCCCCATTACCAAAAATAGGCATCGAGATATAAGGATCATTTTTAACTGCTGCTATGTGGGACCAGTCAGCCACCCCTTTATACATTTGTTTTCGGGTACGTCCGTGAATGGTGAGCGCTTTAACGCCAACATCCTGCAACCGGTGGGCTACTTCCTTAATTTTTATTGAATCGTGGTCCCACCCCAACCGGGTTTTAACAGTTACTGGTTTGTTCACCTGTTTAATGATTTCCGCGGTCATCGTTTGCATTTTGGGCAGGTTTAATAATATACCCGCTCCTGCTCCCTTGCATGCTACTTTTTTCACGGGACACCCATAATTGATGTCAATTATTTCAGGATTAGCCTTTTCGGCGATTGCGGCTGCCTCACGCATAGAGTCTATTTTGTCTCCAAATATTTGAATACCGATTGGTCTTTCGTAATCATAGATATCCAGCTTTTGGGTACTTTTTTCAGCATACCTGATTAGTCCTTCCGCAGATATAAACTCCGTATACATCAGATCTGCTCCATTTTCCTTGCAGACCGCCCTGAAAGGCGGATCACTAACATCCTCCATAGGTGCCAGGAGCAACGGGAATTCACCAACATCTAAGTTTCCTATTTTTACCAAACCTAAGTATATTTTTTGCGGTAAATTTAGATCAAAATTATGGATAACAACGGAGCTACCTTTCCTTTTCCAAGACAAAACGCCTGGCTATCCTTACTTGTTTTGGTTTGCTTTTGTGTTGTTGCTTTATTCGCATTTACTATCCTTTCCCAGTTTATTGTGTTTCCATTATTTGGCTTCAATTTAATGGAAAACCCAAATTTGTTAATGCCTCCGTTTAACAATGAAGAAATAAGATTACCTATACTTGTATTACAGGGTTTATCCTCATTTGGTGCCTTTATTTTAGCGCCACTACTATTCATAAAAATTTATCAAAAAGGGTTTTTGGATAAATACATAAAATTCCCCAAAGAGAATGCTTGGTATGTGATTGGTTTGGTGCTAGTAATCACTATGTCATTTATGTTTGTCAACAGTGTATTCATTGAATGGAATAAGGAGGTTGCTTTTCCGGACTTTTTAAAAGGGTTTGAGGCGTTTGCAAAAGACAAAGAAAATGAATTAGAGCAATTGACCAGGTTTATTACCACTTTCGGATCTGTTAATGAGTTTCTTTTAGGCTTATTGGTGATCGCAATTATTCCGGCGATTGGTGAGGAGCTTTTATTCAGGGGATTAATTCAAAATCATATCTACAAAATCTCCTCTAATCCGCACGTGGCCATATGGTTCACAGGCCTCATGTTTGGAGCGTTCCATTTTCAATTTTATGGTATGATACCACGGATGATGCTGGGCGTGTTGTTTGGCTATTTGTATTTATGGTCTGGAAAGCTGCCACTTGCCATGATTGCACATTTTATAAATAATGCCTTTTCTATCGTCATGATCTATTTTTATCAAAAAGGGATTTCAGATGTAGACCCCGAAAGCACAGAGAATTTACCACTTCATATTGTATTGTTATTTTTGCTGGTGGGAGGTTTTGCAACTTATCGGTTTATTAGATTTCATAAAACACATTCAAATGGATAATTGGGTAAAAGTATATACAGATCAGGTGGGTTACAGAGCAGAGATAGTAAAATCCTACCTAAGTGATCAGGGAATAAAAGCCATAATACTGGATAAAAAAGACTCCGCCTTCAAGCTTGGCAAACTAGAAGTCTACGTATCGCCCGAAGATTCGCTTGAAGCTGCCAACATGATTAACCAGGATATTAAGTTTGACTAAGTACATTGGTCTAAAGCAGCGAGTAGCTGCCGGTTTTGCCGGAGCATTTATCATAGTATCTTCTATACTACTGAGTAAATGGTCCTTTTTTGTTGTTTTTTTTCTGATAAGCTTACTTACCCAGCTGGAATACTATAAGTTAGTCCGAAAAGCAGGGTATAAACCCATGGAGTTCATTGGTATTGCTCTTGGCATGGCTTTGTTTATCTGTATGTTCTTGGTGGAACAGGGTATTCTGATCAAGGATTGGTATCTGGTTTTTCTTCCACTTATTTCTATTTCATTTATAATCAAACTTTATGATAAAAATGATCAGAAACCTTTTCAAAGTATATCTTTTTATTGCCTTGGTTTGATTTATGTAGCCCTTCCTTATGCATTCTTAAACTTTCTTGTTTTTACGGATCATACTTACCATTTTGATCTATTGATTGGTCTTTTTATTCTTATATGGGCTCATGATATCGGGGCCTATTTTATGGGCATCGCATTTGGCAGGCATCGATTATTTGAGCGGGTATCACCAAAAAAAACCTGGGAAGGATCAGTGGGAGGCGTAATATTAAACTTAATATTCGCTTACGTTCTTTCAATAGTTTTTCCTGAAATATTACTCTGGCAATGGATTGTGTTTGGATTGGTAATTGTAGTTACCGGTACGTATGGTGACTTATTTGAATCCTACTTTAAAAGATGCATCAACATTAAAGATTCCAGTAACTCAATACCCGGCCATGGAGGATTTTTGGATAGGTTTGACGGAATCTTATTAGCAACTCCTATTGTCGTGATATTATTTAGGCTTATTTCATGATAGTTAACAGCTCCATTTGTTAATTTTGTATTAATAAACAGCAAAAAACCCATTTTTTCACATGGCATATATCGAACCCGCACCGATAAAGGATAAAAGTAATCCTTTCGAATCAATGATGTCCCGATTTCATATTGCAGCACAGCACCTGGGCCTGGATGATGAAGTTTATAATGTTTTAAAATCTCCGGTAAAGCAGGTTATTGTGTCATTACCCATAACCATGGATAATGGATCAATAAAAGTATTTGAAGGATATAGAGTTATTCATTCGAGCATACTGGGGCCATCTAAGGGTGGAATCCGCTATGATATGGATGTAAATATTGATGAAGTTAAAGCGCTGGCTGCCTGGATGACCTGGAAGTGTGCTGTCGTCGATATCCCATATGGTGGTGCCAAGGGCGGCATCAAATGTAACCCCAGGGAAATGTCTCATGGAGAGATTGAACGCCTGACCCGTGCTTATACACAATCTATGATTGATGTGTTTGGCCCCGACCGCGATATTCCAGCGCCTGACATGGGTACCGGGCCGGAGGAGATGGCCTGGCTGATGGACCACTACTCGCGTGCGCAGGGCATGACAGTAAACTCTGTGGTCACCGGTAAGCCTTTGGTGCTTGGCGGATCATTAGGGCGCGCTGAAGCAACAGGTAGAGGGGTTATGATAACAGCGCTTGCGGCAATGGAAAAGTTGCAAATAAATCCTTTTAAAGCCAAATGCTCCATCCAGGGATTTGGTAATGTTGGTTCCTGGGCGGCTACTTTACTACAGGAAAGAGGTGTAACAGTAGTTGCAATAAGTGATATTTCCGGTGCTTATTACAACGATAATGGGATTGACATTGATAAAGCCATTCAATACCGAAACCATAACAATGGTTCATTGGATGGATATGAAGGTGCTGAAAAGATTGACCCTGAAGAATTACTCTTTCTGGATGTTGATGTACTGGTGCCAGCTGCTATAGAAGATGTTATCACTGAGGCTAATGTGGATAAAATTAATGCCCGGTTGATCGTGGAAGGTGCAAATGGCCCTACTTCAGCGAAAGCCGATTCCATAATAAATGAAAAGGGCATCATGGCCGTACCGGATATCCTTGCCAATGCCGGCGGAGTTACTGTATCTTATTTTGAATGGGTTCAAAACAGATTAGGATTTAAATGGACGGCAGAAAGGGTTAACAGACGGTCAGACAGGATCATGAAATCCTCTTTTGATAAAGTGTACGAAGCTTCGCAAACCTATGGTGTTTCATTAAGGATTGCCGCATATATCGTTGCAATTGATAAAGTGGCCAAGACCTATAAATTTAGGGGAGGCTTTTAATGAAGTTACACAGGGAAGGCAATTGGCCAATTTTGATTACAATTGCTTTCGTACTTTTCATAAATCTGTCAGCAAGCTATCAAAGTGTTATATCCCCGGTCCAGTTATTTTTATTAGTAGGTGGGGTTATTCTTATAATTTTTGTAATGCAATTTTTTAGAAATCCTTCAAGACATACCAAAATTGATGAAAATAAGATCTATTCACCAGCCGATGGAAAAGTTGTTGTAATAGAAAAGGTATTTGAGGACGAGTATCTCCGTGAGGATAGGATACAACTTTCAATATTTATGTCACCGCTTGATGTACATGCCAATAAAAGCCCTGTTAACGGAGAAGTAATTTATTATAAACATCATCAGGGGAAATATTTGGTCGCCTGGCATCCAAAGTCCAGTTCTGAGAATGAAAGAAGTACATTGGTATTTAATACCAAAAAAGGTGAGTTACTGCTTAGGTTAATAGCAGGGGCGATGGCCAGGAGGATCAAATGCTATAAATCTATGGGCGACGTTGTAAAACAGGGTGAGGAAATAAGTTTTATAAAATTTGGCTCACGTGCTGATCTATTACTGCCTAAAGGCGCAGATGTCAAAGTAAAAATTGGGGATAAAGTAAAAGCAGGATTGACCGTTTTGGCGGAGTATTAGTATAAGAACCCGTTTTAATGGCTATTATTAACTTTTTATTCCACACACCATAGTATGGTTGTTGTGTATCTTGCATTTTGAAATTTTAATCTTTGCCAATATGAAGACCCATCTTAACCACTTGACTATTGTCTTTTTGTTTTCTTTTTTGATTTCTTGTCAGCAAACAGAGAAAGCATCAACAAATAAGAAACCGTTTTATCCCGAGAAAGATTTAAATGAAGTATTTGTTGCTGTTCAATCCAATGAAATATTTCGTGACTCAAAGACATTTGTGGATGCAATCCCTAAAAGGGAACCACTTGAAATTGTAAATGAGTTCAACGAAAACCATAGAAATGAAGGCTTTGACCTTAAAGCATTTGTTCTGGCAAACTTCGAGATTCCGGAAAAAATCGGTGTCCAAGAACAAGAAATTTCTGTGCCTCCGGAAGTTACTATGGAAGAGCATATCGAAGCTTTGTGGGATCAGTTAAAAAGAAAACCGGATGAAACTGAAAAATGGAGCAGTAAGATTCCTTTACCCTATCCCTACATTGTCCCAGGTGGAAGATTTAGGGAAATATATTACTGGGATAGTTATTTCACCATGATTGGGTTGGCAGCATCCGGAAGACTGGATTTAGTGCGATCCATGATTGACAATTTTGCTTACCTGATCGATGAGATGGGATTTATTCCTAATGGCAATAGAACCTACTATCGTGGAAGGTCTCAACCTCCATTTTTTTCTTCGATGGTAATGTTATTGGCAAAATATGAAGGCACCGAATCAGTGACTCAATACCTCCCGCATCTTGAAAAGGAATATGAATTCTGGATGGCAGGACGAAGTGAACTAACCACGGATAGGAACGCAAAGCAGCATGTTGTATTGATTGATGGCAGAACAGTGCTCAATCGATATTGGGGTAAGATAGATGAACCCAGACCTGAGGCTTATGTTGAAGATATTGATCTCTCCATGAACATGGATATCACCCACAGAAAACAATTGTTCATTGACTTAAGGGCTGCAGCAGAGTCTGGTTGGGATTTTAGTACCCGGTGGTTTGAGGACTCCACAGCTTTTCAATCCATTCAAACCACAGAAATTCTACCTGTAGACCTGAATTGTTTGCTTTATCATTTGGAAACCAGCATAGCGAAACTCCACAATTTGTCAGGAAATGATAAAATGTCAGGATTATACAACAGCTATGCTACACAAAGAAAAGCAGCAATCTTAAGGTATTTCTGGAATGAAGACCAAGGATATTTTACAGATTATCACTGGGTAAAAGGTCAGTTGATTGATCAACCTACATTAGCCGGTATGTATCCTTTATATTTTAATATCGCCACAGATGAACAGGCAGCTTCTCAGGCAGCCTTGATTAAAGAAAAGTTTCTTATGCCCGGAGGTGTTACGACTACCTTAGTTGATTCCGATCAACAATGGGACTATCCTAATGGATGGGCACCTTTACAATGGATTACTATTAAGGGATTAGCGCAATATGATATCCTGGAATTATCCAAAGAAATCAAACAGCGATGGTTAAGGATCAACCGTAAGGTCTTCAGGAATACCGGGAAAATGATGGAAAAGTATAATGTTGTTGATACTACATTAATAGCAGGCGGAGGTGAATACCCTACACAGGATGGCTTCGGATGGACTAATGGAGTTGCTACTGGCTTGCTACGGGAAAATGTTAATTATTGACAAATGTTCAATTAACAAACGATTGTATTGATTATTTATTAAATATCATCTCTTTCTAGGTGTATTTTCTAAAAAAATATTATTAATATGTGGCTTAAGGACTGAGAGTAGTTTTGTCCATTAATCAATACTATTAATTAGAACGCATGGATTTTAACTTAGAGACACTAGACTTCATTATCGTAGTTGGTTATCTGCTTTTTGTAATAATCTTAGGTTTTTATTTTGGCACACAGCACAAAAACGCTGAAGATTATTTTTTGGCTGGAAGGAACCTTACCTGGCCTTTAATCGGCTTTTCGCTGTTTGCCTCTAATATTTCCAGTAATACATTGATTGGACTTACCGGATCTGGCTATGAAGATGGCGGTGGTTTTTATGTATTCAGCTATGAATGGATGGCCATTGCGGTACTGATCATTTTTGCCATATTTTTCCTTCCATTTTACTTAAAAAATAAAATATTTACTATTCCTGAATACCTAGAGCGGAGGTTTGATTACCGGACGCGCGCATATGCTTCAGGCATTGCCATCATTTTGAACATATTTGTGGATATCTCCGCTACTTTGTACGCCGGAGGCGTGGTGATCCAGATGATATTTCCCGGATTGGCTTTGTGGCAAATCATAACACTGCTGGCCATAATTGCCGGCATTTATACAATATCCGGAGGTTTATCTTCCGTGGTCTACACAGATGCTGTCCAGGCGGTGATATTGATTTTCGGTTCTTGCATTATCACATATTTTGCATGGAACCAGTCAGGAGGTTTTGATGAGGTGATGAAAATAACTGATCCGGAGCATTTTGACATTATACGATCAGCGGGCCATGATAGCCTGCCCTGGCCGGGCCTGATAACAGGGGTTTTTCTTTTGGGTTTTTACTTCTGGGGCACCAACCAGTATATAACGCAGCGGACACTGGCTTCAAAGTCGACATTGCATGGTCAGTGGGGGGCTATGTTTGCCGGATTTTTGAAGCTTTCTATTTTGTTTATAATGATTATGCCAGGAGCTTTTGCTCGTGTTTTATATCCCGATATTGAAGCAATTGACAGGGTCTACCCCACCATGATGTTTGATTTGTTGCCAACAGGTATCTTAGGCTTGGTGCTTGCCGGCTTAATTGCTGCCATGATGTCCAGTATCGATTCAGGTTTGAACTCAGTTTCTACGCTGGTAACCATGGATTTTTATCAACGGCTGGTAAAGAACAGATCCCAGGCTCAACTGATGGGCATAGGGAGGATAATTACATCAGTAGTTATGATCATAGCTGTTTTATGGTCTCCTCAGATCATTCATTTTGAAGGCCTATGGAATTACCTGCAATACGTTCTCTCGTGGTTTTGTCCACCCATTATTGCGCTTTTCGCCGTCGGATTATTTTGGAAGAGAGCAAATACAACCGGTGCCTATTGGTGTATTGCAGTCGGGGCGATAACCACATTGCTGGTGATAATATTTAACAGAAATGAGGAGTTAATAGACTTTTTGTATATGACGGGTATTCAATTTTCCCTGAGTGCCTTTGCCATGATCGTTGGAAGCCTTACAGCGCCAAAACCTTCTGATGAAGTTATTGAAGCTACCGTTTGGTCTCCTGGTGGTTATGCTGAAGAAACAAAAGAGCTACGGCAGCGGCCTGCATGGCAAAACTATCGTTATCAGGCAATTGCTTTGGTTATTTTGGTGGTGGTCATAATTTTAGTTTATTAACTGATTTAAATTTCTTGTCAACTTAACAATCAAATAAATTTTTCCGATGAAAAAAGCCTGGTGGAAGGAAGGGGTGATCTATCAGATCTACCCAAGAAGTTTTATGGATTTAAATAACGATGGTGTGGGGGACCTTAAAGGGATAATTTCCAAGCTCGATTATCTCAAAAGTTTGAACATAGATATTGTTTGGCTAAGCCCGGTATATCAGTCCCCTAATGATGATAACGGATACGATATAAGTGATTACTTAGCCATCTCCGGGGAGTTTGGGGACATGAATGATTTTGATGAACTGTTGAAAGGGTTGCACGACAGAGGTTTAAAATTGGTTATGGACCTGGTGGTGAACCATACTTCCGATGAACATGAATGGTTTAAAGCGTCAAGAGCATCGAAAAATAATAGCAAAAGGGATTACTACATTTGGCGTCCGGGTAGAAACGGTTCCCCGCCAAACAACATGCAATCATTTTTTGGTGGCTCTGCCTGGGCCTATGATGAAACCACCAGTGCATATTATCTGCACTATTTCACCAAAAAACAGCCTGATTTGAATTGGGATAATCCAAAAGTCAGGGAAGAAGTCCATCAAATCATGAGGTACTGGTTGGATAAGGGCGTTGATGGCTTTCGCATGGATGTGATACCATTGATATCCAAAAATCCGGAGTTTCTTGATATTGAAAGCGATGATTTCTGGGATGTCGTGAACAAGGAATATGCCAATGGCCCTAATGTGCATAAATACCTAAGAGAGATGAATGAAAGTGTAATGAGTAAATATGATGCATTTTCTGTGGGAGAAGGTGTTGGCGTATCGCCGGCACAGGCAAACGATTATGTGGGGGCAGATAGAAAAGAATTAGATATATTATATCATTTCGGTCATGTAGTCATCGATTTTGGAGCCAGAGGGAAATATGACCCTGTGAAATTTTCTTTGGTGGATTTTAAAAATATTTTCAATGATTGGTATCAGGCCTTAGGTGAAAGTGGCTGGAATTGTATTTATCTTGATAATCATGATTTCCCGAGAATGGTATCCCGCTTTGGGAATGATAATCACTATCATAAAGAATCAGCAAAACTATTAATCACCCTGCTTTCTACTTTGAGGGGCACACTTTCCCTTTACCAGGGCAACGAAATAGGGATGACAAATGTGAAATTCGACAGCATTGAAGATTATAAAGATGTGGAAGCAAAAAATGCTTACAATGAAGCTATAGAAAATGGCTTGAGTGATAGGGAGTTTATCAGTGCCCTTCACAAGCAAAGCCGTGACAACGCCCGGACACCAATGCAGTGGAGTGATTCAAAAAATGGTGGATTTACAGATAAGGAACCATGGATTAAAATAAATCCAAACTATAAGAGCATCAATGTACAACAGCAGGATAATGATCCGGATTCAATATTAAATTACTATAGAAAAATACTTCAAGTAAGAAAATTACATAACACATGGGTCTATGGTTACTATGAGTCCCTGGACAATGATAACCACCGAATCTACTGCTATAGAAGGTGGGATAATGAAAGATCATATCTAATTATTTTAAATTTTTCAAATGATGGGGTAACCTATCATCAACCACTACTGGAAAAAATTAATAGAATTGTGATTTCTAATTATCCAAATCCAGAAATTGATCATCGTGCCATTTCATTAAAACCCTGGGAAAGTGTTGTGTTTGAAATCAATTAGTTTTGAATATGATTTGCCATCAAAAAAATAAAGTTTGAAACTGGATAGTAAAATAGTATTCAAGCAACTCGATAAATTATATGATCATTCAGAAAAGATCAAAATTAAGGATAATGACAAAATAGTCATTTTTAGTGACTTACATATGGGTGACGGAGGCACCACTGATGACTTCAAGAGAAATTCCAAACTGTTTACTAAAACGCTACAGGAATATTATCTGCCAAGGGGCTTTAAATTAGTACTAAACGGAGATATTGAAGAATTGCAAAAGTTCTCTTTGACCAGGATCTCAAAAAACTGGAATGGGGTTTATAAAATATTTGACCAGTTTGCAGCCGATCAAAAACTCCTAAAAACCTTCGGTAATCATGACCTTCTATTGTCTGTAAAAAAAGATATACCGATGCAGTATCCTTTAAAGGAGGGTTATAAATTAAGTTACAATGACAACAACATCTTTGTATTTCATGGACATCAAGCCAGCAAAAAGTATCAGAAGCACAATCAGTTGGTTGGCTTTACCCTGAAATATTTCGCCAACCCTTTAGGAATAAAAAATTATTCTGTTTCCCATAGCAGCACCAAGCAGTTTAAAATCGAAAAGAAAGTTTATACCTATTCAAATGTCAACAAAATAGCCTCGGTTATTGGCCATACCCACCGTCCATTATTTGAATCTTTACACAAAGTGGACCGGCTGAAATATAAGATCGAACAACTATGCAGGGATTATAGCGCCAATCATAAGGACACCTCAAAGATCAGGGAAAGCATAAATTCTTATAAGAAAGAACTCATGAAGTTCTACAACCAACATAAAGATTTTACTTATCAAAATAATCTGTACAACACCATATTTCATATTCCAAGTGTTTTCAACTCAGGCACTGTCATTGGCAAGCGAGGGATAACCTGTCTGGAGATAGATAATCATTACATTAGTTTGATCCATTGGTTTGATAAAAAAATAAGTAAGAAATATTTAAAAAATACCGGCTATGACCCCGAGCCGCTTAAAAATACCGATTACTACCGGATGACTATCAATTGCGAACATCTGGATTATATATTTACAAGAATCAGGCTTCTCTCTTAAAGGCTTAGGTTTTGAAGCGAAATCTTTTTCTTGAAGTTAATCTGTGAGGTCTTGGAGAATCCTTTGATGTTGCTGGTAATCTCACCCTGAAAATCCAGCTCCACCTCCCCCCCAAGTAGAAAACCAAAAGCCTGCTTTTCCATCACTTTGCCCAGGTTCTTCAAGTCTAGTTTGCTTTCAAATGGGATGGGTGTAACATTATTGGCTGCTATCAGTGTTTGATCAATTTCCCTGGTCTCTGCTACTTTCTGATCATCGATGGTAGTGGTCAGATTAAATTTTTCTACAATGCCACTGATGCTGTTTGGGTTGAATATGGTCAGGTCGCCCCTGAGTAAGAGGTTATCTTTTTCTGAAGATATTAGTTTTATATTCTTAATCTTTTGAAACTCAATGGGTTCTACTCTAATGCATCCGAATAAAACCAGAAAAAACAACCACGGCAATTTTTTTAGCATCATGAAATATGTTTGTTTTGTACTTCTTCAAAACTGGTAAATGTTCAAAAATATCGTTATTTTATCAATATTGTTAATACTATACTCGTGTTCAGAGAAAAAAGATATACAAAATATTGATATCCAGGGCCACAGAGGAGCCAGGGGATTACTACCCGAAAATACTATGCCGGCTTTTGAAAAGGCTATAGCATTGGGTGTTACCACATTGGAGCTGGATCTTGCTATTACCGCAGATAGTCAAATAATAGTCTCACATGAACCTTACTTTGCCCATACTATTTGTCTGGATTCTTCAGGGCAGAAAATCTCAGAGGCAGATGAAAAGCAATTCAACATCTTTACAATGACTTACCATGAGGTATCCCGATTTGACTGTGGGTCCCTCGGAAATCCCCGGTTCCCTGACCAGGAAAAAATGAAAGTGCCAAAGCCATTGTTAAAGCAGGTATTTGAAATGGCAGAAGCAAAAAGTAACCAAACCATTAAATACAATATTGAATTAAAAAGCAGCCCTCAGGGTGATTCCGTTTATCACCCGCTCCCGTCAGATTTTTCGGATATGATTTACCGTCTAATAAATAATTATATTCCATGGGAACGTATCACCATCCAATCTTTTGACTTCAGGATATTAAAATATTTTAACCGCAATTATCCAGAAGTTCGGCTGGCAGCTTTAGTAGAAAACGATGGGTCAACGGAAGAAAATTTAGAAAGGCTGGGATTTTATCCCACCATCTACAGTCCTTATTTTAAGCTGATTAACCAACAGGATATTAATTCCCTTCATGAAAAAGATATTTTGGTCATCCCCTGGACCTTAAATGATAAGGAAGACATGGTAAATTATATAAACTGGGGCGTGGATGGGGTCATCACCGACTATCCGGATCGGGCTTTATCAATTATAAAGAATAATTAATTACATATTATAAAACAGAAATTTTATGAAAAAGAAATACGATGTCTATGGATTAGGCAATGCGCTGGTTGATATCATATTTGAGGTGGAAGATGATTTTTTAACCGACCATAAAGTCGAAAAAGGGTTTATGACACTGGTGGACGAAGAAAAACAACACCGCCTGATTGGCGACATGAATATTAACCAGAATACCATGCAATGTGGAGGGTCCGCCGCTAACACCATCGTATCCATTAGTCAGTTTGGTGGCCACTGTTACTACACCTGTAAGGTAGCCGGAGACGAATTTGGAAAGTTCTACATCGAAGACCTGGAACGTTGTGGCGTAAAAACAAACCTCGATCATGACCATCTGGAAAATGGAATCACCGGAAAATGCCTGGTGATGGTAACGCCGGATGCCGAACGCACCATGAATACTTATTTGGGGATAACCACCAATCTTTCTCCTGCGGATGTTCATGAGGAAGCCCTGAAAGAATCAGAGTATTTGTATATGGAGGGTTACCTGGTCTCTTCGGAAGATGGTTTTAAGGCCATCATGGAAGCTAAGAAAATGGCGGAGAAACATAATGTGAAAAAAGTACTTAGTTTTTCTGATCCCAGCATGGTTAAATATTTCGGCGATAACATGAAAATGATAACCAATAGCGGTGGATTGGATCTGCTATTCTCAAACGAAGAAGAAGCGCAGCTATTTACCGGTAAAAATGACATCAAAGAAGTGTGTGAAGGCCTCGAAAAAGTAGCCAACACATTTGTAATTACCCTCGGGAAGAAAGGCTCATTAGTCTATGACGGGAAAAACTACCATGAGATCGAACCGAACATAGTAAAGGCCATCGATACCGTTGGTGCGGGTGATATGTTTGCCGGTGCCTTTCTTTACGCCGTCAGTACCGGCAAGCCATTGCAGGAGGCCGGTAAATTTGCCAGCCTGGCCTCTTCAAAGGTTGTACAACATCACGGCCCAAGATTAGGCCTCCACCAGGTGAATGAGTTGCTGAAAGAAGCAGGTATGACTGCCTAAGCCTAAGATAAAAAGATGGGCCTTTGCATATTATTCCTGCTAAAAATCAGGATTAGTGAAGGCCCACTAACCATGCCCCTTGTCATCCACACAGGCCACCCGCCGTTGGAACCGGCCACTAGCACTAGGCCCTTTCGGTTTCCAACCGGCTCCTCAGCCCTTTTTTGACTCAGACATCCCATTATACAACTTCAGCATTACAAACTTCGAAGAGCATTCCAATCAGCTAGAAAGATATATCCAACAGAAGTTGGTTTTACTATTAAGAGTGGTTAAGGAATAACAGTGAATAAAAAACCGGCCTAATTTTCTAATCACCAAAAATTATGGGTACTTAAACCTGTCTTATTCATCGGTGTTATAAAAAAACTGCTCTAAAACTACCTTACCATCTTTGACCTGGTAAACACAAATCTCAGAATCATCTCGTCTTTCCTCACCTTTGTATTTTACATCGATGGTCATTACCAAACTAAAAAAATCGTTGGCTACCAATGGATCTGAAACCTCCGCCCCATACATTTCCTCTACCATGCCCTCAAACTGCCTCCCTTTTTCCCTGAGGGCTTCCATCCCTTCTGCTTTCGGAAATCCGGGTTCCAGACTTACAGCATTTTCAGCATAAAGCGTTTCCTGAGCTTCTGAAAATTTTCCCTGGCGGCATAATTCCACCAATCGGTTGGCTACTTCTTGTGTCGACATATAACTAAAAAATTTAAAGGTTAATAATTTAAATGTAAGCTAAACGGATGAGATTATGTCTATAATCAATTTTATGTTTCTGAGAAGTATTTTGACATTTTTAAACTGAAATTTGTGAAATGGGAGAACACTACCACATATTAAATGGCGACTCGCTTAAAGATCAGTTTCCCCCCAAAATTGAAGGAGAGATTATAGTGGCACGTGAATGTCTGGTGGATGGAGCTGTGGAAAGCAACACCCTGGAAGAATTCTTTCAGGTTAGGGCCAGATTTATCAACAGATATTATGAGGATATTTCTTTACAGGCATACTATGAGGATAGTGTTTCAGAGTTTGAAAAAATTATGAACATACCCAGGCAATCATCCATTAACTTATGGTTTGAAGATGATTTATTCTGCCAGGTGAACTTTTGGTTTGTAGCATCATTATTATTCAAGTTTTCAGGTGATTGTAAAATTTTTTTCATAAGACCAGATATCCATACCCGGTTTGGTTTTGGTGGATTAGACCAAACTGAGCTCATGCAGATTTTTCATAAAAGAACCCAGATACACAGGATTGATAAGATTGCAAATCTGTGGGAGCTATATAAAAAGGGTGAAAATGAGCAACTCCTCAAAGCGGCCAGTGAACTAAGTAAGATATTTCCATTTATTCGAACAGCAGTGGAAGCACATATTGCAAGATATTCTGGCGAAAATAGTATCGGAAGGCCTGCTGAAACCCTCCTGGAAATAATGAATGATTTAAATACAGAAGAATTCATGCCAATCTTCAATGAATTCAGTAGACGGGAAAGTATCTATGGATTTGGCGATTTACAGGTAAAAAAACTATTGGATGAGCTTAAGAAAACCCGGCATTAATTAAAAAGCTATGTAGATATTCAATATTGTAGCGATCGCACAAATCCTGTAACGGTCTCCAGACATGTTGCAATTTTACTATTCACATTTCAAATGCTCGAAATTTAATCATCCACGTTGCAAACAAGGACGAGAAAAGGTGCGCTTTGGTTAGTTGAGATAAGTTGTCAGACTTCTTTATCCCAATAGTTAATTGCTGTTTCAACCAGATCGTCTACATCTATTCTTGTATCATTTTCTAAATAAACTTCCAGTCTTGGTGTATCATACTCCTTTGAGTATTCAGAGCTGTATTGTCCCGCTTGTATTCGAGTTGATTGAATTTTTACTTTTGGACTGGATAGTTCTTTATGTTTTATAGAATTAGCAATATCATGTAGGATTTTCAGTTCTGGACAATCATTATATATTTGTTTCCGATAATTCTCTTTGGTAAGCTTTGGGTTATTCTTTCTACGCTCAACAAATACCCAGTCATTTAGATGCCAAGCATCTGAACATGCTTGTTCCGCAAGTGAAATATTTAGTTGATCTCGTCGCAAATTATTTAATGTCGCTTTGAGTTGTTGTAGTCTATCCTTTGAATTTTGTATTCCAAACATTTTCAGAGTCCCAGTTGAGCATAACCTTCAGCTAAAATCTGTAGGCTGGACATCTGTAAATATCGGTAAAGTATCCTGTTCCACAAACCTTTGCAAGTAGCTCGGTTAGCCTATGGATTTTTAGCGTCTGTTACAGCGCTGTTTTATACATCGATGCTTATTGTCACCTTGCCTCCAAGTCCTTTCTCGACAATGTCGTAGAGCGTTTTAAGAGTTAAGTTGCTTCCATCGTTCTCAACCCGTGAGATGTAGGTTCGCTTTTTGTCAACAAGTTCACCTAGTTGCTGTTGAGTTAGGTGTTTTTGTTCGCGTGCCTTACGAAGAAGGAGGCCAATTTTCAGCCCTTCAACTTCTCGTTCGAGTTGGTCGCGTCTAGGAGTTCCCTTCTTTCCGTAGACGTCATCTTTTATGGTTTTCCAAGATTTAGTTTCCATGTTCGTTCGCTTTGTTTTGATAATATTCTTTCATTAATCGTTCGGCTCTTTCAATTTCCTTCTTTGGTGTTTTCTGGGTCTTCTTTTGAAATCCGTTCAACAGAATTACCAGTTGATTCCCATCAAAAAAGCAGAACACTCTCCAAATATTCGATCCCAGTTGAATCCTTGCTTCATAAAGTCCGTCAGTTCCGGTTAAATGCTTCAAGTAATTACCAGGAACTCGTTCGAGAGTCTCAATTGCCTCGATAATTTTGAAAATCTTGTCCTGAACTTTTGTTGTTTGATTGTTCAGAAACTCTTCAAAATAGTGTTTGTAAGCAATGACCTCTCTGATCTTGTTCATACGACAAATGTAACTTAAAAGTTACTTCATGTCAAGTTTGTTTAGGAGATATGCGTGGAGAAGATAATGCGCTGTAACATCCGGATATGTTGAACAAAATTCAACATATACCCCTCATCTAGTCCTCGTTTGCAACGAGGATTCCTAAATCACTAAGTTTTTAACTTATCAATTGAACATCAACTAATCCTCGTATCCCACCATAATCCCTGGCGGAACTAAAAATATAGTTTTCAGCCTCATCTACAATCATGACCTTCAACTGGGTTTTGATGAATGTAATCTAATCTACTATCCATCATATGGCTCTCAAGTTCAATGGCATGATTGTCATCTTTCCAAAACTTATATTTCTTAATTCTTTTCAAGTTCTTGCCAGCAT
>DAXETV010000002.1:0-79305 GCA_051155775.1 Cyclobacteriaceae bacterium | reverse complement strand
ACAATACGGATATTTATGACAAGATGAAAGAAATTGTTGGGCTTAATTGATGGCATTGTTTGTGTTTTTGGGATTTAAGGCTTTTCAAGCCAGCAGTAGAGGCCGTGGGAATCGTTTTTGTTTGAAAGGGTGAAATAGAACGATGCTGCGGTAGGATGGGCAAGGTATAAGGCCTTGCCCTTTTTGAATGCTGTGCAGATAAGAGAAACGTTGGATCAAGACCATGCATACAAGAAATAGCAATTCCTCATATAGTGCCACTGAACTTTCGGATTTAACCAAAGATCGTTTTGTAGTCCTTTATTCGAAATACAAGCTGGGAACAGTCAGCACATTAGAGAAATTATTACTCCACGCGCTGGCCAGGGATACGATGATGTTCAAGAAGTATTGTCGGTTGTGGTCGTTGGATGGGCAGGAAAAGGTGGATGTCACCTTGAAAAGGATATCCCTCCGATTTAGGATTTCAAAAAAACATGTCAACTAAAAGAACCTCTTCATGTTTACTAGTTAGAAAAGGGACTCACATTGTGAGGACCTTTTTCTTTGAGAAGAAAAATAAGAGAGCTACAAATCCTCCAACTGGCACGGAAGTTACTTCCGTGCTGTTTATGGTTCTTGCTTCATTGTTTAGCCCCTCTCCAAATGGGCTCAAGTCGTAGGCCATTGAGGATACTCTGTTAGAAAGAAAACAATTTTTACAAAAAAAAGAAAGCCAATGATCCGATATAAACACTACACCTCCCTTAAAAACCACATATCCAACCTTGTTAAAGGGCTTGCTGAGCTTGAAGATCATCTGTCGGATGACTTGAAAGAAGATATTTTTGGAGAGTACTCTAAAGAAGCCCTTTCAAAGCTAGAGAGGAGAAAAATTAAGCTGGAAAAACACGAAATGGAGTATAAAAAAGCCACTGAAAAATTTAATCAGGATTACGAGCAGCTAAGAAGGGTTTGGAAAAAGGATGTAACCAAGCTCAAAAGATCAATTGACAATGGGGATAAACTCAGCCTCCTCGGATTGCATTTTATAAAGAGATAATGGCCAAGCAAGAAGTAGACATCAACATCAATATCACAATAGATGCCCAATCACCTCATAGTAGGTTTATGGCACCAATAAGCGAAGAATTACCTGAAAAAATCAAGGTTAACTTATCAGTAGCTCAATTGGCGTATATTTTTAAAGTTCTTTCGGACATGAAAACAATTGAGCCAGAAAGTGTGAGTGATTTGATCAGATTTGTCACCAAAAATACCAGTACACCTAAAGCAGAATCCATTTCATTCGACAGTTTTAAAGCTCGGTTTTACAATCCATCTCATACCACAAAGCAGTTTTTTCATGACTTCATCGTCAAGCAACTAAACTACATAAGAAAAGAATTGAAAGCTTAACCAAGTACGTTTTATCCTATTATTTCGAACGTAGAGAGAGAAATCTTTATCACTTGATAAAGTGTTCCGTGACAATTGGTTACCTGATTGTTAAAATATCTTGTAATATATTGAAAATGAGTAGTTTACGTTAATCCTAAGGGTTTCACAAATTTAGTGACACATCGAGCGGAATAGACCATTACTTGTCAATTCGATCTATTTCAATTAAGAGCCGGAATGCAAACGATATAAATACGATTAATACGATTTTAGAAGCAACTTTTTTAAAAATGTAAATCATTGATTATCAAAGGGGTAACACTGTAACAGTAACCTCGGTAACCTTATCCGTATTTTTTCTTTCTTCAATTTCGCCTCAAAACAATAGTTAAGCACACTTAATCAGATAATCTATGTCAATGACAATTTTAACAAAGGAAGATTTAGAGGTATTTAAACAAGAACTCAAAGCCACATTTGGTGGAGAATCATTAGAGAGGAAGAAATATTTGAAATCTTTAGAAGATCCACATCTACAAAAATGTATAAAATGAGAAAGAAATTAATTGTATATGGTAAAATAACCAAGACTTAATCTGACATCGTACATTTGTACAGATTAATTAAAGATGACAAAAGAAAAAAGTTAATCCAGCCCAAGTTAGGTCTATTGAACTTGGCTCAGTAATTAGGAAGTGTATCAGAAGTTTATAAGTTTCAAAAGTTGTATAAAGAGGGTGGTGAGCTAGCCCTTCGAAAGATTAGCAGAAGGAAAAAATTGAAATAGGTAAATTTCTATCTGTCAGGTTATGGTTTTTGGCACAGTTCCACTACTTTTATTAGAGAAAATTAACATGTGGACATGCACACCACAGCCGGTTGTTATGTGGTACAGTATGTTGTTGGTTTGGTTACCTGGTAATGCAAAATATAACAAGAAGAAAAACATATCTTTCCATATTTTTTTAATCAATAAAAAGGACCAATGGCGCTTAGATCAATCGGAATAGTAGGAATGGGCTGGGTAGGAACCAGCGTGGCGATCTCAATCTTGCAACGAGGATTATGTCGGGAATTATTACTCAATGATGTGCGGGAAGGTATTGCGGAAGGTGAGGCAATGGACTTTAATCATGGATCTTCCTTTTTCCCAGCGGCTAATGTGCGTGCTGCCTCGATTAACGAAATGATGAACTGCGGTGCCATAGTGATTACTGCTGGCCGTGGGGGAAATCCTGATGAAAGTCGCCTGGATTTACTAAATGATAATATTGGTATAGCAAAAAATATTTCCGACCAACTGACAGGCTATCAGGGTATTTTGATAATTGTGGCAAACCCGGTTGATGTACTTACCTATTATTATCAAAAATTTTCAGGTTTACCGCCCGGCCGGGTTATTGGTACCGGTACTATGCTGGATACGGCTCGACTACGAGAGATTACAGGAAGAAGGCTGAACATTGACCCAAGAAGCGTCCATGCACACGTTATAGGTGAACATGGTGATTCTGAGGTCGTATTATGGTCAGCTGCTACCATTGGCGGAACCAAAATCCGTGATTGGAAAGGTTGGTCATCCGCCGATGAAGAAGAGATAGCAGACAAAGTAAGAAGGGCTGCTTATGAGATTATTCAAAGAAAGGGTACCACCAATCATGCTATAGGCCTGGTAACAGCCACTTTAATTAAATGGATTTTAAGAGGTGAACGGAGGATTATCACGCTATCTACCGTCATGAATAATTCACCCGGACTGCAAGACGTGGCATTTTCTTTGCCTTCCATCGTCAGCGAGCAAGGTGTAGAGTATGTGCTGGATGTTGATATGAGTGACTCAGAAAGGGACAAATTCCATAACTCAGCACAAGTAATCAAAGAAGCGATTGCGTCAACGAAATATTAATTGATTTATTCTTCACCTCCAATTACCACGGTCCATTTTCTGATCTCCCAGAACTTGACAACACCGTTTTTAACGTAGGGATCATTTTTTGCAAATTCTAGGGCAGCACTATCGTCTTCCCCTTTAAATAATAGGATGGCCTGGTCGGCGGGATCTGTCAAAGCACCACCAAGCAATAGCTCACCTCGATCATGTGCTTCCTTGGCCATACTTAGATGCTCTGCCCTGTAAGGTTGCCTTTTTTCGATATAATCATCCACTACATAATAGCTCAATAAGAAATACATATCAATTAAAGTTATTAGACTCTAAAGGTTTGGAATATCTGAGAAATATCAAAATCTGCTCAGTGCATTTTGCGGCTGACCATGATAAATATCACGTGCTAAGTTGTTATAGATGCTTCCATGCCTGATAATGTGCGCCTTAATTTATTTTTTTTGTATCTCTTCACCATGAATAAGCTTGATTGGGTTAAAGAGATATCTAGGACAATCAAAATGAAGGCAAAATAAATTTGTCACCTGCCATACACCAATAAAACCATCCGGTAGGTATCAACAACTTAAATCCATATATTTACGTCTTCGCAATTAGATTTAATTTATTATAACCATGGCAAAACCTGTAGAATTAACAGATACAAACTTCGATGAGGTAGTTAATACCGAAAAACCTGTTTTGGTAGACTTTTGGGCTGAATGGTGTGGCCCATGTAAAATGATTGCACCTATAGTTGAGGAGCTTGCGGATGAATATGATGGTAAAGCGATAGTCGGGAAATTAGATGTAGATACCAATCCTGAAGTTTCAGCCAAGTACGGAATCAGAAGTATTCCCACCTTGCTGGTATTTAAAAATGGAGAGATTGTGGACAAACAGGTAGGTGCAGTACCTAAAACTGTTCTGAGCGAAAAACTAGGGGCTCAGGTAGCTTAATTATTAAAGGGGCTATTTAAAAATATTTGATACCATACGCTTAAGAATAGCCCTTTTTAATTCCTCTTACAAATTTCATTATATTGGCAAAAGCCACACTTTTTTAAATCATCCGTCTGATCATAAACGGCCTCTGTTGAATAGATTTCCTCGAGTAAGCGTTTTATTCGTTTCTTAAAGTCTTCTAAATACGGCCTGACATCTTCCAGCTCGTTTTTTTTCTCCACTTTAATGCCCAAGTCAAAGTTATCTTTGAAAATTTCGGTCATATTAAAAATACCAGGTTTCAACACATAATCTGATCCAAATCCTTCCTGATAGAGCATTGCATAGTAAAATACCTGGAAGACTGCTTTATTTCTTTTGTTAATCCCCGGGTCAAACAATGAATCGAGGTTCTTGAAATTTTTATCATCACCGCCGGATTTGTAATCGATTATCCTTACCGTCCCTGACTTTTTATCAACCCTGTCGATGATGCCTTTTAAACCAACTTCAAGCACCCTGTCATTAACATAGATTGGCATATTCATTTTAAAACCATCCCTTGCACCACCTTCCAGGTTTTGTATTTCAAAGGGCGCATATTGTTCATCATGATTTATTACTTTTTCCATGTATTGCCTCAGTACTTCGGAAAGAATGACATTCCTCCCCTCCAGCTTAAATTTTTTGGAATTATTGATGTCATAGAAATGGTTGAAAGCGAGTTGGAGGGCACCATCTATGCCAAAGCGAAGCCTTGCAAAATCACCAGGTTGTATGATCTTTGGGTCACGTTTTTTAACGATGTCCTGGTAAAGTACCTGCATTGCATAGTGCAATATGTTTCCGAACATTGCAGGGTCCAGTTTCTCCTGTGTTTGTTCAGGCTCATATAAGCAGGCTATATAACGGAAATAAAACTTCAAACGACAGTCTATATATGTATTTAAAGCGGAGGGGGAAAACTTCTTTTTACCATTTTTAAGGTAGTCTGCAAGCTTTTTCATTACTGCTTTATCCTTTTTAATGGTGATTGGTTTGGCAGGTAGTTTTTTGACGTTATTTGATAAGGATCGATACTTTACTTTCACTTTAGACTCGTAATCAAGCTGGGTAATAAACCTGCTGATCTCCCCGCTTAATCCAAAATCACTTTGTGTATTGTAATAAACCCGGATGTTTTTAGCATTATGCAGCAGCCTGTAAAATAAATAGGCATAGATTGATTGCTGGTGTTCATAGGTTGGCAGTTTAAAGGCTTTTCTGATACCATAAGGAATAAATGATCCGCTTTTCTGTTCCTTTGGGAAGCTATTTTCATTCATTGATAAAATAATCAAGTTTTCAAAGTCGAGGTTACGGGTTTCCAAAATCCCCATGATTTGCAGGCCTTTTAATGGCTCGCCCTTAAAAGGGATTTTTAAACTTGCAGATATTTGATGGAAAAGCTTTTTGAAGGTGTGTAAATCAAGGCTGATATTTTGCACTTTGGTTAATCCTTTGATGCGCTGAAGTGCTTTGACCAGATGGTAGATGTACTCCTGGTCAAGATGCAGATTGGTGTTGTATATATGCACATGATGAAGAATACCCAGTAAATAATCGATAATGTCTTGTTCTTTTTTGAGGATTGTAAAGATTAGGGTATATAAGACATCATCATTTCCAAAATCAGATTGGAATAGATAGATCTTATTTTTTTTATGAATTTCCTTAAGTAGCTTATTGTTGAGGTATTTAGTAATTGAGAAAATCAAGGGGTGGGAGATGATATCCAACACTGGTTTGTAGTAAAAGGCTACCTCGCCATCCTTAGTTGTTTTGATGGATTGCTGAAGCTCGATTAAGCTGTCTACCAGGTTATAGACTGGTGTGTCTTTCACCGGGTAACCCATGGTAACGTTGATTTCTGTCACCTCATTTGGCAGAGCGTTTAGCAATGGAAATAGTAAGTGCTCATCGGAAAGAACCACCACGGTTTTTTCTGGTTGCCAGTCACTTTCTGAAGCGAGTTTTTTTAAGTAGGAGCCGGTATGTTTTGCCTGGCCAACCTCGAGCGGGACACCGATTGCCTCCACTATTTTTTTATCACTATTCAACTCATCAGGAGCAACCTTCGGGAATGACGATTGAAAAACCGGATCCTTTTCATATATTCTCAGGAAATCACCGGCTTCCTGTCCTTCATCATTCAAATAATAGCCATCTACATCCCAAAAAATATTGGCATTTCCATTAACCAGACAATGTTTTATGATGGTTTTTTCAGCCTTGGTAAGTGCATTAAAACCAGTAAACCAAATTTCTTTTTCCGGTAAAGAAATTCCTTTGTTGCATGATTCAGCCACTAACCGGTAGATCATTCCCTTATAACCAGACTGCCTATCCAACAATCCTGATTTGAAATCTTCATACACTGATCCCAGTATATTCCAAATGGAAAGAAAGTGCTCCTGAAGAGGGCTGGCCTTGGGTATAAAACCTTCCCAAAAACGTTTAATTATGGCAATGTCATTTTCTTCCAGGAAGTAAAATTTACTTTCCAGCTCTTTTAGACTCCTCACATTCTGAAACAGTTGTTGCGCGTTGATGAGGTGTTGATCAATTTCTTCGAAGTCATTCAATAACAGCTCACCCCAGTAGAAGAACTTATCCAGTGATTCCTGGTTTTTGTAGTAATCGGAGACGCACTTATGAAGCGAGAAAACCAAAGTCAGCTGATCGGATTCTTTTAATGGTGATAATGAGTAAATAAAATCATTCAGGTCAAGGATCTCCGGAGCAAAAGAAACCCTGGAGATCTTTTGAGCCAGGTGTTTTCTGAAAAATAAGCCCGAGCGCTTATTTGGAAAGACCAACATCACATCATGTAGGTCATTTCTATGTTCCTTTACCAGTTTTTCAGCCAACGATTCCAGAAAGTTCATATTATCTGCGTTAATCTTGGTCCCTCAGTGTATAACAGATACCCTTCAACCTTTTCATATCCCATGTCATGAAGTAAGTAAGCGTAATGCTCAACCTGATGCTTGTGTTTTTTGAGTGGGTTTCCGGTTTTATAATCAATGATCACGGCTTTCTCATCAGTGGTCATGATCCGGTCTACCCTGTATAGGGAACCATCAGGAGCTATTAAGTGCAATTCATTGTCCACTTTATAGTCAATTTGGAAATATTCGTTGATGTCCGGATGCTTTATGATTGATTGGATCTGCTGGGTAATTTTTTCAAAAATATCTTCCGGTAAACCCCAGTCAATTGCCGAGGTATTGAGTAGTTTTTTAAGCTCATATTCATATTTGATGGAAGCCAGCATCTCGTGAATGACCACTCCTTCATTGATACGTGGTGCTTTTAAATGTTGGTCTTCCAGTAAATAGTCTGAACCATATTTTTTAATATTGATCTTCTTTCTCCACGAGCTTGAAATGTAATCTTCAATACTTTCATGATATTCTAGGCTTTTTTGCGTTGATTTAGACTTTAAGCCACCAAGTTTTAATTGCAGTTCATTTTCATTCCAATATGCCTGATGACTTCCTTTTTGCGCATACCGGTATATAAGGTCCGAAACATTTTTATCCTCTTTCGAGTCATTCTGTTTTCCTCCAAAAACGATTAAAGCCTCTTCTGCACGGGTAAGTGCGACATAAAGTATGTTAAGGTTATCAATGAATATTTTTTCTTTTTCCTGTTTGTAATCCTCAGCGTATATGGTTTCTTCTAAATTTTTTCCATATTTCAGTGGAACGGCATCTAACTCAGCAGATAATTTTTTATGGTGTTTATTGCTCCAGATGATATAATCGTTCCTATTGTTATGATCAAGGGCCCACGTACAAAATGGTATTAATACAACCTTGAACTCCAGTCCTTTGGCTTTATGGATGGTAAGCACTTGAATTGCCTCTACTTGCTTGGGAGGAGTGACTGCCCTTTTATGGCCTGTTTCATCCCACCATTCGAGAAATTTCCCTATAGTATTTTTTTCATTTCGGCTGAAATCAAGGATAGCATCCTGAAAGGCCTGGAGGTATGCTAATTCAGTCTTTACCTTATAAAGACTAAATATCCTGATAAGGCCCTCTACCATTTCATAAAGTGGTAATCGCGTTAATGTGGATTTATGGAGTAGAAATTCATCCGGCAGCAAATGGACGGTACCTGAACCAAGAAACAGCTTGTTTTCATCTTTGGCATAACCCAAAATATAGACCTGATAATCATAAATAATCTGCGCGAGTGCAATGTCATCTTCGGTATGTAAATATTTAAATATTGAAAGGATGAACTTGACCACATAAGAGCTTCTGAGGTACATAAATTCTGCAGAAACAACATCATAATTGTATTTATTCTGTGCGCGCTCTGAGCTTTTATAAGTATAAAACCCCTCAACAATCTCTTCACCAGCTTTATTGTTCCTTACCAGAATGGCCATATCACTGGTAGAATATCCATTATCCTGAAGTTTTTCAACAGTTTTGATAGTCCGGTTGATGGATTCATGCTTTTGATCATCCACATCGTTTGGAAAGAAATTTACTTCTACGTACCCGGGATTTTCTTCCGGAGCTTTGAATACTTTTTGGCTCACCCCTCTGTAAGTTTCAGCCAGATTTTCCCGGTAATTATCGGTCAGTGATAAATAGCTAAACAAACTGTTATTAAACGCTACAACAGCATTATGACTCCTGTAGTTAGTGTCAAGAAACCTTTCATAAGTCTGTTCTTTTGTGATTTCCTGATTTATTCCGGAAGAAAATATCTGCCAGTCGCTTCCGCGCCAGCGATAGATCGATTGTTTCACATCACCTACGATCATGTTGAAATTTCCTGAGGCCAGGCTATTTTTTATCAGTGGTTGAAAATTATTCCATTGAAAAACTGATGTGTCCTGAAACTCATCGATCAGAAAGTGATTATAGCGGTGGCCAACTTTTTCAAAAATGAACGGCGCATCACTGTTTGCGGTGATCTGGTTTAAGAAATCAGGCAGATCTGATATCAAGATCAAATCATTTTTTTCCCGGTATTGCTTAAGCTTTACATTGAGATCGGTCAGAATACCTAAGACATACAAATATCTCTTGATCTCCAGTGCAGTTTTATAGGTTTCAACATTTTTATTGAAAAAGTTAATACCTTCTACAAGCAATGGCTGAAGGGTAGATGCAGCCAGCGATCGAATCATTTCTTTATTCTTGGATGCTTTAGTATACCAAACGGTGAGATCCTCTGATCCTTTAAGCGCGGTTTTGTTTGGGGCTTCAAAATTCCTATCATTCCATTTATTGAATTGGCCGATAACGCCTTTTTTTTTATTTGAGAAATCATCTTCTGTGAGGTTATGCTTTGCTATAGCTTCCAAACCTTTTTTGCCAATAGAACGAAGGTGATTTTCAAAACTGAAGATATTTTTACGGAGTTGTCTGTCCAGCTGTGTTATGTGCTCCAGGTTCCTCTCATTTTCTGAAAACTTGCTGTATTTTGTTTTGAACCGTTCCTGAAATAATTCATTTCCCAGTTTTTTTATTTCCTCCCTGATCTCATATTTCTCACCCTGGGTGAGGCGTTCAATTGAGAAATCTTTAAGCCATTGTACCAGTGCCTTATGATGATGGATATCGGCAAGCAGCTCATCCACCACTTTATCCAAGACAAGGTCTTTATCCAATTCAACGTCAAACCCACCCCTTATCCCAATCTCCATAGCAAAAGACCTGACCACCTGGTGAAAAAAGGAATCTATAGTACTAATGGAAAATCTGGAGTAATTGTGAAGAATACACTTCAGTGACTGATGGGCTTTTTCTTTTAATTCATCCGGTCTTAGCAGCGTTTCATGAAGTAACATTTCAGTCATTAATCCCTCTCCTTTAGACAGTGCTTCTAGATAGGAAATCACCCTGTTTTTCATCTCTTCGGCTGCTTTGTTGGTGAATGTGACGGCCAGGATTTTTTGGAAGTAGTCCGGTGATCTTAGGGAAAGCTTAATGTATTCCTTAGCCAACGTGAAGGTCTTTCCTGATCCGGCTGAGGAGCGATAAACAACAAAGGGTTTTGATGACATGAATACAAACTAAGTAAAATAAGGATAATGGAAAAGCACAACGTTGGATTTGTATTTTAAAGATTTTAGTTCTTCCCCTTAATTCAATTAAGTGATACCCGAATTCGATTAACGGATCAGACCTGCTAGCTTAGTATCTTAATTTATTTAAAAATTCCTACAAACATTCCTATCGAATTAGGTTAGGTTTCTTCATTATTGGTTTAATTAGGTTATCGCTCCCGTAAGACTCCGGGAGCGTTTTTTTTATAGAAATGTCAGTTCTTCATACATTTATTATTAAATTATATAGTGTTCCAAAGTTTGAATAATGAAAAGACCATACCTCACAATCATCTTTTTAGTTTTTATGAATGCTTTTTCTTCATATGCTCAGGAAGGGTATAAGCCTTCCCAGGGTAACCTAGAAGCCCGGGAATGGTTTCAGGATGCTAAATTTGGCTTATTTATTCATTGGGGGGTATATAGTGTGATGGGTGGCGGTGGTGATTTTGGGATAGCAGAATGGATCATGCATTCAAAGAAAATGACTGTAGATCAATACGAAAAATTACCCGATTTCTTTAATCCCGTAGCCTTCGATGCGGAAGAGTGGGTGTCCTTGGTGAAAGCGGCGGGGATGAAGTATATCACCATAACCTCCAAGCACCATGATGGCTTTGCCATGTATGATTCTGAGGTGTCTGATTACGATATTGTAGACAGGACACCTTATGGAAAAGATGTGCTCAGGCAATTGAAAGATGCTTGTGATCAAAAAGGTATTAAGCTTTTTTTTTACTATTCCCAACTGGACTGGCACCATCCGGATTATTATCCGCGTGGTAAGACCGGTAATCATACAGGCAGAACGGACTCAGGGGATTGGGACAAGTATATCTACTATATGAACACACAGCTCAGTGAATTACTGACCAGTTACGGTGAGATCGGTGGTATTTGGTTTGATGGTATGTGGGATCAGTGGGATGCTGATTGGCGATTGGATGAAACCTATGCCTTAATACATAAACTACAACCCAATGCTTTGATCGGTAGTAACCACCACAAGCTGCCTTTCATGGGAGAAGACTTTCAGATGTTTGAGCGTGACCTTCCCGGCCAGAATACCATGGGATTTAATCAGACAGAGATTGGTTCATTGCCCCTGGAAACATGTGAGACCATGAATGGCTCCTGGGGATTTAATATCAAGGACAACAACTTTAAAAGCACAAAAGAACTGCTGCACATGCTTATAAGAGCTGCCGGACAAAATTCCAACCTGCTATTAAACACCGGCCCTATGCCTAACGGTAAGATACAACCTGAAAATGTTGCCACACTGAAGGAGATGGGCAAATGGATGGAAAAGTATGGGTCAACGATTTACAAGACCAGGGGAGGGCCTGCCGGTTCAAGGAGTTGGGGTGTGACCACCATGACTGATGATCGAATATTTGTTCACTTGCTGGATGTAGAGGACCCTGTGCTTTATGTTCCAGTAAATGGTATGAAAATAAGAAAGGCTTATACTTTTGATGATAATAAAAAAGTATCATTTGAAAATGAGGGCAATGGAATCATTCTTAGTCTTTCAAGCATTCCTAAGAATAAAATCGACCATATTGTGGTATTGGAGAAGAAGTGACCTGGCTATACAATTAGTTTTTTGGGATCAGATTTCAATGAGGTATTGTAAAAGTCAAAATGATTTGAGACAGAATTTTTGGATTATCCTACAAGACCATTAAAGTGATGGTTTTATTTGATACGCTGGTATTTTTATTTTGGTGGCATTCCAAATAGTAGAATCAGAGTTCCCGGTGTCTGTCATTTTGATGGCAGCTATTTACGTATAGCCATTTGTTCCAATCTATTTCAACACACCCATTTCACCCAGGGTAATTGTTTCTTTTAAAAGTATAAGGTGTGGCGCAGGAATTTTTTTACCCTACAAAGGAGATTAGATAGCCGGATATTGTTCAGAAAAACTAAAAATCTTCAAGTTTTAAAGTATAATTTTTAACTTCAGGTAGGGGAAAAAATCATTTTTATACCAAAATGAAGCTTTCTTTCTAAATATATCAGGTGAACCATTACAGCGCTCGCTGACGTCAAAAGTATTCCAATAGTGGGGGCATAGATATCTCAATAATTAGTCTGCCGATCCTATCATTCCAACCAATGCCCCGGGTTATCTGTCTATATTTTAGATAAACAAAATATATCATGAGAAATTGGTTTTATGCTATTGTATTAATGGCTTTTGTAGCATGTTCTGAAGAAGAAGACCGGGTATTTGATCCTGAAGGTACATACATCAGGGTTGAAAATATCAGTGATTACAATTATGAAAATGTAGTAGTAAACACCAGCGGTGGGGATAATAACTACGGTGACATATCATCCGGAGCGGTGTCAGACTACCGGTTATTTGGATTTGCTTACCGGTACGCATTTGTTGAATTACAGATTGATGGAGATACCGCTACAATACTACCGTTTGATTATGTTGGTGAGGCACAACTAGATCCCGGATTATATACTTACCGCTTAGATGCTGCCGATACTGTTATTCGTTTTGGTAGACTTAGTTTATTATTGGTAGAGGATTAGTTTATTACTACTTATGGTTATTGTTGAAGTACCCATCATCATCCCTGGCATTTTATTCAGGTTCATATAGAGTAGGTTAATGAGTACCCACCAGAAAAAAACGAGAACAGTACCAATATGAGTTGATATATATTCTACTTCAATACCACAGAATAATCTTCGGAGTAGACCATCAGGTACAAAAGTGCATTTTCATTATCGCCCCACAGTTGTGGATCCTGTGCTAACCCCTGTAAGGAGACGACTTGGGTATATACATAATCCCCATTTTCATCTGCGTAGCAGTTTACATATTGATCATTCCATTCGCCCCTGATTTGGGTAGTAACCTCAGGATCATAGGCTACATTGAAATCTGCTTGTACAATACCATCGATAAACATCTGAAGTCGATAGAAGTCACCCTGAGGACCTTCGCTGAGTGTGGTGACCCTAATCACAGGATCCGACCTTCTTTCAGATTCGTAAGTTGTCCAATGATCGGGCCATTGACCCCAAACCCCTCCCGTTTTGACAATTTGTTTGTAAGCAGTGCAGATAATCTCGCTAGATTGTGATACGCCACTAAAGGAGATAAAAAGGAAGGCAAAAAGGATTAGGTTAAATTTTGTTTTCATGGTATAGAAAAATATTTGATAATAATAGTCAATTATTGATATAAAAATTGAAGAATTTGATATTTAAATATGAAAAATTCAGGTTGTACTATTCGGAAGTAAGACATCGTGGCATTTATGATCCTTTTACAAATTTCCGGTTTCATAGATACCTGCTAGTTAATGGGTCACGCTGAAAGCCCTACTTAAAATTTTTCAGCTTAGACTGACCTCTGTCATTGTATAATTGATGATCAACACTGAGATTTATTAAAAAAAATGCTGCAACAAGATCTAATCAATCAATTTCTATCTAATCAGCATATTGCTGTGGTGGGTGTTTCCCGAAAAGGTAATATTCCGGCTAATTATATTTTCAAAAAGTTCAAATCAGCAGGATATCAAACCTATCCGGTTAATCCCAATGCTGAGACGGTAGAAGGGGAGAAATGTTATCCTGATTTGATGTCCCTGCCAGACCAGGTAGAGTCTGTATTTCTTGCTGGCTCCCCGGAGGTATCGGCCCATGCAATAGATGATTGTGCGAAAGCTGGTGCATCCATCGTTTGGATGCATCGGGGCATAGGAAATGGTAGCTACAGCAGTGAAGCGAATGATAAATGTAAGGCACACGGTATCCACGCCATCACCAATGGATGCCCCATGATGTTCCTCAAACCGGTAGATCCATTTCACAGGGTATTGCGATGGGTTAAAAAGATCTAATAGCTAATACTATTTTTGAATATTAATTGATCCAAAGCAAGTTTTCCACACCCGGTAACAGATAAAATGAAAGCAAATAGGAAATAATTGAATGCTAACTCGCCTTCAGAATAGATCAGAAGTTTATGTGCAAAGAGTACCGCAACAAGCATGTTGAATGCCAGTATGATGGCACCGATTCTTAGACCCAGCAAAATCATTACCGCAGTCACCAATTCTGCGATCTGTGAGGTATAAGCCATTTGCTGAGGGAGAGCAAATCCCAGATTAGTAAGATAAGATATAAATCCGTCCATCTTCCCTCCAAAAAGATAGTTGGTGCTATGCTTGATCATCACCGTACCCAGCCATAACCTTATGATGATGATGGCCAGGTTGAGGTTTTGGTAGCGATGAATATTTTTAATCCAGTTCATGGAATTATATATCGGAATCTATAGGCGGCGGGCCATCAGGTACGATGGGCTTGTAAACATAGTCGCCTTTTCGCTCTTTAAATTCCGCTTTCATCTCATCCCTTAGCTTATCATCCTTAAAAAGGTCAACCATAGTCATGGAAAGGGCTTTGGATGCATAGATCATTCCTTTGTGACCAATACTCATCCCACCGCACGCCACGACTGCCCAGCTATGCCATGGGGTGTCTTTAGGCGCCGTAGTAACCCTAAGTCTGACTGTAGGAACCACAAAGCTTACATCCCCCACATCAGTAGAGCCACCCATGGGGTGCTCAAGCGTTTCTTCCAAAGGGTTGATCTCACTTACAATACCCACTTGTTCTTTGCCGGTGGCTTCCTGGATCTTTTTGCCAAAGTTTTGCTCATCATCAGTGTATTCGATAGGACCGAGATATTCTAAATTTTGTTGCAACCGTGTGCCGCCTGTTCTGTTGACCAACACTTCATGTACCCCTGAGATGAGGTTGATCTCATAGTCCACGTTGGCCATGATGGCTGCCCCTTTGGCAATTTCTTCAACCCTTTTCCATACTACTTCCATACCTTCCCTTTTGGTGTCACGGACCCTTGTCCAGATCCTGGCATAATCAGGAACGACATTGACTACTTTTCCACCATCCTGGATATGATAATGTATCCTTACGGTTGGCTTGATATGTTCCCGGTAGTAGTTAATTCCCGTGGTGTACAGCTCTAAAGCATCAGATGCACTTCTTCCGTTCCATGGATCAGAGGAGGCATGGGCTGCCTGACCTGTAAATTCAACCATAAAATCAACCAGTGCCAGGCTGCTTTGTACACCAGATTTGGTCTCATCGCTGGGATGCCAGTCCACAACGACATCCACATCATTAAAAAGACCTTCCCTGATCATCCATAACTTGCCAAAGAATTTCTCTTCTGCCGGCGTACCATAAAAGCGAACCGTTCCTTCAAGATTCCCCGCTTCGATCTGCTCTTTGATGGCTATGGCTGCACCAAGTGAAGCGACACCAAATAAGTTATGACCGCATCCGTGCCCTGGCGCACCATCAACGCGTGGGTCTTTGGTAGGAACAGTTTTTTGTGACAACCCGGGCAGTGCATCAAATTCTCCCAAAATGCCTATGACAGGCTCTCCTGAACCATATTCCGCAGTAAAAGCTGTAGGTATGCCCGCAACACCCCTTTTTACTGTTAATCCTTTGGCTTCTGCAAAATCGGCCAGCGATTTTGAGGATTTGGTTTCCTTAAAAGCCGTTTCAGCATGCCTCCAAACCTCATCACTTAGACTGGTTAATTCATTAAACTTATTATCCAAAGCACTGATGACCATTTGTTTGTCTTTTTTAAATGGTATCTTTTGTGCTTGAGCAGTAAAACAGAATAATGTAAGTATTATAAATACAACTAAATTTTTCATATTGGCATTTTTAAAGTTTCCAATATAAAAAATTACCTGGAAAAGGAAAATTTATTTATCTCATCGCCACAACTTCTTCTTTCGTATTCACTTTAATGAGCTTTAGGTAATCATCATTGCGGGCGATTAATATGTAACTTTCACCGTCAATGTTTATAGCTTTCATATTTTTAACATCCCCCAATACAGAGAACCCACTTTTGACAGCCATGACCGGTTGAAAATCAAATGAACCGGCGCCACCTTTTAAAAATAAACCGATAGAGGCATCGTTACGAATGGTTTCCACCTCAACCGGATAAAGGTTGCCGGCTATGAGGATGTCCTTATTGCCATCATTGTCAAAGTCTTTGATTATTGAAGTATTGATATTGGATAGCTGTGCCAGGTTTGGGAGTTCATGTTGAATAAGGTTACCATTATCATTTTCTATGACCATGGAGGTGAAGGTATTGGCTTTATAATTTAATGCCCCGGTCAGGTTGTCCTCCCCATAAACCTGCTCCAATGTAGCCTGGCCGAAGGAATGGTAATCTGGAAACTTTTTTGCTATAACCGGCATCTGCTCAGAAGAACACTGGCGTCCGCGTAATGGGTACAGCGTCCCGTCATTGTAATATCCGAGCACTATATCATTTTGGCCGTTATTATCGAAATCATCACTGAATACCTGGAAGGGCTCTTCCGGACTGGCTTTGTATTTGTAATTTTTTCCAAGATTACCTAATAAATAGTCGTCATCCCCATCATTGTCGATATCGCTTGCGGTTATGTTGTACCACCATCCGGTCCATTCTTCGGTCTGCATACTATTAGTGATGTTATTTAAATGGCCGGAGTTGTTTTGAAATATGGTTAAAGGCATCCATTCCCCTACGATTAAGAGGTCCTTCCAACCATCCTGATCAGCATCTGACCAAACTGCATCGGTAACCATACCCAGGTTTTCAAATGGTTGAGCTATGGAAAATTTATTGTCGTCATTTACCAGTAAGTAACTGGTAGCAGGGTAGGGGTACTTACCAGGCACCTGCCTTCCTCCGACAAATATATCCGGGTCTCCATCCTGATCATAATCATCAGAAACTACAACACCACTGCTTTCTGATAATTCTGGTAGTGCTGCCTGTGCTGAAGAAAAGTTACCTTTTCCATCGTTTTTATATAATCTATCCTGTAGGTTTTCATAGCCAGCATTGTATTCATTACCTCCACTGGTCACGAAAAGGTCTTGATCGCCATCCAGATCATAGTCCAGGAAAGTGGCTCCGATATCTTCATATTTTTTGTGATCCAACAGAATGGGAGTATTTTTTTTCTGAAAGCCGGAATTTCCTTGAAGATATAAAGCACCGGGAAAATTCATAGCACCGCCGACATAAAAATCGTCTTTTCCATCACCGTTTACATCAGCGACAGCTAATGCCGGGCCAAACTGAGACATTTTATGTGGAAGCAACACCTCTCGTTGGAAGTCATCAAAGTTGTTCTCAATGTGCTTATGTTTGACTTTTAACTGTTGGGTTGCATCGGCAAACAGTAAATCCTCCGTATAATAAGGTGTTTCTGCTTTACTAGCATCTTTGTGGTTCAATTTCAGGATTTTATTACCTTCCACATTTTCCAGCTTTTGAATACTGCCATCGGGCCATTGCACAATGAGCTCGTCTACTTCATTGTATTCTCCAAGGCCCACATGTATTCTATCGCTCATCGATGATTGATAACCACGGGTTAAAAAGTGCTGATAGTGCTGGGTTGCCTCATCGGTTTGTATTGTGATTTTTGCGCCTATGCCCGAAGTGTTATATTTCGGGCCATTAAATTGAACCTGGAGGTAGTTACCAGATTCACTGTTATTCTCATAAATGAAAGCAGGGTGATCAATATTATTAATGATTACCTCAAGATCTCCGTCATTGTCCAGGTCAGCAAATGTAGCACCATTAGAATGAGATGGTTGGTCAAATCCCCATTTTCCAACCATTTTAGAAAAGGTCAGGTCCTTATTATTTTTAAACACGTAATTAGAAATTTTATTGACAGGTAACTGATCCAGAAGTTTTCGCATAGCTTCTAAACGTACTTCTTTACCTTTTTTTATGGCTTTTTTAGTGAGTTGCTTTCTATAGTTGACAAAATCTTTGTTTGAGAACTCTTTTCTAAATCCATTGGTAACAAATATATCTTTCCAGCCATCATTATCCAGGTCAGCAAATAAAGGTGCCCAGCTCCAGTCGGTGTTGGATATACCAGCCAGTTGGGCAATCTCACTGAATGTATTGTTTCCATTATTCAGTTGAAGAGAATTAAACATATACTGATAATGAAAGCCATTTTCAACTGCCATATAAAATTCCTCAGGATTCATGGGCCTCATATTGGTTTTTTGGCGATAGTTATCTTCCGCCACCATGTCAAGTACCATAATATCCTGCAAGCCATCGTTGTTCATGTCATTGATATCAACACCCATGGAAAAATTTGAGGTGTGCCGGGTGGCGCTCTTAGTGATGTTTTTGAAAGTGCCATCCTTATTGTTGAGGTATATATAGTCCGGCTCTACATAATCATTGCAGACGTAAAGATCTGTCCATCCATCATTGTTTATATCACCCGCAGCAATACCAAGACCATAACCCAGCGGATTCTGTGACAGCTTTGCTTTAGACGAAATATCTATGAATGAACCGTTTTGGTTCTCAAAGATCTTATCTCCGGCATAGGGGTCTTGTTGTTTTTTCAGATCCATAGCCAACTCTCCAAGAAATAAACGAATGGAATGGTTCAGAAGATAAAGGTCGAGGTCGTTGTCATTGTCATAATCAAAGAAAAGTGCCTGTGTTGAGTAAGCCTGATCATCCAGACCATAATCAGCGGCTTTTTCAGTAAAGGTCAGGTCGCCATTATTGATGTAAAGGACATTTTTTCTGTTTTCTGGGTCATACTTTCCGGATTTGCAAACGTAAATATCCAGCAATTCATCACCATTAACGTCTGCCATGGTAACGCCGGTTTTCCATCCCTGCGGACTTTCTACTCCTGCTGATTTGGTTATGTCTTTAAATTTTAGGTCACCCTGATTTAGGTATAATTTGTTCTTACCCTGGTTTGCAGTGAAGTAAAGATCAATTAAACCATCGTTATTGATATCACCTGCTGCTACTCCCCCTCCATTGTAGAAGTATTCATAGGTTAATATATTTACGAATTCATTATCCTGAATCTTATTGACAAATGAGACGCCCGTACTTTCAGGACTTAAAAAACTAAAAAGCTGATGAGCTTCAGGTGCTTTGGATTCAGTGTTCAGGCCATTATTTTTTTCTGATCCTTGCTGGCACGCTAAAAGCGTAGCAAAACTAAGTATTAAATATTTTTTCACTTTAAATCCTTTCTATTATTTGAACATCCTGATTATTTCTTCCAATAATTATTAAATTTTTTCCTTCAAGCATTATGGGTATCATCTCCCTAACCTGTCCATCTATTTTTAGTCCACTTTTATCATTTGAAATATAAGAAAAATTACCTGCACCATCGCCGGTAAACAACGTCCCATAGCTGGCATCATAACGTCCTATTTCGGGTTTTGCATTGTAAAAATTACCAGCCAGTAGAATATCTATGTTATTGTCCTGGTTAAAGTCCCCGGTTAGGATGGCATAAACAGGAGAGAACTGAGCTTCTACGGGTAACGCACTTAATTCAAAAGTCCCGTCTCCATTGTTTATTGCAATAGAGGTTTGAAGATGTGTTGCCGTATTCTTTACTGCCCGTTCTATTTGTTCTGCGGGAAATATATCGAATACTGTTTGATCTTTAAAGCTTTCATATTTTAGGTATTTCTTTTTAAGTCCCGGCATCTGTTTGATTAAATCATGCTTAAGTGCCAGAGGATAGGATTCATCCCCATTGTAAGCAGCAATGATTTGCTCGGCTGTACCGTTTTGGTCGAAATCATGGAAAAACATACTTACCGGCTTTTCTTCTTAGGCTTTAAAGCGTGAATTGGTACCATGATTTCCAATAACCAAGTCCATTAAGCCGTCATTGTTCAGGTCAGCGATGGCTAATTTGTTCCACCAACCAATTTTTTCTTGTAACCCTGAATGCTTGGTCACATTTACAAAACGATTATTTTGGTTTTCAAAGATGGTAATGGGCATCCATTCACCAACCAGAATCAGGTCCATGTCATTGTCCTGATCATAATCGAGACATTTAGCATCTGTGATCATACCGATGTTGGTTAGACCAGGCGCCGTTTTTTCAGTATTATTTTCAAGCTTACCCTGATTGTTAGTAAGTATATAACCATTAACCGGGATACCATAGGAAAACGGTTTATGGCGAATACCTACAAAAAGATCCATGTCACCGTCGTTATCATAATCAAAAGGTTCTACTGTTGAGGTGCTCTCATATCTTGTTGTGGGTAAAACCTGTTCAGATTTTTCAAAGTTGCCTTTGCCATCATTAAGATATAGCCTGTCAATTAATGCAGAAGAAGAATTAGGGAACTCACTGCCACCACTGGCCACATAAAGGTCAAGATCATCATCATTGTCGACATCAAAAAACACACAATCCGTATCCTCGGATAGTTGGTCTTCTTTAAATACTTCTGGTATTGACTTTCTGAATATTCCGTTAGGTGATTGAAGATGAATGGAAGCAGGGGAATCCTTGGCACCACCAATAAACAAATCTTTTAATCCATCCCCATTTATATCTCCCTTACACATGGGTGGTCCTTCCGTGGAAAGCATGTGATAAATCAAACGGTCTCTGTCAAAGTCCACAAAATTATTTTCAGTATGATTGGCTGATAAAATATTCTTGTCTGTAATATTTTTGAAATACATATTTGCATCTCCATCGTTAGAATAACTCATATCAACCCCATCGCCCTGCTTTAGCGTCAATGTTTGATTAACGGCTATCTCTCTCAGGACCGTGTATTTTCCGTTTGGCCATCTCACTTTGATTGAATCGACTTTGTCAATATTCCCCAAACCAAGAATAGGTCGTGGATCCACCGATGATTGAAAGCCCCTGCTATTGATTTGTTCAATGTATTGTTGTTTATTCTGATAATACGCTGTTATTTGGGTACCAATGGCCTGCGTGTTTTTACCGGACCCTATTAATTGGAATTTTATGTAATTGCTGGCGATTAATTTTTCAGACTCATTTCGATAAATGAAAGATGGCATGTTTACATTGTTCACCACTAAATCAAGGTCCCCATCATTGTCCAGGTCCCCGTAAGCAGCACCATTGGAGTGGCTTGGGGTAGCTAAACCAAGACTATCTGATTTATTCGAGAAATGATAATTACCATCATACATGAAGGCGTAGTTGGGGATCTTATTGATTGGTATAAGATCTATAAGCTTTTTGTAGTTTACACCTTCATCGGTTACGATCATGCGCATGGTTTCCTCATTGGAAATATATTGCAGGTAATCCTGGTTGGTAAGGTCCTGGTATATACCATTAGCGATGAATACATCCCGGTTGCCATCATTCTCAAAATCAAAAATTAAAGCACCCCAGCTCCAGTCAGTAGCTTCCATACCTGTCAATCTGGCGATCTCGCTAAAGGTATTATTCCGGTTGTTGAGATGGAGCATATTCCGGATAAACTGATGATAGTAACCATTTTTAAGTTTGTATTGATATTTATCCCAATCTTCAAAGGTGGTTACCGTTTTCATTCTTTCATTAGTTTCCGGTAGCATGTCAGTTACAAATATCTCCGGGTAGCCATCATGGTTAAGGTCTGCCATGTCCGCACCCATGGAGGCAGCACTTATACTTTTCATTTGATTGGTCAGGTCTTCTTTGAAGGTACCGTTCTGGTTATTGATGTATAAATAGTCTCTTTCAAAGAAATCATTAGAAACAAATATGTCTTCCCATCCATCTTTATTGACATCTCCGACGGTTACACCTAACCCAAAACCGATGATGCTTCCAAAAATCCCCGCTTGTTCACCGACATCCTCAAAAAAGTTTCCCGTGTTTTTGTATAGCTTATCCCCGCCGACGGAGTCTCGGTTAGGTCTTTCATTACGCATGAGGTTAAAGCTTCCTATTGCCTGATAAGAGTTGTTTAGCAAATACATATCAAGGTCTCCATCCTTGTCATAATCAAAAAATGCTGCGTGCGTTGACAATCCCCGGTCATCCAGGCCATACTGCTCGGCCATTTCCCGGAAAGTTCCATTTTTCTGGTTGATGAAAAGTTCGTTTTGCTTATTATCTCCTTCCACATCACCGGAATTGCAGACATAGATGTCGATCCATCCGTCTCCATTAATGTCAGCCATAGTAACCCCGGTTGACCACGCTTTGTCACCTATGACACCAGCTTTCTCTGATATATCTTCGAATTCAAAATCGCCTGTATTTCTGTAAAGCCTATTAGGACCCATGTTAGCGGTTAGGTACATGTCGATCCATCCATCATTATCGATATCGCCTAAAGCTACACCGCCGCCATTGTAAAAATTTCGATAGGTATAAATGTTGAAATCCTCATCATATTTCAACTGATTTATAAAATCTACGCCAGTTTCTTTGGCTGTGAGCAATGAAAATAATTTTTCAGGCTTTTTTTGGTAATCACAAGAACAAAGAATGGTTAATGCAATGCCAATTAAACTAAAATTTATAACGTATTTCGTTCTCTTTTCCATTTTCTTCAATTTCATTTTTGGCTTGTAGGTCTGTGATGTGTACGATAACATCCCGGTCGTCTTTTGGCATAACCTCAATGAGTTTATTACCCTTTACACTTACATATTTTAATTTATTTTCTTCTTCCAAGGTGATAAACTTCATGTCATACCAGTCTTTATATAATTCAATAATATCAAGACTGAGGGAGTCCGAAAACATTTCCCTGTTCCAGGGTGCCCAGGCGGTATATTCGAATAATACCGACATATAAGCGATTTTTTTATTCCAGAATGTAGGGTAGAAGCTCATCCTTGCCTGATGATCAAGCTCATCTATTAAATATAACACAGAATAATTTCTCCCTGTGTTGGTGATCATCTTTTTCTTGTTTAATTGGGTACAATGATCAAGGAAAGCTTGCTTAGGCATGCCCAGGGATAATCCAAGAAACAAAGAATCATACCTTTCTCCACTGGACAGACCTTTATTAATCATTTTTTCTACCGCTGATTGCGAAGTACATCCAAAAGTAAGTAATACAATAAAGATGGTTATATAGAAAGCTTGCATATCAGTATTAATATTGATAAACAACTAATGAATCATCGTTTCTTCCAAAAACCAGTAGTTTATTTGTCTCAAATGGAATGTTTTTGATTGATCTTACTTCTCCGGAGATTTGCAGACCAGATTGCTGATGTTCAATCACTTTAAATTCATTATTTCCCTGATTAATTAATACCCAACCATAGGAAGCGTCATATTTTCCAACTTCAGGTTTTGCGGCATAGAAATTCCCTCCTGCAATAATATCCATTAATCCATCTTTATTTAAATCTGCAAACTCAATGGCATGGATAGGGGCAATCTGAGCTTTACGAGGCAGGGACTTTATTTGAAAGCTATCCGTATGATTGATCAACAAGGTATTCTGATTGTTATTTACTTCATTTACAATAGCACTTTGCAGTTGATTCTCATTAAAAATATCCTGAATGGTTTGCTCCTTATAATCCTTAAACTTGAGATATTTCTTTTTTAATTCGGGGAGTTGCATGATCAGGTCCTTTTTAGTGACCATCGGATATGATTTGTCACCATTGTAGCAAGTAATAATTTGCTCAGAAGTCCCATTTCTGTCAAAGTCATTAACATACATTTCCAGTGGACGGAAGGTCGATGCTTTGAACATGGAATTGGATCCAATATTTCCGATTACATAATCATCATCGCCGTCGCCATCCAGGTCAGCTTTTTCGATTGTATTCCAAATGCCTTTACTCGTATTGGGGTTAATAACTTCTTTGTAAAATCGGTTGTTTTCATTTTTGAATAGTGTAAGCGGCATCCAATCACCAACAACTAAAAGATCTGGGTCATTATCAAGATCATAATCTGACCAAACAGCATCAGTTATCATACCTATATTTTTTAGTTCAGGAGCCGCCCTGTCAGTCACATCCTCAAATTTCCCATTGACGTTTTTTAGTAGATAACCATTAACAGGATATCCATATTTAAAGGATTCAGCACGGATTCCGATAAACAGATCGGTATACCCATCTCTATTATAATCAGTTACTTCAACCGTGGCGGTATTTTCGTTTTTAAGAGGTAACTTTGCGCTTAGGTTATAAATATTTTCCTTACGAGTGTTGATGTATAGTCTATCCTGAAGGCCTAGCGCGCCTGGTGAAAATTCAGAGCCACCGCTGGCGACATATAGCTCATCAAAACCATCATTATTAATATCTAAGAATTTACAATCAGTGTCCTCAGATAATTTGTCAGAGTCAAAAATGGGGATAGACTTCACTTTAAATCCGTCGCTTTCCCAGAGAAACAGTTGCCCACTATGATCTTTGGCCCCACCAATATAAATGTCAGTTAATTTATCGCCATTGGCATCTCCTGTACAGATGCACGGCCCTTCCTGTGATAACATGTGATAGGTGAGGCGTTCCCTGTCAAAATCCACAAAATTGTTTTCAATGTGAACGAAATCTATGTTGATTGGTGATGGCTCAAGTAGTGGTTCAGGATTTGAATTATTTATTTCGATGGTTTGAATTTTAGCATCCTTTTGGTCAATGTTTATTGTTTGATCAACCTTAATATTTCTTAAAATAGTTTTCCCATTTATTGGCCAGTGAACGATTAAGGAGTCTATAATGTTCAATTTTCCCAGACCAAAGACAACAGTTTCTCCTACTGTTGATTGAAATCCTCTCATGGTATTAATCTCACGATAAAATAATTTTCCATTACACCATAAGGACAACTTACTTCCCAGGGCCTGCTTATTTTTTTTTGTGCTTGTCAGTTTTACTCTTAAGTAGTGGTGATTCGGTAAAAGTGATTCTGTATTGTTTTGGTAGATAAAGGGCTCCATGTTTGTATTATTGGTCACCAGGTCCAGGTCTCCATCGTTATCGAGGTCGCCATAAGCAGATCCATTAGAGAAACTTGGTTCACCTAATCCTAAGCTATCGGCAAGATTAGAGAACGCTAAATTTCCCTTATTAATGAATGCATAGTTTTTTAATGCTTCCGATGGCATCATATCAATCATTTTTTTAAGCACTGCATTGTCCCTTTTCAGGATCTCCCTTACTGTCTCAGGATCAGCCATATAATTAATGTAGTCCTGATCAAGAAGGTCTTTGAAAATGCCATTGGCTACGAAAATATCTTGCAGGCCGTCATTATTGAAATCGAAAATTAAGGCGCCCCAACTCCAATCGGTGGCATAGGTATCCGTCAATCGGCCAATTTCACTAAATGACTGACCTTTATTATTTAATTGGAGCATATTCCTGGTGAACTGATGATAATAACCATTTTTTAGGTTTAACTGATATTTATCCCAGCTTTCATACTGCGTCTTCGTTTTTAATCTATCCTCACGTTCCGGGAGCATATCGGTAACATATATTTCTGGATAGCCATCATTATTTAAATCCGCCATGTCGGCGCCCATGGATCCCATACTAATTTCCTGGATGTAAGTTTCCAGGGATTCAGAGAATGTTCCATCCTGGTTATTAATGTACAGATAATCTTTTTCAAAAAAGTCATTGGAGACATAAATATCCAGCCAGTTATCATTATTGATATCTCCTATGGTCACCCCGAGACCAAAACCAATATTGCTACTATAGATCCCTGCTTCCTGGCTAACATTGATAAATTTATCTCCAATGTTTTTATATAGTTTATTTCCTCCTAAAGAATCTGGAATTTCTCTTTGGTCTTTGACAATATCAAATTTACCGATAGTCTTGAAGGAGTTATTCAACAAGTAACAATCCAGGTCACCATCTTTATCATAATCGAAAAAAGCTGCATGCGTGGATAAACCCAGATCAGCCAGGTTATATGCTTCAGATTTTTCTGTGAAGGTTAGGTTTCCATTATTGATGAATAGCTCATTATGCCTGTTTTTTCCTTCCGGGTCACCGGATTTACATACATAGATATCCAGCCAACCATCCCCGTTAATATCAACCATGCTGACACCTGTAGACCATACCCCATGGCTAGCTACACCAGCTTGCTCAGTAATGTCTTTAAATTCAAACTTTCCCTGATTTAAATAAAGACTATTGGATACCTGATTGCCACAAAAAAATATATCCTCCAGTCCATCATTATTGATATCACCAATACCGACACCACCGCCATTATAGAAATTTCTATAGGTATAGACATTAAAGCGTTCGGTATATGTTACGTTATTTTCAAAACCTATCCCAATTTTTTTGTTGTCAAGACGTGTAAATAATGTAACATTATCCTTTATCCTGGAGCATGATAAGGCCCATAATAGTATGAGTAAAAAAAATATAAACCTCATAAAACAGGGGTAATTAAAATAAAAAAGGAAGCAATAGTAAGTTGCTTCCTTTTAAAAATATTTAAATTATAATTTTAGTAGCCGGGATTCTGAACCAGGTTTTGGTTAGCATCTAACTGATCCCTTGGAATCGGGTATACAATTCTGAAGTCTTCAGTGTCCCTGGTTTTTTCCCACCAGATATCATCCCAGGATCCAAACCTTATTTGATCTTGTCTTCTCCATCCCTCCATGAAAAATTCCCTTCTTCTTTCTTCCTCTAGGTTTTCCAATGTTAATTCAGTGTAAGGTGCTACACCAGCCCGTTCCCTGATTTGATTTACTAATGTTAAAGCCTCTCCTGCATTTCCAAGTTTTAAAAGCGCTTCTGCTTTCATCATGACTACATCAGCATAGCGGAAGATACCAAAATCATTATTAAGATCAGGTTGTGATCCGGTTTCATATCTCCACTTATGAACTCTAGTACCTGCTTGTCTTAGAGCTCCAGGCTCAAGTTCATTAATTTCAGGGGTGAAGTTTATTTCTGGGCCATCAGGATCAGCAGCCTCAGATGAAGCATCTATTAAAGGCTCTCCACCAGAGCTAAATTGAGGACCTTCAAGTAGTCCTGTCTTTCTTACATCACTATCATCATAAGAGTTGTACAGGTCTTCCAGTGCTGTGTAACCATTCCATGGTTGTTGTGCTAAATCAAAAGTAAACTGACTTTGATAGTGGAGCGTCATCTGCGGAAGATTAAATCCGGTTGCAAATACTTCATCATAAGGAATGGCTAGTATAAATTCCGGTGATCCAGAGTTCTCGGTAACGAAATTATCAAAGAAATTACCGGCAAGACTGTAATTTCCGCTATTAATAATGGCATCACATTGGGTGATCACATCCTGCCACCTGGCAGTACCGGTGTAAACTTCAGCATTTAAATATAGTTTTGCCAATAAAAACCGAGCCGCCCACTGTGTCATCCTGGCGTAGGTACTGTTGTCAACATTTGTTGGTAGGTTATCCAGACCCGTGGTTAATTCCGTTTCAACAAAATTGAAAACTTCATTTCTACCTGCCTGAAAGTCAGCATTGTTGGAAGGTTCTGATAAGGCGGCTGTTTCTTCCGGTGTTTCTCCACTAAACTTATCGACGATTGGAACATTACCAAAATTATCTAATAAAAAGTAGTAAAAGAAGGCCCTTAAACCTTTTAATTCTGAAACAAATGCAGCAGATTCATCAGATTCAATGGCTTCAAATTGTTCTATTAAGCGATTGGTATTGTTGATTCCCTGAAAGAATGAATTCCACATGCCGTTAATACCTTGTTCATCTGGTAACCACTCGTGGCGGTGGGTTCTTATCCATTGACCACCATCAAACCAGTCAGCACCTTTTTGAGGAATAGCCATCTCATCTGTAGATACTTCTTGAAAAGAATACCAGTTATTGTGGTTCATCATAAAATACATGGAAGTATATGCAGCACCTAGTGCTGAAATAAATTCTTCATCGTTAGTGAAGAAGTTATCAGCAGTAACGACACTAAAAGCCTTCTCTTCAAGATTGGTACAAGCCTGGCCTATAAAAACAAAGGCAAGTACAAGGCTTATTTTGATTTTAGCAATAAAGATCTTTCTCATAATTCTTGTTTTGATAATTTTTCAACAAAGCTTATGATAAATAAGTTTGTTTTAATTGTGTGTTAAAATAAATTTCTGACATCTATTTTTTATATTTTAATATTTGCGCCTATGGTATAAGTTCTTGACCTAAACCAGGTATTTCTTCTGTCGATACCCGGCGATAGTGGATCCGGGGTACCTGCTCGACCACCATTGTCAACAGAACCGGTATCTGCAAACCTTACCTCAGGATCTACACCTGAATAATTAGTTAACAACACTAGATTGTTGCCACTCACAAAGAATTTAACTTCCTGGAAAGGCTGATTATCCCCGAGTGGTAATTTGTACGAAAATGTGGCATTATCCAAAGCAATGAAGTCGGCATCTTCTACAAATATCGATCCCCAGGCAGGTCCAGCTGTCAGGTCTGATAACTCATCGTAACTGGACAAGACATTGAACTGGTTAATATTGTTCGATGCAGCCTGGTAAAAGTTTCTGGTCATGTTAGCCAACTGATGGCCATAAGTACCTCTCCAGAAAAAGTTTAGTTCAAAACCCTTGTATCTAAAGGTGTTATTCCATCCCCATGTTCCATCAGGAAGACCATTTCCTACAGTAGTTCTGTCGTCTCCATTTTGTTCAATAACTCCATCCCCATCCAGATCAGCATATACCCAATCACCCGCTTCATCAATACCGGTGACTACCGGTGCAAAGATTTGACCAAGTTCTTCACCTACCGCTACCCTGTTAATGTTTATTGCATTCTGGCCAGGTGCCCCAGCATTTGACCTGAATTGTTCATCCTCTGTAAATTTTGTTAATTCAGTGTTGAATGTTGACCAGTTACCGGATGTTTCCCATTCCAATTCATCAGTGATTTGATGTTTATAACTCAAAGTGACTTCATATCCATCATTTTCAAATTCACCGGCATTTAGTAGAGTAGTGTTTGCCAGGTTTGGCGGAACCGGAACAGCAGCAGGTATAAGCAAGTCCTCAGTGACTCTGGTATAGTAATCAAAAGTACCTTGTAGTTTGCTGTCAAATAATGAGAAATCCAATCCTACATCAAATTCTTTCTTTTCTTCAAATTGCAGATTAGGGTTGGCATTTTGTACAGGGCCAAAAGCGGGTACAAAAGTACCATTAACAAGAACGGATCCACTTGGCGCTAAGGTTAAGGCTGTTAGATTCGTTCCCTGTGGCACTCCACCGGTAATACCAAAACTACCTCTTAATTTTAAAGTGTTAACATTTGGTATATCCACTATATTAGTTAATTCCACACCAGCACTGATTCCAGGGAAGTTACCCCATTTGTTATCCTCTCCAAAAACAGTGGATCCTTCCCTCCTAAAGCTTGCGCTGAAGAAATAAGTACCTTGATAAGTTACATTTAATCTACCAAAACCTGCTATTAATAAGCTTCTATTTCTAAATCCACCTACTGCACCCAGGCCATTGGCAAAGTCATTAGCAAATGACGGATTATTACCCCTCACTGCATCGGTGGTGAAATCTCCACCAGCTAAAGCAAAACCTTGATTATCAAATGCCTGATATGAGTAACCACCCAATAAAGCAACATCAAAGTCGCCAAATGTTTTGTCGTAGTTTACTGTAGCCTCTATCAGCTCTGAGAAGCTTTCATTAGTTTCTTTTTGTACAAAACCGTTTTGATTTGTATTACCGAAGAAACTGGTCCTAACATATAAGCTGTTTTTATCATAAAATTCAGTACCAATTTGGCTCGACCTAATTTGAGCATAGCTTCCTGAAGCCCTTAATCCTTCAACTAAAAATCCAAGGTCAATTTCTCCTTTTAATGACGCCAGTATACCTTGTTGCCTCCTGGTGTTATCATTCTGGAATACAATACCTGCAGGATTAAACCTGTCAAATCCACCTACCTCAAAAAATTGATCGGGATTATCAGGATCCCTAATAGGAGCGGTTGGATTATAAATGACTGAATACCTGTAAGCCTCATCAAAACCTAAACTTGCATTTTGACTTACAAATGCAATTTGTGAAGTAAAGGTTAAGATATTGTCAAGAACTGAATGTTTTAAATTCAGTCGACCAAGATATCTTGTAAATCCGGTCCTTTCTTGTATACCATCTACATCACGGGCGGTAAATGACATTCTGTAAGATGTTTGATCTGATCCGCCGGAAAAAGATAAATTATGTACATGGGATACACTGGTTCTTGTAATCGCATCAAACCAATCGGTGTCACCTCCGAAATCTGTAACCTCGCCCAATACTTCCTGACTTACGCTTCTAAATTCATCAGCGGAAAGGGGATTCCATGTTTCGGCCACTTCTTCAATGGCAGCAAACATATTATAATTCACCTCAGGCTTGCCCGGGCTACCTGTTTTGGTAGTTACAAGTAGCACACCGGCATTTCCCCGAACACCATAAATGGCCGCTGCCGAAGCATCTTTTAATACATCTATAGATTCAATATCATTTGGGTCAACGATGGTAGAGAAAGTGCCGGAACTCATAATTACACCATCTACTACAAATAGTGGCTCCTGACTTGCACCAAGGCTGGAAATACCTCTTAAGCGAATATTAAATCCGCCATTAGGGTCACTACCGGGTCGAGCTATGACAAGACCTGATACTTTACCCTGAAGCAATTGTTGAGGGTTTTGAATGTTACCTGCGTTAAACTCCTTGGAAGAAACACTGGTAACAGCACTGGTAATTTCTTTTTTCTCTTGTGTACCATACCCTACCACTACTACTTCGGAGAGCGCTTGTACATCTAAAGCCAAAGACACGTCAATTACGCTTCTTGAGCCGACAGCAACTTCTTGTTGCGCATAGCCTACGAAGGAATAAACCAACGTAGCACCGTCAGGTACACTCAAAGAGTAATTACCTTCGAAATCGGTAATGGTACCACTTGTAGTACCCTTCACGATAATGTTCGCACCCGGAATGGGTTCACCTGTTTCCGCATCAGTAACTTTTCCGGAAACCGTTCTTTCCTGAGCTAATACCAGCCCAGCCGAAAGAACTACCATCAAACTTAATAGTAAAAACTTCTTCATATTGTTATAAATTGTTAACGTTTAAGCCTTACATTCAGCCAGTAAGGCATGATAAAAAGTCCTTGATTATATTTTTTCAATATCTAAATAAACCAAATTAGCAGAATATTAAAAAGGATTTCCAATAAAATAGATGATAAATTGAAAAATAAATACTGAAAACGTTTTCACATTTCCTGTAATTTCACTTTTTTAATTTACTGTACTTTTCTAAGATACTCATTGTTGTTATTAGAATTCTGGGATTGTTAATAATTTTAAACTGAATTATGAAAAAGGATATTGTTACTATTAAAGATATCGCGAAACAATTAGATATATCTGTTTCCACGGTATCCAGGGCTCTATCGGATAGCCCGGTAGTTAAGGAAGCTACAAGAAAAGCAGTAAAGGAACTGGCAAAAAAATTAAACTACCAGCCAAACTTTACCGCCCTTAGCTTAAGAAGCAGCACCACAAGAACCCTGGGTATTGTTATCCCGCAGGTAGTACATGAATTTTTTTCCTCTGTAATAACCGGAATAGAAGATTACGCTAATTCAATAGGATATAATGTGATTATATGTACATCTCACGAATCTTATGAAAAGGAGGTCCAAAATGTGAGAACTTTGATTAACGGGCGGGTAGACGGTGTTTTGATTTGCATTTCAAAGCATACAAAAAACTTTGATCATCTAAATGATATAAAAGAGAAAAAGCTACCGCTTGTTTTTTTTGATTGTATTTGTGAGGATGTTGCCTCCGATAAAGTAGTTATCGATGATTACGATGCTGGTTATAAGGCTGTGAACCACCTTATAGCGGTGGGTTGTAAACGTATTGCCCATATCAGTGGACCAATACAATTACTTATCAATCAACATCGATTTGAAGGATATAAGCAGGCACTTTTGGATAATAACTTGCCTTATGATGATAAACTTGTGATTCATTGTGACGGAGGGGATTATGAGCATGGATATGAAGTGAGCTCTGAATTATTCAGTCGTGATGCGCCTGATGGATTATTTTGCGGAACCGATATGCTTGCTATTGGGGCCATCAAAAATATTAAAAAAAATGGATTAAAGATCCCAGACGATATTGCTGTGGTTGGATTTAGTAATTGGGAAATATCAAGTCTGTATGAGCCCTCTTTGTCAACGCTAACCCAACCGGGATATGAAATGGGGCAGGTAGCTGCAAACAAGCTATTTGAGCAGATAAACGACCCCGATCATCAATTTTCTGAAACCGTCCTGCAATCTGAATTGGTGATTCGAGATAGCAGCAAAAAAAAATAGATTAATATTAAGGGATAGAGCAGGTTAAGTTGTTATTAGAATCATAATGGTGCATGCTCATGAAATTATTTGGAAAGTATCAACTTAGCAAATTCCACTCATTACTGATTATCGTGTTGGGTTTGTTGATGACCGGCGCCATTCTTTTTGAGCGTTTCTTATTAGAGGCCTTGGGTAAAATCCTTTAGACTTAATATAGGGGCCTTTTCCAGGATTTTCTTAAATTTATGGTTTTATAATGGGGTGTTAGCTCAGTTGGTTTAGAGCGCTTGCTTGACAGGCAAGAGGTCACTGGTTCGAATCCAGTACATCCCACATTGATAATCAGTAAGTTAGCTTACTTCTATGCTTCCATAGATTTGACCACCAAGCAAACTGCTAAAAGAAAAATCCCAGCCTGACAAAGGGTAAATTTTCTTCTTCTGTAAATGTCATAGTAAAAGATAGAACAGCCATATTGAGTGGGGCGATCCAAATACCGCCTCCCGCACCACGGTGCCATTTATCTGAATTTTCTCCATCCACCCATATCCTGCCAATGTCATGAAATCCTATAACCCCTACACTTGCGGGGAAGAGATAAGAAGTGAAAGTGAATAGTTTCCATCGCAGGTCAAAGTTATGATAGAAGCTGGTTTCGCCATGAAAACGAGTCCTTCGATACCCTCTCAGGTTGGTTAGCCCGCCCAGCTTGCTGGCGTTAAAAAATTCAAAATCATTAAAGATCTTCGAGACACCCACACGACTGGCAAACGTCCACCTGGCAGGAAATCGTGTGCTGATATAAGCAGAAAAATCAGATTGAAATTGTGAAAAGTTTGATGACCGCTCGTTCAATCCGGCAAATTGCTGATAATCTGTATTAAAGCGTATGCCACTGCTGGTCAATCTGGATTCATCCCTGGTATCTATGGTCAATCCTATTCTACCACCACCATAAAAATGGTCTCTGAAGGTAGAAGGGTTATTTAAGGGATTGTCAGATTCTTTCAAAAAAGTATCTCCCTGTTCCTCAACATTTACTCTTTTGAAGGTTGGGCCAAAATATACACTTAAGTAGTCATTAAGATCATTTTTTAACATTAGATCGAAGTTATTCCTGGCATACCTTACCCTGTAAAAATCTATATCCAGTTCTTGATCAAACACCGTCTCATTACCCAGTCCAAAGAAATTATTGACAAAAAAGGGTTCATCAATGGTAAGTGATGGTGCAATGTCCCACTTGCCAATAATATCGGTAAATATTGCGTCATATTTAAAAGAAAATGAACCTGTTGCAAAAGCTACACTAGCCAGAAGTTGCTGTTGATGAAAAAAAGGATCTTTACGCCATTTTTGCTTTGTAAAAAGAAATCCACCGCCCAGGAACAATCCGTCATCATTATTAAACTGTGCGGATAATAGTGGGAGCAGATGATCAAATTTAAACTCCTCCCTATCATAATTATTCACTGATTCATCTTTTCTTAATTTAATCCTGGTTTCCTTACCAGCATCAATACTTATGTCATCCTTTTGATCGTAAACTTTGGTGAGTCTGCTAAAGCCACTCACATAAGAATTGTCTTCAACCACATCATCATTGTCATCCCCGCCAATTATTCTGATTTTAATGCCTTTTTCTGCTTCTCCAAATATTCTGAATTGATCATTTCCGTCCATACCGTATAGTCGGATTTCTTTTGTTTCGAGGGGATAAAATGTTCGATCATAGATGATCTTTTTCTTTTCGCCGTCTTTTTTTGTTTTCCAAATGGTAATATCCGTTATCCCACCGGTTTTGCGGTTAACAATGAATAGTTCATGTTTATCCGACCCTGTTATATCCACTTCCCGGGCCAAAAACTCGTAATACTCCTGTGCGTATTTTACAATATTGTCCCTTCTTGCCTTCAATTTTGTAATTATCTCTGCGCCTGTTAAATCATAAACCTTTTTTGGCCATTGCTTTATGGCATTTTCGATGACCTCGTCTGTGAGTTTCGTCTGTAACGACTGGGCAATTTGAATCCATTCCTCCCTGGAAAGTTTATTCAGGAATGATCGATCCAGATGGACGGCATTGGTATTAAAACCGGGCGTCCATTTTATTTCATTATCAAAACCTTCAAATTTTGGTAGTGCCCACTTTCTGCTTATCAACTTTGGCAACACCCCTTCATTGACAAAAAATGTTTGATCACGGTCTCTTGGCACAGGTTGATAATATTTTCCTTTCCCGTTTTCAACCTCATACTCAGCCCAGCGCCATTGGTCTTCATGCCGGTCCCAGTCACCAATGATCATATCAAAAAGGCGTGACTTTAATAACCACTCCTGGTCGATAAAATTATCATTATCTTCCTGTAGATTTTCTATAACCGTCGGTGTACTATCCAGGTCTTCAGCTGCTCCAAAATTTTCTGCTTCAGACCAGTATTCGTCATCTGCACGCTCTTCGAATAAAGCCAGGGTATTTGCAAAATCCTTCCTGTATTCTCCTAATCTGGGATCATCCGGGATAAAAACAATCTCAGGGTTGGTATGATACACATCAGCTGCTTCGGCAAGGTAGGGGACTACAATCGCCCCATAAGGATGCGATGCAGATATACCATCGCGAACGAGGTCCACAGCAAATGTTTCTCTGAGCATCTCAGGTATAGCTTTTTCAGGATATTTTTCTACAGACCTAAGCACATATTGTTTTCCATTTTCGGCCTCCAGTCGTAGTGATTTAGTTTGCATGCCCCCACCCTTTTTTACGATTTTTAGACCGCCTTTTACAGTGCCTATATCAAATACGGGGAATTCAAGTTCTGCTGACCAGACATCTCGATAATTTCGGCCCAACCAAAATCTTTTTCCCTTACCGGCCACATAGCGGTCACTGGCAGATGCCAGGATGGTGCTATCAGAAAGGTCATTGTTTTGGACATATTCCGAGGCTGTCAACGGCGGTTCATAACCTCTTTTAAAAAGCAAGCTGGAATATATTTTTTCAACTTTTTTATCCGCATTCAATGCCCAAAATGAAGCATACACTTCTCCATTTTTGTAAAAATCAAGTGTTGAGTATCCGTTTGCGCTTATTGCAAATTGGGAATATTTCCCGGTGGTGACATGGGAGGTTTTACTGCCTGACCCGCTAACGATATAGTTAACGCTGTCTTTCACAATGTGCTGTAGCGAATGTTCATGACCTGATACATGAACTAATGAGGGATGCTCTTTAAAGTACTGCTCCATCACATTCCGGATTGCTTTGTATTTCGGATTAGCAACATCTTGCGAACTACCTATCACTGAACGGTAGAAAGGATACAACAATCCTATGCCCGGCAGTGGTATCCATGTTTTATTGGTTCCGGAATTAAAGGGGAAGATGAACTGCTCGAAGGGGATACGGCCGCCATGTGGGCCATAAGTGTACATCGGGTGGTGAGAAGCAATAATTAACTTTTTATGGTTGTTTGAATTGATAAGTTCTTCCAGCTCCACAAGTAAATCTATGGTGGAACCTACTCCGCAGCCCTCTTCGATTCCAGGCTTATCCCATCGATGCAGGATCCATTGGAAATCGATAATCATTAAAGCAATTTCTTCATCCAGATCAATCAGTACCGGGCCGGGGCAACCATTTTTAGGAAAGAAAACCTCAGCATTATTCAGAAAATCCCTAATAAATTTTTGCTGTTCTTTTACATATTTCACGCCATTCTTGCCGCTATTTCCCCAATCATGATTTCCGGGGATTACAAACTTCCGGCCATTAAAATTCTGTATCAATTCTAATTGAGCGGTAAGTTTCTTCTCCATTATCTTTCTATCCTTATGGCCTTTCGGTGGCAGGCCTCTGGGATAAATATTATCACCTAATAGGATTGCTGAAGCGTTGCTATCTTCTGCTGATAAATGCTGACGGAGGTGATCAATCAATTGTTTTGAATCTGGACTTGGCTCACCGGCATCACCTATCAAATACATTTTATGAATTAATTCACGCTCAGCCTTCTGAGCTGATGAGATATTATGAGAAAGGATGGTTGTTAAGATTAAAAATAACCTCAGTTTCATCTTCATTTGGTTTTCATTTTAAATAGTATCACATACCCTTTACCACCTTCACCTTCACTGGATAGGTACATATCACCATTTTTGTCAAAACAAATACCTTCCGGTTGGCTTAAAACACGGGGTGAAATCGGGTAACTGCCTATAATTTCATTTGACCTGTTCATAACAAAAATCATCTTACCCCTGGATGCCAGCAGGTAGAAATGATTGTCTTTGGGGTGAACGGCGATGCCTGAAGGCATAAATTTGATCCGTTTTTCATCGTAGTCACCACCTTTTACACGCTCAAAATAATCTTCAATTTTATCGCTTGAAATACTTAATGTTTCCTTTTCTATAAAAGATGAATCTTCAAGGTTGTATGAGTAAACTGCCCTTCCTTTTACCTTATTTCCCTTGATGTCTCCATCATCTTTACAGGCAAGTAATATAGAATTTGTCAGTGGATCATATCCAAGACCTTCTGCATCGTTATCACTTTTGAGCGGTGTTTCAATCTTTTTTATTGATGGTGGATAATCGTCTAGATTAATATCAAATAAATCACCTTTACTTTTGATCACGAATATATGTTGGCCAACTACTTCCACCCCTTCAAAGTCACCGGGGCGGGCAAAATCCAGGCTGTTGGTGATCGTCCTCTCTTGAGTGTTGTAAAAAAATACTTTTCCGGATTCATCCTGAACCATTGCCAGTTCTTCGTCATTAGCCATAGATAATCCGGATATTTCTTCCAGCACATAAGGCAAAAAGAATTTATCTTCCTGATCTTTTAAATCATAGTAGTATTTCAAAGGCTGGTGATAAAGAAAAAGGCTATCAGCTATGCTACCATTCATTGCAGTGTGACATCCTGTGCTTCCTGCTATTGAACTAAAGAGGATTAAAATAAATAAGTATTCCCTCCAATAAATCATACACAAATTTAAATGTTCCAAAAATTCAAACACAAACATAGGTTTTAATAATCTGCTCATTGTATTCTATCGAACATTATGGGATTTTCTCTTTCTAAAACTTTGTGGGATGATTATTGATTTCCCAAGTATTTGATATAATTTACCTATCCAGTAAATTAAGATATAGATTTTTAATGCGAGAAATAGTAAACCTTGCCAGGCAGTACTCAGAATCAATTTATGAAAAATTTCCTAAAGGGCTCACCTATCATTCCCTGGGTCATACAAAAGATGTTGTATCAGCGGTGACAGAAATTGGAAAAAACAGTGATTTAAGCGAAAAGGAGGTGGAGATATTGCAAATAGCTGCCTGGTTTCATGATCTTGGTTACAAGGAACAGGTAAAAGGTCATGAAGAAGTAAGCGCAGATATAGCCAGGAAATTTTTAGAAGAACATGATTATCCAAAGGAAGATATAGACCATGTTACAGGTTGTATAATGGCAACACAAATACCACAAAATCCTAAGAATTTTTTAGAGATGGTCATGTGTGATGCTGATCTCTTACATCTTGCCGGAGAGCATTTTTTTGAACGTTCCGGGCAACTGCAAGAGGAAATGAAACACACAAAGGGCGAAGAAGTAAATGACGCGGAGTGGCTGAAGATGAATATACAGTTTATAGATGATCATGAATTTTTCACGGCATATGCTAAAAAGAATTATTCGAAAAAAAAGAAGAAAAACCTGAAAAAAGTTAAGAAGAAGTTAAAGGAAGAAGATAAAAAGTCGTCCTATATCATTGAACTTGAGGAGGATGTGGGCAAGTTAAAAGAGAAAGTAAAAAAGGTGAAAGCGCTTAAGCCTGATCGCGGTATTGAGACCATGTTCAGGTTAACCTCAAAGAATCATCTGGATTTAAGCGCGATGGCTGATAACAAGGCAAACATCATGATTTCCATCAATTCGATTATATTATCAATCATGATTTCAGTGCTCTACAGAAAACTTGAAGGATATCCTCATCTAACTGTTCCGTCCTTAATAATCACCATTGTTTGTTTAGTAACGATCGTTATTTCTATTCTAGCCACAAGACCTAATATTACAAATGGGAGGTTTTCAAAGGAGGACATTCAGAAGAAGCGAACCAACCTTTTATTTTTTGGTAATTTTCATAAAATGCAGCTAGATGAATACGAATGGGCTATGAGGGAAATGCTGAATGATGCAGATTTCCTATATGGTAGCCTGATACGGGATATATATTTTTTAGGGGTTGTGCTGGGTAAAAAGTATAAATTATTAAGGTTGGGATACACATTTTTTATGTTTGGATTTGTAATTGCGGTACTCTCTTTCATTATCGCTGAAATGTTTTTTAAGACACCATATCCATACTAACCTAATATGAAATCTTTAGGGGAACATCTGCTGGTGGAGTTGAATGGAGTTGATTCATCGACCCTCAATCAAAAGGAGTTTTTAATTGAATTACTAAAAAAGGCCATTGACTCAAGTGGTACTGAATTGGTCAAAATTGATGGACACCAATTTTTCCCAAAAGGTGTTACAGTATTTGCCATTATCGGGGAATCCCATATTTCTATGCATACTTATCCGGAAGTAAACCATCTATCAATGGATATTTACACCTGCAGGCTGGGCTCCGAGGCACCAGGGATTATAGTAAACTACATCGAAAATGCACTCCAACCCAAAGGCAAGACCACCTTAAAAGTGCAGAGAGGTGCGGATGTTTCAATCTATCAGCCCGGTAAAATTAAAAACATCGATAACAGACCTATAAGCATTGAATACCATGTTAATCAATGGGTATACTCAGGGTTTACTACACTGCAAAAGATCGATATTGTTGAAAATAAGGCTTTTGGGTTGATGCTTTTTCTTGACCAGGAATTACAAATAGCCGAGTATGATGCCGATAGGTATAATGAGAGATTACTGGGCCCCTTAAAGCTGATTGACCACCCGCTAAACAACATATGTATATTAGGCGGAGGAGATGGAAGTGTATTATCTAAATTATTATCTTATAATCCAGGGTTAATTACTCTGGTAGAAATTGATAAAGCAGTACTGGAACTATCACAAACTTACTTAAGTAAACTAAATCATGGTGCGTTTAAAGATGATCGTGTGGAAATCATTTATCAGGATGGGATGGACTTTTTAACGCAAACTGATGAATACTATGATGGGATTGTTTATGACTTAACCACACATCCAAACATTATCAATCAAATTTCCAGGAGCCTATACATGAAAAAAGCCGTAAAAGCAATTAGAGACAGAATTAATAAAGGTGGGCTTGCCGTATTTCAGTGTTGCTCTGTAAATGACATGGAGACCATAAATTTGATCAATAAGTTTATTCCTCAATTTTTTGACGAATATGAGTTCCACACACATTTTATACCTTCCTTTTGCGGGGAATGGTTATTTGCCTGGGGAAGAAACCATTAGAATTTACACTGTCCAACTCATTGGATAATTGCTATCCAGGTAGCTTAAGGCGGTTTTTGTAAGATTAAGTGGTTTGAAAGTATCTATCATGACCGCATATTCATTGGTTTCTTTAGCGCCAATGCTTTTCTCAACAGTTCCGGGGTGAGGTCCATGCGGAAGGCCTCCCGGATGAAGGGTAAACGAACCTCTATCAATTCCTTTACGGCTCATAAAATTGCCTTCCACATAATACAACACTTCATCTGAGTCTATATTTGAGTGATTGTAAGGGGCAGGTATTGCTTGTGGGTGATAATCAAATAACCTCGGCACAAATGAGCAGATCACGAAATTATTAGCCTGGAAAGTTTGATGGACAGGTGGTGGTTGATGTATTCGTCCGGTGATGGGCTCAAAATCATAGATTGATAGTGCATAGGGATATAAATATCCATCCCAGCCCACAACATCAAATGGGCTATGGTCATAATAATAATGATGTATAAACCCCTGCTTTTTAATTTTCACCACATATGAACCCTTTTCATCTTCTGTGATTAATTCTTCCGGAGGCCGGATGTCCCGCTCACAATAAGGTGCGTGCTCCAGCAGCTGACCAAGTTCATTTCTGTACCTTTTTACGGTCTCTAATGGTCCGGAAGATTCAATGATAAGCAACCGCACCGGGTCATCATTCCATTTTATTCTATAAATGACTGTTCGGGGTATGACTACATAATCACCTTTTTTGATTTCAAGTTTACCAAACTGGGACATTAACTCACCGGAGCCATCGTGGATAAAGATTATTTCATCGGCTTCGGCATTTTTATAATAGTAATCCATGCTATGTTTTATTGGACAGGCTATGGATAACACTACGTCTTGGTTCTTTAATAATTCCAACCTAGAATCAAGAAAATCATCTCCGGTATTGTTGATGCCATTAGTCTTTAAATGGGTATGTTGAAGGGGATAACCACTAGCGATTTCATGATTATAAGGTTTAGCATCTCCTACTTTTGATACCTTAGTTGGAGCATTTATATGATATAAATTTGAATAGATACCAGCAAACCCTTTCGAACTCACCAGTTCTTCCTTGTACAACTCACCATCAGGTTGCCTGAATTGGGTATGTCGTTTTGGAGGTATTTTTCCTAATTTATGATAATAGCTCATCTTTATTTTTTTGCTAATTGTTCTGCCTGATCAAATAACCTTAATGCAGCTGTGTAAATGTCGTTTTCTTCATTCAGGATTTGATAAAATTCGCTGGTGCCCCACAAATTTTTAGCGAGGTGGGCTTTCATATGTGTATTAATCAATTGAATAGAAAATTGGAAGCTTTCAGGATTGAAAGGCAGGTTATTTTCTTCAGCCAGTTCAATGAGTCCCTGATGCATATCCATGTCGATATCAAAACGCTGGGTAAATTCTTCAAATGAATATTTTCTTAGGCTTGCTTCATTTTCCTTAAAATATTTCAGGGTAAACTCCCTGATGGTATTTGTACCATATAATCGATTCAGATAAGTATTATCATACTTATTATCCAAAGGGACAAAATGATCAGGCATGATGCCACCCCCACCATATACGACCCTGCCTTTGCTGGTCTTATAAATAAGGCTATCATTAATCTTTATGCTGTCTTTGTAAAACATCTCACCATTCAATACCCGTTCCTCCATATCATTGTGATAGGAATCAGGATCGGTGTAGGGTTTTTGAATTGATCTTCCACTAGGGGTGTAATACCTTGAGATGGTCAGCCTGAGTTCAGACCCGTCTTTTAATGAGATAGGCATCTGCACCAAACCTTTTCCAAATGTTCTACGGCCTACGATCAAACCCCGGTCGTTATCCTGAATGGCACCGGCCACAATTTCTGATGCAGAAGCGCTACCGGCATTGGTTAGTACAATCAGCGGTTTCTTTTCAAACAGACCTTTTCTGTATGCCCTGTGATCGGCATTATAGCGTGATTCTTTTCCTTTTGTGTAAACAATCATTGGGTCACCGGGCAGAAATTCATCAGCAACATTCACCGCCATCTCCATATACCCCCCCGGATTGCCTGTAAGATCGAGGATTAATTTCTCTAGTCCTTGTTTTTTCAGCTTCATCAGGGATTTTTTAAACTCTTCGTAGGTGGTAGCAGAAAACCGACTGATTTTTATATATCCGATCTCGTCATCCACCATATAATGCGCATCTACTGAAAACTGAGGTATATTGTCCCTGATGATGTTAAACTGCAGCAGGTTATCAGGTAAGTTTCTTTGTATCTCAACGGTTACTTTGGTGCCTTTAGGGCCACGTAGTTTATGGTAGACATCCTTGTTGGTTATGTTTACACCGGCTACCAACTCTCCATCAACTTTTATTATTTTATCTCCCGGAAGAAGGCCTACCTCTTCTGAGGGGCCACCACTTAAAGGGGAAACAACATATATTGTGTCTTTAAAGATATTAAACTCAATTCCAATACCATCGAAATTGCCCTCCAACTGTGATTTTGCGAGGCTAAGCTCCTCTGATGGAATATAGACTGTATGAGGATCCAGCTCCTCCAGCATTTGGTTGATGGCGCTTTCTACAAGACTTTCTGTATCGACTTCATCAACATAGTCCCTGTCTATATGGCTTATAATTTCCCTGAATTTATAAACACTTTTAAAAATATCAGCACTTTTATTGTTATCCCCAACCATGCTCGCACCGATGAGTATCCCTGTAGCTATCGCTATGGAAAAAAGTAATGGTAGTTTAACTAACAGCTTAGACCTATCGCCCATCTTATATAATTGTTATTTACTTTAAATTTAACCTTGATCAATCAAGAATGTTAGTGATTAATTAAGATACTTAGTTAAGAATCGTTAAGTTGTAACACTATGACTGGATTTACCACTCAAAATTTAAATATATTTGCAGTGTATGCAAAATATTCTAGATAAAAGGATTCAAGATATTATTGACGGTAATTATGTGTTTGCAAAAGTCTTACATCATTTTGGTATATCTTTTTATGACTATCAGGAGCTTTTCCTTCAGGAATTGTGCGAAAAAAAAGGAATTGACTTAAAAATACTGCTCCGGGATTTTCAGTGGATCATAGATGATTACAGCATTGAGCAAAAGGTTTTGGACAAGTATCCGCTGGATTTAATTATCGAATATTTAAAGCACACGCATTACATTCTCATAAAAAAGAAGATCACTTACATTGCAGATCTTATCCTCAACTTAAAAGAATCAAATGCCCTGGCGAATGATTTAAAATTAGTTTTCCCGTTATTTGTTGAAGATTTTATTGAGCATATCTATGAAGAAGAAGATACTTTATTTCAGCTAATCATGGATTTGCATAAAGCCAATCAACACCCTTTTAACCCATCAAACATATTTTTCAGGTTGAGTAAAACTTCCGTAAAAGATTTCGCCATCCATCATTTGGAGGATGAAGATGAAATGAAAGGCTTGCGGGAAATTACCCACGATTTTAAAATTGATTCCAGTAGCACACTGCATATGAAGGTGATACTACAGGAGCTTGGAGAATTGGATAACGATTTACAATCGCATGCCTCAGTAGAAAACGATGTGTTGTTTCCAAAGGCTATTTCTCTGGAGGATAAAACAAAGAGAAGAATAAGGGCTATAGCAAAGTACAATTAAAAATTATGGGCAGGGTTGTGGGCATTGATTACGGGAATAAGCGCGTTGGTATTGCAGTGACCGATGAACTAAGAATGATTGCTTCTCCACTGACAACCGTTCATTCCAAAGATGTGCTGGATTTTTTAAAAGAATATGCGCAATCTGAAATTATAGATGAGTTCGTCGTAGGGATGCCCAGAGACCTGAAAAATCAGGAAACCAATGCAACGAGTCATGTTAAAGGGTTTGTAAAGAAATTGAGGTTACTATTTCCGCAAAAGAATGTCCATCTCAATGACGAGCGGTTTACTTCAAAAATTGCAATTGAAGCCATGGTAACCGGAGGAATGAAAAAAAGCCAACGCCAAAAGAAAGAAAATATTGATAAAATAAGCGCCACACTTATTTTACAGTCATATTTAGTGTCTAAAAAATGATTTATCCTATTGTTTTATATGGTCACCCTGTGCTAAGAAAAAAAGCCAGAGAAATAGATAAAAATGAGGCAGATGTAAAAAAGCTTAGTGAGGATATGTTTGAAACCATGCAGGCAGCAAGCGGAATTGGTTTAGCTGCTCCTCAGATTGGGATGGATTTGAGAATATTTGTTGTGGACGGCACCTCGCTGTCCGATGAGGATATGAAGGATTTCAAAAAGGTATTTGTAAATCCGGTGATTATTGAAGAGCACGGAGAAGACTGGAATTTTGAAGAAGGCTGTTTAAGTATCCCTGGCATAAGGGAGGATGTCAGCAGAAACGCTGAGCTGAAGTTAAAGTACTATGATGAAGAATGGAAGCTGCATGAAGATGTTTTCAAAGGCATGCAGGCCCGCGTCATACAGCATGAATACGATCATATTGAAGGAATCCTGTTTACCGATCATTTAGGATCCTTTAAAAAAAGGATTTTAAAAGGAAAGCTAACCAATATCAGCAAGGGAAAAGTCGATGTAGATTATCGTGTGATCGCGCCATTAGTAAAAAAATAAATGATGACAAACCTTCGTGTCACGCTAATACAGTCTGAAATCCACTGGGAAAATATTGATGCAAATATCGCCATGTTTGAGGAAAAAATATGGAATATAGGTGTCGAAACGGATGTGATTATACTCCCGGAAATGTTCTCCACTGGATTCTCGATGAACGCCAAATACCTGGCAGAGCCAATGAACAGTAAAACTTTCCGATGGATGAAGCAGTTGGCGGCACAAACCAAGGCTTTGTTAATCGGAAGTTGTATCATCAGGGAAGGTGTGCGTTACTTCAATCGATTATTAGCCATGTTTCCAGATGGCACGTATAACACTTATGACAAAAAGCATCTCTTCAGGTTTGTAGGGGAGGAAAAATATTATAGCCCGGGGACCCGGAAATTATTTTTAGAATGGAAGGGTTGGAAAATATATCCTTTGATCTGTTACGACCTTCGTTTTCCGGTTTGGTCCAGGAATAAGATGAGCAATGACAGCCTTGGCTATGACCTTCTGATCTACCTGGCAAACTGGCCGGCACCAAGGTTAAATGCTTGGGATACGCTACTTTCTGCTCGTGCTATTGAAAATTTGTCCTACTGTGCAGGTGTTAACAGAATTGGAGTGGATGGGTATGGAGCCAAATATTTAGGCCACAGTGCCGTTTATAATTACAAGGGGGAGGCTGCTGCTTTTCTGGATGATGGGGATGAAATTGAGACGGTTTCTTTAAGTAAAGAAAAATTAGAGTCCTTCAGAGAGAAAGTAAAATTCCATTTGGATGCTGATGGTTTTGAAATTAATTGATATAAGCCGCAATTTCTTCTTTTACTTCATCAAAAGAATTAAAGCTTTTACTCCTCGAGAATTTCAGCAAATAGGAAAGTATAGAATTTTCACCTTGGTGAAAGAATTGATAGTGCTTCGATTTTTTTATAATTCGATTAAATAGCGTTAGTATGTTTCCCGGATTTTGATTGGAGTGGTTTACCAGTACCACAGCTATTTTATCAAATTTATCAACCACCTGAAGGTAGTAATCAATTACATCCCTGGTGGAATGATTATCAAAGTCCATTATAACCGTATTGTTTAGGTTATTTTTCGCCCAAAATACCGGTGGTTTATTAAATGATAGTTGATTAAGTTCACCTATTTCAACATAAATCAGACTCTTCTCACTGGCTTTTATCATAATTGCTAAATTACGGAATTCGAAAATCTTAAATTCTAATACTGGTATGGACAATTTAATCGAACTGCTTTATTCCAGGTTTCTGCTTAGCGAAGGTGTTAGTATAGATTCAAGAAAGATTGAGACAGGAAAGATGTTTTTTGCCCTTAGGGGACCAAACTTCAATGGCAATCAATATGCCACCCATGCACTGGATAAAGGGGCCAGATGTGTAGTTGTGGATGATAAGGACTATTATTTGGATAGTGAAAAATATATACTGGTTGATGATTCATTAAAGTCGCTGCAGGATCTGGCGCGATTTCATCGAAGCCGGTTTAAAAGACCGGTATTCGGCATAACTGGCTCTAACGGAAAGACAACCACCAAAGAATTGATCAATGCCGTGCTATCCAAAAAGTATATAACTGTGGCGACAGAAGGGAATCTAAATAACGATATTGGCGTTGCCCTTTCTATCCTGAATATTTATCCGCAGGCAGAGATTGCCGTCATTGAGATGGGTGCCAATGCTGTGGGGGATATTGCGCTTCTAAGCGATATTACCAGGCCTACGCATGGATTAATCACCAACATAGGAAAAGCCCACCTGGAAGGTTTTGGGGGAGTGGAAGGAATCATCAGAGGCAAGAGTGAACTATTTGATTTTCTAAAAAAGCATGATGGTCAGGTCTTTATAAATGATAGCGATAAAGTATTAACCAATATGAAGAAGCGTTTTGATAAGCCCATCTTTTACCCCGATGAAAATAGTCCCCGGTTAATAGCTACCACGCCGGTCATCAGCTATAAGGACAAATCTGGAGGTGTGATCGAAACCCAGATTACCGGGAAGTATAACTTTATAAACATGCTGGCTGCCCATACTGTGGGGAAGTATTTCAATGTTGAGCATAACTTAATTAATGAAGCCATCTCTGGCTACGTACCTTCGGAAAATCGCTCCCAGATAATTAAAAAGACATACAACACGATCTTAATGGATGCCTACAATGCTAATCCTGATTCCATGAGATCAGCAGTAGATAACCTCATAAGCATGGAAGGTAAAAAGGCCGTGGTTTTAGGAGATATGTTGGAGTTAGGTGTGACAGCTGATGAGGAACATGAAAAAATCCTTCAAAGACTTAACGATGTTGATGAAATATTTTTGACCGGTGAAAATATGTATAGGGCTTCTGTCAGGACAGGTGTTGGCCAGCATTTTGAAAGCAAGGAAGCGCTTCACCAGGCGGTTCAAAAGCTGCAAGGTTTTACAGTTTTGATTAAAGGATCACGTATGATGATGCTGGAGACGGTGGCAGCGCATATTCTTTAGGGAAATGTGATATTATTTTGGGATAAATAGATTAGAATGTTATTTTTGCCCTCATTTTCAAGGGTTCATAGCTCAGTTGGTTCAGAGCACCTGCCTTACAAGCAGGGGGTCCTAGGTTCGAATCCTAGTGGACCCACATATAGGGAGCTTCAGGCTCCTTTTTATTTTTTTGATTTATTTCAGGCCATTCCGTCCTATGGCCATGACAACCTCATCAAAGACGCTAGTTTCTATACGAACGAGTGCTGTTTGAGGAATCAAATACCGGACCGAATAATTTTGGCAACCTCTGAATATTAAGTATTTCCTGTCATTGGTTCAGTCAGCGATTTTATAAAGCTGGAGCCAGCTGATATGATTTTCTGTGAGAAAGAATAGTCTAAGAATAAATGGGAAAATCAGTTTATGTTTAGCCTTATGATCTCCCTGGTGAGACCTCCTCATAAATTCGAGTTATATGTGTAGAGAAATTACCTGTCAAATTAAAACGCTTTAGCGCCCCTCTTTAAGCCAAACGATGGCGATTATTATAAAACCTACACCGGTTACCGCCGGAGGCAGGCCTCCGATGTTGTAGGATAAATAAAACATGACGAGGGCAAGAATGATAAGTACGAACGATGCCAGCTTTTTCAAAATCTATCGTATGTATATGAAAACAAATTAATCACTGTAACAATTCCGACGGATGAATAGAAAACAAATCATATGTTGAGCATTCATACCATAGCTTTGAGATATGGCATGACCAGAAGGTAGCATAAGAAATATAATTAAAGGTCTTCTTCGCGCTCCAGCATCAATATAGAGGATTGTGGGACGATAAAGTATTTTTCCCGCTCATACACTACCTCGAAAGCACTCTTTTGCAGGAATATTGCTAAATCACCTTCTTTGGCCTGTAATGGCACGTACTTAACTTTTTCTTCTTCAGGTTTCCAGTCATCATCCTCGTCCAGCGGTAGGGGAATTGGATAACCGGGGCCAACTTTCACAATATACCCTGAATGGATTTTTTCTTTTTCTTTTACGCCAGGTGGCAGAAAGATGCCACTTTCTGTTTGTTCATTGATTTTTTTTGGCCTAACCAAAACCCTGTCTCCAACTACGATTAACTTTCTTAACTTATTATCTGCGGTCAACTCCATGATCTCGTTATAAATTGGCCGCAAATGTAGACGAGATATACCTAATGAGCAACTGGAATTTATTTCAAATTAACCCAAATTGACCCAATTTATGCAATAGAATAAATTATGTGGGATTACCGGAAAGTAGAAAGGGAGGGGCTGCCAAAATAAATAATTTATTCATGCCCCTATAGGTGCATGGCATTGATCTTTGGCAATTGGAGGGGATTAAGCTCGGTATTCAGACCTAACAATCAGCTGGCGGGCCAGCGGTAGCTTGAATGCGCACACCAAGATCCCATTAGGTTGAAATTATTCAAATAAGCTTTTTTGTTCTTTCACCTCAGGGGCAGCCCGCTCTAAAAGCCGGGGGTCCATATCTTTTGAAGACTTTGCGCCCAGCTCTTTGAGGCGTTCTGCTTTTCTGATAAGATTGTCTTTGCCATTGGTCAGTTTGTTCATGGCTGCTTCATAGCTACCATGGGTTTGTTTGAGGTAATTGCCCACACGTATAAGGTCATCAACAAAAGACTTAAACTTATCATACAAAGCGCCGCTCTGGCGGGCTATTTCCATGGCATTTCTGTTTTGGTATTCCTGCTTCCATATGTTGGCTATGGTCCTTAAGGTGGCGATAAGAGTAGAAGGGCTTACCAACACAATGTTTTTGGCGTAGGCGTCATTGAATAATTCCCGGTCTTGCTGTACTGCCACAGTAAATGCCGGCTCAATGGGCACGAACATCAGGATAAAATCCAACCCATCAATCCTGTAAAGCTTTTGATAATTCTTATCGCCTAAATCTTTCACGTGCTTTCTTATGGATAATAAATGGTTCTTTAGATGACTTGCCTTGTGTTCCTCGTTCTCTTCATTACTGAATTTTTCATAAGAAACCAGGGATACCTTAGAGTCAATAATTATTTTCTTTTTATCCGGCAGGTTGACGATGACATCCGGTCGATAGCGCTTGCCATCCTGCGTAATGCTTTCCTGCACAAAGTATTCCCTTCCTTTCTCCAGGCCGGATTTACTTAGGATGCTTTCCAGGATATATTCACCCCAGCTTCCCTGGGTTTTGGTATCGCCTTTTAGTGCTTTGGTAAGGTTTTCCGCTTCTCTGGTTATTTTGATGTTTAGTTCTTTGAGACTGCCTATCTGTTCTTTCAGGGCAGAGCTTCGGGCTATGCTTTCTTTGTTACTTTCTTCTACCCTTTTTTCGAACTGTATGATCTTCTCGTTCAGGGGCTTCAATATTTCATTTATGTTGATCTTGTTTTGATCAGTAAACCTTTTACTTTTTTCTTCCAGTATTTCGTTGGCCATATTTTTAAACTCAGCCGCAAACCGCTCCTGGATATGCTCTATCTCGGACTTTTGTTCTGCATATTTATCCTTTAGGTGTGTCAGGTTACTGGATAGTGTCGCTTTGTGATTGCTAAGTTCTAATATCTTATCGCGTTCATTTCTTAATTCCCTGTCTAACCGGCTGTTTTCCTCTTTTAAGCGTATATTTTTTTCTTTTTCCGATTTAAGTTCTATTTCGGTATCCCAAAATTTTTGATTTAGTGTGTTTAATTTTTCGTCAAAACTATTTTTGAATTTAAGTCGCTGCCACAACCAGCCGATACTTCCACCAGCAAGCAATCCAACTAAAACATAAATTAACTCGTTCATTATTTAAATTTACTTTCTTTATTCTATTCAAACTTATAAATTCTTTGACACCCATCGGAATATGTGTTTAATCTATTTAGCCTGGAAACATCATCCGCACTATAAATTGATCCTTGCCGGCAATCGCGATGAGTTTTATGAAAGACCAACCCGGGAAGTAGGGTTTTGGGAAGACAATCCCAATTTGTTGTCCGGTAAAGATTTAAAAGGAGGTGGTACATGGCTGGGCGTTACTAAAGACGGTAAGTTTTCGGCCATAACTAATTACAGGAACCCCAGGAATATCAAAAAGAATGCACCTACCAGAGGTCATTTGATCACCAATTACCTCTCAGGGGAAAAATCTCCTAAAAATTATTTTATGAACATCCGAGATAGACTAGATCATTACAATGGGTTTAACTTACTGATAGGGTCAGTCGATGCTTTATACTATTTTAATAACATCAAAAAAAAACTCACGAGTCTTGATAAGGGTATTTATGGCCTCAGCAATGCTTTTCTTAATTCACCATGGCCAAAAGTGACGGATGGGCTGAATGATTTCCAATCCATCATCGATGGTACTTTTAATGATGAAGATCTGCTCGATTTGCTTACCGATACCCGTTTGTCAACGGATAAAAGGCTACCAAATACTGGTATTCCTTTTGAGTTAGAAAAGAAATTATCCGCCCGGTTTATTAGAACGGAGCTTTATGGAACATGCTGTTCAACGGTACTAACCATCGACCAGCATGACAATGTATCTTTTACCGAGCGTGTTTATCCCGTAGGAAAAAGGAAACTTCTAACCAGTAATTATAAATTCAAAATTTCTCAAACCGTCTCTAAAGTACTTTCCTCATAGCTATCAACGGGAATGCAACTGCAGAATAAGTGCCTGTCTCCATAAGCATTGTCAACTCTACTTACTGATGGCCAGAATTTGTTTTCTTTCACAAAACTTAAAGGGTAAGCGGCTTTTTCGCGGCTATATGGATAGTCCCAATGATCGCTGCATAAGGTCTCATGGGTATGTGGTGCATTTTTTAGCACGTTGTTGTCCTGGGCATAAATTTCAGATTCTATCTCTTTTATTTCTTCCCGTATACTAATCATAGCTTCGCAAAATCTGTCCAGTTCTGATTTACTTTCACTTTCTGTAGGTTCAATCATCATGGTACCGGGAACAGGGAAGGAGACGGTTGGCGCATGAAAGCCATAATCCATCAACCGTTTTGCAATATCTTCTACTTCAATGCCTGCTTTTCTAAACTCACGACAATCGATAATAAATTCATGAGCAACGCGATCATTGTTTCCGGTGTATAAGATTTTATAATGCGATTTCAGTACTTCTTTGAGGTAGTTAGCATTGAGTATGGCTATTTCTGAAGCATTTTTCAGGCCTTTTGCGCCCATTAAAGCGATGTAAGCATAAGAAATGGTCAGGATGCTGGCACTTCCCCAATGCGCTGCTGCTACCGGTTGTATTGAATTTCCCCAATCCTGGTTTAGTAACGGGTTACCGGGAAGAAATGCTTTTAAGTGATCCTTTACGCCGATCGGCCCCATACCTGGCCCACCGCCACCGTGGGGAATGCAAAATGTTTTGTGGAGGTTTAAGTGACATACATCTGCACCTATCAAAGCAGGATTAGTGAGTCCTACCTGTGCATTTAAGTTAGCTCCGTCCATATAAACCTGTCCTCCATGGCTGTGTATCAATTCACATATAGATTTTATTTTATCTTCAAACACTCCATGCGTGGATGGATAGGTTACCATTAAAGCAGCAAGGTTACCACTGTTCTTTTCTGCTTTTTCCTTCAGGTCTACCATGTCAATATTTCCATATTCATCACATTTTACTATGATAACTTTCATTCCTGCCATCACAGCGCTAGCCGGGTTGGTACCGTGAGCTGATGAAGGGATTAGTGCAACATTCCTGTTTAGATCCCCATTATTGTGGTGATAAGCCCTTATCACCATGAGGCCCGTATATTCTCCTTGTGCCCCTGAATTCGGTTGAAAGGAAACGGCATCAAATCCTGTGATCTCACAAAGCCAGTTTTCAAGTTTACCGATAAGTGCTTTGTATCCCAAAGCCTGGTCAAGGGGTGCATATGGATGAATATTGGAAAACCCGCTCCAGGACAAAGGCACCATTTCAGTGGAGGCATTCAGCTTCATGGTACATGATCCCAAAGAAATCATGGAGTGAACCAGTGATAAATCTTTATTTTCCAGACGTTTGATGTATCTTAATAGTTCGTGTTCTGTATGGTAGTTTTCAAATATTTTATGCGTCATGAAATCAGAGGTCCTAAGCAGGGCTTTAGGTAATTTGAACTCATCCTGATCTATTTCATCTTTTACTTTAACGGTGTTAAAGGATTCATTAATAACCTCTTCAAAAATTGAAACAATCAGCATTAAATCCGATAAATCATTCGATTCATCCAAAGTAATACCAACGGAACCATCTTCAAAATATCTGAAGTTGACATTGTTTTTGAGGGCCAATTCCCTCAGGGCTTCTGATTTTTTATTATCCAAATTGATTTTTAAAGTATCAAAAAATGATTCGCTTGATATTTCAACGCCTATTTTTTCAAGTGCATCCTTCAGCGAAACCGCAAGGGCGTGTATGCGCATTGCTATTTTTTTCAACCCTTCAGCGCCATGATAAACAGCATACATTCCAGCCATGACAGCAAGTAGAACCTGAGCGGTGCAGATATTTGAGGTGGCCCGTTCTCTTTTGATATGTTGTTCACGGGTTTGCAGAGCCATTCTGAAAGCCGGGTTATTGTTTTTGTCTTTAGATAATCCAATTATCCTGCCTGGAATATGTCTTTTGTAGGATTCTTTTGTTGCAAAATACGCTGCATGAGGTCCTCCATAGCCTAGTGGAATACCAAACCGCTGTGTAGATCCCACGACAACATCGGCACCTATTTCACCGGGTGGTTGGATTAGTGTGAGACTTAAAAGATCTGCAATGCATGAGATTTGAATACCCAATTCTTTGGCTGAGGAGAACAAACGGCCGTAATCTTTTATCTCTCCGTTATTATCCGGGTTTTGAACCATAATACCGAACACATTCTGATTGGTTAAATCCATATCAAAAATATTACCGGAGATTATTTTTATTCCCATTGGCTCCGACCTTGTGCAAAGTACAGCCTGAGTTTGCGGGAATATTTCCTCATCGACAAGAAACACATTGGCTTTCTTTTTATTTCCTTTACGGGAAGCAAATAACATTGCCATGGCTTCTGCGGCTGCTGTGGCTTCGTCTAACAAAGATGCGTTGGCCACTCCCATAGCAGTCAGGTCAATGACCATGGTTTGAAAATTTATCAACGCCTCTAATCTGCCCTGTGATATTTCTGCCTGATATGGAGTGTATGCTGTATACCAACCAGGATTTTCCAAGATGTTTCTTTGAATGACTTGCGGTACAATGCAATTGTGATAGCCGAGGCCAATGAACGATTTATATTCTAAGTTTTGGTTGGCAATAGCTTTAAAACGCTTCAAGAAATCATATTCAGGTATGGCCTCTTCAATCTTAAGCGCTTTAAGAGACTGTATATTGTGTGGTATGGTTTCATTTACTAAATCAGCCACAGAATCATTATTAGTTACCTCGAGCATATCGTTTATCTCCTGTTCTGAAGGACCTATATGCCTTAATTGGAATAATTCCCTTGTTTTTAAATTAATATTCATTCAACAGTTTCTTAAAATTCAATAAAACAAAAATAGAAGTAATTGTTAATTTATTAGGTTTGATCAATTCAACAAAATAATACTCAAAAATTGGATTAGCATTCTAAGAATAATCACATGAATAAGTACCTGCTTACCTCATTATTTGTTTTATATTTTGTCTATTTATCCGGACAGGATAAAAAAGCTATTAAATATTCAAAATCAATTACTAAGAAAGATCTTTATGATCGATTGGCCATTTTGACATCTGATAGTTTAGAGGGCAGAGAAACCGGGACCATCGGTCAAAAAAAAGCTGCCAGATACATCAGGCGCCAGTTTGAGGATGTGGGATTAAAGCCACTTAACGGAAGTTATTACCAAAGATTTAATCTTTATGCATCTACATCAAAAGAGGTTTATGTGGCCATAGATGAAAAAAAAATAAAAGAGTGGACTGAAATGTTCAGTATTGGGATTACAAATACGCCCAAGGAAAAGGAAGATACCATCACATTCTTAGGTTATGGTGATCTTAAAAATTATGAAGATATGAATGTAGAAGGTGAAGCTGTAGCAATATTAAACCCAAACAATACCAGAAATTGGAGAATGCTGGTGGATAATGCCAACACATCCGGAGCAAATGCTATTTTTTTATTTGTAGAGTTTAACAAAGATGAATTTTTAAAAAAGCAGAAACTTTATAAGCGGTATTTATCCAAACCTCAGTTATCATTAAGCAGGCCCAAATCAGAAGGTGAGACCAATGTCTTTTTCCTTCCACCAGAATACCTTACCGAGATATTTGACATGCCCTACGATAGCCTTTTGGCTGTTTCGGAGTATTTTGACAACCTAAAAGAACCGATAAAATCCAAAATAAAATATAAGGCTGAAAGATCTATTGATACGTTGGAGACTGAAAATGTGATGGGCTACTTAGAAGGAACTAAGCATGAAAATGAATTTATTGTGATCACCAGTCATTATGATCATTTAGGGAAAAATGATACGATCATTTACAATGGTGCTGATGACGATGGGTCAGGTACGTCAGCGGTTATTGAACTTGCTGAAGCTTTTGCCGAGGTAAAAGCCAAACATCGTGACAGGAGCATTTTGTTCTTATCTTTTACCGGGGAGGAAAAGGGACTACTGGGATCTGAATATTTCTCTAATAACCCGACATTGCCCATGAATCAGATTGTAACTAATCTAAATATAGATATGGTGGGTAGGGTAGATGATAATTATGCTGATACAGCGGAGTACGTTTATCTTATAGGTTCTGATAAGTTATCCTCAGATTTGCACAATCTTTCTGAAGCGGTGAATAAAATGTATACCAACTTAATCCTGGATTATAAATATAATGATGAAAATGATCCGAACAGGTTTTACTACAGGTCTGATCATTACAATTTCGCAAGAAAAGGAATCCCAATAATATTTTATTTTAATGGCGTTCATGAGGATTATCACCGGCCAACGGACACCATTGAAAAAATAAATTTTGATCTGTTAAAAAAGAGAACGCGATTGATATTTTTTACAACCTGGCATTTGATGAATAGAAAAGAAAGTGTACAAGTAGATAATTAGCGTTGATCTATGTGGGGCTAGACCTTCTGCCTACTCCCCACAAGATCTTTCAACCAGCTATGGAAAGAAAAATATTTGAATTTTCCAACACAATAATATCAAATTTTTTTCTTGAATAAAAGCGATTCTGATTTGATGCTTCCAGGATCAATCTATTTCCTTTTTTTCTTATTAGTACCCTTTATCTTTTTAGTATGAAAAGCACCCTGATAATTAGGGTCTTCCCTTCTTTTTAAAGCGTCAATTTGACGATCGATTTGTATTTTTTCTTCTCTTCCGGTTTCGAGTATTTTCAAATCCGGAGGGAGATCACATGGGTTCAGGTTTACTTTTATTAGTTTCTCGATATGTTTTATATGCCCGTCTTCCCCGGGGTTTGAGAATGTAATTGCTTTGCCCGCTTTCTCTACTCTGCCCGTTCTTCCTACCCGGTGCACGTAATCCTGGTATTGCATGGGCACATCAAAATTGATAATATGGCTTACATCCGATATGTCTATACCACGGGAAACAACATCAGTGGCTACCAGAAATTTAATTTCACCTTCACGAAAGTCATTGATCGCATTGAACCTGGCGTTTTGATCTTTATTACCATGGATTATACGGACACTATCGGTAATCTTTCTTTTAATGAATTTAAATATATTATTTGTGTGCTCTTTACTTCTGGCAAAGATTATTGATTTATTTAACCCTTTCTCATTTTTGATTATCCATTCCAGTAATTGTATTTTGGTTAGAAAGTTAGGCACATGATACAGATGTTGTTCAATTGTTTTTGCAACGGTAGCCGGTGGAGAGATTTCCACTTTTTCAGGAAATTCAAGAAATTCTTCTGAAACCTTAAGTACCTTTTCAGGCATAGTGGCTGAAAAAAGCATGTTTTGTCTTTTATTGGGAATTACTTCCAATATCCTGATTAGTTGAGGTTGAAAGCCCATTTCCATCATTCGGTCAGCTTCGTCCAAAACCATAACTTTTATATCCCTGGTGATTAACATACCCTGAAGATAAAATTCTATAAATCGACCAGGTGTGGTGATCAGAAGATCAAACCCTTCCTCTATTTTTTCGAGTTGCACTTTTTTACCAACGCCCCCAAATAATGCCATAATTTTCAGATTGGTATATTTTGATAAACCTATAGCCATCTCCTGAATTTGAATGCATAATTCCCTTGTTGGCGCCAATATTAAGCCTCTAAATTTCAATGGTTTAGCATATTTCAAGTTTAAAATTAAAGGGATTAAAAAAGCAGCTGACTTTCCGGTACCGGTTGGTGCTATACCTAGTATGTCATGACCCGAGATCGCCAGTGGAATCACTTTTTTTTGAATAGGTGTTGGATTGTCATAACCTAAATCTGATATGGCGTTTAATAGTTGTTTATTCAAATTAAAATCAGAAAAATTATTATATTCTTTTTTCATAATCTTAAATAATATATCCAATGTCCTACATAATTAAAAATGCACAAATTGTAAATGATAATCAGATAATACCTTGCGATATATTGATTAAAGATCAAAGAATCGAAAAGATAGGGTCAGAAATTGATAATCCTAATGGTTATTTGGAAATTGATGCTTCCGCTAAATATGTGATCCCCGGACTTATTGATGATCAGGTACATTTTAGAGAGCCGGGCCTAACGCACAAAGCTGAAATATATACAGAAGCAAAAGCTGCAGTTGCCGGAGGCATTACATCCTACATGGAGATGCCGAATACTGTTCCGAATACGCTTACCCAGCCATTGCTGGAAGATAAATATGAATTGGCCTCCAAAAAGTCACTGGCCAATTATTCATTTTATATGGGTGCCAGTAATGACAATATTCAGGAAGTCCTAAAAACTGATCCAAAACGAGTTTGTGGTGTGAAAATTTTTATGGGGGCTTCCACCGGGGATATGCTGGTTGATGAAACCAAGGCCTTGGAGGCGTTTTTCAGTAAAGTCCAATTATTAATTGCTACACATTGTGAAGATGAAGGCATTATTAAATATAACATGGAGCAGTTTAAAAATGAATATGGAGAGGACATCCCATTTGATGCACATCCAAAGATAAGAAGCAGGGAAGCATGTTTAAAGTCTTCTTCCAAAGCTGTTGAAATGGCAAAAAGGTATGGTACCCGGTTACATATCCTGCATATCTCTACTGCTGAAGAGGTTGAATTATTTGATAACATCTTGCCGCTCAAAGAGAAAAAAATAACTTCTGAAGCATGTACCCACCACTTATGGTTTGAAGATTCGGATTATAAAACCCACGGTAGTCGAATAAAGTGGAACCCCGCAGTGAAAACGAGAAGTGATAAAGAAGCAATACTAAAGGCAGTGTTATCGGATAGAATAGACGTCCTTGCGACAGATCATGCGCCGCATAGTTTATCAGAGAAGCAAAATAAATACCTAAAAGCTCCTTCAGGCGGGCCATTGGTTCAACATGCCTTGCCGGTTTTACTGGAACTTTATCACCAGGGAATGATAACCTTAGAAAAAATCGTTGAGAAGGCCTGCCATAATCCTGCCATTATGTTTGATGTAAAAGACAGGGGGTATATAAGGGAGGGGTATTATGCTGATTTGGTAATCATTGATTTAAATAGACCGTGGAATGTCACTAAAGAGAATATCCTGTATAAATGCGGATGGTCACCGTTGGAGGGTCAAAAGTTTCAATCTTCGATTGTTAAGACTTTTGTATCTGGTCACCTGGTTTATTCAGAGGGTAAATTTGATGAATCGACAAAAGGTATGCGACTACTGTTTGATCGATGAATCTTTGATTAAGTTGAATAACTGTACTACCTTTGCAGTCCTTTAAAAAATGGTGGTTGTAGCTCAGCAGGTTAGAGCGCTGGTTTGTGGCACCAGAGGTCGCCGGTTCGAATCCGGTCTTCCACCCAATTCTATTTTTTTAACGCATTGTTTATCTTCAAGACCTGTGGTGTCACCAAATGCATCCCGTCATTTCGAATGGTAAAATCAGAGTATTTGATTTTGACATCATCTCTGATTTGAGCGGCTATAATTTGGGAGATATTTTCTTTATTTCTACCGCTATCTCTTTTCAATACCCTTTTAATTCGTTTTTCTTCTGGTGCAGTAATACAGATAAGAGCATCCAAATCTTTATATGATCCGCTTTCAATAAGGAGTGCTGCTTCTTTAAGAATATATTTTGCATCATGATGCTTATTAGTCCAATGCCAAAAATCTTCACTCACTTTAGGATGAACCAGGGCATTTAATTTGATTATATTTTTAGGATCATGGAATAATTGTCTTAAGAAGGGTTTATTGATTTCACCATTTTCCAGGTAACTGGCATTTCCAAATGATTTTATGATCGATTTTTTAAGGGCCTCATTTTTTACCATCAATAGCTTAGCCTGATCATCGGCATAATAAACCGGTACATTCAGTAGTTCAAAAATTTTACAAATGATCGTTTTGCCAGCTCCAATGCCCCCTGTTATTCCGACACACTTACTCATAGGATACCTTCACTTCCTTTGGCTTGAGTTCAAACTCATTGGCAACCTGTGGAAAACCTGTTATAATGGGTTGGATGCTTGAATCTGAGGTGATTATTTTTTCATAATCAATGAGTAAATTAAAATCTGATGTTGATATTTCCTCATAATCATCCTCCTGGACAGTGTAATGGATAAATACAGCAGTATCTAAAATATATGCATCAGGAGGGAAATTTATGATTTCGGGTGTGATCAGAACACTATCTCTGATAAATTTAGTTACGTCGAAGGTTACATTTATTTCATAGGGAATGGCACGTAAGTAACTGTTTTTAGGTAATTCAATTTCAATTTCATTATCGTAATCACCATTTATTGTTTTTTCTATCAGTAAGGTGTAGATATCAGGAATGTTTTGGATAAATCGCTGTGGGCCAATAACCTGTGCAGTATCAGGATAAACATTTACAGGGCTGGTGATTCGATATTGTTCTTCTAAATTAATATTTGCGCTATCTACTAGTATGTCGATCACTTTGCTTACTTTCTTTTCTATATCAAAGTGTAAGGTGTCGGTGACGACATAATTAATATTCAGGCCCTCTAGCTGATCGGATATGAGGGGTACAATACTCTCTCGGGGAAGGTATTTGATATCAGTTGGATTGTCCAGTCTTATAACAATCGGCTTAGCATTTAAAAGAAATGTTCTTTTAAATAAATTCCAACCGATTCCAGAGACATCAATCTCAACTGTTTCCGGTAGCGGACGCATGGTCACCAGACTATCGTGGGAGAATTTAAATTCAATTGGATAATCAAGGCGGGCATCGTAGTCTTTATTTAGCGCGTTAAACAACCAGAAGGTGGCTGCTACAATTAATGATAGCAAAACCACCTTCCAGTTTTCTACAAGCCCCCGCATTATACAATTATTTTTTACCTTGCATCCTTTTGGAAGATTCCAATGACACGGATGTTTTTTCCAGTGTTAACTTCGTCCCTTTATCGATGTCCAGTGTGATGGTGTGTTCATCAACATTATATACTTTTCCATGTATACCACCCATTGTCACCACTTGATCACCTTTTTTGATCTCCTGAATGAATTTTTTTTGATCTTTTTGTTTTTTCTGTTGAGGCCTTATAAAAAAGAAATAAAATATAGCCACCATGCCTGCCAGCATGATAAACGATGAATAATCGCCAGTTGCTTGTAGAAGAATCATATTTTTTAAGAAGGTTGATCAGATTTAGGAGTAACGGTAGACTTAATTCTCAACCTTTTAATTTTCGGATCAGTGTTGGCTGTGATGGTTACTGTTTTGTTTTGTACGCCTGGCTTGTTTCTACTGTTGAATTTCACGGTAATCTCTCCTGCACCTCCAACAGGTATAGGTTCTTGTGGCCATTTGGGTACTGTACATCCACATGAGGCGGTTGCTTTTGATATAATCAATGGCGCTTCCCCAGTATTTTTGAAAGAGAAGGTATGTTCAACGATATCCCCTTCATTGATGGTCCCAAAATCATGTTGTTCTTCTTCGAATTCAAATTCGGGTAATGGCCCCGAAGGAACCTCCTCAACTGAAGCAATATTACTGGTGGTTTTGCTTTCGATAGTTCCCGGAGTTCTGGAAGTACCGCCATTTTCAAGTTGTGCTACTCTTCCTTCAAGTTTTGCAATCCTTTTTTCGAGTTCCTTGTTCGTACAGTTTGTAAACAATAAAGGAATTCCAGCTAGACAGATAAGATAAATCGCTATTTTTTTCATGATACAAATTTATGGTTTACATAATTTACAAAAGTAAAAATATCTAACGTAACCGAAACATCAGATTTGAGTAAAACGAATGATAAAGGATTATAGTTTTCGAATAATATTGTCAGTGAATTCAGTAGTTGAAGCTTTTCCTCCCAGGTCAGCGGTTGTTTCTTCCTGAATTTTTAAAGTTTCATTCAGTGCTTTATCAATCAGGCTGGCTTTATCATCCATGCCAATGTATTGTAACATTAAAATAGAGGAGCGCAATAGAGCGGTAGGGTTAGCTATGCCTTTACCTGCAATATCAGGTGCAGATCCATGAACAGCTTCAAATAAAGCTAAATCATCTCCGATATTTGCTCCTGCCACTACCCCAAGGCCACCCACCAGACCGGCACACAGATCTGATAAAATATCACCAAAAAGATTTGTTGTCACTATTATATCATATGCTTCCGGGCGCATAACTAGTTGCATGGCCATATTGTCCACTATTTTCTTTTCAAATACAATATCCGGATATTTCCCAGCAATTTTTTCACCTTCATTGATGAACACACTGCCACCTTCTTTCAAGATGTTAGCTTTATGCACCAGTGTGACTTTTTTTCGTCCGTTGAGTGCTGCATACTCGTAAGCGGCTCTTACGATCTTTTCACATCCTTTTCTGCTGATGCGAGCTATAGAATCCGCTATTTCCAGTCGATCGTCATAATATTCCAAACCTGCATATAAGCCTTCGGTATTTTCCCGAAAAATAACAAGGTCAATATTAGCATACTTACTGATGATACCTGAGGTGGTTTTACAAGGGCGGACATTTTGATAGAGGTCAAATATTTGCCTAAGTTGTACATTGACACTTTTAAAGCCATGACCCACCGGAGTTGCTATTGGACCTTTTAGTCCAACTTTATTTTGCCTTAGTGAACTGATAAGGGCTTTTGGGATAAGTTCTCCGGTTTTAGTATAAGTTTCCTCACCCGCGTTCAATGGTTCCCATTTTACAGCAACTTCAGCTGCCTGAAATATCTTTTTTACTGATTCAGTTATTTCCGGTCCGATCCCATCTCCTTCAATGAGGGTGATTTTTCTCATTGGTTATTTACGATCTTTTATTTGTCCAATAAGATCGTTTACATCATCCAGTAATTGTTCTGCCCTGTCCTTTGCGTCATGGATAATTTTTTCACCTTCTTGTTTGGCATCTGAGGTCACGTCCTCTCTTCCTTTAATGAGATGACCTATCAGGTCTTCCAGTTTTTCTTTATAATTATCCAATTGGTAACTCAGTTTGTCCCTAACACTCCTGCCTTTTTCAGGTGCGAACAGCAGGCCTGTTACGATTCCTGAGATTGCGCCTAAAATGAAAATAAAAAAAGAATTTGATGATTTATTCATAATTTTTACTTGTTGTCGATTAATCCTCTGCCTGATTTTTTCACTAATCCTTTATTTTTTAATTCTTTGGAAAGAACATCCAGTATTCCGTTCACAAATTGCTTGCTTTTGGGTGTACTGTAGTTTTTCGAAAGTTCAATATACTCATTAATGGTCACTTTTACGGGAATACTTGGGAAATGGATAAGTTCGGTAATACCCATTTTTAAAAGAATTTTATCTGTATATGCAATACGATTAATATCCCAGTTTTGCGCCTTTTGAGCAATCAATTTTTCATAAAGGTTATCATTTTTGATAGTGTTATGAAAAAGATCCTTTAAAAATTGCAGGTCTTCTTCTTCATTTATCAACAGGGTAGGTAGTGTCAGGCGTTCTTTTTCATTGGCATCAGGTACATAATTCTTAAACATTTTTCTTATTAAGCTCTTGAGGATGAATGCATTTTCAGACCAATATAGATCTTTTTGATGCATGTAATCATTCAACGCTTCATTTTTGAACATCTCTTTTTTGAACAGATGCTCGAGGATCTCTATATCCTTCTTCTCATCAGAAGATTTTTTTGATTGATAATTTACAAATTCAGCATCATCTACCATTACCCTGAAAATACTTTTGGTGATTTCTCGGTGATTTTCCCACTTTATGGAAAAGCTGTTTGTTTTATTTTTCAGTAAATTTTCAATCAGGTAGATGCCTTTATTTTGCTGAAAATTGGAAGAAGACCTGGTTTTACTCTTTTCATAATTTGCCAATACCGCCGGAAAGTGTAGAAATGACAGGAAGTTCTTGTGGATGGAGTCTAGTTCTTTATTCATATGCGTGTTGAAATGTCTCTTTTCACGCTCAAATATTTCCCGGTAGTCATTTACGGCAGCATCTATTGTGGAAGAAATTTCAGATGATAAATTCTCTGACGCTGACTCTTTATACCCCCTTATAGTATTTGTATATTCTTCAAGGGCCTTCTTTTTAATATCCGGGTTTTCATCGCCGGGCATTTCACTCAATTTATGATCTAAGGCAGCATAACCTAACTGATAATCAGAATCCAGGGATTGTTGTAAACCATAAAGTGCTTGCATCGCTTTGATCCTAAGCATCCGACGGTTTAACATAATTATTTATTTAAAGTGGCAATTTTAGCCTGCCCATATCATTGATTCTATCCAATGCTAATTGTAGGGCAGATTCATGCGAAGTTAGATCATTTTTATCCGCATAGTTCAATACTTTCAAACAAACCTCATATATATTTTCCGTTTGCCTATACACTTTTTCCCTGTTATAGTTACCCAGTTTTTCCTGATAGACATTTATTATGCCCCCTGAATTGATCAAGAAATCCGGAGCATAAATTATATTTCTGTCTTTGAGCATCGCTCCGTGGACCTTTTCGTTTTCGAGCTGATTGTTTGCACCTCCCGCAATTATGTTACATTTCATTTTAGCAATGGATTTATTATTGACAGTTCCACCTAATGCACAAGGTGAATAGATGTCATATTCAAAGTCAAATATTTTGTCAGGATCCATCACTTTTACTTTGTGCTTGTTGGAGATAATCTTTAGTTTATCACTAAAAATATCGGAAATATATACTTTGCAATTTTCTTTAATCAGATAATCGATCAGATAACCCCCAACATGGCCAGCTCCCTGAACGAGCACTGACCTGCCTTCCAAAGAATCGGTGCCGTATAATTTTTTTGAGGAAGCTTTGATTCCTAAATAAACACCATAAGCTGTAACAGGGGAAGGGTCTCCTGATCCGCCCATGGATTCAGGTAATCCTGTAACATATGGTGTTTCCATGTGGATGTATTCCATATCCCTGGTCGTCATGTTTACATCTTCGGCTGTCCAGTATTTACCACCGAGGCTGTTGACGAACTTGCCAAACCTTCGCATTAGTGCTTCATTTTTTATTTTTCGGGCATCACCAATGATCACTGCCTTGCCCCCTCCGATATTTAGTCCGGCAATGGCAGATTTCAGTGTCATTCCTCTGGAAAGGCGCAATACATCATTAAGTGCTTCCTGCTCATTTTCATAGTTCCACATTCTTGTTCCTCCCATTGCCGGGCCCAGTATCGTATTGTGAATTCCTATGATTGCTTTAAGTCCAAAATAATTATCGTGGCAAAATACTACTTGTTCGTGTGCTAAATCTTCCATGGTTTGAAAGATCTCCGGTGTGGCTTGTTTGGATGTTACATCTGTATCAATCATTTTTGTTTCTATTGATGTTGTCAAATAACAGTTGTGGGCGCTAGAAAATCCGTTAACAAAAGTATTCAATAATCAATAAATAACCATTTTAATCAACCTGTCGTTTTAAAGCCTTGTGAAAGACCTTGCCTACTTAAATAAATATTTTCTCAAGTACAAAATTCACTTAATACTGGGTACTGTTTTTATCATTGTATCAAATTATTTTGGTATTGTACCGGCGTTTGTTGTTAGGCATGCTTTTAACCTGCTGGAAAGGACTTATGATATCTACAACCTTACTACCGGGTTAGATTTAAAAACTAAATCCTATGAAGTATTTGCCTATAGTATCCTCGTTTTTGGAGTAGTAATATTGATAGCTGCTCTATTGAGGGGTGCATTCATGTTTTTAATGAGACAGACAATTATCGTCATGAGCAGGCATATAGAATATGATCTGAAAAATGAAATCTATGCGCATTATCAAACGTTGCCCCTAAGTTTTTACAGAAAAAATAATACGGGTGATCTTATGGCCCGCATTTCCGAAGACGTTAGTAAAGTAAGAATGTATATTGGTCCGGCAATTATGTACGGTATCAATTTATTTACGCTATTTATGATGGTCATACCGTTTATGTATTCCATTAATCCAAAACTCACCCTTTATTCATTAATCCCACTGCCAATTCTTTCCATTAGCATTTATTTCGTTAATAATATCATAAATAAACGATCCGAAGAGATTCAAAAAAGTTTATCGGACCTGTCAACTTTTGCTCAGGAATCATTTTCCGGGATTCGTGTTATTAAGGCCTTTGTAAAAGAAGATGATGTCTCTGATAGTTTTAACAAAGAAAGTGATGTATACAAGGACAAATCACTCAAGCTGGTAAACGTGCAGGCGCTATTTCTTCCATTAATTATGGGGTTAATTGGGTTAAGTGTGATATTGACCGTATATATTGGTTCGATAGAGGTTTTCAATGGAGTGGTCAGTGTTGGGAATATTGCTGAATTTATCATTTATGTGAATATGCTTACCTGGCCAGTTACCAGCCTGGGTTGGATCACCAGCATCATTCAGAGGGCTGCTGCTTCTCAAAAAAGAATTAACGAATTTTTAAATACCAAATCAGATATAGCTTCCAGAAAAAATATCACTCGTCCCATTAATGGAAAAATTATTTTTGACAGGGTGGGATTTGTATACCCTGATTCAGGAATTGAAGCGCTAAGGGACGTGACATTTGATGTAAATCCTGGAGAATCGATTGCCATTATCGGAACAACGGGCTCAGGAAAGAGTACATTAGCAAATTTAATTTGTAGGCTTTACAATCATAGATATGGAAGCATAAGCATTGATGATGTTCCTATTGAAGACTATGACATATCTTCATTAAGAAGCCAGATAGGCTATATCCCCCAGGATGTATTTTTATTTTCAGATAGCATTGAAAACAATATTTTATTTGGTGATTATGACCTGGGTAAAGAGCGGGTGGGGCAGGCTGCTAAAGATGCAGACCTGTTAGAAAATATAGAGCGGTTTCCCGATGGTTTCGAGACAAGGGTGGGAGAGCGGGGTATCACTCTATCAGGAGGTCAAAAGCAAAGAGTATCCATTGCCAGGGCCATTGTGAGAGATCCAAGGATATTGATAATGGATGATGCACTCTCCGCCGTTGATACAAAAACCGAGAATACCATTCTTAATAGCCTGCAAAAAATAATGAAAGACCGGACGACCATCATAATTTCCCATCGTGTATCCTCTGCTAAATTGGCTGACAAAATCCTCGTATTGAACAATGGTGAAATTATTGAGCAGGGCACACACAATGAGCTGTTGGCCCTGAATGGTTCTTACAAGGAATTGCATGAAAAGCAGACTGCTTCTGAAGAGCTGGTTTGAAAATTATTTAACCGGGAAAATCACAGAAATATTGCCAATGGAATCATATAGCTCAATAGAATAATCCTCAATCACATCATTGTCTTTTCCGGCATAATCAGATACTTTGTCTGAAATCTTTTCAGGTGTTGGCCTTACCCAGGCATGCATATCCAGCTTTACATAGTAGGCGCTATTTGCCCGGAATCTTTTTATGGTATAGTTGGCAGGTATTTCTGTAATATATTTTGATAGACTCACTCCAATGAGATAGTGCAGGTAATTATTTGGGATTGAATCATGCATATAATGTACAATGGCTAGATTTCCTGAAAGCCGCTCATCTATGATAATATCCTTGGAATTATTAAAAAGTCCTTCAATCTCAGGATTGGTGGCCCGGCCATAATATTTTTGACCTGCGATGATGTAATCTATATTTTCAATAGTTTTTATTTCAATCGCTTTAAACCCACCCAATAAATTATATAGATAGTAACCTGATATTGATATTATTATAATAGAAAGCGCAGAAATGATTACATAAAACGAACTCCATTTCATACTTAAATGGTCAAGGCCTCCTTGTATTGCATTTTGTGTAATTGAGCATAGTAGCCATTCAAAGCCAGCAGTTCCTCGTGGCGTCCTTCTTCTTTTATCTCCCCTTTATCAAGAACCACGATCTTGTCTGCTTTTTGGATAGTGGATAATCGATGGGCAATTACAATAGATGTCCTTCCTTTCATTAATTTGTTAATTGCATTTTGGATCAACTCTTCCGTTTCGGTATCCACGGAGGATGTTGCTTCGTCAAGTACAATAATCTCAGGGTCATAAACTAATGCCCTTACAAAAGATATCAATTGTCTTTGACCTACCGAGAGCGTTGCTCCCCTTTCCATGACATTATAATCATATCTACCGGGTAATTTCTCAATAAAATCCCTTGCTCCAACCAACTCGGCAGCCTCCTGGATTTTTGATTTACTTATTGTAGGATCCTTAAGCGTTATATTATTATAAATTGTATCAGAAAATAAAAAAACATCTTGCAAGACAACTGCTATATGCCTTCTCAATACCGAAAGCTCATAATCTTTGATGTCCACACCATCTATCAGAATTTGTCCTTTACTGATTTCATAAAAGCGGCTTAACAAATTTATTATGGAGGTTTTCCCGGCACCGGTTGCTCCTACCAGAGCAAGAGTTTCTCCTGGTTGAACTTGCAGGTTAATATCTTTTAGTACATAATCTTCTCCATTATACGCAAACCAAACTTTTTCAAACTTTACTCCGCCTGTTAACTGATCGGGCTTGAAGTTTCCTGTATTTGCAATGTTACTTTTATCGTCTAAAAGATCCAGTATTCGATTAGAACTCACAATACCCATTTGTAAAGTATTAAACCTGTCAGCGATCATTCTGATGGGTCTGAAAAACATTTGAACATACATTATAAATCCTATCAAAGCGCCTATTGTAGTTTCCTCATGCAACACACCCTTGGCTCCCCACCACACAATCAATCCAATGCTTGCAGCCTGGATCACCTCTGCCACCGGGAAATAAATAGAATAGTAAAGCACTGATTTGAGGTTGGCTTGTCTGTGCTCATTGTTGATCTCCTCAAATTTTTTATATTCCCTTTTCTCACTGTTAAAAATCTGCACAATGTTCATCCCTGTAATGTGCTCCTGTACAAATGAATTTAAGTTTGACACTGCAGCCCTGACCTCACCGAATGCCTCTTTTATTTTCTCCTTAAATAAATAAGTGGCAAAAATTAATATCGGGAATGTGGATAATGCGATTAATGTAAGCTTCCAGTCAATCCAGAACATAACACCCAGAATGACCAGTAATTGTAAAACATCACCGGTCATCGCAGCGACCCCCTGTGTAAAAACATCTGATAATGTTTCAATATCTGATATATTCCTGGTTACTAGCCTTCCTATAGGCGTTTTATCAAAAAACTTTAATTTCAATGATTGTAAGTGACGAAATAATTTTATTCTAATATCCCGGATTATATTTTGCCCCAACCACCCCGACAGGTATGTATGTAAATACTGTACAACAAATTGTGCTACTAATAATGCTATCAATAGCATAATCATATTTACCAATCCCTGGTAGTCTGCATGAGCAACCGGATTATCGATGGTGTAAGTAACCAATAATGGCCTTAAAGGGCCCAATAGGGCAATTAATACAGTTAATAAGATAAGAAAATAAAACTTAGCGATATAAGGCTTTACAAAAACAAATAACCTTTTAAGAATACTTAGATCGACTACCTTACCGGAATACTGTTCTTTATCCAAACTTGTTTATTTTAAATATATTTCCTGAGGATATTTAACTGACTGAAGATATAACCCATGTGCGGGAACCGAATAGCCCGCTTTATCCCTTGATTTACTTTCCAATATATCTTGAAACTGATCTGCGGTTATTTTAGTTGTGCCTGCATCTAACATTGTTCCCACCATTGCTCTGACCATTCCTCTTAAAAACCTATTGGCAGTAACGTTAAAGACTAATTGGTCGTTATTTTTTTGCCAATTTGCTTCAAAAATATTGCACTCGAATGATTTCACATTGGTCCTGGATTTACAAAAGCATTGATAATCATTCCAGTGAAGTAAGCGCTTACAACAATCATTCATTTTATTCACGTCCAGATGGTGTGGAAAAAAATAAGATAAGCCCAAAGTAAATGGATCCTTTTTTTGGTGGATTTTATACAAATATGCCCTTAAAATAGCACTGTACCTTGCATTAGAATCATTTTTAACCGGGTATATTTCATTGATCGCTATTGTTTTAGGAAGTAAACCATTGAGTTGGAATCTTATTTTAGGGATGTTAATATTCTCTGGACCATCAAAATGTGCTATTTGCATAATCGCATGAACTCCGGTGTCAGTTCTTCCACTCCCGGTACAAACAACTTTTTCACCTACTATTTTCGATAACGCCGCATTAATTTCATCCTGTATGCCAGTCGCATTTTGTTGTGTTTGCCAGCCATTAAATGCCGATCCGTTGTAAGATAAATCTATAAAGTACCGCAAATGTAAATAAACAAATAGCTATTATTCATACTCAAAACAGGTACAAATTCAGACCACCATTTAAGGGTAATCATTCCTTGCATTGTTAACAGGGTAATTTAAAAACTAAAATCTAAATAGTATGAAGAAAATTTTACTGAGTGTCATCGCTCTTGTAGCGATGTGGGCACAACTCTATGCCCAGGACAGAACAGTATCCGGAAAAGTAGTCGATGAAAATGACCAATCTTTACCCGGCGTTAATGTTATACTCAAAGGAACCACAACAGGTTCCACTACCGATATTGATGGAAATTATCGGTTGACGATTCCTTCAGATGGAGGCACGCTTATATTTTCTTTCATTGGGTTTGTCACACAGCAGGTTCCCATTAATAACCGTTCAGTGATTGATCTCACCATGTCAACTGATGTGCAGGAACTTACTGAAGTAGTGGTAACTGCACAGGGCATAGAGCGTTCTGAACGAGCTCTGGGCTATGGGGTCGAAAATGTGGACGGGGAGCAAATACAGCAGGTGGCAGAGCCAGATCCCTTACGGGCTTTGCAAGGTAAAATTGCTGGTGTCAATATCCAGGGGACCGGCGGTACAGCAGGAAGTAATACCAGGATCCAAATCCGGGGAAACTCTTCATTTTTAGGCAATAACCAACCGTTATTTGTGGTGGATGGGATTCCTTATGATAATAATACCAACTTCAATAACCTTGGTGGTCAAAGTGGACTAAATACAGGGGGAGCTTATGCAAATGGGATTTCCGCTTTAGACCCAAACAATATTGAGTCGATGACTGTGCTTAAAGGCGCGTCGGCTGCTGCATTATATGGGACACGCGCCGCTAATGGTGTTATTGTTATCACTACCAAAACCGGCTCAGCAAGAAAAACCAGCCGAAAAGGATTGGAAATTAAGTACTCATCAACCGTTACTGCGGAGAAAATTTCCAGGTTGCCTAACTATCAAAATGGTTATGGAACAGGCACGAATTTCAATTTCCAGTTTGCCAATGGATCCTGGGGTGCCCCTTTTCCTGGCACCCAGCCTTATGCCAATACAGATTCCATACCTCATCCTTACTCCAGCAATGGTGTTTTTGGTAACGATGCCAATGGCGACGGTGTACTGGATTTCCCCCAGTTTGAAGGAAACCAAATACCTTATGTTGCTCAACCGGATAATGTTGAATCATTGTTTGAAACAGGAATTTTCATTGAGAATTCATTATCTATTACCGGTGGTACAGATAATTCAACCGTTACCGCTACACTCTCGCAAGTAGATAATAACGGTTATATTCCAAACAGTGAGTTCAACAGATATAACATAAGTGTTGGAGGAAGAACCAGACTGGATAATGGATTTATTATTGGCACTAACCTTCAATATACAAGAACCCTTCAGAGCGGTCCGCAGCTTGGTGTCGGTAATTTAGGCGCTAATAATCCATCATTTTTTGCAAGGGCTCTGCTACTTGGCAGAAACTGGAATGTGTCTGACTTTGAAAGGTTCCCTTTCCAAAATCCTGCTGATGGAGGTAGTGCTTTTTGGGTAGGTAGAGGTAATGCAGACCATCCGATATGGTCAGCAAACTTTGCTGGATTTTCTCAAAAGGTAGATAGGATGGTCGCTTCCTTTGATGTGTCCTATGATATAAATGAATGGGTGAGTGCGAGTTACAAAGTTGGGGCTAATACCTATGCTCAATTTAGAAATTCTTTTATTAATCCCGGTTCAACTGGTCCTGCCTCTAATCCGGGTGTTGGCCAGATTATAACCGATGATATCAATTATCAGGAACTGGACATGAATGCAATAACAACTTTCACACCTCAAATAGGCCATGATTATAGTTTGACTGCTTTGATTGGTTGGAACTATAACCAAAGAGCGAGCTTTAGACAAGCCTTTCAAGGGCAAAATTTTGTGATATTCGGCATTAATGATATTGATAACACCAATAATGTAAGTCCATTAGGTCCTACCACATTTGATGGGAACTCCCAAAGAAGGATATTTGGTGCATATGCTGATGTGACCTTAGGGTACAGAGATTGGGCATATTTAACCTTGACAGGTAGAAATGACTGGTCATCTACTCTACCTGTTGATAACCGAAGTTTCTTTTATCCGGCAATTACGGCTTCCGTGGTATTGACCGATGCGCTGAATATTTCTTCTGATCTCATCAATTATGTGAAAGTAAGAGGAAGTTGGTCTGAGGTAGGTAATGATACAGATCCATTTCAGTTGCAGCCATTATTTCTGATAAACGAGTCACCAGCACTGGGGATTGCTCAAAGAGCTGCACTGCCTATCACCCCCGCCGGAGCCTCTGCTGCGGTACCGGGAGCTACTCTATCCAATATTGCAAGGGACCCAAACTTAAAACCTGAGCAGACCCAGGAAACAGAAGTAGGTCTAGAATTGGGCCTATGGAATAATAGGATTAGCCTTGATGTTGCTTATTATTACCGGTTGTCTAAAGACCAGATAGCTCAGGTGACCCTACCTCCTTCAACCGGATTTACTTCTTTATTTACAAACTTTGGCGAACTATCTAATGAAGGGATTGAAATTGGTTTGGATTTTACACCGGTTCAGCTATCCAATGGATTCAAATGGAACATTTATGGTACCTTCACACACAACAAAAACGTAGTTGAGGAACTTACCTCGGGTCTTGATGAGCTTACGTTCGGCTTTGGATTTGCCGGAGGGGTTATCAATGCATTGCGTACTGGCCAGGAATATGGTGTGTTATTAGGCTCTGTTGATGCTCGTGACGATGAAGGTAATTTACTAATTGATCCTTCCAATGGACAATTGATTCAGGCGGCAAATCGTGAGGTTATCGGAAATCCTAATCCTGATTTTATTGTCGGTTTAACCAATACGCTTACTTTTAAAGGCATTACAGTAAGAGCAGTAATAGACTGGAAACAGGGTGGTGATATATGGTCCAATATGACCGAGCAAATGCTCGGTCGTGGCGTACTGGAATTCCAGGGGGATAGGGAGCAAATGAGAATTATTCCTGGTGTATATGGTGATCCGAACACCAGGGAACCACTTAGAACCGAGAGTGGTGAAAAAATACCCAATCAAACACTTATTGAGACCAACACACTGTTTTTCGGACAAACATTCGCTTCAAATGCCTCCAATGAATGGAATGTTTTTGATGCTACTGTGATCAGATTAAGGGAGATCTCAGTTTCTTACGAGCTACCAAATGAAATCATGGAAAAAACCCCATTTGGCTCTGCAAGGGTGTCTTTTAATGGTAGAAATTTATGGTGGAGGGCACCTAACCTTCTCGAGGACTCAAACATAGATCCGGAAATTTCACAATTCAATGCTAACTCCAATCAATTCGGACAGGTCTTCTCACAGGCTCCATCTACCAAGCGTTTTGGCGGAAGTATTGCGTTTACATTTTAGATTTCTAAATGAAAATATTCTTAAATAATGAAAACAAGTAAATTATATTCTATAGTACTGTTAATAACATTTATTTTAACAGTTTCATGCGACGATCTTTTAGATATTAATGAAGATCCCAGCAATCCGACGTCTGTACCTCTAAACTTATTATTACCGGCTACAAACCTCGATATTGGCGGTGCACTAGGAACGCATACCGGAGGATTATCCGGAGGTGTTACCTCCGCTTATGTCCACCATACGGTAGAGCGAGGGAATCAACTTAATGATTATGCTATAGCACAATCAAACTTTAGGATAATTACACCTTGGAGAAGCTTTTATAACCGGGCACTAACTGATTTAGAAGAGATGATTGCATTGGGGACCGAAGAAGAATCATGGGCGTATGTTGGTATAGCACAAATATTAAAAGCCTGGTCTTATCATGTCATAGTTGATATGTGGGGTACTGCACCGCTAACAGAAGCAATCCGGGGAGCAAATTTCCCAAATCCAGGTTATGACGATGGAGAATTTATCTATGACGAGATGCTGGTCTTATTGGACACGGCCTTAGTAAATCTCGAACGTTTATCTGTTCAAAGTCCGGCAAGCGATGATCTTTTTTACAATGGGGATATAAGCAAATGGCGTAAGCTAGCAAAGACCATCAAATTGAAGATGTACAACCAGATTAGGCTGGTTAGGGATGTATCCTCGGAAGTAAGCTCCCTTTTAGCTGAAGATGACTTGATTTCCAGTGCTGCAGATGATTTTCAGTTGCAATATGGTGGAAGTTCAAATCCTGATAATCGTAATCCGGGATATGCGCAGGAATATGCTCCGGCCGGCCAAAGCTATTATGTTAGTCCATTCATATTTGAGATGATGAATGGTATCGACACTTTTGGTCATGGCAATGATTTATTGGTTGGTATTACTGATCCAAGAATACCTTATTACTGGTTTAACCAATTAGCTACCCCTGGTGATGATGGTCAGGCACAAAACCCTTGCTCGTATTGCCCTTCACGAACTGGAACCACTTTTTTATCTATTTGGATGTTTTCTTTTAACATCGATCCTAATGAAGGTTTTGCGCAGGGAAATTCACAATCCGTGATGGGCCTTTATCCCTTAGGTGGCCGGTATGATGATGGTAATGGCGGTGCGACGAATTTTAATGGAGTGGCTACTACGCCACAGAGACTTCTTACATACTATGACCGGCTATTTATTGAAGCAGAACTTGTTCAGGCTGGCGTTACAAGCGGAGATGCACGTGCAACCTTTGAACAAGCCATGAGGGCTGCTTTTGCTAAAGTTGATGAATATGCCAGTGCCGGAGGTGCTCCAACGATGGATGCCCAGGAAGTTGATGACTACATTAATTTAATATTAGAAGCATATGATGAAGGTCGTCAGTTAGAGCACATAATAACCCAAAAGTGGTTGGCCAATTTTGGTAAATCATTTGACGCATACACTGATTTTAGACGAACCGGTTTCCCTCAATTGCATGATGGAAACACCGATAACCTGAATGTGACGGTAAGAGGAAGGGAATTTACTAATGCGTTACCATACAGCGATGCAGAAATTACTTCTAATGCTAATGCACCCAGTCAAAGGGCACTGACAGACAGGGTATTTTGGGACCCTAATTAATATAACTATTGATATAAAAATATTTAAACATATGAATTATCTAAGAAAATTAAGATTTATCCTCCTGTCAATTTTAATTACTGTGATTGTCTCCTGCGAGGATGAAGATGCACAGCGTATACCCTTTGATGAGATCGAAAAGGTTGTGAATATGCGTATACTTATTGATCCGGAATTTTCATTCTTTGACGGGAATGATATACCAAATGGTAAATTGGTCATGGATATGTTTACTGAAAATCAGAATATTGATCGGGTAGACCTGTTGGCTTCCTACACCCAATTCTCTACCGGTGAAGTTTTTAGTAGTAGAGTTGCTGCCTCCATTGATGGAGAGCAGTTTAATCAAAATAATGGCATATTAGATGATTTTGAGGTAACTGCTCAGGAAATGGCTACTGCATTTGGGGTGTCAATTGATGAGATAGGACCTGCAGATCGGTTTGATTTCAATACGTTGGTAACACTTGATGATGGCCGGGTATTCCCAGATACAATATTGCAGGGGTTACCACAAGAAACGGTAAACGTGACTCCAAACATATTGAATAGTGCCCCTACATCAAGCTTTACCACAAGCTTTACTGCCTTCGTTGCTTGTAATACACCAGCAACTTTCGCTACGGGAACCTACATTTTAGAGCAGGTTGACGGTCCCGGTGATCCATTTTTTGGGGGTCCTTCCAGGTGGCCTGGCGGTGGAGCAACAACCCAGGAGGTTACACTTACTGCTACAAGCCCTATAGGTAGAACGTTCCAGGCAACATGGATTACATTTACCGGTGCCTTTAATTTTAGTTTGGTGTGCGGAGACCTTTTATGGCCGGTTAATCCAGCCCCTGCTGCTTGTAATTCAGTGGCATTTGTACAAAGTGGGTCTAATTCGTACGATGAATCTGATGACAGTGAATTTTTGATTACCATCACTGATAATATTGACACTGATTGTAGTTTAGGTACACCAGATCAGACTTATACTTTAAGACTTACAAAAAAATAGATAAAGAAGCATGTGGATTTACACATGCTTTATTTAATAGTTATGGTAAATAAATTATATTCAAAATGAAAAACGCTTTTAATTATATATGGCCAATATTTCTGCTGGTTTTAGTGTGTTCTTGTGTGGACGATCCTGATGATATTAATCCACCTGGTTTATTGGATGCACCTCAATTACTTTTATCAATTGATACGGACACCATTGTGGGAGGAAATAATTTCGGGTTCTCTGTAAGTATTGTAGATGCCCCTGGGGGAATAAGCGACTCCCTGGTAATTTCAACACCCAACGATCTAGGTAGTTATACCACAAATATCCAATCATTGGTAGGTCAAACAGAAGGGGTACTTACTGGGACTTTTGCCACACCAACTAATTTCGAAGGTGATTTCGGGATTAACATAACAATATTTGATCAGCAGGAAAATGCTTTGAACCAATCCGGTGCCCCCAAGGCTTCCTTAGTCTCAGGTTCTGTTTATATTAAGTATCCTATGTCAGCACCGACTTTTGAGGTAGATATTCCAAATTCAGAGGGTTTAATCAGAGGGGAGAGCACAACAATTAATGTGTTCCGCATGGACGTTCCCGGTGGTATCGCAAATGTGATTATTACAGCAGATAAAGGCAGTCTTCAACTGGATCAAGTGGATGTTGATGAGTTAATAGGTCAAACCTCCGGCAGTATCAGTGCAGAATATATTTCAGATGCAGCGTTCGTTGGTGATGTTAATATTACGGTAATTGTTGATGATCAGCAGCAGGACAGAAGAACAGAACGTACCGAAACAATCACAACAGTTTATGAATTTGCCGCTCCAACAGTTGATTTATTCTTAGAATCTGACGAGATAAATGCCTTTAGTGAAGTTGGCCTGGCAATTGATATTAGTAATGCACCAGGTACAGTAGAGTTGATTGAAGTGGAAGCTGTTGAAGTGACCAGCGCAGGAGATGGGGGTAATTTAGGAATGGTTGCTCTGGACTCTGCATCGGTGGCCGTTGTTACCGGTTCTATGGGTGGTGTGGTTACAGGTACTTTTACCTCAGATACTAAAGCTTTTATCGATATTAGGGTTACCGTTACTGATGCGCAGGGCAGAGTTAGTACTACCTCAAAAGAGATACTGGTAACTAGCTGTGAAATTTCGGATATCGCAGGTACATATTCTGCTTTATCCAGTGGCGAAAGTGCTGATGTTCCAGTTGGGCCATTCACGGATTTGGAGGCAACCATTGATATAACCGGAGTTCCCGGTCTTGAATTCGAGATCAGTGATTTGTCATTTGGACTTTATGGATTACAAGGATTTGCTCCTGAACCGGGCACGATATCACTATGTGATGGAGAAATTGTTGGTTTTATTTCAGAGAATGGATTTATATCAAGTGTAGAAGGAATGATTAACAATAATGGAACCATTTCTGTTTCCTGGGAAAGTCCATTTGGGGATTCAGGTGCGGTTATATTAACGCCTCAATAATTTTAAAAACCATTCCATTAGGCGAAAAAGGGGTAGTTTGCCCCTTTTTTTATGCCACTACAATATGATACCAGTTGAATACAATGAAGATTGACTATACATTTGTATGTAATCAATAATCAATTATTATTTTGGTTTCAAAGGGTTTTTTCTTTTTCACCTTATTAAATGCAACTATTTCTTTTGCTCAATTTAAAGAAGTAAGCAAATCGGCAAAGATTGATCATGTATTCAGGTCCCCATTACTAATGGGGGGTGGTGTTGCATTTATCGATTTTAACGATGATGGGTTTGATGATATATATGCACCGGGAGGGGCTGGCCGCGATAAATTATATCTCAATTTGGGTGATGGTACATTTTATGATTACACTACAATTTCCGGTATTACTGCCATCACGAATAATGTTTTCACAAATGGTGTAATTGCGGGAGATATTGATAATGATGGATGTAATGATCTTTTTTTGACGACCAGTAGCAATGTGCCTAATTTATTGCTTAAGAATAACTGTGATGGTACCTTCTCAGATATTTCATCTCAGGCAAATATTCTGGAAGAGTCCTTTTCGATGAGTGCTGCATTCCTGGATTTTAACCTTGATGGTTTTCTGGATATTTATGTAGTTAATTATGTCGACACCTCAAGGTTTATTAAAGATGATCAAGATAAGATCATTGGCTTTGATCATACTTGTTATCCCAGTCTTTTTTATGTAAACAACGGTGATGGAACTTTCAATGAATCTGCGACGGCTTTAGGTATTGACGATATTGGTTGTGGCCTGGCTGTATTATCAACGGATTATGATTTGGATGGAGATCAGGATATCTATATTGCCAATGATTTTGGTGAGTGGGTCCAACCCAATGTTATGTTTAGAAACAACTACCCGGAAGAATCATTTACCCGCGTTTCGAATGAATCAGGATTGAGTATTGGCGTTTATGGGATGGGTATCGCCAACGGAGATTATGATTACGATGGTGATCTGGATTATTATATAACCAATATTGGTCGTAATGTCTTTTTGGAAAACCAGGAAACTGAATCTTTCATTGATGTTACCTCAGAATTAAATGTTGAAAACCAATTTACCAGGGAGGAAATGCAAGCAACCAGTTGGGGAACATTTTTTTTTGATTATGACAACGATTTTGATTTAGATCTTTTTGTTTCTAATGGTTTTATCAGTTCGGCAGAGTTTTTAAAAACTGATCCTCAGGATGAAAATGTATTGTATCAATATGATGCACAGCAGAATACTTATGTCGATATTTCAGAAGAGTATGGGATTAATAATCCATTCATCAACAGAGGGGCAGCCTATTCAGATTACGATGTTGATGGAGACCTTGATTATGCGGTAGCTTCAATAGAATCGAATGCCAGAACAGAGCATACCTTACTTTACAGGAATGACTATCCCGGAGCCAATAATTGGTTGGCTTTCAAATTAGAGGGTAGTCGTTCTAATGCAGATGCTTTTGGAGCTGTGATTACCCTTTTTCTAAATAATAAATCTGTAATGAGAGAATTATCTTCCGGTGGTCCATACTGTTCCCAGCATTCATTAATTCAACATTTTGGATTGGCAGAACACCGGAATGTTGATTCTGTAAGGGTGCAATGGAATGTCAATAGCAGGCAGACCTACCTAGGCGTACCTGTAAATAATTACATTTTTTTGAAAGAAGGGGATGATGATTTTTATATTATGGGCTGTATGAACAGTGAAGATGAAAACTACAATCCAGAAGCAACGCTAAATTATCAGTGTAGTGATTTGATAGAAGTAGGCTGTTTGGACCCTGAAGCTTCGAACTATAACCCATCAGCTACCATCGAAAGTTTTAATTGCGAATACAATAATATTATTTCCGATATAACTTCTCACCCGGAGATGAATATTAATGTTTATCCTAACCCAACCATGGGAATTCTAAATGTTGTTTTTGAAAATCTAATTCCGGGAAGGGTAGTAGTTTACAACATCAGCGGTGATGTGGTACTTACAAGTGAAATTAAAGACAGCAACCCTGTGTCAATAGATTTATCATCATTAGAGAATGGTTTATATTATTTGAACTTACTTAAGGGAAATATTATTCTAAAGAAAGAAAAAATAGTTAAACTATAATTATAAATCAATCGATGATGCTTGCCAGATGTTGTGAGATCTGAATCAAATCATTTTCTTTCTTGAATATTAGTTTTTCAGACTTCGCGTACCTCATGATTTTTTCATAGTAGGTATTGAAAACTTCTTTATTTTTCTTCTTTTTTCTGTTTATCCGTCTGATGTGGCCTTTAATATTAAGAAAGTAATCTTCATTCTTTATTATCTTATGATCGCGGGCTCCCAGATCGATTGCGGTCACATATGTGGATGGTTTTAGATCAAGGCTCGTTAATTTATACAGTTTAATATCATCACTTTCCCAAACGACCTCATATAATTCATCCAGGGGAAGGTGATGTATATTTTTATATTTTTTGGTCAGGTTCACAAACTTTTTATCTCGTAGTTGTATTGATTTGATCAGATAATTTGGGCAAACTTTTACTTCATTTG
>DAXETV010000001.1:0-55899 GCA_051155775.1 Cyclobacteriaceae bacterium | reverse complement strand
AACCTGGTTACTGACGCTTCGTTTTTTTTTAATCCTTTATTATTCGGGATATCACTTTTAAACATACAAAGCTATTATTAAGTTCCTTTGTATAAAGCGCCGATTTTACCGGCTAATGCTTTCACAACTCCGCAGTATCTCCCGCTACCTACTTATTTTTTATTTAAATCTTAATATTATTCTTTAGAATTAGCCGATTTCAATTTTCACATCACTGGAAAGTGGCTTTCCCACACAAGTTAGAACATATCCCTGATCTATTTCATCTTGTGATAATCCATCAGCTTCATCAAGGCTTACCTCACCAGATATTTTCTTTCCCCGGCACGCTGTACAAAGTCCACTCTGACAGGAATATGGCATATCCAGATCATTTTCCAACCCTGTTTCTAAAATTCTCTTCCCTTCCGGCACTTCAATAGCATGCTCTACCCCGTCAAGTATTATATTTACTGTTTTGGTGGAATTTTCACCCGTCTGGTCAATGATTTCCTTAGGGGAAGTCCTTCCGGCAACAAAACTTTCCTTCATCATATTTCCCTCTGATATACCCATGGATTTGAGTGTATTAAAAGTTATATCCATCATTTTTTCAGGACCGCACACAAAAAATTGCGCATTATTTAACGGAACATTCCACTGGTCTAAAGTCTCTTTGATAATGCCATCACTGATCATCCCCGTGTAAGCCTCTAAACCATTGTTTTTTGAATACTCTAAAACATGTTGGATTTTAAAACGACCATGATATTTGTGATAGAGGTGCTTAAGTTCATCTTTAAATATTATCGATTCAACGTTTCTATTGCCAAAAAGAAGATAAATATTGCTTTCGTGCTCCTTGGCCAATACGCTTTTCAGGATAGACATCAAGGGGGTTATACCACTGCCACCCCCTATTAGAACAATATTTCGCTCATTTTCTTCATTTATGCTGGTTGTAAAATTTCCCATCGGTTCCATAATCTCGAGAACCTTTTCATCGGTAAATGTATCATTTACATGATTAGACATTATGCCGTCATCTATTCGCTTTACAGCAATGGCCGGAAACTCATCCACGTATGGTGAACTGCAGAGTGAATAAGCCCTCCGTATATTTTTACCATTAATTTTCTCGATAAGTGTTATAAATTGACCTGGCTGATAGGTTATCTTATTTTGATGATCATCAAATATTAATCGCACTGCGTCTTTTGTTTCCTTGATGACTTCTTTTATAGGAATTGTTAATACTCTAGGCCCGTCCTGGACCGCTTCTTCGTTTTTCTTTTTCTTAAAAATCTTAAATGGCATCCTTGTTTATCTTTAACTGCATTAAAAACTCATACTGATTACAAATGTTGTATAATACTCTTAATCACAATTATTAATTTTCTCCTTTTTTGGTCTTTTACTTTAATAACACATAAAATATAATGAATTTAAATAATCCCCTTTCGGCAATTTCACCCATAGATGGTAGGTATCAAAATCAATGCGAAGTATTAACTAATTATTTTTCTGAATACGCGCTTATGAAATATCGCCTGCAGGTTGAAGTAGAATATTTTCTGGCTTTGTGTAGAATTCCACTTCCACAATTAGAGCCAATATCAAACAATGATTTTGAAGTGATTTCAAAGATTCATAAAGATTTTAGCGTCTACAATGCCTTGGAGATCAAAGAAATTGAAAAGACAACCAACCATGATGTAAAAGCCCTTGAATATTATACCAAGACTCAACTATCAAAGATCGGTCTTCATGATTTTTCAGAGTTTGTTCATTTTGGATTAACCTCCCAGGATATCAATAACACAGCTATACCGTTATTGACTAAAGAATATGTCAAAGAACACTATGTTAAGTCTTTAAATAAAATAATTGAGCGGTTAGATGATTTTTCAGTACAATGGGCTAATGTGCCCATGCTGTCCAGAACGCACGGACAACCAGCTTCGCCTACCAGACTAGGAAAAGAGTTTAAAGTTTTTTCGGTCAGATTACAAGAACAACTGAATTTATTAAGGCAAATACCTTTTTCTGCTAAGTTCGGCGGGGCAACCGGTGGTATGAACGCTCATTTTGTAAGCTTCCCCAACATAAACTGGCACACATTTTCAGATAGCTTTATTAAATATCTGGGTTTAGAAAGAAGCTATCCCACCACACAGATTGAGCACTATGATAATTTTTCAGCCCTTTTTGATACGTTAAAAAGGATCAATATCATCTGCATTGATTTATGCCGGGACATATGGCATTATATATCCATCGAATATTTCAATCAAAAGATAAATAAAGACGAAATAGGCTCATCAGCTATGCCTCATAAAGTCAATCCGATAGATTTTGAAAATGCAGAAGGCAATCTTGGCATAGCAAATGCACTTTTTGAACATTTGAGTGCTAAACTGCCTATCTCTCGCTTACAAAGAGACCTTACGGACAGTACTGTTTTAAGAAATATTGGCGTACCATTTGCACATACATTAATAGCTTTTAATTCAATCGACAAAGGATTCAACAAACTAAAATTAAACCTAAGCGCTCTGGAAAAAGACCTGGACAATAACTGGGCAGTGGTCTCAGAAGCTATTCAAACAATCCTTAGGAGGGAAAATTACCCTGAACCCTATGAAAAGTTGAAAGAACTAACCAGAGGCAATAACAAAATAGACCGGGAAATAATCTCTAATTTTATTGATCGTTTAGAACTTAGCCAGGAACTAAAACAAGAGCTAAAACAGATATCACCATTTAATTACATTGGCAAACTTAAAACGCATACTTAATGCCATTTGAACTCAATTTCTCCAAAAAAGCCAGGGGGGTATCTTTATAGACTTCATTTCCTCCGATTTTAATTATTTGAGCATTTGATAAATCATGAAAATAAGAAAATATTGAAACTGTTCAGAGTAGGGATCGATGCATATAACTCTGCAAACATCGAAACGTTAAAATAAAATTGGAACTATATTTGATGAAATATTACTGTTCTTTGATTTATGGGGCCGACCGGAATTGACAGGAAGTGTAAGAAGTATACCTGCATGCCGGGTGGAGAATGTACATCCGTGAGCAATTCATTCAAATCATAACTGGCGAGAATAACTACGCCATGGCTGCGTAATTCTGAATTACAGTAAGAATTATTAGGATGGGACAAACAGTCCTTCCCAGCCACATCCCGCTTTGCTTCGTCCTTTAGGCAGGATTACGGGGTGTCGTCATAAAGGACTAGCTTGAGGTAATGTTGCTAGCCAAAAGCGAAACCTTCAGCAACTGGTAAGTTAAGTAGGTAGTTATTCACCGGCTTGCTTACGAGAATAAAAAGGATAACTAAGCATTGTAGAGGGTATATTTTTTCCTTGGCTGGACGAGGGTTCGAATCCCTCCGGCTCCACTTTTTAAGTACCAATTCAATACAAACCCTTCATACGAAATGTATGGAGGGTTTTTTGTTTCTATACACTTCAAAATATTCATTTAATATCATAAATTAAGTGCGTAATTCGGTGCGTGTTTTGTTTTTTATAAACACGCACCGAATTGATTATAAGTTATTGATATTCAATTATTTATGATAAAGTAAATTCAATCAATCCATTTAATCTTACCTTATTTTTGACTAAATTAAATAAGTATTTAATAGCAAACGGTCATGAATCATACTTATAGCCTCCTCTTCTACATCAAAAAAGACACTCGTATCTCTACAAAAAAGTATTGATCCTATTTAGAATCACGGTTGGTGGAAAAAGAACCAAACAATCAACCAAGCGCTTTATTGAGCCTGAAAGGTGGGATTCCAGAGCGGGAAGAGTGAAAGGAAACAAGGCCATGCACGGGTAGTCAATGATCATCTTGACTCCATTCATGTCAAAATCAACAGTATACATTCAAAACATGAGGAGGCTGGAGCTAGTGTTACTGCTAAAAAGATCAAGGATTTATTCAATGGTGTAGACGAGAAGAAAAAGACTATTCTGGAGATCTTCAATTACCATAATGATATGGTTAAAAAGCAAATCGGAAAGGACTTTGCCTCCACTAAAAGTGATTTAAGCAATCGCTTGCTCTAAATCTTTGATGAGATCATCTGAATCTTCAATGCCCACACTTAGCCTTATTAATGAATCGGTCAGACCAGATTTTAATCGCTCTTCCATTGGTATGCTGGCATGGGTCATCGTTGCCGGGTGGCCGGCCAATGATTCAACACCTCCAAGTGATTCCGCCAGGCTGAATATTTTAAGCTTCTCCAAAACTTCAAATGCCTTTTCTTTTGTGTCTTTTTCCATAATGAAAGAAATCATCCCACCAAAATCCCGCATTTGCTTAGCCGCAATTTCATGATTGGGATGGTGCATAAGTCCAGGCCAAAATACCTTTTTTATTTTTGGGTGTTCACATAAATAATTTGCAATTACCCTCCCATTTTCTGAATGTCTCTGCATCCTTAAATGCAATGTTTTAATACCTCTCAACACTAAAAAACAGTCCTGTGGTCCAGGGACACCTCCACAGGCATTCTGAATAAATCTAAGCTTTTCATCAAGTTCAGCGCTGTTTGTCATGATAGCTCCCATTACTACATCAGAATGACCGGCTAAGTACTTCGTAACGGAATGCATGACCAGATCAGCCCCACAACTAATAGGTTTTTGGAGGTATGGCGTAGAGAATGTGTTATCCACGGCAAATAATATGTTATTTGCCTTGGCAATCTTACCTAAACCATAAAGATCTATCACCTTCATCATAGGATTTGTAGGTGTTTCAGCCCAAATTAATTTCGTATTTTTATTAATCGATTCTTCTACACCTTTTAACTTTTCCATGTCTACAAAATGAAATTTGATGCCAAAATCTTGAAATATCCTGGTAAATATTCTGTAAGAGCCTCCATACAAATCATTGGTGCAGATCACTTCATCTCCGGCTTTAAATAATTTTATGATCGTATCAATAGCTGCCATTCCAGATGCATAGGCCTGTGCATATTTAGCACCTTCTAAGGATGCAAAACTCTTCTCAAGCGCCAGCCGGGTTGGATTTTGACTTCTTGAATATTCAAACCCTTTGTGCTGGCCCGGAGATTTCTGAACATAGGTTGAAGTTTGGTAAATAGGAGTCATAATTGCTCCTGTGGTAGGATCAGCTTCAACGCCTGCATGAACGGCTAAAGTGCCAAATTTCATAAGAATCTATATTTATATTATTGTGGTATTAATGATGGCAAGCTATTAATTTGATTGGAAATAATCAGCCATCATAGCTTTTAATTCTTCTTTAGATTTATAGCCAGGAGATAATGATGGTTGCCCCGGAAGGTTTTCTATATGAATCGTTTGGGTAGGGAATGCAAAATTAACACCTAACTGATCAGCCAATCTGATAATTGCAAGGATCACCTCGTGTCTTGATTTTAATTCTTCAGCCCAGGTAGGCACTGCAAAAAATATGTAAAACATTATATTTATAGAAGATGAGGCAAATTCATTCACATAAATATGATACTTGTCTTTCCTTGTCTTCTGGTGATTTTTCACAATTTCCCTTAATCCTTCAGAAAATAGTTCTAATATATCTGCGGGGGTATCGTAGGTGACACTTATCTGGGTATAAAATCGTCTGTACACCCTTAGACCATGATTATCAATTACGCTATCAGCTAATTTACCATTGGGTACATAAACCAAAGAATTTCTAAAAGTTCTCACGCGGGTGGAACGAATTCCAACTTCCTCTACTTCACCATCAATATTATCAGATGTAATCCAATGACCAATTTGAAAAGGTTTATCTATGAAGATCATCAGTGATCCGAAAAAGTTCTTAATCGTGTCCTGAGCGGCTAAAGCAAATGCCAGGCCACCAATAGAGATACCTGTAAGTAGTGGCCAAATGTCAACATTTAGGTTACTTAAAATAACAAAAGTACCTACGATAATCACAAAGGTTTTGAGCGTCTTACGTAGCAGCGGTACCAATTGGTCATCTAAAGTGCTTTCTGTTTTACTGGCTAACTTGAGTAGATATAAGGAAAAAATATCTGCAAGACGATAAGCAACAATGGTTCCTACCAGGGGCAATATCGCCCGGAGTATTAAAATGAGATACTTCGAAAATTCTATCGGTAGTTGAAGTACTGGTATAAAGGTGACAAGAATAAGAATGACCAAAAAAATGCTTATTGGCCTGGCTATTGGAAGAATAAAATTACTCGCCATATCCTCATGCCCATGACGCCTTAATAATCTTACAAATAATCGTTCAATGAGAAACGTAAAGACTCTATGAATCAAAAAACAGAAAAATGAAAGGATAAGAATTCCGATCACCTGCCATGAATACAATCCAAAAATCTTCCTTGTACCAATTTTTGGCAATAGATTCAACAGCCGATCAGTCCCGAAGCGAAAAAGATCTTTATGTGCCTGTTCAATCGCTAAAGCTGATCTTTCAGAGAACAACCATTTTGATCCGACTTTCTCCAGGTAGATATTTGGATACGCTTCGGTAAGAATGTACTGATGTCTATTAGTGGTTGAATCAAGATAGTCTGGATCCTTAGGGATTTCACTCATGGTTATGTAAATGCCTTTCCCGTCCAGGACTTGCTTCAGTTCTATAGCCAATTCTCTGGCTTTACCTGCAGAGCGATATTTCTGATTAAAGGTTTTTGCAGATAATTCAGGAGCGTAGCTATCATCCTGCAGATAATACAAATGGGTGTAGATCGAATGGTAGGGTGTAGATAGATTAACAGCAGCAGAGTCAATCTGCGATAATGCCGGAAAATTTAAAAATACTAGCGCTACAATAATGCCTAGCTTCATGGTTTTAGTGTTTATCACAAATATAAGTCGATTTCAATTTACCTTTGAACGCCAAAATTAATAGTACTATGAACAACATAAGCGAAAATCCATTAATAAACGATTTTGAAACTCCATTCCAGGCGCCTCCTTTTGAGGAAATAAAAAATAAACACTTCGAAGTGGCAATTGACCGGGCCATTCAGATAGCTCAAAAAAACATTGATGACATCACCAATAACCCAGAGAAACCAACTATTGAAAATACCCTGGTACCACTTGATCTATGTGATGATAAATTAAATAATGTTGCTGCCATCTTATTCAATTTAAATTCAGCAGAAACAAATGATGAACTGCAAAAAATAGCTCAAAATGTATCCCCCAGGTTATCAGATTTCTATAATGACCTTTATCACAATGAAACCCTTTTTGAAAGGGTAAAAGAACTATATACTGCTCATGATTTAAAGTCATTAGAAAGTGAAGATGAAATGATGCTTGATAAAACTTACAAAGCATTTATAAGAAGTGGGGCTAATTTAAATGATAACGATAAAAAGCGATATAAAGAAGTCACAAAAGAACTATCCGAATTAAGTTTAAAGTTTGGTGAAAACTTATTAAAAGAAACCAATAAATATGAGATGGTTCTTGAAAAGGAAGATCTGGATGGGCTTCCTGAATACCTGATAAATGCTGCATCTGAAAGCGCTAAATCCAAAAAAAAACCTGGTAAGTATATAATCACCCTGCATGCGCCTAGCTATGTCCCTTTTATGCAATATTCCCGTAGAAGGGACCTTCGTGAAAAGCTGTATAAGGCTTTTATGTCAAAATCATTTAAAAATGATGAATTAGATAATCAGGAGATTATTAAAAAAATTGTAAGGCTTCGAAAGGAACAGGCCAATATACTAGGCTATAAAAAATACGCTGATTTTGTGTTGGAGGAAAGAATGGTAAAATCTGCTGAAAAAGTATCCGCTTTTTTAAATGAATTATTGGATGTATCCAGGGTAAAAGCTGAGAAAGAAGTCCTGGAATTGAAAGATTTCATAAAAGCGTCAGGGGAAAATATAGAATTGCAAAGATGGGATTGGGCCTTTTATTCGGAAAAATTAAAGAAAGCCAAATTCGATTTAAATGATGAAATGCTTAAGCCCTATTTCAAGATTGATTTTGTGATAGATGGCGTATTCAAGGTGGCTGGATTGCTCTATGGCCTACATTTTAAATTGGTTAACAACATCCCAAAATATCATAAAGATGCAAAGGCTTATGAAGTAGTTGATGAAATGAATAAGCATGTCGCGCTGTTGTATGTAGATTTTTACCCCAGAGAGGGAAAAAGAGGTGGAGCATGGATGACAACTTACAGGGAACAACATGTGGCTGAAAATAATGACATTCGTCCGATTGTATCCATTGTCGGTAATTTTTCCCAACCTACGGAAAAAACACCGTCACTATTGACATTTGAGGAGGTAAAAACACTATTTCACGAATTCGGACATGCATTGCATAGCATGTTATCCAGATGCAAATACAAAAGCTTATCGGGAACAAATGTTTATTGGGACTTCGTAGAACTGCCTTCTCAAATCATGGAAAACTGGTGCTTTGAGAAGGATTGTCTTGATCTGTTTGCCAAAAATTATGAAACTAACGAAAACATACCAAACGAACTCATTGACAGAATAAAAAATAGCATGCAGTATCACGAAGCTTATGCTACAATAAGACAAATAAGCTTTGGATTATTGGATATGGGTTGGCATAATCAGGAAAATTCCGAAATAACTGATGTTGATAAGATGGAAAAGGAATTCATGAGTTCTACTGAACTTTTCCCAAGAGTCGAAAATACAAACATGAGTACCCAGTTTGGTCATATTTTTGCAGGAGGATATGCCGCTGGATACTACAGTTATAAATGGGCAGAGGTTTTGGATGCCGACGCCTTCGAAGCGTTTAAGAAAAATGGGATCTTTAATAAAAAAATCGCTGAAAAATTCAGGCTGGAAATATTGTCAAAGGGCGGAACAGAGCATCCATCTGTGCTTTATAAAAAATTTAAAGGCAAAGAGCCATCCATCCAGCCGCTATTGAAAAGAGCTGGACTAAAATAAAAAAAACACTTCCAGAATTCTGGAAGTGTTTAACCAATCATGATCAAGAAACACCAAAAATCAATTTTTCTTAATCTGAATCAACTACAAAAACTTATAACCACTAAACCTATGAAAAAACAACTAACTGACATTTAATACTAGAACTAAATTAAACAATTATGTGATAATTACATAATTATCAATTAAAATTTAATCTTTTGCATCATTAAGTTCTTTGTTTTGATGTTTTTCCTCAAAGAACCTCAGTATTGAGTAAAGTCCGAAAATCGCTAGAAACCCTATCACTAAGTATAACTCACTCATAACTAATCATTATGTTATTTAAATATGAAGCAAATATAAATAAAATTAACATTAAGGTAATATACTGATTTAATTTTTAACGGATATTTTATTTTCAATAAGTTATTTCGTGGTTTACTTTATAATTATTATCTTCAAACGAAGCAATAGCGAACCTTAACCAAAAAAAATTATGGATATTAAAACACCTATCTCAAAAATAATGACCACTGAGGTGGTCGTTGCCAGTACCTCAAACAAATTTACCCAGGTATTGGAGTTATTCTCAAAGTTTGATATGCATCATTTACTCATAACAGATGAAAATGAAAAACTTATAGGTATGATCAGTCAATCTGATATTATCAGGTTTTTGAGGGATCATATTAAAGAATTAGATTCAGTAAGTGAGGATACTTTAAATAACTATTTCACATTGGAGAAAATAATGACAAAACATCCAAAGTCAGTTAGTCCTCAAACATCAATAGGTACTGCTGCCGATGTAATGAACGATAACAGCTATCAGGTATTACCCATCACCGAGCATGGACACATAAAAGGGATAGTTTCTGTCAGGGATATCGTCAATTATTTACATGCGCTAACAGAAAAAGATAAGAAGAAAGGTTTTTCAGGTGGTTCCTACCTATCAGGAAGTACGGGAATTTAACATTAATTTCTAAACATCACTTTCCGTTCATGAGGGAAGTGCTGTTTAAACAACATATAATTTATTCCGTCTTTTAAACCCACATCAGGGACATAGATTGACTTTGATTTTGCAGCTTTTATCACATGAACGTATATTTCCGATGCCGGTATGATTACGTCAGCCCTATCAGGGTTTAACTGAAGCTTAAACATCCTTTCTTCTAAAGACATATTTTTGATATAGTCCTGTACCTCCTGGATTTTTTTCAGTGATATCCAGCGCTTTTTGGTTTTAGCACCCAATTCAAAAATTTTATTTATGTTCCCGCCAGTGCCTATAGAAGATACCCTTCCATATTCTTTTCTGATATTTTTCACAACCCAATTTTTAATTTCATCCCATACCTCCGGTGAGTCATATTTACCCAGACGCCTCACAGAACCGATAGGGAATGATTTTGTAAATATTTTTTCCTGATTGGAATAGAAGTTTAATTCAGTGGACCCACCTCCTACATCTATGTGAATATAGGCTTTATCTTTTTCAAGGTAGTGATGGATAACCCCATTAATCATCTCAGCTTCGTATTCGCCTGATATTATATCAATATCCAAACCCAATTCATCCCGGACGCATCGCACAATCATTTCTCCATTTTCTGCTTCCCTCATGGCTGAGGTGGCACATCCATAGTATGCATCAACCGCATATAAATCAATTAAATTTTTATAGGCCATCATGAGTTTAATAAACTTATCTTTTTTCTCCTCTCCTATTCTCCCCATTGAAAAAACATCCTGACCGAGCCTTAAAGGAAAACGTATGTATTCGAGTTTTTTAAAAGTTAATAAATCCTCAAATTCGATTGTATTGGTTATTTGTAATCGAATAGCATTAGACCCAATATCGATTGCCCCGAACTTCAATAATAATTTCTTTGTTTAATTTAATGTTAAGCCAAATTTGCTTAAAAATTTAATAGAATTTTCCTTTAAAATAAATATTTTATATTTGCATCAACTTATCGAGAAAGACTGAGGGACAGGGCCCTTTGAAGTCTTGGCAACCTGGTAGACAATCCGTGGTGCTAAATCCCACCCAACTTGGGAAAGATAAGTATCCCATCCTTGGTAATCTTCTCTGATAGGTTATGTACAAATAATTAAAAAAAAGAACCTATGAAATTAATTACAGAATTACTAAAAGAAAGAATATTGGTCCTAGATGGTGCCATGGGAACAATGATCCAAAGGCATAATCTGGAAGAAGAAGATTTTCGTAATGACCGGTTAAAAGATCATCCAGGTTCCCTAAAAGGTAATAACGACCTGCTTTCCATCACCAGACCAGAAATTATTAAAAATATCCATAAAGAATATTTTGAAGCTGGGGCAGATATAGCTGAAACCAATACTTTTAGTAGCACACGAATTGCGCAAGCCGATTACAACCTGGAAGACTATGTCTATGAACTGAATAGTTTATCTGCTAAGCTAGCCAAAGAAGCCGCAAATGAATACAGTAATTTAACCCCTGAAAAACCAAGATTTGTTGCTGGGTCATTAGGACCAACCAATAAAACAGCCTCCCTTTCCCCCCATGTAAATGACCCCGGGTTTAGAGAGGTAAATTTCGATCAGTTAAAAGAAGCCTATAAAGAACAAGCTGAAGGACTGGTGGATGGAGGAATTGACTTATTCCTGGTAGAGACAGTGTTTGATACACTTAACGCCAAAGCAGCATTATATGCCCTGGAAGAACTTAAGCATAAAAAATCGCTTGATATCCCAATTATGGTCTCCGGAACCATTACAGATGCTAGTGGCAGGACATTAAGCGGCCAAACATCAGAAGCATTTTTAATATCTATCTCACATATAGAGCTGCTCAGTGTTGGGTTGAATTGTGCCCTGGGAGCCAAACAGTTAAAACCTTATCTGAAAACCCTTTCCGATAATTCCACTGTAAATATCAGTGCCCACCCTAATGCGGGGCTGCCCAATGAATTTGGTGAATATGATCAAACGCCTCAGGAAATGGCCGATCAAATAGAAGAATACCTCAAAGATGGTTTGGTTAATATTATTGGTGGATGTTGTGGCACTACGCCTGAACATGTAAAAGCAATTGCAGAAGTAGCATCCAAATATGCGCCCAGAAAGATTAAAGAACTGACTTACGCTTAAGATTAAATAGTATGGAAAACACTAAAATACCACCACTTAAATTAAGTGGTCTGGAACCACTTGTACTTACCCCGGGATCCAATTTTATAAATATTGGAGAAAGGACTAATGTGACGGGTTCTAAAAGGTTTGCACGTCTGATAAAAGAAGAGGATTACGAAACTGCAATAGAAGTAGCCTTACAACAAGTAAGAAATGGAGCGCAGATCATTGATGTAAATATGGATGAGGGAATGCTTGACGGTGAAAAAGCCATGGTTACATTTTTGAACTTAATAGCTGCTGAACCAGAAATTATCAGAGTCCCTATAATGATTGACTCCTCTAAATGGAATATTATAGAAGCAGGACTTAAGGTAATACAAGGAAAAGGAATTGTAAATTCCATTAGTTTAAAAGGTGGTGAAGAGGAGTTCATTGAACAGTCTACCAAAATAAAATTATATGGTGCTGCGATGGTTGTGATGGCGTTTGATGAAAAAGGCCAGGCTGATAGCTATGAAAGACGTATTGAAATATGCGAAAGATGCTATCGGATACTTGTTGATAGAGTCAAATTCCAACCGCAAGATATTATCTTTGATCCGAATATTTTCCCCGTAGCCACAGGCATAGAAGAGCACAACAATAATGCTGTAGATTTTTTTGAGGCAACAAAGTGGATAAAAACTAATCTGCCGGGAGCAAAAGTAAGTGGAGGTGTCAGCAACGTATCCTTTTCTTTTAGAGGTAATAATCCTGTAAGAGAAGCAATGCACGCTGCATTTCTTTATCATGCAATAAATGCTGGTATGGATATGGGTATCGTTAATGCCGGAATGATTGAGGTTTATGACGAGATACCAAAAGACTTGTTGGAAAGAGTCGAAGATGTGCTATTAAATCGCCGGTCGGATGCCACAGAACGGTTATTAGATTTTGCGGAAACTGTTAAGGGTAAAAAGAAAAGCAAAAAAGAGGATGACCAGTGGAGAAAAGAATCTATAGAGGAACGGCTTAAGCACTCATTGATTAAAGGTATTGTTGACCACATTGAAGATGATGTTGAAGAGGCAAGACAAAAATACGGACACCCAATCAAAGTGATAGAAGGACCATTGATGGATGGAATGAACGTAGTGGGTGACCTGTTTGGTGCTGGTAAAATGTTTCTACCTCAGGTTGTTAAAAGTGCGCGGGTAATGAAAAAAGGTGTTGCCTATCTGATACCTTACCTTGAAGCAGAAAAATCTGAAAAAGATCAGGCAAAAGCCAAAATATTGCTCGCTACTGTTAAAGGTGACGTCCATGATATTGGTAAAAACATTGTAGGCGTTGTACTGGCATGTAACAACTATGATGTAATTGATCTTGGTGTAATGGTGCCAACCGAAAAGATCCTTGATACAGCACAAGCTGAAAACGTGGACGTGATTGGACTTAGTGGATTAATAACCCCCTCATTAGATGAAATGGTGGATGTGGCAAAAGAAATGGAAAAACGAGGCATGAAAGTGCCATTATTGATCGGCGGGGCAACAACATCAAGGATTCACACTGCTGTGAAAATTTCACCCAATTACAATGGCCCTGTTGTTCATGTTTTGGATGCCTCCCGTAGTGTCCCGGTTGCAGGTGAACTGATCAGTCCAGATCGTAGAAAAGCATATACTTTAAAAATTCAGAAAGAATATGAAGAACTTAGGGATAATCATAAGAACAAAAAATCCATTAAAAAATTTATAAAATATCCCCAGGCCATTGAAAACAAAGTGAAAATTGATTGGGGAAATTATCAGCCAAAAATTCCATCATTTACTGGTAATAAAGTTTTCAAAGATTACTCGATTGAAGAAATCAGAAATTACATTGACTGGACTCCATTTTTCCAAACCTGGATGTTGAAAGGAAAATATCCAAATATTTTTCAGGATAAAGTAGTTGGCATTGAGGCTAAAAAGCTATTTGATGATGCGAATATTATGTTGGATGAGATATTGGCCAATGACAAATTAATAGCCAATGGTGTTATCGGTCTATATCCTGCACAAAGAATTGGAGACGATGATGTCATTATTTACAAAGATGATTCCAGAAAACAAATAGCAAACACATTCCATTTTCTTAGGCAACAAGGCAAAAAAGGATCAGGTATACCGAATTTGAGTCTGGCAGATTATATATCACCCGAGCAGGATTATATTGGTGGATTCGCTGTGACCACCGGGATAGGCATTGAACCGGTCATTGAACAATATGAGAAAGATAACGATGATTATCACTCCATCATGATAAAAGCCGTGGCTGATAGGCTGGCAGAAGCTTTTGCGGAATTGATGCATAAAAAGGTCCGAAAGGAACTATGGGGCTATGCTAGCTCTGAAAGTCTGAGTAATGATGAGCTCATCTCAGAAAAGTATCAGGGCATACGGCCTGCACCAGGATATCCTGCCTGTCCGGATCATACAGAAAAACGGATTCTCTTTGATTTACTCGAAGTTGAAAAAAATACCGGTATTAGTTTAACAGAATCCTTTGCTATGTATCCTGCCTCCTCAGTAAGCGGCCTTTATATCTCACATCCGGAATCAAAATATTTTGGTCTGGGAAAAATTGAAAAAGACCAGGTAAAAAACTATGCTGAAAGGAAATGCATGAGTCTGGAGGAAGCTGAAAAATGGCTTTCTCCAAACTTATCCTATTCAATCTAAATGTAACTAATTAGTCATGAAAGTTTGCGAACATATAGAAAAAGCCAAAAACACCTTATTTTCTCTGGAGGTTATTCCTCCGCTTAAAGGAAACCATATAGATAGTTTATTTAAGCATGTAGATCCACTAATGGAGTTTAACCCACCCTTTATTGATGTGACCTACCACAGGGAGGAGTTTGTTTTAAGAAAAAGACCTGACGGTGGATTTGACAGGGTTTCTGTGAGGAAGAGGCCTGGTACAGTTGGCATCTGTGCTGCGATAAAGCACCGCTACAATGTTGACCCTGTACCACATATTATTTGCGGGGGATTCACAAAGGAAGAAACAGAAAACGCATTAATTGATCTTTTCTTTTTGGATATAGACAACGTTTTAGTGATCAGGGGTGATAATGTCAAACCAGATGGGAAATTTATTCCCGAACCAGGGGGTAATAATTATGCCTCTGACTTAGTGGAACAGGTTACCAGTCTTAACAAAGGCAGGTACCTTGACGATGAAATACATAAGCCGGACTCAACTGATTTTTGTATTGGTGTCTCAGGGTACCCTGAAAAGCACTTTGAAGCACCCAACTTTAACACAGATTTAAAATATCTAAAGAGAAAAGTGGACCTCGGTGCGGAATATATTGTCACTCAGATGTTCTTTGATAATCAGAAGTTTTTTGAGTTTGTAAAAGCCTGTAGGGATATTGGAATAACCATACCCATCATTCCCGGTTTAAAACCACTTACTACTAAAAAACATTTAAACATCTTACCAAGCATTTTTCATATTGACATACCTGATGAACTAGTGAAAGAAGTCGAAAAATGTGATGAAAAAGATCATATAAAACAAGCAGGTATTGAATGGAGCATACACCAGGCAAAAGAACTAATGGAATATGGGGTTCCGGTTATTCATTTTTACTCCATGGGAAAATCAGATTCGGTTTACAAAATAGCTAAAGAACTTTTTTAATTTCTGTCAATCATTTTTTCTTATTTTAAAATAGCTTTCATTCACAAACCAAATTAAATTTATAAGAAAATTTAGTTTGGTTTGTCTTCAATAACCCCTCCTATAAAAATTATTGAGTGTCCCAGAGATGCCATGCAGGGTATGACCGTATTCATACCAACAAATCAGAAAATTGATTATATACAACAGTTGTTGAAAATTGGATTTGACACCATAGATTTTGGGAGCTTTGTATCACCAAAAATAATTCCGCAATTAAAGGACACCGAACAGGTACTAGATGCTTTGGATCTAAATAATAGCTGTAGCAAGCTACTGATAATAGTAGCTAATCTTAGGGGAGCAAAAAAAGCTGTTGCGTTTGATAAGATTTCTTATTTAGGTTTTCCACTGTCTTTATCAGAAACATTCCAAAGAAATAATACCAACAAATCATTAAAAGAAGCATTTAATTTGGTGGAAGAGCTTCAGGCTCTATGCGAAAGGCATGACAAAAATCTCGTTGTATATTTATCAATGGGTTTTGGAAACCCTTACGGAGATCAGTATAATAAAGATTATGTGATTGAATTTGTTGATAAACTAGTAAGATTTAATATTAAAGAAATCTCACTTGCTGACACCATTGGGGTTGCCAACGAATCATCAATAGAGACACTGTTCAGTTTATTAACACAAACTTTTAAAGGCATCAACTTCGGAGTGCACCTGCATTCTGACAGGGATTCAGCATTAGCTAAAATAGATGCTGCTTATCGTGCGGGTTGTAGAAGATTTGATGGTGCTATCAATGGATTTGGAGGCTGTCCGCTTGCGCATGATAAACTGGTAGGCAATATTGCAACAGAAAGAATACTTGAATATTTACAACAACATTATATTGATATAGATAAATTTATCAACCGTGAGGAATTGTATAGAGCATTAAATATGGCTCCTAATTTATTCCTTGGAAAGGCCTAACTCAATTTATATTTTTTACCTGGCAGGGGTCTAACCAGCCCTCTAAACTCAAGGTTTAATAACTGGGATGCTACCTCATTTATTGCTATTTGACATTTCCAGCTTAATTCATCTATTAGTAAGCCTTCCGGAAATTCAATTAAGGCATCAATAATCTTCTTCTCGGTGGGATCCGTAATTCCTAAATCCATGCTCCTTACCTTATTATCTTCTGAACCTGACCCAAGAATAAGCTCCAGGTCGTTGATATCTGTAAAGATATTGGCTTTATGGTTTTTAATTAGATTATTAGTGCCGGAAGAATATTCACTGTCAATATTTCCTGGTACAGCAAATATTTCTTTATTATAAGAATCAGCTATTTCTGCAGTAATCAAAGCCCCGCCGCGAGCTGCTGCTTCAACTACTATTAATGCGTCACATAATCCTGCTATTATTCGATTCCTGGCAGGAAATAAATATGCTTCAGGTTTTGTTGCAGGAGGGTTTTCGGATAGCAAGCCTCCGTTTGTTAACATAGCGTCGGCCGTATTCTTATGAACGGAAGGATAAACAATATCAAGCCCATTAGCTAACACCCCATAAGTTGGTATATTATGCTTGATAGATGCCCTGTGGCTAATAATATCAATACCATAGGCTAGACCACTTACAATAACACAATTATATGCTTTTAATTCCTCAACTATCCGTTCTGTAACCAACCTACCATAGGAAGAAGCCTTCCTCGTTCCTACAATAGATATTGTTTTAAAATAATTAAGTTTTTCAATCTCCCCTTTACAGTACAATACCATAGGAGCATCATTAATCATTTTTAGATTCTCTGGATAATCGCCGTCCCCATAAGCTATCAGGTTAATGCCTAGACGGTTACATTTATTTATAACTTCATGAGCTTTTTTAAGCCATTCAGAATTAGAAAGTTCATTAGCCAACTTTAATCCCACGCCTGGAATCTTTTGCAACTTAGATTTCGGTTTACTGAAACATTGCATGGCAGATCCGCAGTAGCCTATCAATTGCTTACCTAGAATACTCCCAACATTGGGAATAAGTGAAATAGCTATCTGGGCAATTTTCTCTTCCTTTTCCATTTAAAAAAGAAAAGGTTAGGGTAATTCATCCCTCAATTGGACTAAAAAGGAGCGCACTTTTTTCAGAGCTTCTATTAATTCCAGCTTGCCTTTGGCAGCTGCTACATCGTTTCTTATCAGATCACGTGCACCCTGAAGGGTGTAGCCCTTTTCTTTTACTAAATGATAAATTAGCTTAACATTATTTATGTCTTCTTTGGTAAACTGCCTGTTACCTTTTCTATTCTTTTTTGGTTTTATTATTGAGAACTCACTTTCCCAAAATCTTATCAACGATGTTGCTACTCCCATCATATCGGCTACTTCGCCAATTGAGTAATATTTTTTCTCTATCTCTTTTTCTTTATAGGGCATTAGTCATCAAATCGTTTTGAAGATAGAAAATATTAACCGAACCGTCAATTATATTACACACCTTCGTTTAATAAATTAAATGGCGATATATGCATATTTCCCAGGAAAATATCTGTTAAGTATTGAGCTAAACTTATTTAAAATTTTCCTTGGCGCCGATTTTTTAAATAGCTATTTTATCCACAAGATATTCACTTGCTGACAGAGCCTAATGATTGATTTTCAATCGAAGCTAACTCTAAAATTTCTTCGTATTCCTGAGGAGACAGGTCTTTGTAGAAATAATGGACGGGATTTATTTGTTGATAATCTTTGATGATTTCATAATGTAAATGAGGGGCCGTTGACTTTCCTGTATTCCCTACGTATCCAATACATTCTCCACGTTTTACTTCTTGTCCTCTTTTAACAATGTAAGAATCCAAGTGGGCATACCTGGTTATAAAACCAAAACCGTGATCAATTTCCACCCTTTTTCCATACCCACCATAACTTGTCCTAACCATTTTCACCACACCATCTCCTGTTGCATAAACCGGAGTTCCAATTGGTGCTGAAAAATCTATCCCAGGATGCATTTGTCTCACCTTAAGAATGGGGTCGATACGCATTCCGTAACCAGATGAAAGCCTTCGCAAGTTTTTATTAGACACGGGCTGGATGGCAGGCATAGAAGAATAAAGCTTTTCTTTGTTCTGTGCTAATTCCATCAGTTCGTCATACGATTTCGATTGTATGTACATTTTTTTCTTTAGCTTATCTATACTGGATTTTGTGCTTATCACTAAATCCTCCATCTCCAAGTCCTCATTTAATATATCCTTATATCTGTTTACACCTCCTACCCCGGCATTTCTGATAGATGACGGAATGGGCTCAGAGCCAAAAATTACGCGATATACATTATCATCCCTTACTTCCAGAGCCGATAGCATCTTCTTTACACTTTCTAATTCTTTATTCAAAACCTCATAATAGAACATGAGCTCCTGGTTCTCTTTTTTTAGTAAAGCCTCCTTAGGAGAATCAAAATAATATCCATATACATACATCATACCCACAGCTAATATCATGGATATGGCAATAAATCCTAAAAAATTAAGAATAATGTCCCATGTGGAGACTCTCACTCGCTCATACTTGCAGGACTCAGTATCGTAGTAGTATTTAATTCTGGCCATATGCTAATCGAATAAAAATAATCTTCTAATTTTGGTAATTATTATGCACTAATTGATGAGGTGGTTTATTGTTGCTGATTCTTAATGCAAAGAACAACTATAATTACTTAAAAGTCAAGTTAATACAAAAATCCAAGATCTTTGATGAAATCAAAAGAAATTCGTAAACGTTTCCTTGAATTTTTTGCTGAAAAAAGCCATAAAATAGTTCCATCCTCACCGATTGTCGTCCATAATGATCCAAGTTTAATGTTTACGAATGCAGGCATGAATCAGTTTAAAGATTATTTCCTGGGGAATTCTAAAGCTGATTATAGCAGGGTGGCAGACACTCAAAAATGCCTAAGAGTATCAGGAAAGCATAATGACCTCGAAGAAGTGGGCCTGGACACTTATCACCATACCATGTTTGAAATGCTTGGTAATTGGTCTTTCGGGGACTATTTTAAGAAAGAAGCCATTGAGTGGGCCTGGGAATTGCTAACAAATGAATTTGAGTTACCTAAAGACAGGTTATACGCCACAGTATTTGAGGGTGATCAAAATGACAACCTACCTTTTGATGATCAGGCTAAAGGATACTGGAAAACCTATCTGCCTGATGATAGAATATTGAATGGCCCTAAGAAGGATAATTTTTGGGAAATGGGTGATGTTGGACCATGTGGACCATGCTCTGAAATACATATTGACCTAAGGGACCAATCTGACATTGATAAGATTCCCGGAAAAGAATTGGTTAATAAAGACCATCCATTAGTGGTAGAACTATGGAACCTGGTCTTCATGGAATTTAACAGAATGGCCGATGGATCTCTAAAAAACCTTCCGGAAAAACATGTAGATACCGGCATGGGCCTGGAGAGACTGGTAATGGCTATCCAGAATAAACATTCGAACTATGATACTGATCTGTTCAGGCCTTTGATAAATTTTCTGGAAAACAAGGCCGGTGTGGTTTATCACCAAAATGAACAGACGGATGTTGCCATCAGAGTAATTGTAGATCACATTAGAGCACTTACCTTTACCATAGCAGATGGTCAGCTTCCTTCTAACATAAAGGCAGGGTATGTGATCCGAAGAATTTTAAGAAGGGCTGTAAGATATGGTTATACTTTCCTTGAATTTAAAGAACCCTTCTTATTTGAAATGATACCTATTGTATCAACACTTTATGGTGACGTATTTCCGGAAGTAAGAGATCAGGAAGAATTTATAAGTAAGGTTATAAAAGAAGAAGAAACCTCATTTCTTAAAACACTTGAAAATGGGTTGAAAAGAATCGCGTTGATAAATAATGACCTAAAAGAACAAGGAACCAATTTGATAAGTGGCCCAACTGTTTTTGAATTATATGATACATATGGATTTCCGGTTGACCTTACGGCACTAATTGCAAAAGACTATGATCTGACAGTGGATTTCGAGGGCTTTGATAACGAAATGCAAAAACAAAAAGACAGATCAAAAATTGCTGGAATAAGCAAATCCGATGATTGGGTGGCAGTTAATAACGCTGAAAACTTATCATTCGTCGGATATGATAAGCTGGAGACATATAGCCGTGTTGTTAAGTATAGAAAAATTACCCAAAAGAAAGATGAATTCTTCCAATTAGCACTAGATGTTACGCCTTTTTATCCTGAAGGTGGAGGACAAGTAGGGGATACAGGCTTCTTAGAAAATGACAGCGAACGTATTGAAGTGGTTGACACTAAAAAAGAAAATAACATCATCCTTCATTTTACCAAGCAGTTACCCCAGAAAATTGATGCAGACTTTCATTGTGTCGTAAACGTACATAGAAGAGTCTTAACTCAGAATAATCACAGTGCTACTCACCTGCTTCATGCCGCTCTTAAAAGTGTATTGGGTAATCATGTTCAACAAAGAGGCTCATTTGTAAACCATAAATTACTTCGGTTTGACTTCTCTCATTATAACAAGGTCACAGATGAAGAATTGCATCAAATAGAGCATATTGTCAATGAAAGGATCAGGCAGAACATTAAGCTGCATGAAATTCGCGAAATACCTATTGATGAGGCCAAAAAAATGGGAGCCACTGCTTTATTTGGTGAAAAATATGGTGACACGGTCAGGGTAATTGCTTTTGACAAAAATTATTCACTTGAACTATGTGGCGGTACACATGTTCCCGCAACCGGAACCATTGGCATGTTGAAAATCCTAAGCGAAAGCTCTATTGCCGCTGGCATCAGAAGAATAGAAGCAATCACAGCCGTTGAAGCTGAAAAATTTATTGATGATAAAATACAACAGCTCAACGACATTAATGATCTTTTAAAATCCCCTAAAGACATCATTAAATGCGTTTCAAATCTATTAAGCGAGCGGTCCAAACTTCAAAAGCAAATTGAGTCCTACCAGGATCAAATAATAAAAGATGTGAAACATCAGTTAGGTCAGGAGGTGACCAAAGTAAAGGGCATTAACCTGATCATTAAGAAAACCAATCTGCCGTCAGGTGATAGCCTGAAGAAATTATCTTTTGAGCTAAAAAATGAAATGGATAATCTGGCAATGATCCTCGCCGCAGAAGTGGAAGAAAAGCCTTTAATTGGTGTGGTTTTCTCAGAAACCCTGATAAAAACACATGATTTACATGCTGGTAAAATAATCAAAGAACTGGCTCGGGAAATAAAAGGTGGCGGTGGTGGGCAGCCTTATTTTGCCACAGCGGGTGGAAAAGACTTATCAGGACTGGATAACGTTATTAAAAAAGCAAAGGAACTGATAAACAAGCAATTAGAAAATGCCTAGACAATGGATAAACCATCAAGAGAGAAATATAGAGTAGTTATAGGGCTTGAAGTCCATGCCCAATTGTTGACCAACAGCAAAGTTTTTGTGTCAGACAGCACGGAATATGGAAACCTTCCTAATACCAATTTAAGTGTTATTACACTTGCCCATCCCGGAACTTTACCCGTACTTAATAAAAAAACAGTTGAATATGCAATTAAAATGGGGCTGGCATGTCATTCTGATATCACACGATACAATATTTTTGATCGTAAAAATTACTTCTACCCGGATCTTCCGAAAGGATATCAGATAACCCAGGACAAAACCCCAATCTGTACGGGCGGTAGCGTTCCAATAACTTTAAAAAGTGGCTTAGAAAAAAATATCAAGCTGACAAGAATTCACATGGAAGAGGATGCCGGTAAATCCATGCATTTAGATGGTGAAGAAGATACATTGGTTGACTTTAATAGAACAAGTGTGCCGTTAATTGAAATCGTTACTGAGCCGGTACTTTCATCTTCCGAAGAAGCTTATCAGTTTCTTACTGAAGTCAGAAGACTGGTAAGATATCTTGAAATATGTGACGGCAACATGGAGGAAGGCTCGCTAAGGTGTGATGCCAATATTTCCATTATGAAAAAAGATGATACAAACTTTGGAAAGAAAGTGGAGGTGAAAAATATGAATTCTTTCAGAAATGTGGTTCGAGCCATTGAATATGAGGTTGATAGACAAATAACAGAAGTCAAAAAAGGTAATCCAATTTCTTCTGAAACGAGAACTTATGATGCCTCTACCGGTAAAACCTTTGGATTAAGAACAAAAGAGGAGATGAATGACTACCGTTATTTCCCTGAGCCTGACTTAAGTCCTTTCGTTGTAACGGAATCATGGTTGGAAGAAATTAAATCCACTATGCCAAGTCTTCCCCATGAATTATATTCAAAATTCACCATAGAATATAATCTGCCGGATTACGATGCAAGCGTACTGACTGATTCAAAGGAGATAGCCCTTTATTTTGATGAATTATGCAGTAAAACAACAAATTATAAAGCAGCTTCAAATTGGGTAATGGGTCCTGTAAAATCCTACTTGAATGAGTTGACCCTGAATATCAAAGACTTCCCTCTGACCACCGAAAAATTAGCTGAGTTAATAGCTTTGGTTGAAAGTAATAAAGTCAGCAATAGCAACGCAGCCCAGAACATCTTCCCCAGGCTTATCGAAAACCCAGATAAAAAGCCAATTGAAATAGCAGAAGAATTAAACCTTGTCCAGGAAAGTGATATGGACTCTATCAGGCCTTTAATTACCGAAGTTCTGGAATCCTATCCTGAAAAAGTAGAACAATACAAAAAAGGCAAAAAAGGTTTATTAGGGTTATTTATGGGTGAGGTGATGAAAAAAAGCAAAGGAAAAGCTGATCCTAAGATTGCAAACCAACTATTAAAAGAATCGTTGGAAGTCTAGAACAATCAATATAAAATATATGAGATCTTTCGTTGCGTTAATTTTTATAGTGGTCCTAACCTCATGTGATGCCGGCAAAAAACCGAATGACCAAATTATCGTCAAAGGTGTGATAGAAAATCCTGTTGATAATGGAAAAGTATCTATAGAACATATAGAGGCAGGTACAACCGCGCCGATCCAATCCACCAAAGTGGATGATGGGAAATTTCAATTGGCGCTTTCCATAGATAAACCCGGATTATTTAGATTAAATCTTTATGACCGACAAGTGATTAACTTAATCCTAAATCCTGAAGATGATAAAATTACAATTTTTGCTGAGGGCAGCGGACCGGAAAGCGATTATAAAATAGAAGGGTCCCGTGACACTGAAATCATGACCAGTATCAATCAAACCATGATTAAATTCAATAGTGACGTCAGGATGATCAATAATGATTTTATGAAAGCCCGCTCCAATGGCGATTTGGAAGAGGCTAAATCAATCCAGGAACAATACATTTATCTTGAAGCAAAAAAGGACAAAGAATTAAAAAAGAGGATTTGGGATGCAGGATCTTCCATTGCTGGTCTGATAGGTGCTTCATACCTGGATCCTGAAAAACATATTAATTTTCTTGATTCTCTATCACAAAGATTTACTAAAGAACTACCGGAATCACAATATACAGAGCAACTGGCTCAACTGGTAGAAAACTCAAAAAAATTAGCGGTTGGATCAAAAGCACCTGATATCGCTTTACCAAATCCTGAAGGTAAAGAAATAGCCTTAAGTGACCTTAGAGGTAAATATGTTTTAATTGATTTCTGGGCTGCCTGGTGCAAACCATGCAGAATAGAAAATCCTAACGTAGTGAGAATGTATAACAAATACCGCCATCATGGATTTGAGATTCTTGGTGTTTCTTTAGATCGTAAAAAAGAACAATGGATACAAGCTATTAAAACTGATGGCCTGGCATGGAAGCATATTTCCGACTTAAAATATTTTAATTCTGAGGCCGCGAAAAAGTATCAAATATCCGCCATACCTGCGACCTATCTTATTGATCCGAATGGTAATATAGTGGCAAAAAATCTTAGGGGATCCTCGCTTGAAAACAAGCTGGAAGAAATCTTTGGCTAGTCAGCTAATGGAAAATAATTCTTTAAGCTTCTTCCATAGTTTTTTCTTTAGTTCAACAGACTGCTGTATTTTTTCCAGAGAATCTGTTTTAAGATATTTTGTACCTTTATTTTCCAGGATATGATAATATTCAAATTCATATGGATCAATACTTACGCCCATCATGACCACGATTTTAAAATCAAATTCTGAATCGATGCTGGTTATGGAATGATGAAATTCATTGAATAAAGCCACATCATCCATACTTAGTTTAACTGAAGCCAGTACTTTGTTTAAAAAATCTAAATCCGAATCATTTACATAGTCACTATGCGCCTCATGGATGATAATTCCTATTTTGCCGGCATTAGAACCCAAAAATCTTATCTCCGGATTATGCTCATCAATAGAATATATTGATTCAGTGATAAAGTGCTTTAACAATGAATTATCCATCTTCCTCCAATTTAAACAATGATTTCAGCTCATTAGCGTCCTCAGGTGCTAATCTGTTGGCCAAAACAAGCCTGAGCTGGCGCCGTTGTAAAGCTCCTTTATAGAGTTCCTTTGCCCTTTCGTCGCCTGGCAAGACCTCTGGAACGTCAATCGGTCGGCCGGATTGATCAACAGCCACAAAAGTGAAAAATGCGCTATTGGTTACTATTTTTTTTCCGGATGGGACATCTTCAGCCATAACTTCTATGAATACTTCCATGGAAGAGTTAAAAGCCCTGGTAACAAAAGCTTTGAGCGTCACCACATTACCAAGTTGAATTGCTTTTGAAAAAGAAATGTTATCAACCGATGCAGTCACGACAACCCGGTTTGAATGCTTTTGAGCAGATATTGCCGAGACAATATCCATCCAGTGCATTAATCTACCACCCATTAGGTTATTTAAAGTGTTGGTATCATTGGGCAGTACCAGTTCAGTCATTGTCACAAATGATTCTTCGGTAGACTTTTGCTTTCTTGGCATATGTATTTATTTGGATTGTCCTTTCTGGCCCAGTAAAGGTACAAAGCTGAAATTATTATGGGCTTCTTTTATTATTTCATTTGGGCTTTTTAGAATATATCTATACATGACCTGGTTTTTTCCCATACCTATTGGTATCACTAATTTTCCATTAATGGTGAGTTGAGCCACTAATTCTTCAGGAACCGCAGGAGCACCTGCTGTTACAATGATTCCATCATAAGGGGCATAAGATGCCAATCCTATGGACCCATCACCATAGAAAAAATAAGGCCTGTAACCCATTAAAGGCAAAAAGCTTTTTGCCTTCTTATATAAATGCTTATTTATCTCGATGGTGTATACTTTAGCCCCTAATTCAAGTAGAACACATGCTTGATACCCTGAGCCTGTCCCTATTTCAAGAATCTTATCCCCTTTTTTTATTTCTAGCAACTCGGTTTGATAAGCAACAGTAAAAGGCTGCGAAATCGTTTGGCCTTCTCCAATTGGGAAAGCTTTATCTTCATAGGCGTGATTTAAAAAAGCATTGTCAAAGAAAAAATGTCTGGGTATTTTTTGAATGGCTTCTAAAACCCTTTGATCTTTTATGCCTTTTTCTGATATCTTTTTAACTAATTTTCGACGTAAACCTTTATGTAGATAAGTATCTTCCATTACTGGAAATTAAGATTTTATAATTTAATTTGATAAAAAAAGAACAATGTTTACCGGCATTATTGAATCCACAGGAAAAGTTGAAGAGATAAAAAAAGAAGGCACAAATATAACCTTTGTAATCTCCAGCGACATCTCCCATCAGTTAAAAGTTGACCAGAGTTTAAGTCACAATGGCGTTTGTTTGACTGTTGAAAATGTTATGAATGATAAGCACTGGGTTACTGCGGTGGAAGAAACACTTATCAAATCTAATCTTGGAAGCCTGGAGATTGGAAGCAATGTGAACCTTGAACGGAGTATGCCGGCTAATGGGCGATTTGATGGCCATATAGTTCAGGGGCATGTAGACCAGATGGGAAATATTTTAACTATTGAAGAAAAAGAAGGTAGCTGGATCTATAAGTTTAATTATGAAGGCAAGGCCTTATTGGTTGAGAAAGGATCAATAACTGTTAATGGCGTAAGTTTGACATGCTTTGAAACGGAAACCCAGGGCCAATTTACGGTTACCATCATCCCTTATACTTATGAAAATACAAATTTTAAGGATTTAAAAATTGGTGATTATGTAAACCTTGAATTTGATATATTGGGAAAATACATTGAAAAACTAATTCGAAAGGAATAAAAAAAGCCAACTATTTTACTGCTGGTTGGCTTTAAGTCTATAGAATGATTAAATAATTTAGCTACTCTTTACTCAGATTGTTATTGATAAGAAATTCTCTGTAAAGCAATTTAAAATCAGATACTTCTGGATTCATGGATATGGCTTCTTCGTATTTTGTTAAAGCATCAAGCACTAAGCCATTTTCTTCATAAAAAGAAGCATATATCAGTTTATTCAACGGCGAATCCTCATCAATATCTTTTTTCAATTCATCAAGGTTCGTAGTAATCTTTTCAGCTTTCTCTTTTGGTAATCGTTTAATACCATGATCGCCGGATTTCAAATCTTCATCCCCTTTTGCCTGTACACTGAATATAATCAATGCTTCTTTGGCTAATGTCTCATCGGAAAAGTCAATTTTCATGTTGGTCTTATCAGTTTCTTTAACCATAATCTCTTCATCGAAAATATTTTTCAGTTTAACTACATAACTATCAACATCTTCAACTTCTGACCATCTGATTATCGCTTCATTATTGTAAACACCAATAGAATTAGGGAGCATAACATTAATACTCGCTCCACTAGCTGCACGCTGGACAGCCCCAGTCACATTTAAGTTTTTTCTGTATTCTTCATTAACATCTGCATCACTTTCGTTGATTTTCGCCATCACATACTTAGCGTACCGCTGGGCAACAGTTGATCTGGATGATACAATCTGTTTTTCAAGTTCATTTACAGATTTTTCTCCCGGTTCTCTTACCTGAATTGTTCTGCCTGTTTTGTGCATTAATCCGATGTAAGCACCCTGGGATGCAATAAGCATATCCCCCTCCTGCAACCTTGCTCCGGTTCTTAAGGGTTCAGCTTCAGTCTTACCAGCTCTTTGAATCTGGTTTTGACCTTTGTTAGCCAAGACTCTAAATACATAACCCTGCCCTAAAGACACGTTATATGATATTAGAATTAATAAGGTGGTTAAAGATAAAAGTGTTCTCATGACTATATATATGAATTAAAATATTAATATACTACATTTTTATATGAATAAACAAAGTTACAATTTATTTATTTTAAGTAATTCTTTTCTTCCTTGTTTCGATGTTAAGTTTTTAACCACACCGTAATACACTTCCAGCGAGTCACCACTTAGCGCTATTGCAGCCAAGGCAAGTGTCAGGTTTAATTCATAACTAAACCAATGAAAGAAGTATACGATCAAAATTGATAAACCGATTAATTCAAACACCTGGAAAAGTTTTGTTACACCGTCATACCACTTGGGTATACGCTTATATATTACAGAAAACAATACGACGTTTAAAAAACAAAATATAATGGCCACTATTACTGCGGTTACTTCATCCATCCTATCAACGTAATCTTCATTAAGGATCATTGAAACGATGTTGGCGTGAATAACACCACCAAACATATCCGGCTTGGTTCTTCCTGCATATACTTTATTTAATGGTGTGATAAACTTATCCTCTGTTGACAACTGATCACCAATATAATTTCCAAGAAAACAAAATATAATAATCTTATCTTCAATGATATCAGGAAGAAAGTTTTCTGAATAAACATCATCTACGTCCAGTGCAAAATACTTATTCCCGAAATTTGTGGCCCCATAGTCAAGCACATTGCCCCTGAAATTGATGGTTTCAATATCATTATTCCTGTTTATAAACTTGTCAACTTTTTTCTGGGATAAATACTCAGCAAGTTTCACACCAAAAGCAACTTGATATTCGTCTTTTGCAATTTCTTTAGGCGTAAAAGTGCGGCATGTTTTAAGCTGATCTTGCTGTTGGGCGCCAGTTATGAGATTAGCAAATGCCTCGGCATCCGCGTGCCTTGAAAAACGAGGCAAAGAATGAAGCAATGAGTCAAATTGCTCAGTTTCTTCATTATACAACTCAAGTTTGGTTACCAAAACCAGGTTTTCAATTTGTGCAAGCGCCTCCTCCAAAAGGGCATCGCCTAAAGAGTCTTTTGGAATAGAAAAAAAAGTATCAACTCCGATTACTTTTGGATTGTACGCATTAATTATTTGCAACATAGTGGCTATCCCGGCCCGTGGTTCAATACCGATATTTACCAGCACAATATCCTCTTCTGCAACAGGATCTTCTCTGAGTTGGGAAAAAACAACATCTGTGATCCTTACATCGGCGAGTGCATCCCCAATAGGATCAAAAAGTTCGAATATCTTAAATGCCGTTACACTTGAAAAAAGCCCCATCAAACCAAAAATGAAGATAGTAGCCAAAATCGTGTCTAACCAAAATTTTTTAAACATGTTTATTGTCGGTTACTTTAGGAATAACCAAATATAAATAGCGCATTAAGTAATTTAATGCAAAGATAACTTAATATTCGAAAAAATCAATTTTATCTATGTAAAATGCATTTTTTATAGGGTATGGCAAAAAAAAGATTAAAGATTAATGAATACGTTGATGGTATTATCAACCAAAACAGGTTGATAGTAAGTAAAGCCATTACATTATTGGAAAGTAAGTTAACGGATGATAACCTGTTGGCTGACAAAATAATTGATAAACTCGTAGATAAGACCGGACATTCATTCAGGCTGGGGATAACCGGTGTCCCTGGCGTTGGGAAGAGCACCTTCATTGATGCTATAGGAAAAAAAATTGTTAAAGATCATAAATTGGCCATTTTATCTATTGATCCTTCCAGTTCGCTTACCAAAGGCAGTATTCTTGGTGATAAAACGAGAATGTCTTACTTATCCACACACCCAAAAGTATTTATCAGACCCAGCCCAACAGGGAATACGCTTGGTGGCGTGGCACAAAGAACGAGAGAGGTAATGTTGCTGTTTGAAGCTGCAGGTTATGATTTTATAATTATTGAAACTGTAGGGGTCGGACAGTCCGAAACGGCTGTTAAAGGTATGGTCGACTTTTTCTTACTATTAATGCTTGCGGGTGCCGGTGATGACCTGCAGGGCATGAAAAGAGGAATAATGGAGATGGCTGATGCTATAGTAGTTAATAAAGCTGATGGTGAGAATTTACCGGCAGTAAATAAAGCAATCGCTACTTTTAATAAAATTATCAACTTGTTGCCAAGAGCGGATCATTTATGGGAAACAAAGGTACGCTCCTGTAGCTCTATCAACGATCATGGTATTGAAGAAATCTTAAATACAGTCGAAGAATATGAGAAATTATTTAAGGAAAATAACCTTTTTTACCCCAACCGGGATAAACAATATTTATCATGGTTTGAAGAGCTGATTCGTCAAAAGCTTATTAATGACTTTCATGACAATAAAAATAACCTGGCAAAGATGCAATCATTGAGAAATTCAATTATCAGGAAAGAGATAACGGTAAAAAAAGCAGTTCATCAGTTGTTTGAAGAAAACTGATATCAATCTTCCTGCTTGTTTAATGACCAATCGTACTCATAATAATCAACCTTCGCATCCTTAGCAATCTTATCATTCCTGTATTGATTTATATAGGCAATGATTGATTCGCTTTCACGCAAAAAATCTGATCGATACCAGTCGAAAATTTTTGATAGCTCTAAGTTATTTCCTCTATCCCTGATAAAGTAGTCCGAATTTAAGGTATGGCGTGTTCGCTCTTCGAGCTTTTCGTTGACATTATCCGGGAAATACGCAAAAGCTGCTAAAGGAGGACAACCAAGTGCAGCGCATACCACAGCGAAATGAACCCTTTCATCCTTAAATACTTTTAGATTTTTTTCTTTCTCTACCTGATCCAGTGTTAGTTCCTCTCCTGCTACTTTATGGGTTATTCCATCGAAAAATCCTTCTACACTTAATGGATTATTAATGGGATATCTGTCTACCACCTGCTTAATCACCAGAAGATTGTAGGCGTTTATATAAAAGGCTTTGATAAAATTGCCTGGTTTGTCTTCTAAATCAATTGAAGCAATCATCTCAATCAGAAGATTCAATAGCTCAGGATTATTTTTAATTGATTGGTAATCCACGCTTCCATCGTCCACATACTTTGATAGGAAATTATCTGTTTTTTCGAAAAAGGTGTCAGCGGCTACGGCCTTTAAAAATGTACTAGAAAATAGAAATAACAACAAGCTTATCTTATGTATCATCATCATTAAATTTACTTATGGTTTTAACGGCATTGTATTTTCTAAAGACCGGGGATTTATGTCAGGCATGATACATAGTGAGTAACATCAATGATGTTATATTCGAGTAATCGTATGATATGAGCATGGATAAAATAATAATTCTGGGAAATGGAATCTCTGGCGTTTCAACAGCAAGGCATATCAGAAAGCGCAGCGATAATCCAATCACTATAGTTTCAAACGAAACAGACCATTTTTTCTCAAGAACAGCACTAATGTATATCTACATGGGACACATGGAATATCGCCATACCAAGCCCTATGAGGATTGGTTCTGGGAGAAAAATGACATTAAACTAAAGCGAGGGTGGGTCAAAAATATCGATTTCGGACGGAAGGTTTTATTCTTTGATAACGATGAAGAAATGCCTTATGATAATTTGGTACTGGCAGTAGGGAGCGAACCAAATAAGTTTGGATGGCCCGGACAAGACCTCAAAGGTGTTAGTGGCCTTTATAGTTATCAAGACCTCGAATACATGGAGGAATATTCAAAAGGCACGACCAGGGCCGTTATCATCGGAGGAGGGCTAATAGGCATAGAAATGGCTGAGATGTTTCAATCAAGGGGGATTAAGGTAGCCATGCTGGTTCGTGAAAGTAGTTTTTGGAACAATGTGCTCCCCAATGAAGAGTCTGAACTAATAAACAGGCATATCAGGGAACATCACATTGATCTTCGATTATCCACTGAACTACAGGAAATTTTACCTGACGCAGATGGCAGGGTTAAAGAAATCATCACCAAAGATGGTGAACATATTGAATGCCAGTTTGTAGGCCTGACGGCAGGTGTTCATCCAAAAATTGACTTTCTGAAAAATACCGGGCTGGAAACACAAAAAGGTATTTTGGTCAATGAATATCTTGAAACTAATATCCCAGATGTATATGCCTGTGGCGATTGCGTACAGCATAAAAACCCACCGGCAGGTAGAAGGCCGGTAGAGCAGGTATGGTACACAGGCAGGATTATGGGGGAGACCTTAGCATTAACATTAACCGGAAAGAAAACAGCCTACCAACCGGATCTTTGGTTCAATTCGGCAAAGTTTCTGGACATAGAGTATCAGACTTACGGAACGGTAGGGGGTAAACTAAACCAAAACGAGGACAAATTTTATTGGGAACACCAAGACGGTAAAAAATGCATAAAAATAGTTTTTGACAAAGATACCAGGGTAGTAAATGGTGTAAACCTATTTGGCATTAGGATGCGACATGAAGTATGGAATAATTGGCTTAATGAAAAAAAAGAACTTGCATACATCATCGAAAACTTAAAGAAAGCCTACTTTGACCCTGAATTTTTCACATTATACGATGATTTGATTCAGGAAAAATACAACCAGCAATTTCCCGATAAACCCATAAATATTAGAAAGAAAACCATCTTAGAAAGAATATTCTCATGAGAATCATACAAAAAGCAGGATTAATCCTTTTCTTATTAGGATTTACAATATTTCTGGCAAGTTTCTTCTTGCCGCGATACATGTTGACTTATGACATTATATCTGCTAATATTTTAGATAAAACAAAAGTTGAGGCTTTTGAAGCCGTAGCTAATCCTTTGGTTAACCGGACTTTCAACTCAAACTTCACCTTTGTATCCAAATTGAAAGCGGCATTTAGTGAAGTAAATAGTCGGCAGATCAAAAAATATGGATTATCAGCAGAAGAAATAAATAAAATCACAACTGAAAATAAAGAAAAATTTCAGCTAGGCACACTAGACAAGATTTTCGACAGCTCTACAGAAAACGGAGCATACAAGCTTCAAAAATTCAGGGACTATGGTTCTTGGCTGGATGGAAGAACTTTCTCCAATGAAGCTGAACTTAAAAAACAAATTACCACCATCGCCAATAACATTGCTAAGTATAGTATCATCGGAGAAAAAGGTTTTGACAAGTACCAAATCAAAAATTTAAAATATTCATTAACCAAAGATTCATCCATCGGCCCCGTGGATGACAATCCCACACTTTTTATTATCCTGACCTATGTTTTTTGTATTGCCGGAGCAGCCATGTTTCTTATCCCTAAAGTAAAACTAGAAGGTCCACCCGGCATCAAAAACAATGGTATTTTTTTCAGCGTGATGAAGAACAGGGGATGGCTAGGGATAGCCACAGGCACCTTCTTAATCCTATTTTATATCATCCTGTATTTTTATCCTGAATACATGACCTCCTGGATCATTATGGTGGATCCGGTAAGTTACACTCTAAAAAACGCAGAAGCCGGCAGGTTCTTCCTATATGGATTTATATACACGCTTTGTATTTTGGTGATGGGCGTTCGCATGATCATACACTACAGACATAGTAAATATCAGGTCACCCGCACGTTCTCGGTTATGTTTTTCCAAACAGCCCTTGCTTTTCTGATCCCGGAAATCCTGCTTCGGCTCAATCAGCCCTACTTTGATTTTAAGAACATCTGGCCATTAGATTATGACTTCTTTTTCGCTTCCAGCCTTAACGGATTAATCCAAAATGGGACGCTTGGTATATTTATGCTGGGTTGGGGTATTGGCCTGATCATTATAGGGGTTCCGGTATTTGTTTACTTTTTCGGTAAGCGCTGGTATTGCTCATGGGTTTGTGGATGTGGAGGTCTGGCAGAGACATTGGGTGATCCCTATCGACAACTATCCGACAAATCTTTGCCTGCCTGGCAAATAGAGCGGGTCATCATTCACAGTGTTTTAGTATTTGCAGTACTGATGACGGCCATGGTACTCTATACATATTTTAGCGGAAGTTCCCTGGCTTTTTCCGCCAGCCGTTGGCTATTGATCGGACTGGTCATTTTACTGGGAGCGGGATTTTACAGATATCATAACAAGCTATTTCCAAAAATACCTTCAAAAAAAGTCTTAAACAATGTACTGGCCTTTGGTGGGTTAATCATTGTATCTTTATTATATGGATTCTTTACCGAAGGTTCAACAATGGTTGAATTTAAAAGTACGACGGTAAAAGAGTGGTACGGATTCTATATCGGTGCTGGATTTGCCGGTGTTGTGGGTACAGGATTTTATCCATTTATGGGCAACCGGGTTTGGTGCAGGTTTGGATGTCCTTTGGCCGCATATTTGGGTTTGGTTCAACGGTTTAAATCTAGATTCAGGATTACCACCAATGGCGGTCAATGCATTAGCTGTGGTAATTGCTCAACCTATTGTGAAATGGGAATCGATGTCAGGTGGTACGCGCAGCGCGGACAAAATATTATCCGGTCTTCATGTGTTGGCTGTGGAATATGTTCAGCAGTTTGTCCAAGAGGCGTATTAAACCTTGAAAATAAGGATGAGAAAGGAAGATTCGGCAAACCCATTACCATCGGTAACAAGGTGACCGTGGAGAACTAAATTCATATAACTTTTGCAGTAAAATATTGGTTGTATATCTATCATTGCAAGCCGTCTGTAACTTAGGCGGCTTTTTTATTGGGTGAAAAGACAGTTTTTTAGTCTATTTATATTTTAATAAGGGCTTGCAAAGAATATTAAAGATCATAATACTTCTCCTTTTTATTGGAAATTTCCAAATAATTTTTGCACAGCATGATGAGCACTATTCCATAAAGAAAGCAAAAGGACAAATCAAACTGGATGGTATATTGTCTGAACCTGATTGGGCAAACGCGGATGTTGCCACCGGCTTCACCGAGTACTTCCCTTTTGACTCTATCAATGCTATGGTTGAGAGTGAGGTGATGTTGACTTATGATGAAGATAACTTATACTTCAGCGCTAAAATGTATAACCAGAACAAAGACAGAACATATGTAACCCCATCATTGAGAAGGGACTACAGGGGGTCAGCTAATGATGGCGTAAGCCTGGTCTTTGATACTTTCCAGGATAATACCAATGGCTTTTTTTTTGGCATCAATCCTTTTGGCGTAAGAAGGGAAGGCCTGATCACTAACGGTGATGACCTTTCATTATCCTGGGACAATAAATGGTATGGAGAGGCAAAGAAATATGAAGGTTACTGGATAGCGGAAGGTGCCATCCCTTTCAAAACCCTTCGGTTCAAGGAAGGCATTGATACCTGGAATGTTAATTTCTACAGGATTGACAGTGAAACAGCTGAGCGTTCAACCTGGACACCCATCCCAAGAAACTTTAGTATCATATCCCTGGCCTTCAACAGACCATTGAAATGGGATAAGCCGCTGAAAAAGCCGGGATCAAATATTTCAATCATACCTTACATATCTTCTAATATTTCCAGGGATTTTGAAGATGATTCACAAACCGGGGCTGACGTTAATTTCGAGGGCGGCGCAGATGCAAAAATCGCTATCGGACCTTCACTGAACCTGGACCTGACCATCAACCCTGATTTCTCACAAGTGGAGGTAGACAGACAAGTGACTAACCTGCAGCGCTTTGAGATATTTTTCCCAGAGCGTAGACAGTTCTTTCTGGAAAATGCGGACTTATTCTCAGACTTTGGGCATCCGGGATTAGCACGTCCTTTTTTCTCACGCAGAATAGGTGTAGCCATCGATACCTCCACAGGACAAAACATCCAAAACAGGATCTTATACGGCTTGCGACTAAGCGGAAAACTAGATAATAACTGGAGAATCGGGTTTCTGAATATGCAATCAGCTAAAGATGAAGAGATCAACCTGCCAAGCCTGAATTATACAGTAGCTGTAGCGCAGAGAAAAGTGTTCAGCAGGTCCAATGTTGGCCTGATATTCGTAAACCGTCAAAACCTTCGCGATACACTCAATAATGAGACTTCCATTACTTCATCGTCAAGTTACAACCGTATCCTTGGTATTGATTACAACATTGCGTCCCGGGATAATAAATGGAATGGAAAGATCTTCTACCACCATGAGTTTGATGAAAACCCGCAACCTGGACAATATGCTCACTCTGGCTGGATAAGTTATAACTCAAAATCATGGAACTTCAGCTGGGCGCATGTAATCGTTGGTGATAATTATGAAGCGCGTGCCGGGTTTGTTCCCCGTACGGGCATTTATCGCATCAACCCGGAGATTGGTTATACCTTTTTCATGACCTCAGGCCCAGTCAATAACCATCGGATCAATGCTGATGCCGAGTATTTCTGGAATGACCAGAGAAAAACCGATCACCGTTATACCCTAAGATATAATGTGCGCTTTCAAAACACCTCACGTTTTGAATTTTCCATGACTCAGCGATTCACTTACTTACTAGACCCCTTTGATCCCACCAACACTGACGGAGAAGAATTATTGGCCAATACATCCTACACCTACAATACATTAGGCATAGAATATCAATCCGATACCCGTAAACTGTTATCAACAGGTATAGAGGCTAATTATGGTGAATTTTTTAATGGAAAACGTTTTCGTTTTGAATCCGAATTAAATATGCGTTTCCAGCCATATGGCGCGCTGAGTATGACTTTCAATTACAATAATCTCAGGATGCCCGATCCCATAAACGATGCTGACCTCTTTCTTGTGGGTCCCCGCTTGGATATAACCATGACTAAAAAACTATTTCTAACCACTTTCCTGCAATATAACAGCCAGATAGACAATATGAACCTGAATGCCCGCTTTCAGTGGCGATACAAGCCGGTATCAGACCTCTTCATCGTGTACACGGATAATTATGCTACGGAGAATATGGTAGGCGATTTTAACCTTGCCCCCAAAAACCGCACCCTAATATTCAAGCTCACCCACTGGTTTAACTTATAAGTTTCCATCATTATGTTTTGATATCGTCCAGGAAGATTTCAAAATTGTCCAACAGAAGAAAGCGATCAACAGACAAAGGGGAAAAGTTAATCAAATAGTGCTGGTAATATTCAAAGCAATTGGTAATTAGAAGCAAAAAATTTAGGAAGCTATAATTAGTATGTTGATAATTTCATAGCTTCCTTCTGAATTACAATCCATCAACCACTGCTTTTAACCTCTGCTGAACTTTACCGGCTATGAGTCCCAGTTTTTCATTTTCTACAGCTTGCATGGAAGCTACTGGATCAACAGCGGCTACCTCTACCCCGTCTTCCAATTGCTGAACAATTACATTGCAGGGAAGCATGGCGCCTATCTTATCTTCAGCTGTTAAGGCTTCGTAGGCGAAAGGTGGGTTGCATGCACCCAATATTTTATAAGGCCTGAAATCCTTGTCAAGCTTTTTCTTCATGGTTTCTTTGATATCAATTTCGGTAAGGATTCCGAAACCTTCTTTTTTCAATACTTCCGTCACATGGTCAATAGCTTTTTCAAATGAAATGTCTGTTAAAGTCTTTTTGTGATAATAACTCATGGATTTAATTTTTGATGTTTATAGAAGTAACGTATTCTTAAAACCCATGGTCAGTAACATAACTTACTTAACACTTTTTAGCTGGTTATTTAATCTGTTCTAATAGTACCTCCACAGCCTTGAGCAACTGCTCATCTTTTCCAGATCTGTAGTCTGGAGGATTTAGTAAGGTAATATCAGGAACCGCAGGACCTCCCTCCATATTTTTTTCCGTTGCTTTAACATACCAGGCACGAAATGGCATGCGCACATATGACCCATCTATCAATGAAGAGGAACCAGTGGAGATCACTGCCCCAAAAGTAGGTTGCCCTACCAGCGTACCGATATCAAGGTTTTTGTAGGCATGGGAGAAAATCTCCGCATTGGAATAACTATTAGCATTACATATCGCAATAGAAGGTTTCAGCCATGAAGCCAATGGAAGGCGCTCTCCGAATGGATAATTTTCTATAAATTTTTCATTCTCATCTTCCAGGCTAAGCGCAGCTCCTCTGGGTATGGTGTAGGCATGCTGCTCAACATTCAATACACCCATCAGGTAGTCGGTAGTCCATCCTCCACCATTATACCGTACGTCTATAACAATCCCTTTTTTGTTCAATCCGGCAGCTGTAAGCTCCCGCTCAAATCTTTCAAAACTATTCCAGTTCATACCCTGAATGTGCAGGTAGCCAAGTGCTCCATTGGATGCCTCCTCCACGATCTTACGCCGGCTCTTTACCCAGGCCTGATAGCGCTGCTCTCTTAGCAAATTTTCAGGTTGGATAACTACCTCCTGTTTGTTTCCTCCACGATCTATTTCAAGGTAAATCTTTTCGCCGATGCGATCGTTGAGTAAGGAATAAAAATTGACCTTGGTGGTAATGGGGGTTCCATTTATTCCTACAATGACATCACCGGTTTGAAGTTTACTCACTTCACGGTCGGCTGGGGAATTTGGAAGTACATACTGCACTTCAACCCCATCGTCCATAGGTTTTATCTCAACACCCAGGAGGCCGGTGCTTTCCTGAGGCAGGTCCTCCGGCTTTTCTCCCCTGCGAATTCCCATATGGCTGGCATTTAACTGGCCAAGCATTTGGTTCACGATCCTACGGAAATCCTGAATTGTAGAAGCCTGCATAGCCCATGGCTTATATTTATTTTTTAGCACTTCCCAATCCCTTCCATGAAAGCCAGGATCATAAAAACCAGCCTTCAGGTCCCGCCAGGCTTGCATAAAAATCTGATCCCTTTCCTCAGGATGATTGATGGTCATGTTGGCTTTAAAAGGCAATGACCCTACTTTATCATCTTTTATGTTCAACTGATTAAGGGATTTACTTTTATCACTGATATAGTAAATCATTTTGCCTTTCGGGCCAAGTGCCAGACCTTGAGGTTCAGATTTATTCTGTGTCAATCGCTTCAATTCTGAACCATCCCATTTGATCTTATATAAATCAACCTCTGCGTCCCTGTAGGACCAACGCCATCCCTCATAAGCAGAAAAATAAAAAAAATCACCGTCCTGCGATATAGCCAGGTCGCCCTCATTGCCGGGTAAAGCAGTTGCCTGAGCAAGTCTTTCATGGATATTCTCAAAATCAATCACAACCTCCACAGGAACCTTTTCATCTTCGCCTTTACCTTTTTCACTTCCATTTTCTCCTGCTTCATCCTCTTCTTCCCAGTCCAGTTTTGTCTTCTCCCAATCTTTCTTGCTTAACCATGCAAACCAAATGTCAGTATCGCCATTATTTCGCTGGGAAAGAAAAGCCAGTTTTTTGCCTTGCGGGCCCCATACGGGATTAAAATCATATTTGGGGTGTAGTGAAATATTGACAGGCCCTTGCTTATTTTCCGCATCATGTATGTATACCTCACTGTTAAAGTTTAAATCTGATAAAGCATAGGAAAGCCATTTCCCGTCGGGAGACCAGGCTACACCTCCGGGTATATCCCAACCATCCAACAATTGAACTGGATTGGCCAATTGGCCTGAACCGGAAATATTAGCTATCCACAACTCCCCACGGCTTCGGCGAAAAGATATTTTATCACCTACAGGAGATACCAGAAGGTCGAATTCTTCTTCAGAGGTATTGGTTATACGTTTCTCGTTTATTTTTAAGGTTTTAAAAAGATCTGATTCTTCAGCATCACCCGAGCGCGCCATTACAATTTCATTTTGGCCATAACGGTCAGAAAGGTAAAGCAACGTGCTGTCATTAATCCACTGAGGATTTCTTTCCCTGGCAGGCGTTTTGGTTATTCGTTTACTCCGTTCTTCTTTTTCATCATTTTCTGTGATAAAGACTTCCCCGCGGACTACAAACGCAATTAGGTTTTCATTGGGTGATACCGCAAATTCATCAAGATCATTGGTATACGTCTTTTTCTCAATGGGATTAAATCGATAATCGGAAGGAAGATTTATGGGTAATGCCTCTGGCTCACCATTTTTCATTTGAAAAATTGAGGCTCCTTGCTCAAAAACCATCGCACTGCCATCCTTACTGGCGCTAAATGAAACGATGCCGGTGTCAGTAAAAGAAGTTAGAGCTTGTGGTAAGCCATCTTTTTCTCCTTCATCCTTGACTTTCACTCTATAAATGTTGTAGCGACCACTGCGTGATGAAAGAAAGTACAATTCATCATTACCCACCCAACGAGGTGAATGGTCATTGCCCTGAAATTCTGTAATTCGATGATAAGTCATTTTTTGCAGGTCATACAGCCATATATCCCGGTTGGCGGGTCCTTGATAAGCTTCTCGTGCGATCCTGCATGAACCCATGGTGAACGCTATAAATCTCTCATCCGGTGAGGTGGTGGCATCATAACCAAAAGCATCCATCAATCGCTCAGGCGTACCTCCCTGTGCGGATATTGTCTGGATTTCCGGATCCCATTCTACCTGGTTAAAAACACGCTCCGTATTAAATAATATGGTTTTGTTATTATGCCAGCCGGTAAGTTCATCCTTTGTAGTGTGGTGGGTTAATTGTCTGGGCAGGCCTCCCTCTGCGGTGGTCACAAAAATATCAGTATTTCCCATACGTTCAGATTCAAAAGCAATCATGCTGCCATCCGGACTCCATTTTGGATTGCTTTCATAAGCTTCGTGTATGGTATATCGTTGTGGCTTTGCAATTTCCAAATCCATTACCCAAATATCCCCTTGAAATGAAAAGGCTACGCTGGTGCCGTTCGGATTGAGGTCAGGGAAATGAACCATTGGGTTATTTTGAGCCTTTGTCAGCTTTACGCTTAGTATTGCCAGCGCTGAAATGATTAAAATTTTTTTCATAAGATCAATTTTTGGATTTGAAAACTATGAAAAATAAAGACAATCTGCGAAATATTATTGCCAATCCATTCAAATTAGGACATTTTCAAATGCCTGTCCAATTAATATTTGATAAAAATCATAAGCTTATCTGACCATTTCAATATTACACCTTTCCAGCTATTCCGAGATTGCTAATCAATTTTCATTAAGACCGTGGAAACAATATCAGATGGTGAGCACATCATTAAAGGAAAGTAACAGACAAATAAGTAGCCCTTCTGAAGTGATGCATGAAGGTGTGGTGACGCGAATAACCAGTAACATCGCTGAGGTTGTACTCATGAGACATGAAGCATGCGACAATTGCAGGCTGAATCAATTATGTAACGGTGACAGCGGCAAACGTGAAGTGTTTGAAGTAAAAAAGGACGGCTTGAAAACCGGGGATGTAGTAAGGTTACTCATCAGTGAAAGTAATGGACTTTGGGCAGTTTTCTGGGCTTACATCCTTCCTTTTCTGGTCATGGCTGCCTTTCTGTTTGGTACAAATGCGATTGGGGTTAGTGAAACTTCATCAGGCGTTGGGGCGCTACTCTTATTGGTATTTTATTTTCTTGTATTGGCTCGGTTTAGAAAATCCCTGAAATCCAGTTTTAAACTTAAAATAGAGAAATATGAATGAGGTTTTGTTGGCCACGGTTGCGGTGTTAGTAACGCTGGGTTTATTAGCTGCAGTCATTCTATATTTTGTTTCCAAAAAGTTCTATGTCAAGGAGGACGCTAGGCTCATAGCCATTCAGGATGCGCTTCCAGCCACTAACTGCGGAGGCTGTGGTTATCCCGGATGTAATGCATTTGCTGAAGCTTTGTTAAAAGCCGATGACCTGGAAAAATTGCATTGCCCGGTGGGTGGTAATGCGGTTATGAAGGAGGTGGCAAATATCCTTGGAATGGAAGTTAAGGAGCGAGACCCTTACATCGCTGTAGTAAAGTGTGCCGGACATATTGGTGCCAGAAAATACCTTAACGAATATGATGGGGTGAAAAGCTGTGAATTATCTGCCAGCTTATACAGTGGTGAGCGGGGATGCGCTGATGGATGTGTTGGCTTGGGGGATTGTGTTGAAGCATGTGACTTTGATGCCATGTTCATGGATGAAAATACCGGTCTTCCATATGTTGTTGAGGATAAATGTACCGCCTGCAATGCCTGTGTAACAACATGCCCAAAAGACATTATAGAGCTATGGCCCAAGGGAAAGAAAAGCAAAAGGATCTATATCGCATGTGTGAATGAAGAAAAAGGCGGCACAGCAAGAAAAGAGTGCTCCATGGCTTGCACAGGTTGCGGTAAGTGTGAAGAAGAATGCACTTTCAACGCCATCTCCATAGAAAATAACCTGGCCCATATCGATTATGATAAATGTAAGCTATGTGGAAAATGTGTGGTAGCCTGTGATGTGGGAAGCATTATCGCTGATAATTTCAGTGAAAAACAATTAGAAAAACTGGCTCAGAAAAGGGAGGAGCGACTTGAGAAGCAAAAGCAAATCAGGTTGGAAGAACGAAAACGCGCAAAAGAAGCCGCAAGAAAAGCTAAAGAAGAACAAGCCTTAAAACCAAGCTGATATGCTGTTAGACCTTCATAATAAAAAAACCTTTCATAAAGGTGGTGTACATCCTCCGGAAGAAAAACTCTCCCAACATTCAGCCATTGAAAATATCCCACTGCCTAAACAAGCTATCATACCCATATCACAACATATAGGTGCGCCAGCTGAAATAGCCGTAAAGAAAGGAGACCAGGTGAAAGTTGGCGATATCCTTGCTATCCACAAAGGTTTTGTTTCCTCCAATGTTCACGCTTCTGTTTCCGGAAAAGTCAGGAAAATTGATGAAGTCATGGACAGTAGCGGATTTAAAAAAATGGCAGTAACCATACAGGTTAGCGGGGATGAATGGAATGAATCAATCGACCGGAGTGAAAACCTGGTAAAGGATATAACACTATCTTCAAAAGAAATCATCAACAAAGTGATGGAAGCAGGTGTGGTTGGCCAGGGTGGTGCAGCTTTCCCTAGTCACGTAAAACTTTCTGTACCGGAAGGTAAGCACGTGGATACAGTGATCATCAATGGGGTGGAATGTGAACCTTACCTCACAGCGGACCACCGCCTGATGGTGGAGAAGCCGCATCAGATCATGGTGGGAACAAAAATTTTAATGAAGACGCTTAACGTCTCCAATGCAATTATCGGGATAGAGGATAACAAACGGGATGCTATCCAGCTGCTTAAAGAAATTGCCGGTCAATATGAAGGGATAACGGTAGAGTCATTAAAAGTCCAATATCCACAAGGCGGTGAAAAACAATTGATAGAAGCGTTATTAGGCAGGGAAGTGCCGTCAGGTGGTTTACCAGCTGATGTTGGTGCCATTGTTCATAATGTTGGCACGACTTATTCCATTTATCAGGCGGTACAGAAAAATCAACCGCTGATAGAAAGGGTGGTCACCGTCACCGGTAAATCACTGGAGAAACCTTCAAACTTAATGGTCAGGATTGGTACACCCGTCATTGAATTGATAGCAGCAGCCGGAGGAATTCCGAAAGATACCGGAAAAGTTATCAGCGGTGGGCCGATGATGGGAAAAGCCATTAGTGATTTGAGCGTTCCCATAGCCAAGGCTACATCCGGAATTCTACTGATTCCAGCTATGGAAAGTAAACGATCTGAAGAATATAACTGCCTGAGATGTGGCAAATGCATAGAAGTGTGCCCTATGGGCCTGGAACCCTATTATTTAATGATGATGGGCCAACTTAAAGACACTGAAAAAGCTGAACGGGAACATATTCTGGATTGTATCGAATGTGGATCCTGCTCCTTTGTTTGTCCATCCAACCGTCCCATACTGGACTACATACGACTGGGTAAATATCAGGCTAAAAAAACAAAAGCTACATGAGTACTACTGCAACAACAATCTTTAAGGTAGCCCCTTCCCCACATATACATACCGAACTAACCGTCCCGCAAATTATGCGGGGGGTGATCATTGCCATGATGCCTGCGTTGCTTATTTCAATTTACAATTTTGGAGTAGGCGCTGTCTACGTCACTGCCGTATCGGTTTTGAGTTGTATGGTTTTTGAATATGTATTTACACGATACCTCCTGAAAAGAGCGACCAGTCTTGCAGACGGGTCAGCGATGATAACCGGTATATTGTTGGCTTTTAATGTTCCAACAAACCTACCCTGGTGGATCATTGTGATCGGTGCTTTGGTATCGGTGGGTATAGGTAAATTGTGTTTTGGCGGACTTGGAAACAATCCTTTTAATCCTGCACTTGTAGGCAGGGTATTTATGCTCGTCTCTTTCCCGGTACAAATGACCAGCTGGCCAAAACCAGAGGCCACCTGGAGCATAGATGCTGCCACGGGTGCCACACCATTGGGCATTTTAAAAGACGGGCTTAGAGAAGGAAAAGACATTTCCTCTTTGATGGGTGAAATGCCTGCTTTAAGTGATATTTTCCTTGGTTTTCAGGGTGGGTCATTGGGTGAAATGTCGGCACTGGCGATGTTGATCGGATTGATTTACATGCTCTACAGGAAAATTATATCCTGGCACGTTCCCGTAAGTATCTTGTTAACTGTATTTACACTTACCAGTATTTTCTGGTTAATTGATCCCACACAGTTTGCCAGTCCATTATTCCATCTATTAACCGGAGGGCTAATGCTTGGGGCAGTTTTTATGGCTACCGATTATGTTACATCCCCTATTACACATAAGGGCATGATCATATTTGGAGTGGGTATTGGTTTGATAACTGTTCTGATTAGGCTTTTTGGCTCCTATCCGGAAGGGGTGTCATTTGGTATTTTGATAATGAATGGATTCGTACCGTTAATCAACCGACACATAAAACCAAGACGCTTCGGCGCTAAGTAAGTATGGCAAATAAAGAATCCAATTTCATAAATATGGTTTTAACCCTGGTGATCGTAACGGCTGTAGCAGCAACAGCTCTGGGTTTTATCTACAAAGTCACTGAGGGGCCAATAGAAGAGGCCAGAATACAAAAACAATTAAGAGCCATCAAAACAGTGCTACCAGCTTTCGGGAATGATGTTCTTGCAGATCAATACAAATATGGTTTGGATGATGAAGATTCTCTGGTTTTTTATCCGGCCAGTCAGGCTGGTGAGTCCGTTGGGATAGCCATTAAATCGTTTTCCGATAAAGGTTATAGCGGCAGGATCACCGTGATGGTGGGCATGTCACCTGAAGGCACCATAAACCAGGTTTCAGTGGTAGAACACAAAGAAACCCCGGGACTAGGATCAAAGATGAGTGGCGATAAATTTGCCAGTCAGTTTATCGATATCGATCCCAGTAAGGTTGACCTCAAGGTAAAAAAGGATGGCGGTTCGGTTGATGCCATCTCCGGGGCAACGATATCCTCACGGGCTTATGCTGAGGCCGTAATGTTGGCCGTGGATGCTTACAATAAACATAAAAGTACAACACCATGAATGCCAAAGAGACTTTTCTGAAAGGATTGATTAAGGAAAATCCGGTATTTGTACTTTTACTGGGGTTATGCCCTGTGCTGGGCGTTACCACCAGTGCCTTTAATGGACTGGGTATGGGGATAGCAACGCTTTTTGTATTGTTTATGTCCAACCTGGTGGTATCGGTGGTGAGAACCCTTATACCAGCAAAAGTCCGGATACCTTCCTACATCGTGATCATTGCTTCATTTGTTACCATCGTTGATCTGGTAATGGCGGGCTACCTACCTTCCCTCCATGAACAGCTGGGATTGTTTATACCACTTATCGTGGTAAACTGTATGGTATTGGGTCGTGCGGAAGCCTTTGCTTCACGGCATACTACCAAAGAATCACTGTTAGACGGATTGGGGATGGGCCTGGGGTTTACCTTTGCACTAACCATCCTGGGAGCAACCCGGGAACTGCTGGGCAACTTATCCATTTTCAACATTAAATTGATTGATGCGGATGGCATGATCATGTTTATCCTTGCACCAGGTGCCTTTATTGCCCTGGGCTTAATTATCGCAGTATTTGAATGGCGTAAAATGAAACCATCATAATTATGGATTACCTGATCATCATCATATCGGCAATATTCATCAATAATATTGTACTTGCAAGATTTTTGGGCATTTGTCCATTTCTGGGTGTATCCAAAAGCACTTCAACAGCTCTAGGCATGGGTGGAGCAGTACTATTTGTGATGACGGTAGCTACTATTGTTACTTTCTTAATCTATAATCTTATCCTAATCCCATTTGAAATCACTTACCTTCAGACGGTTGCATACATCCTGGTGATTGCTTTTTTGGTTCAGGTGGTAGAGATTGTGTTAAAAAAAGTCAGTCCTGAGCTTTACCAGGGCCTGGGTGTTTTTCTACCCTTGATTACAACCAACTGTGCTATACTGGGTGTGGCAATCTTAGTGATCCAACAGGAATATAATTTGATGGAAAGTGTGGTTTTTGCAGTCGCTAATGCAGCCGGTTTTACCCTGGCTATTCTATTATTTTCCAGCCTGCGGGAACAGATGGAAACCCTCAATATACCTCCGGCTATGAAAGGTGTACCCGCAGCACTTATCGTTGCAGGCATATTAAGCATGGCTTTTATGGGATTTGCGGGGCTTGTGTAATGAAGGAGCATTTAAAGAAATGAAGGAAGCTGTTTCGCATGCCTTCGGTGATACTTATCATAAGGTCAAAAAATATGGAAAAAAGATTTCTTGATATCAATCATACTGTTGTATAATTTGGATTAAAATAAAAACAGGAGCTATTAAAGCCCCTGTTTATAAATCACTAGACAAACATCAATTATCCTTTGAACATATCATCAATTGGCGTTTGAAAGATATGGTTCATGTAGTTACTGAATAATTTGGTTCCAACACCCGCAATCACATCCATAACATTTTTCTCGCTGTAACCGGCCGCCGTAAATTCTTCAATATCTGAACGATCTAACCATCCTTTCTTCTCGACAATCGTTTTAGTCAGTTTACTTAATGCTGCAAGCTTTGTATCCGGTATACTGGAACTATTCAATATCGCATTGTAAACATCTTCCGACAGCTTAGATACGTTCTTAGCTAAAAATGTGTGTGCTGATTTACAATAGTGGCAGTCATTCACAACACTTACAGTAAGAAAAACTGTTTCCTGTTCTGGCGGCGTAAAGCCAGTATCTTCCCTGAAAGCCCTGTAGGACTCCGCATAAGCCTGGAACAATGCCGGCGAATTTGCAAAACCTTTATACATATTAGGTATCATACCCATAGACTTTTCAGTTTTCTCCAGGATGGTTTTGGACTTTTCAGGTGCCTGATCTTTTTCTAATAGTTCAAGATTGATAATTTTTTCCACTGTTTGAGTGCTCATGGTATTGTTAATTATTTGTTTATTAAATAATATACTTCAATGTTGAATTAATGATTCCATATTAGACGTCAGATAAACGACAGTATGGAAAAGTAAGTGAGTACCTGAGTTTATATGGTAGCAGTCATATGATTTTCATAAAAGGATAAATCAATAAGTCCTGATATATCCATTTAAACGAGAAATCAAAAATCATAAGAATACTGGTCATTTCAGGCTCAACCTCTTCCACCCTCCAGGTGTACCTTTAAGATAACTGAATGGATAAGGATAATCCTTAGCTTTGGTATTCACCACAAATGAGAATTGTTCTTCTTCCCGCCAATCTACGCACTCTTCTGACCACTTATCATCTTTGAAGCTGTAGCTTCGTACCATTCCCTGCTTATCACCAGATATTGTTTCTAATTGATCAATATTGGAGGCTACCTGATGGTAGTTCCCAACACCTGAAATAACCTTTCAGGCCTTACTTTTAGGTACACTTAACGTCTTTTGGAAAGTTAAGCTCTTGCGATCCTCCTACCCGGTGACGTTGTCTAAATTGATTAATGCATAGGCCTGAAGGATTGCAAAAGTTAAAACCACTACTCCAACAATGCCCAGAAGCCCAAGGCCCATTACAGATAGTTCAAATGGTTTGACGATCAAAATTATGATGGTAGCCAGCACCCAAAACCATATCCAAAAAAATGATTGAAAGCACATTTAATGGCCTTTTTTTTCTAACTTCCAAAAACACGAAAGTTGCGAACAGTAGCAATCCAGTCCCTGTAGTTTAAAGATCAAGGTATTTCCCACATCAAATATCCTGGCTAAGCTTGCTCCAAAAAACACCAAAATGATTCCCGTTGAAACAGAAAAAATTCCATTACCAAATACAAATTTTTGTAAAGTATTCGTGTCCCTTATAATTTGTTACTCCTGCAAAGGTCTTTGGCCATACTGAGGATATGCTAAACAAATATCAAGAAGTGATTGAGTTTGCCTTTTTTCTTAGCCGGCTTAGTGTTTCAGGTGTATTTCAGGGTTGGTGATAAACAGGTTCTCAAATCTTTGTTGGGTGGTGGTGTATAAATGGGCGAACATTCTACTTTCACGTATTTCAAATGACCTGGCCAATAAAATATTATCAAAGGCTAATCAGCGAGGCTCTTTATCACACAGCTCAAAATGATCATTCCTTTTGATCACCAGGACTTCACTGGCTGTCAAAAACTGGATATTCCATATATTCTCGGATTGAAATACAAAACTGGATACTGAAGTTACAAATTGACCGGAAGTGCCAACCCATAAAGTGATCTCTTTTCCATCAGCACTATTGAATAATTGTAGGTATCCGGATTTTATAAAGAACAGCGCGCTACTCCTGTTACCCACTTTTAGTAGATGCTCACCCTTTTCATTATATCTGTATCTGAATTTTGAGATAATACGCTTTAATGATTGATTATCGATATCAATATATTGTTTTATGCATGCTTCAATCATGAATATTAACCATTCTATGGAACAAACGTGCGAATAGTACGGTTCTTAATCCTCAAAATTTTCAAATCAACCCCCCTACTGCTACATGCATTCTGTATCAAAAAATACACAGTGTTTGTTAGTTACAAGGAATTAATCATTACAATATGAATATGTACCTATAATTTTCCCGGTAAATTTACATTTTCATAGCGCTGATTATTTTTAATCGAGATATGAGTTTTCTGAAGCAACCCTATCCTTATTTTCATAAAAACAAAATCCTTTTCAGGAATACTTTTTTGATCCTACTCCTGGTATTCCTCTTTGAATATCTCATAGAACCATTTGAACGAACACCCAGTGAACATCTTTTCCCTTATGCGATCATCTGTATCATACATGCAGGCAATGCCGCTATTATCTATTATATGCTATTCACCATGGTTAACCTTTTTGTGAATGAAGATGACTGGGCCCTTGGACATGAAGTAATATCTGTGGCGATTTTGCTTTTACTTATCGGACTGGGTGGCTATTTCATACGGGATTTTATCTATGATAACCCAAATAATCATTCCCTGCAGTATCTGTTAGAAGAGGTGAGGAATGCCTACCTGGTGGGGAGTATTTTATTTTTTACACTCACCAGGTTCAACTACGACCATCTTACCAGAAAAAATGTCAAAAAAGCAAATCAACTGCACATAAGCAATATTTCAGAAAATAATGAACAGAACAGGATCAACATCAAAACCAATCAGGCCTCTGATGACTTTCACCTTTTTGTAAAAAATTTGATGCTGGTCAAATCCGATGGCAACTACCTGGAATTTTATATCAAAGAAAAAGGAGAAATATATAAGCTAATCAAGCGGATGACCTTGCAGAGTGCCGCCCAACAATTGTCAGGGTATAATTTTATAATCAAAACCCATCGTGCCTACCTGGTAAACCTGCATCGTATCACCAAAATATCTGGAAATGCGCAAGGCTATAAATTAACTTTGGAGGATCTTGATTTCAATGTCCCTGTTTCCAGAAGTAACGTGCAGGCTTTTAATGAAATGATGGGTTGAAGTACTCTAATCCACGACGTGTTTCTATCCTGTTGACTTTTTGACTAAAATTATCCCGGGGTTACCCATAGCTTTTATATACATACTACTACACTCCATCCCAAAACCTTTGCATTTCATCCCATGGCCCTCACTGATGGCTATCTAACACCGTAAATATGACCAGTAAATGATTATAATTTGATCGTGAAAAAAATCAGACGCTACGACTTGGACTGGCTTAGAGTGATCGTGTTTTTGTTGTTGATCCTCTATCATGTGGGCATGTTTTTTGTCCCATGGAGCTGGCACATCAAAAATAACGTGATCTATGATTGGTTGCAGTTGCCTATGCTGTTTGTGAACCAATGGCGCTTACCCATTCTTTTTGTGATCTCAGGTATGGGTACTTCCTTTGCTTTATCCTACCGCTCTGCCGGTCAATTTATAAAAGAGCGCAACCTTCGGTTAGGAATCCCGCTTGTGGTGGGCATGCTGCTCATCATTCCTCCGCAGGTTTATGTGGAGAGAATCGTTGATGGCGATTTTAGTGGTGATTATTTAAGTTTCTGGCCGAATGAAGTGTTTAAAGGCATTTACCCGGAAGGAAATTTCAGTTGGCACCATTTATGGTTTCTTCCCTATTTACTGGTGTATTCCATTTTGCTCACACCTTTATTTATTTACTTTAGAAATCATCCTGACAATAAATTGGCGAGCTGGCTAAAAACGCTTTTATCTAAGGATGCTTACACAATCTACCTACTGGTCATCCCATTATATCTTTTTGAATCTTTATTGGAACCATTTTTTGAAGTTACCCATAACCTGTTATGGGACTGGTTTAACTTCATTAGCAGTCTCACCCTTTTCTTTTATGGGTTTATATTGATAGCGGTGCAGGAAGAATTCTGGAAGGTGGTAGTGGAAATCAGAAGAAACGCGCTGATCATTGGCATCATCACTTTTCTGTTGATGATAAGCTTGATCTTTTATGTAGAAGATGGTTACCTCAGACATTTTACGGAAGCGGCGCTGAAGGTGGTCAGCCTATGGTCCTGGATATTGGTGCTTTTTGGTTATGCTTCAACAGGTCTCAATAAAAAAAGTAAATGGCTTGCCTACTGCAATGAGGCGGTTTATCCATTTTACATCCTCCATCAGACCATCACCGTCATCATTGCTTACTACTTGAAGAATATGGAATGGAATTTATTCACCAAAGCTTCAATCTTAACCCTTGGAACATTTGTAGGGTGTTTTATCCTTTATGAGTTTATGATCCGTCGGGCGATACTACTCAGGCCTTTATTTGGCTTGAAGAACCGATAAGTCTTCAGTAAAAGATTTTAATTATAGGAAGTATAGGTTTAATGATTTTAGTTATTCATTAATTCAAAAGATTTTATTTCCCATAGACTATAGAATTCATCCTCATACAGCAATTTTGTCTCCTCCTTGAAAGGATAATCACCATTATACTCTGCCCAAATGATATGTGAAACATTTTCTTCCTTATATAATTGCTTTAAAACAGGTCTTGAATGATAAATACTGCTATCGTATACCGTTTCAGCCTTTTTTATTCTATCAAACCATGCTAATAATTCTGTGTCTTTTGATGGATGAGATTTCCAGGTTATATAAACCGGAACACCTGCCTCAAGGCGTATATTACTTTCATCAGGTGGAATCAAATACTGATTTCCTGGCTTGTGATATCCATCCAAATATCTGGATATTTTATAATGTTTATCTTCAGTTTTTTTTTCATAGTTGTTAATTATTGATTTTAGACCCCAAAAACCGAAAACAATATATAAGAATAAAAGTATAATCCTAACCCTTACAGATTTCTGGAATATCATTTTTTTAGAGATCCAATTTGAGAAAGAAAACAACAGAACTACCCAAGACAATGGTGCAATAAAAACCGATATTCTCCAGGGTGCAGCGATAGCAAAAGTGGGGTTGAAATATATCATCATCGCTGCGATGGTAATAAGAGAAAGAATGGTTGAATAAAATATAAGTTGACCGATAAACTCCCTCCTTCCTAACCAGGATGCTAAAAAAGCAGATATAAAAAAGCCGCTACTGCTTATCGGATCCCACTCCCATGGGTCAGTATGGTGTGATATCCTAAACTGGGAAAGCATTTGATGGGCATCTTGTATGATGCTAGATTCTTTACTCGTTAACAAAAAATAGCTCCAAATTCCATATATCATTAGTGGAGTCATGGCAATTACATAGAACTCTATTCGTCTTTTCCATAAATATTCATTAGCAGGAAGAATTATCATAAGAGACACTAAAATTACTGATGAAACAAGGTAGATTGGGTGAAAAACAGCACTTATAAAAAAGCACAATGCGGAAAAGGCAAACTTCCTATACTGATATAGCGCTATGCCTAGTAAGATAAAAACTCCATAGCAACAAGGCTGGTAATAATTGCCTATAAGATATTGCTTAGCTAAACCCGGAGGAAAAAGAAAAATCCAATACTCCCTCAGCACAATTGAATGCACCAAAAACCATAACACGGTAAAAATGATCAAATTATTTCCCTTATTTGATTTTGATCCAAACAGCTTTGTGGCAAGCCAATATGCTGCTACAGCGTAAATAAAAAGAAGTATCCAAAAAAATCCGTGTACACCCAATTTTAAACCCATTAACTTATACTGGTATTCAAGTATGAAAGAAAACAAAGGAAAGGGATCAGTTATTCCCGCTAACCATTCATCCGTCAAGTATTTATAATCTGCATTGGCTAATCCACTTATAAATTTAGTGTGTTGATTACCTTCAAAAAGAGCTTTTTGAGCGTAGGCAAGCCCAAATAATAATGGAAACTCAATCCAAACAGTCGGAAAATTTCGAAAGTAATGATTTATTGAGTTTTTCATTGATAAGTTTTATAATCATATTTTTTGAAATCAAATATTATTAAATAAACCAAATTGAAAATCAATATCATATTAAGATTAGCAGGTAAATTTGATAAAGATTTATTATTATTTAGTGTGTTGAATCGGTTATCATGTCTTATTTTAATTTTTTCCATTATTTCATCCGGTGTATTACGTGCACAAATCTGTGCCGGTAACTTCGGTGAGAACATCTTCACCGAAGGTGATTTTGGACGTGGTGCCAGTAATGTATTGCCCACCGACCCCGGCATTGCCCCGGGTTTTATTTATCAGGTTAATCCTCCGCCTAATGACGGCTTCTACACCATCACAAATAATACCACCGCCTGGGGCAGCTTTGCTGAATCCTCATGGATAGATATAGGGGATAACAGCAGCGACCCCCAGGGTTATATGATGGTGGTTAACGCAACAATTGAGCCCGGACTTTTTTATGAGGAGCGGATAACCGGCTTATGTGAAGAGATATTGTATGAATTCTCAGCTGATGTTATTAATCTTATCTTTGCCGGCAGAAATGAAATCCTGCCAAACGTATCTTTTCTTATTGATGGGGAGGTGGTATTTGAAACGGGGCCGATTCCGGAAAACGAACAATGGAATACTTATGGGTTCACATTCACAACCAGACCCGGACAAAACGCCGTTACCCTGGCCTTAAGAAATAATGCGCCCGGAGGACAGGGGAATGACCTGGCGCTGGACAACATCACTTTCAGGCCCTGCGGACCGGAAGCATTGATACTGCCATTTGAGGTAGCAAATATCTGTGAAGATGGTAACCCGATCGACCTGAACGCTACCATTATTGGAAGTGGTACGGACAGCATCTTTCTGCAATGGCAACAAAGCTTTAACCGAGGGGCTACCTGGTCAGACCTCCCCGGCGAAAATGACCCCACCTTCGTGTTTGACAACCTGAATAGCGGCATGTATTACTATCGCTATTTATTGGCAAACACTCAAAATAATCTCTTGAATCCTAAATGCCCGATAAATTCTAACATAAAAGTGGTTAATGTAATCCCTAAGTTCGTCACCGTTTTTGATACAATATGCCAGGGTAATACCTTCCCATTTGGTGTACAAGACCTGTCCATACCCGGAGTGTATGTCGACACCTTTAAAAATATTATTGGCTGTGACAGTATCGTTACTTTGAATCTTGGTGTGGCCGATGACAACCAACTGGAAGCAGCCTTTGATGTTTCCGATCCGAGCTGCACTGATTTCCAAACCGGAAGTATTGATCTGCAACTGCTCAATGGCAATCCTCCCTTTTCCATACGGGTGAATGGAGAAGAAAATTTCAATCAGGGTGACCTTAACAACTTACCCCCTGGTGTATACCATTATTTTATTACCGACAGGTTTGGCTGTACTGCAGAAGCATCTGTGGAGTTGGTAAACCCTCCTTTGTTCACCATTGATATTGGTGATGATGTTCAGCTTGATCTTGGTGAGTCCCTGGAAATAACCACCCTGGCCACAGATGATATAGACACTTACAGCTGGGAACCCCCAGAGCTGATTGATTGTGAAAGCGATTGTGATGTCATCACTATTACACCTTCGCGCTCAACAACCATCGCTCTAAGTGCGCTTTCAGAGTCCGGATGTATTGCCAGGGATTCATTTCGAGTGGAGGTCAATACTGTGCGTACCCTCAATATCCCCAATGCTTTCTCTCCCAATGGTGATGGTATAAACGACTTCTTTACCGTATTTGGTGAGCAGCCCAACATTCAGGAGGTAGAGCGAATGATCATCGTTGATAGAAATGGCAAAGAGGTCTTTCAAAATGATACCTTCAAGCCTAATGATGGATCGACCGCCTGGGACGGCACCAAAGGGAGCCAGCAACTCCCATCCGGCGTATACTATTACACCACCAGCGTCCGCTACCTGGATGATGAGGTGTTGTCTTACAAGGGTTTTGTGGTGTTGTTGAAGTAGTTGCTTTCCACCCTGATGAAAATATTGAAGTATTTACATTACTTACCGGCCTTTTGAAGATCACCATTCATGAAAGTGATTGATTTGACTAAGCACATCCAGAAAGCCATGCCAAATCCACTAACCAACTCAAAACCTTATGGGCGCCTTATCCCGCTGTCATTACTCGCCTGCCGGCCCTCCACCCATTTCGGGCTCAGACAGGCCATTCCATCGGGGGCGCCGGGCCGCTGCCATACAAATTGTGTCACCAGGACCGATAGGTGCTGTAAAATTATGGTTATGCATACACCAGTACGACCGGTATTTACACACATCCAGTGGTTTAAAAGTTTGATGAAATTAAAAAGTCTACTAGATTAGCTATAAACACAACCGATATATGCACCAGTGTAGTGTGCATACCGGGTTGTTGTGATCCATTGTCTTCAAGACGGAAATTTTCTAACTTTACTGTATGACATCAAAGGAGAAGCTCAGAAATTCGATCCTAAACAAGATCAACAAACTTTCGGATGACAAACTTCCGAACCTTGACTCTTATCTGAATGATTTAGAATCACGGTTTTCAACCGAAAAATCTACTTTGTCATTTAGTGGAATCTTTGAAGGACTGGAGTTGGACGAATTAACGACCGAACTCCATGAATCAAGAAAAGACAATAACGACCGAATTCCGCAATTTTGAATCAATCGCTTATTGACACTGACATCCTTTCATATTTCCTGAAAGGCAACAACCTAGTAGCCAGAAATTTCGAGCTCTACCTCAACGAACATCCCAAAATCACAATTTCTGAGATCACCTATTTCGAGATTCTGTCTGGGCTAACTTTTAAGAAAGCAAGCAAACAAATTGAAGGATTTGAGGCGTTTGTCTCGACCTGCGAGATATTGAAACTTTCAACTACTTCCCTTCGAACATCTGCGAACATCTACGCTGAACTCAGAGAAAAAGGAATAACAATTGGTACGGCAGACCTACTGATTGCTGGAACCGCACTAGCGAACGGCTTAACTCTTATCACGAACAACCAGAAACATTACGAACCCATTTCCGAACTTTCAACGTCCAACTGGAAAGTATAAAAACGGATCACAACAAGCACTATCGGTTTTGTGCCAAAATTGCCTCTTTGCCTACTTTTTCGGGACTTGCCCGCTGCAGTGCACCTTCTGAGACTTCATCGCTTTTGGATAGGTCTGTGGTTCTGGATGTTCCCTAACTAGGCGTAGGTTGTAAAAAGGAAAGAAGTCTAAGCGTAGCATGTGCTACGCTTTTTGTATTTTGTTGCTTTCATAGCAACATGTACAATTAAAGCAATGGGGGATAGCT